>JBGPPK010000006.1:0-506650 GCA_041488515.1 Terriglobia bacterium | reverse complement strand
TTTCGAAGGGGACATCCTGATGAGCATACGCCTGTAATGTAGTCTCTCGCACTTGTTTCAGCAGCTGGGTGAAGTTCAACTCGCCGGAAATCCGTGTCCGCAGCACCAAAGTGTTAATGAAGAACCCGATCAGTGGTTCCATCTCGGGGCGCTGGCGTCCGGCCACCGGTGATCCCACGGCAATATCGTGCTGTCCGCTGTAACGAAATAACAAGACCTGGAATGCCGCCAGCAGCGTCATATATAAGGTTGCGTCCTGCCCCTGGCCCAGCTTCCGGAGCTTTCCCGTGATTTCTGTGGGAATGGAGAGTGCTTCACCTGCCCCGCGGTAACTCATCACGGCAGGCCGGGGATGGTCTACAGGCAGGTAGAGAGGTTCTACTCCAGCGAGTTGCTGCTTCCAGTAGTTGACTTGCTGTTCCAGAACTTCACCACGCAGCCACTCGTGCTGCCACGCGCTGTAATCAGCGTATTGAATCGCCAATTCGGGCAATGGAGATGGGCGCCCGGTGCTGAATGCGTCGTAGAGCGCAGACAGCTCGCGTATCAGAATTCCGAATGACCAGCCATCCGAAATGATGTGGTGCATCGTCACCACAAGCAAGTGGTCCTGCTCATGCAACCGCAACAATCTCACGCGAATGAGCGGCCCCTGAGCCAGATCAAAAGGCTGCCATGCTTCTTTCTGCACATGTAATCTGGCCTGAGCTTCCCAATTTTCAGAAGATGGAATGCGCAGGTCCTCAAGGGGAAGTTCCAGCGGGATCTCCTCAGCAATCATTTGCTGGAGTTCACCGTTGATCATAGAGAAAGTGGTGCGCAGCGATTCATGCCGCCGGGCGATTTCCCAGAAGCTCCTGCGCAAAGCATCCACATTGAGCGGACCCTCAATGCGTACTGCAACAGGCATGTTGTAGGCGGCTCCTCCGGGCGACATCTGATCGATGAACCACAGTCTCTGCTGGGCATAGGAAGCAGGAAAATGGAAAACCGTTTTGACGGCTGCCATAGTCGCGGGACTGTTGGCGGAGGAGGATGTCATGCTTCTTCTTTCTACACGTATTGCGCCCGATTAATCCTGAGTGCCGGAAGTCGTAGCCGCGGCACGATTGAGGCGTCTTATCACAGGTAAGACCGGAGGAGGCGCATTCCCGGTGGTTTGTGTTTCAGACAGGCCCTCAATCAATTTCGCCAATCCTGAGATAGTCGGAATTTCAAATAACCGGCGCACAGGGAGATTTGTCTGGAAGACGTCCTGTGCCCGGGAAATGACTTGGGTGGCGAGTAAAGAGTGACCGCCCAGTTCAAAGAAGTTGTCCTCAACTCCGACCTGCGGCAGACCTAGAACCTCGGCCCAAATCTTAGCCATGCTTTCTTCTGTTTTATTTCGTGGCGCCACGTATTCTTGTCCAGGTCCGCGGTCGGGCGCTGGAAGGGCCTTGTGGTCCAGCTTCCCATGGGGCGTGAGCGGCAGCGCCTCGAGCAGCACAAATGCGGAGGGAACCATGTAGTCGGGGAGCCTGCGTTTCAAAGCTTCGCGCAATTCTTCTATTTTCGTATCTTCTCCACCCATGATATAGGCAACAATCCGTTTCACGCCGGGCTGGTCTTCGCGAACGGCAACTGCTGCCTGCCTGACGCCTGGCTGCTCGTTCAGAGCGACCTCAATTTCGCCGAGTTCAATGCGGTAGCCGCGGATTTTCACCTGCGAATCAATTCGTCCCCTGTATTCCAGGTTCCCGTCTGCCAGCCAGCGCACATGGTCTCCTGTGCGGTAAAGACGCTCGCCAGCTTTTGCACTGTAAGGATGAGGCACAAAGCGTTCAGCCGTGAGATCTGGTCGATTGATATATCCGCGAGCCAGGGCGCTGCCGCCAATATAGAGTTCACCAAAAACGTTGACAGGCGCCAGTTCCATGGAATTGTCCAGAACTAAAACTTCTGCGGTTGAAATCGGCTTTCCAATCGGAACATTGTGAGCCCCCGGCGGAAGGCTGGAGACACGGAAAGAAGTGACATAGGTAGTCGTTTCAGTCGGTCCATAACCATTGAGAAGATTTTGCGGCGGAGTCCCCTGTAAAACCCGGCGCACCGCCTGAACGTCGGCGGCTTCTCCGCCAAATACCACATACCGGAAAGCGGAGAAACAGTTGGGGTCAGTTGCCGCCAACTGATTAAAAACCGGGGTGGCAATGAAAACTGCGGTGATTCCTTCGTCGACAAACCCGCGGGCGAGATCGCCAGGGCCGAGGACGGTCTCTTTATCAAAGATCACCATGCAGGCGCCGTTCAGCAATGCTCCGTAAATATCAAAGGTGGAAACGTCAAAAGAAGCGTTGTTTATCTGGGCGACACGGTCGGTACTCTGCAACCGCACCGTGTCGGAATGCAAAATCATTCCCGCAACTGCCCGGTGCGTGATCATGCTGCCCTTGGGAGTGCCTGAAGATCCTGAGGTATAGATCACAAATGCCAGGGTTTCCGGCACAGTCAGTGATTCAACCGGGGTATCATCCTGAGCAGCGACTGCATCCCAGTCGGAATCCAGACACAGGATTCGCGGATCATATTGCGCGAATTGCTCCTTGAAGTTGCTTTTGGTCAGGAGGAGCTTCATTTTCGCGTCCTTGATCATATACGCAAGCCGCGCCGGAGGATGGGCGAGGTCGAGCATGACGTAGGCCGCTCCGGACTTGAGAACTCCGAGTTGCGCGATGATCATTTCCGGAGAGCGTTCTATGGCGATGCCGATGCAGGTTTCCGGTTGCACGCCTTGCATCTGTAAATAGCGGGCCAGGCGGTTCGACTGGGCGTCCAGTTCGGCATAACGGAGTTCGTGTCCTCGCCAGACTACAGCCATGGCCTCCGGCGTTCGGCGCGCATGATACGCAAATAATTGGTGCAGGCACTGGTGATGCTCGCCTGGTCTGAATTCCTCCAGCAATTGGCGGCGCTCAGCAGCGCTTAATAATGACAAGGTGGAAATGGGGCCCGGCGAACTCATGGCCGCAGCCAACAGATGATGAATATGGCCGATCATCCGGTTGATGGTTCCGGCCTCGAAAAGATCCGTGCTGTACTGAATAACGCCTTGCAGCCCCTTGGGTGTTTCCACCAAAGGCATCCAGAGATCGAATTTTGCCGTTCCACTATCAACCGCTACAGGAGCCAGCTTGGCTTCTCCAAAATCCAATGCGGAAGGCGGAACGTTCTGCACAGCAAAAGCAACCTGGAACAGGGGAGCGCGGCTCAGATGACGGTCCGGTTGCAACGCTTCCACCAGCTTCTCAAATGGGAGGTCCTGATGCGCAAAGGCTTCCAGCGTAACGCGCTTCACGCGTTGCAGCAAAGCCAGAAAATCCGGGTCGCCGGAAAGATCAGAACGCATGACCAAAGTATTGATAAAGAAGCCGATCAGGCCTTCAGTTTCCGGTTGTCTGCGGCCGGCAATAGGCGTTCCTACTGAGATATCGTGCTGGCCAGTGTAACGAAAGAATAATGTCTGAAATATAGCCAGCAGGGACATGTACACAGTGGCGCCGTTTTTCCTGCTCAGTTCCTTAAGTTTTTCCGTTAAATGCAAAGGGATGCTGAATGGAACGGTGGCCCCCCGATATGTCCTTGCCGCTGGCCTTGGATGGTCGGACGGTAGTTCCAGGGGAATTGCGTCGGCAAGCTGTTTCTTCCAGTAATCGAGTTGTTGCGTTAAAACATCGTCCTTCAGCCATTCTCTTTGCCAAATGCTGTAATCGGAATACTGAATCGGTAATTCCGGCAAAGGAGAAGGACGGCCGGCGATGGAGGCACGATAAAGCTCTGAAATTTCCCTGATAAGAATGGACACGGACCATGCATCCGACACAATGTGGTGCATCGTCATGGCGAGCACATGATCTTCTGCAGCAAGCTTCAGCAAACGAATACGAAGTAACGGTGCGTGCTGGAGGTCAAAGGGCGTATGCGCTTCCTCATAAGCCAGCCTTTGCGCCTCTGTCTCACGTTCCTGCGGGCCCAGGACAGACAGATCAAAACTCTGCAATTCCATGGCAACGTTTGCTTCAATGATCTGTTGCGGCTGTCCGCCAACGGCATGGAAATGGGTCCGCAGAGATTCATGGCGGTTGACAACTTCCGCCAAAGATTTTTGCAGCGCTTGGACATCCAGCCGCCCTGTTATCCGAACTGCGGCAGGAATGTTATACGTCGCCTGGTCCGGATCTAATTGATCGATGAACCACAAACGCTGCTGTGCATAAGACAGTGGAGCTGCGCCTTCACGCTTTACCCGGCGTATGGGCGGAATCTTCAGCACCGCCCCGCTTTGTTTCATCTGCTCAATGCGTTGCGACATTGCCAGCACTGTCGGGGCCTCAAAGACAGCCTGGATCGGTAATTCCACAGAAAAAACTGCCTGAATTCGCGAGATAACCTGCGTGGCAAGGAGAGAATGGCCGCCCAACTCAAAGAAGTTATCCTGCACACCAATGGGACGAACGTTGAGCACCTCTTCCCAGATACCGCACAGCATGTCTTCCGCGGGGTTCCGCGCTTCGCGGCTGCCACGCGTCCATCGCCCCAATTTGGGCTCCATCTGCTGAAGCGCCTCGCGATCGACTTTCCCATTGGAGGTCAAAGGCAGTGTTTCCAGCAGTCCCCACTGGGTTGGAACCATGTATTCCATCAATCTTTTTTTCAATAAGGCGCGCAGTTCGTTTGGATCCAATTGCGTGCCAGACCTGGGAACAAGCCAGGCAACCAGACGCTTTTCACCGTTGCCGATTTCCCTGGCGATAACTGCGGCCTGGGCCACGCCGGGACACTCGCTCAACGCTGCTTCGATCTCTCCAAGTTCCACGCGCTGGCCACGAATTTTAATCTGATTGTCGCGGCGGCCTATGACTTCGAAATTTCCATCTTCAAGCACCCGCCCCAGATCTCCGGTTTTGTGCACAACATCGAGCGGGTCCTTGCCGAATGGATTGGGGACGAAGACTTCCTGGGTCAGGTCAGGCCGTTGGTAATAGCCCAGGGAACGGTAGGGAGTACGGATGTAGATTTCTCCTACAAGACCCGGTGGACAAACCCTGCCTTCTTCATCGAGCACCAGGGCCTTGGTCCCTTTAATAGGTTTACCGGCGGGAATGCTTGACCTGAACTGGTCTTCTTCCTGGACCATATAAGCAAATTTCGCCATCGTGGTTTCCGATGTGCCATACATGTTTATCAGGCGTCCGCCCTGTTTGCCTACAACTTCATACCAGGCCTTGACATCCGCCGGCAGAAGGGGTTCTCCGGCAAGCAATACGTATTGAAGATGCTGAAGGCGCGTGGCCTGTTCACAATGGCCGATCATCAAGCGAAAAACCGATGGCACCATGTGGGTCAGAGTGATTCGCTGTTCATCGAGCCATCGCGCCAGCTTGGCTCCATCCAGCAGAATGTCGTGATCCGGCGGGATGCACACGGTTCCGCCGCTGCACAGAGGCGCAAACATGTCCCGCAGAAAAGCGTCAAACATGGGAGACATCAATTGGCTTACCCGGCTTTCCGGCCCCAGCCGGCAGGTTTCTTGCTGCCACCGAATGAAGTGGTCAACTCCCTTGAGCCGTCCCGCTATTCCTTTAGGTTTTCCGGTGGATCCGGAGGTGAAGAAGATATAACTCAGGTCATCTCCATCCCTCTCCACGGGCACGAAGTCTGTTTCGGCGTCGCTATTTATTTCCGGAGACAGGGAGAGTGTGCGGATGGATCTGCTTACCGGCAGGGAAGAGAAGCGCTCTCTCAGGTCATCGGTAACGATGGCCCACTTTGGGATACACTCCACCAGCATGGAATCCAGACGGTCTGCGGGAATGCGTGGCGAGAGAGGAACAAAGGCGGCGCCAGCTTTCAGAATGCCCAGCACGCATTCAATCATGAATTGCCGGTCGTGCGTAAAAATGCCGACCAGGTCCCCTTTATGGATCCCCATGGAAACAAGCAGAGCAGCAACATGGCTTGAGCTTCGATCCAGCTCTCCGTAGCGCACGTGTCCTCGCGGACCTTCTATGGCCGGAGCATGAGGGGTTTGCCGGGCCATCTGACAAAACATCTCATGCACGAACAACGGCCGGCCAGTTCCCGTTAATCTCTGCTCTGTGGTTGCGCTGCTCATAACAAATCTAAGAAATTGCCCCTGCTGCTAGGGGCGCCATCGAAGACACAATTTCGCTCAAAGGATCAATGCAGAATGCGCGCCGGTCACGTCCTGTGATGCGTTCATGGTGTTTGGCAAGAATATGTATTTCGCTGCAACCGGCCAGGTATGAATCCACTTCATATTTTACCAGCAGGCTCTCCGTGAAATTTATGTAGTGGATGCCCTGCTGATTGTTCTTGATCTCATAAATCATCTTGTGAATCAGCGCTTGATCGTCATCGTCAGGAACGACGATCAGGTCCTTGGCTTTCTGCCATAACGGATGGCGCTGAAACAGCCCCATTTTTTTCGTTCCAATAGAGCAGAGAAGAAGATGCTTGCGCTTGCTCTGGAGCACGGACTCCATTGCCAGATCTACGAGGGAGATGATTTTCTTCTGCCAGCTTTCCGGCAGCCGGGGGACCAACAGATGGATGGTAAAGCAGGCGATCACGATTCTGGTGGCCCCCGCCGCAATCAATTGACCTATGCTGTTTGAAAATACCTCCAGCAGGGCGTTTTCCTGGCCGGTCAGCAAATACTCTGTCCGGTCGGGAATGGCAGGATTGGAAAGAAGAATCACCGTTGGGGAATTCTGGTCAGTGCCGCTGATCGTTTCCTGGTAGATCGTGTGCACAAATTCCGCTGAGGCGAGCGGTCCCATGCCTCCCAGAATGCCCCATATTTCACGCCGTTCCGTGTTCTTCATCTCGTCAGGACCTCAAGAAAGGGGACCACCGTCAACATGGCCGCCGTGGCTTCAGCAAGGAACCGAGCAACTCAGCGATCATATGGCGGATGCTCAGTTTACCTTACCAGCGCAGTTGAGCCGTATCAGGCAAACGCTCTATCTGCCGGCCTTCTCCCTGACGCGGCGCAGGTCGGTTGCACGGCTCTGGTCTAATCTGCTTGAGAGGCTAGGCGGAAAGAGGCCAGGACCGGTATTCACCGCGCGGGAGCTGCATTATATCTTTTTCAACCAGAAGATAATCGTTATTTTCACCTAATTGTCCTTCGGACATGCGGCGACGGCTTAGCTGAAAACTGTGCCACTCGACAATCTCCCGGCTGAATGGCAATTTTCCTACAGAAAGAAAGCGCACCGCGCCAGTTTCATCCCGGGCGGTCATGACCTCGCCCCGGTTATACACGCTGGGGGCAAATGGAACTTCAAGAAGACCACGCTCAAAAGCGCGAATAATACCTTTGGCGATACTGCCGGAGCCGGCCAGAACCACTCCTTCCAGCAATTGATCCACTTCCTGGCGCAGTATGGCGCATTCCGCTTCAATTGCCGGCTCATTCGGCATCAGTTCATCGCCGATGTGCAGTCCCTGGCGCACCAGTTGGATGGCGTGGCTGTTGTCCTGTACAGTCGGAATGCGAAATGCTTCAACCGAGGTCTTTACCAGCAGACGAGTGGCCCCGGACATGGCAGCCGTTACCGCCGATTGCAAAACCAGTTCCTCGGCGCGTTTGTGCTCCGTGGGAAATGCCGCCATGTATTGATGGAATATGGCATTCACTTGTATGTTTGCGTAACCCAGATTGCGCAGGGTATTGACTGTTTTCTCCCTCATCACACGGATGGCCGCAATGTCCTGCCAGCGGTTGCCCTGTTCCGCATAGCCGACGCTGATGCATTTGACCCCTTGGCGCGCCGCCAGGATGGATTCCAGAATATTGGTGGTAATGGCGATACATGGAGGCACCAGCGTCCCGGTCAGAACTCCAAAAAACTCACGGTCAAGAACAAGGCCAAACTGTTCGTAATAGAGCGAAGTCAGACGATCAACGTACTGCCAGCGGGCAATGGATTCGGCCAGAGGATAATTCTTGTAATAAGGGATGTTGTAGCAAATGGCCCCGCCTTCGAACGCCGATACTCCTCCCGCATAGGAAATCTCCGCCAAAAGCTCCGGGCAGCGCGTGCTATGGCGGGTTTGCAATGGCACGCGAGTTTCCGCCATCACACGACGCAACGATGACACACCGTGATTCACCACGGGAAAACCGTTGACGGTAGGCACTCCGCTGGCTTCACTCTCACGGATGGCTTCGGCGGCACCCGGGTAGTCGTTGTTGCGCGTGAGGGAATCCACCTGATAGGAAAGGGTATCCGCACCTACGGACTTGTATATCTGAAAGAGACGGATCTGGTCGTTTACTGAGGCCACGCCGCACCTTGGCTGGATCAGGGTTTTGCGTAAGCCCTGATTCACGGCAAGTTGCTCACGTGAATATTGGGGCACTTTGCTCAGGTAAACCCCATTGCTATGCAGATTGCGAGCTTCCTGGCCTGTGGGCCATTTCCCTAGTATTTCCTCACGCTGTTGGTAGAAAGTCTCAAGAGGCAGCAAGTCTTCGCTGATATTGGCTGAAGCAGTTTGTGTTTCGTGGGAATTGCCGTTCCACAATGCCGGGACTTCAGGAGCAACCGGGACGCCGTAAAGATCCGCCTTAAGGGTCTCAAGGACCGTACGCAGATCGATAAACTTTACAAAGACCCGGTGGAACCCTACTTGGCGGAACATCTGCTCACAGCCGAAGGCATCATCGATCGCCAGGTTTCCACCTAGGTACCAGAGGGTGGAATTTGGCTTATATTTTGCAAGCAGGTCGTGAAATCTCTGCAAATAGTAGCGGGCGTGCCCATCCAGGCTGGAGATCATTACTGCATTGCACAATCCAGCCAGCTGGAAGAAATCCTCAAGCACATTCTGGTTGCCAAGAAACTTAACCTGGTAGCCGTCTGCGATCAGTGACCGGCGCAGGATGGCAAGACCTACGCTATGGCAGTCTCCGCCAATGCCTCCGAGTAAAATGACATGGCCCTTTGTATTCATCGTGATCGTACGACCTATCCACTCGGGCGATTTTGTCAAAAAGAAACCGTAATTATTCGGCGGGTTCCTAAAAAAATGTAAGTCCGATCTATTCGATCAGAGTTTCCTACCGACTAACGATTTGCGGGCAGCATCTTATCATTTCAGCCACTGCAAATGGCGCACTTTATTCGTTGAATTTTTGTTTTTTTATGGACGGGCGGCTGTCTTCAACTGGCGTAGATAGTGATTTATATTGTCAGCCGTGGTATCTGTATGAAGATGTTCAATCTGCAAGCTTGATTGCATGAGTCAATTGAGGCTGTAAGCCGCCAATTATGCCTGAATCCGCCAAAGCCGAAGGAGCCTCGCCCCAGACGCCTTCCAGGATTGTTGATTCACATTGTCACATTGCCTCGCTGGAACATATTCCCAAATCCTTTGTGGCGGGAGCGGTTGCCAATATGAGGTCCGTGCTTACGGCCCAGGGGATGAAAGTCAATGCCAGCCAGCTTGCAGGAATGTACTACCAAAAAATGCAGGACCCGCTCTGCGATGAGTTGGTTGCTGAAATGACGGCCGCAGGCATTTCAAAAAGCGTCCTGTTGATCGCTGATTTTACCTACGCGATGAAGGACTGTTCCTTGACCATCGAGGAATCTTTTCAAAAGCATCGAGAGGTTTTGGCCCGTCATCCGGGAAAATTTGAGGTTTTTGGAGGCGTCGATCCGCGTTGGGGCAAGGACGGTATTGCGCTGTTTGAGCGCTCGCTTTCCCAATATGGGTTTCGTGGTTTTAAAATTTACCCGCCCTGTGGATTTAGTCCGAGCGACCCCGCGTTGTTCCCTTTCTATGAACTTTGTGCCCAATACCGGGCCCCGGTGGTGGTGCACATCGGCCCTACCACGCCCACCCTCTCGTTCGGGCATGCATCTCCTTTTCTGCTCGATGAAGCTGCACTGAAATTTCCGACAGTTAATTTCATTTTGGCACACGGTTCTGTAAATTTTACGGAAGAATGCGCAATGATGTGTCGCTTTCGTCCCAATATTTTTCTAGATATCAGCGCCTTCCAGACTCTACCTCAAGATGATGTGATAGCGCTGAGAAAAACAGTGTCACAAGGCATCAACCATAAGGTATTATTTGCGACTGACTGGCCTGTCTTCCGTTTGCAGGGGGACCAGGGCCGCTTTGCTGAGATGGTACTTAAGCAGCCAGGCCCTTTTTCCGAGCTAAGCAAGCGGGAAAAGTCATGGATACTATATAAAAATATCGAGCGATTGCTGTCAGGCGAAGCAGAAGAAGACCCAGCAACGAGCGTACGGCCCTCAGTCTAAACTAAAGCCCCAGGCTTAAGGCCCAATATGAAACACATTTTTCTGCTCAGGGAGTCTTAAATGAGCGGCAGGTTCACTTCGATTCACACCCTAATACCCGCTTAGTATTGAATATTTTTAATAACCGGAGTTTCTTTATGTTAGAGTAGGCGGGCCTTTCATGGGCATGTTGTTAATCGCGCGGTCTGTCGATTCCGGTCAACTTCTAACCTAAATCCAGCATGGAGAAGTGGGGACTATCTATGTCAATGGAGCGCCTTACAAACAGTCGCGAACACCTGGGTGATTCTGCCTTTTATGTTTATGAGGAAAAACTCATTAAACATAACATCGAGCGGTTTAGATCCATACCGTACGCCAATGCCAGCGTGCATTTTGCATCCATGGCAAATGACAACCCTGTGCTGCTCTCCATGCTGAGAAAACAGGGTTTTGGGCTCTTTGTGAATTCCAGAAAGCATCTGGAACTGGGTTTGTCACTGGATTTCAAGCCGGAGCAGATTGTTTTTGCAAGCACCGGAATCAGTGCGCCGACCATGCGGTTGCTTGCGAAATTGGGCGTACGCGTGAACATCGACTCCAGGGGACAATTGGAAATGTATGGCCAGCATAATCGCGGCGCTTCTCTGGGAATACGCCTCAATATAGATGAAAAGTCAAAAAACAATGTGTTTATTGGGGCGGAGAGCCGCATCGGCATGCTGGAGTCTGAATTGGCGGAAGCTTTTGCTATCGCCCGGAAATATGATCTGAAGCTGATAGGGACCCATGTGTATCTGGGAACCGATGTCACGTCACTGGACGACCTGCTGGCTGGGGTGGATAAAACGCTGGCCCTCTCCGATCATTTTGACGATCTGGAATTCGTAGACCTTGGGGGCGGTTTCCCGATTCGGGAAGAGCAGTTCGATTTTGAACAATACAGGCACGCTGTCTCGGAACGTCTGGAGAATTATTCCAGGAAGCGCGGCCGCTCCATCCATCTCGTTCTGGAGCCCGGCCGGGCGGTATTCGGCAACACTGCGTTTTTCTGCGCCCAGGTCACCGATGTAAAAGAAAGGCCAGACCGCTATCTGGTTTGCCTGAATGCCAGCGCCACCTTGATACCGCGCGCCATGTTTTATGAAGACTATAATCCCGTGAGTGTATTGCGCAGTTCAGCCGTGGGAGAGTTCGACAAGCCGGTGGACATCGTTGGCAGCACAACCTATTCTCGCGATTTTATTGGGCG
This sequence comes from Terriglobia bacterium, assembly GCA_041488515.1. Classification (GTDB taxonomy): domain Bacteria; phylum Acidobacteriota; class Terriglobia; order Terriglobales; family Acidobacteriaceae; genus Angelobacter. The sequence goes on along the minus strand of JBGPPK010000006.1, from coordinate 495,076 downwards.
GAAAGTGCAGTTGCAGCGTGTTGAGCCTGGCGACTGGCTGAAACTCCATTATGCCGGCAGTTATTGCTATGCCATGATTACCCGGTTCCTTGGCCAGGCCATGCCGCCTGAGTACCTGATCCGGTCGAATGAGGAAATTGAAGTTATTCGTGAAGGAGAATCATTTTTCGCGGACGCCGATGAAGCCGATAACAAAGTCCTTGATCTGGCGGTTGCCGCACATTCACAGTCATAAAGGAACCCCAAGTTCATTCCGGCGCTAAGGAACTCGTTGGCACTGATCTTTTGTGCCGCTCTCGAGTTCCTTACCCTTTTTCCTTATCTTCCTTATCCTTTGCCATAGCGGAATTTTCAAAGAAATCTTCCATCAGCCCGGTAACAAGCTCCGGGCGATCAAAGAGGCAATAATGGCTTGCGCCCTTGATCTCCACAAGCGAGCCTTGAGGAAATGCCTTGACTGCATGCTTTGACATGACAGGCGCGGCTATCTTGTCATATTCGGTTGTGATCAACCGTACAGGGACCTGGACCTGGGACGCTTTTGCAAGCGTGTCATAGGACCAGAAATCAACCACCTGCCGGGCATAATTCAGCGTAGTAGCTTCGCTTTGATAGGGCAATAGCACGTGCGCTTTCAAATTCTGGTTGATGCGGGAAAGCACCTCAACGGCAAGTTTTTGGCTATCGTCCTGCTTTGAGAGGTCGAATTTGTCTCCGCCAAGATTAAGCTGAAGGGCGCTCATGACCGAACCGGCCAAGCCGGGGTTGTTTGCGAGTCCTCGAAACATGGGTTCGATGTTGCGCTCGTAGGCTGTTACCATTTCGCGCGGAGTGCCGGAGCATTTGAACTGGCTGTTGAGAAACACCAGAGACTCGACCGCTGCCGGGGACCGCAGATAAAACTCCACTGCAACTTTGGGGCCCGTACACCAACCAACCAGATGGCATGAGTCGATTTCTTCCTGCTTCAGAATGGCTTGCATATCTTCAACTTGCTCTTTCAGGCCAAAAGGCTGGGGGGGAGAGACTGTCCCCCGTGGTTCCCAGATCAAAACTCTATGTTTTTGCATCAGGATATCGATCAATGGATACCAATAGAACAGTCCCTGGCCCAAAGCATTCAGGATAACTACAGGCGTACCGTTTTCACCGGCTGCGAAGTAAGGCAGAGATCCACTTTTATCGATATTGCGTCTGGGCTGCAGGGACAGAGCAGCGATTCTTTCCGCCCGGGCAGAGCGGGCCGCATCCTGCTGCTTGTAAATGCCGTCCAACAGCGCAATCTGTGCGCGCGTATCCAACAAAACTGTTTCTCTGTTCCATCCCGCAGCCTTGTGAGCCTCTTCCCATGAGAAACATTGAGGAGATTCCAGATGCTGGTGAAATCTTTCTGTCAGTTCCTGAAACAGGAGGTCAATAGCAGTGAGTTCCTGACGATCTTCGGTGACTTGCAGGCTAAGGTTGTAGACCGATTCAATACGCTCGCAAATGTCTGCGAACGGAACATTTTCAGGATTTGCAATGTCATAGCTGTGGTTCAGAGTGTCCTCTTGCCACGAGATGGCTGTTATCAACTGCGTTGCATGTTCAGCTCGAATCAGGTTGATCTCCGCATCCGGCGGAGCCAGATATCGCAACGGTTCATAAGCGAAGTATTCGGGAACCCGGTCCTGGATCTCAAGCTTCAGCCGGTAAAGCGTGTCAAGAAAATGAAGGAAATCATGATCGTGGCGCAGGATTGGGCTTGTTCCCACGATCAATGAACAGCGGAAAATCCGCAAAGCGATATTCAGGGCCCTGCATTGTTCAGCTACAGCGGTTTCGGAAATCCGGAAACATCCATCATCGGTATGCCCGTCCGTTGAATACGCTGTGATTACAAGGTTCAACTCACGTATTCCCAGGGAGGGAAGAGTGGTGAGGAAACGCATGAAGGGATCCCCATCGCGAGCGGTGAAATTACGTTGCGAGGGAATGAAATGCCAGACTTTTCCTGACTGGAAGTCCCTTGGCAACTGGGGCGCGATCATTTTTGCGCCGCCGTCAATGAAAAGCAGGCGTGAGCTTATTTCCTGCTGAATAGATTCCACATTCTTTTGCGGGCCGATGCGCGCAAACTCCTGGGTCACAAATTGCAGAAAGTGTGCAGTCCGTCTTTCATCGGCTGGTTGTACCCGGTAAATTGAAGGAGCGCTATCATGCCCTAATTCGAGGGCTGCAATACTTGCCGCCAGAAGATCATCGGGACCTGTAAGCAGGATGTTCTGTTGCATGCTTCTTCCTGAGTCAATCTATAAAAGTCTAACCAAAAAAATGAAAATACGTCTGCGTTATTGGGTAAATTGATTTGACAACCCTAATTTGTCGTGTGAAAATGCGGTCTCATTTTGAATCGCATGACTTTCTGCAAGAGATATTTTGCATATCTTAATTATGTTTGCGATCAAAACCGGGTACGTCAATGAAACCGAACGCCGGGCATTTTCCCCAAGACGTAAAACGCCTCTACGATAATGTGTTGCCTGAAGGCCAACGTGTGCGAGATCTGATTTTCCCGGAAGTGTTCGGTCCCCAGCAGTATATAGGCCAGTACAGCGATAATACCGCGGACCAGATTGTTGCCCTTGCCCGCCGGGCTGGCATCAACTCTGACAGCCACGTGCTCGACGTAGGCTGCGGCTGCTGTGGTCCTGCCATTCATATAGCCAAAACATTCGGATGCAGGATCACGGGAGTTGATCTTTCGGCATCGCATCTTTCCAAGGCCCAGATCGGCATTCAACAGGCTGGTTTGTCCGACAAGATCCACCTGATAAAAGGTGATATTTTCGACGTTGGCCCGGATATTGGGCCGGTCGATGTGGTAATTGGTCTCGGTGCATGGTGCCACCTGTACCCACGGACGTTCTTTCCATTATGCCGGCAGCTTTTGCGTGAGGGGGGCCGGATTGCCTTCATGGAAAGGATTCGCCTGGGAGAAATTGATCCTGATCTTTACCGCCAGCTCACTACCGAATGGGCAGCTCCTTCTGTAGAAACATTTGCGTCTTATTACTTCGCCTTGAGCGGCGCTGAATTCCGCAACATCTTTATCCAAGACCTGACCGAACCTTATAAGCAGCTTCAACGCCGCTTCATTGAAGTACGGTTGAAGCTTCGGGAACAAATTGAGGAAATCGCAGGTCCTGAGTATTTTCAATCTGATCTTGAGCTGGTTCGGGCAGAGACGGACGCTACTGAGTCCGGTCTTCTCGGATACGGTCTTTTCGTGGCACACATATGACACAATTGGCAGGAACACAGGCGGCAAGCCGCATCACATATCGCGTTGAGGTTATTGACGATCCGAAAGCTTTGACCGCGGAAAGATGCGACCTCCTGGCGCAGGAGTTTACCGATCTTTCCGTGAAAGCCAGTGGCGGGCGGAACTGGAGCACCTATGTGCCCGGACGGGTGGGCTGGGCAAAGTACTATGAGACTGAGGGTGCGCGGCCCCCAGATTATGACCGTATGGTGCTGGTATATGCCGGAGATGAACTGGCCCACTTCATCGCGCTCAATGTTTTCTGGCTCGATGAGAAGCACCCGATTCTATGGATTCATATCGCAATCACCGATCCTGCTCACCAGGGCTCGGGTATTCTTACGATGTCATCGACCGCGCTGCTGGCTGCTGATTGGCTCGCGACGGTAGCGCCCATCACATACGCGATCTTTCGCACCCCGAATCCCATTGTCTATGAAGCAATGAAGGCGTTTTGTCTCGACCATCTCAACGGCGCCGATTTGCGGGTTTCCGCCTGGTATCCCCAAATCACTGAGGAAGGCAAGCTGGGGCCTTTGCCTGAGGAGATGCGTTCGATGGGAGCTACCCTGGCAAAATCCCTCTCGCCGGATTGTCCGTGGGACGCGGAGCATTTTGTGATCCGGGGCTATTTCAAAAAATTTGGCCCTCTCTACAGCAATACTGTTCAGTTCCCTTGCCGGGTGGCGGGCACTCGAAATTATTTTGCCCAGAACGTTCACCTCGAAGATCAGGATGGTTTGCTGGTGATATTCGTGATGAATACCAATGCCGGTTAATACCTCCATCAACGACATACAGGATGAGGCCTTGCCTGGTTCGCACCAGTTCGGCCCGGAGTGGTTGGTTGAGGCCGTGGGTGCGTCAGAAGTCCACCTGCACCGCGTGCAAAGCGTGGTGATGGAAATGTCATTCGGCTTCAACCGGATCGCAGTGCTCCAGACTGCTTATGGCCGCGTTCTGGTAAAGAATGATCGATTGCAGTCTACTCAGAATGACGAATGGATCTACCATGAAGCGCTGGTTCATCCCGCCATGATTGCCCATCCTGGTCCCAGGTCAGTTTTATGTATTGGTGGAACAACAGGAGCCATTATCCGGGAAGTGTTGCGGCACAGGACAGTGGAGGAAGTTTTTGTTTTCTGGGTTGACAGGCAGATTCTGGAGGCCCTGGATGGGAAACTTCCTTACGCTGAACGAGCTGTATTTTCCGACCTGCGAGTTAAAGGTCTATTTAGCTCGCCGCTCGATGACGCAACTCTGAGCGGGCGTAAATTCGATGTCATCATCGCAGACCCCCCGGAACCATCTGAATCGGGCGCTCCCGAAAAGGATGTTTACCAGCATGTAGTCAAATCGGCAGCAAAGTTCCTCGCCCAAGATGGCATTTTGGCGATTGCCGGTGGGGCAGTGCATCCGGCGGCAGAATCAATATCAACATTACCTGAGGCCTTTGCAGTTGCGCGGACGCATTTCCAGACAGTCAATTTAGGAACAGCCTCTGTCCCCAGTCTTGGAATTCCCTGGGGCATGTTGTTCTGTTCCCATGAGCGGAACATGATCACTATGGATGCGGCAACCGTGAATGAGCGCCTGGCCCGGCGTGAAGCGTCCGGTTTGCGTTTCTACGATGGAGGAACCCATGTTGGCATGTTCGCAACGCCTAAACATGTGGGCTCCTGGTTGGCTTCAGGGAAAACAGGCAGTGCCGGTTAAAGCAATAAGGACAAAAATGCCAGTCTTCAACAGTATCCTGGATGTGATCGGCAATACGCCAATGGTGCGTTTGAACCGCATTGTGCCTGGCAATGGGGGGACTGTTTACGCCAAACTGGAGCAGTTCAATCCCACGGGGAGCGTCAAGGCCCGCGCCGCGTACGCAATGATCACTTCGGCGGAAAATGCCGGGGTCTTGAAGCCGGGCATGGTACTGGTGGAAGCCACCAGCGGCAATCTAGGCCTGGCTGTCTCCATGGTCGGCGCTGTGCGGGGATATCGCGTAGTGCTCTTCGTAGAAGAGAACGACCGCATTGACGCTTTTATGAAAAGCGCCCGCTCGCTGGGCGCGGAGATGGTGTTCACGGAAAATTTTGAAATGGCCGTACGCCTGGCGGCACAGTTTGCTAAAGACGATCCTAATGTCTTTGTCCTTAGCCAGTTCACCAATCCTGCGAACCCCCGGATTCACGCCGAAACCACCGCCCGCGAGATTGTGCGCGACGCGGGCCCGCATCTGCGCGCATTCGTCGCCAGTTTTGGTTCCGGAGGTACTTTTACCGGGGTCTCTTCTTATTTGAAGGCCCACCATCCCAATGTAGAGGTAGTGCTTGCGGAACCGGAAGGCGCTCCATTGTTTTCCGGCGGTCCGATGGGGTGCTCAAAAATCCACGGTGTTGGACCGACGTTCAAGCCCTCCATCATGGAAGGCGTCCAGATTGACACCATCGTTCCTGTCAGCCTGGAAGCTGCAGATGCATTCCGGAAGCGGCTGGCAAGAGAAGAAGGAATATTTGTCGGACCTTCTTCCGGAGCAATTGCCTCGGTCGCAGCCTCCATTGCTGCCCGATATAAACCGGAGGACATCATTGTGGCTGTGCTTCCTGATGATGGCAACCGCTATATCAATTTTGCCGGAATACCTGAAGTCCAGTCCTGAAAGACTTTTTCCTGGGTGAAGGAATGCGACTCGCCAACATTGTTCCGTCGATGCGTGGAAATACTTCCAACTGGATCGCAATGCATCGGTTGGGGAAAACCATAACATATCTGTTTGATCAGATTTATTCCGATGTTCAGAAGGCCATTGGGTTCCTGCGCGCGTGCGGCATCCAGCCGGGAATGCGCATCGGTGTGCTTGCCGATAACAGCTATGAATGGATTGTTCTGGATCTGGCAACATTGGAGTTCGGCTGTCATCTCGTGGCCTTTCCTGAGCCCTTTGCTAAAAATGATCTGGATGAGCTGGCTGACCAGTTTGAGCTCGCCTTATTGTTTGTAACGAAGCTTCCAGCGCCGAACGGGCATTCCCGCGAATGGATATGCGAACTTCAGGATTTGTCAGGGAATTCATCTGAGAAAAAAAAGAGACGTAGCAACTCGAGGACCAGCACACAACCGGATGATTTAACTTTGCATTTCTCGTCCGGATCCTCAGGAATCCTCAAGTGTCTGGCGGGCAGCCGGCTTGGCACGGAAGCATTCATTCAGGGATATTGGGATCTTTTTCCCTGGCTGCATGACGACGCAATGCTGGCTTTTATGCCGCTATCCAGCTATCAACAGCGATTGCTTGTCTATAGCGCAGTCGGATTCCCTCACAACGTGATTTTTACCTCTCCGGGAGAGTTGATGCTGGCTTTCGTTCAAACCCAGCCAACCGTGTTTGTCGGTCCTCCATTGTTCTTTGAGCGGCTGGAAAAGAAGTTCGGTGGCGGCAATCGGAGCAAGGCGGAAATCAACGTGGCACTGCGGAAGTTTGCTCCAACCATCCGTTTCTTTATAACCGGAATGGCACCCATTCGGCAGTCTACTGTGGAATTTTTCGCCGGGACTGAAACTTCGCTTTATGTGGTCTATTCACTCAACGAATCGGGCACCGTGACCGCAAACACCCCAAAGGCATTCAAGCCCGGGACAGTCGGCCGCCGCTTTCCTGGTACAGAGGTAAACATTGCCGAGGATGGCGAGATTCTGGTCCGTAAACCCCACCATCTTTCTCTCCGCTACCTCTATTATGATGATCAAGGCAAGACATATCTGTCGGATGGGTATGTTGCCACCGGTGATCTCGGCCGTTTTGATGATGAGGGTTTTCTTCACATTGTCGGCCGTAAGAAGAATGTGATCATTACCTCATCTGGCTTGAAACTGAATCCCGAGCAGATTGAGCGTCAGATGGAAGCGTGGCCTGAAGTGGGCCGAGCCGTGGTTTTTGGTTCCGATCGTCCTTATTTAAGCGCTGTTGTACAATATGCCGCGCCCCGAAACGCTGAAATAGAGCAGGCAATATGGAAGCATGTGCAGGAACTGAATAAGGAAATGGGTGTAGCGTGCTTTATCGGCACCGTGGCATTCACCAATGATGAGTTTACCGTGGAAAACGGGCTCTTGACCCGCAACTTGAAGCTTGACCGTCAGCATATTTTCGCCGCTTTTGAAAGCCAGCTGCTGACAGAGGAAAAAACCAGTGCAGGAGCATAGACAAACAGACAGCCCGGCTCCGGCTTCCGGCGCTTCTTCTGAGCCTGCGGGGCCTCCAGAGATGGGATTCCTTTGCCGGTTGTGGGCCGAGGCCCTTGATGTGTCTTCAGTAGGATTGGATGACGACTTTTTTGCGCTCGGAGGCGATTCTCTCGCTGTTGCTCGTATCGTATTTACCGCCGCAACCGAAGGTGTAACCATTGATCCGAATCTGTTTATTCAATATCGGACCATTCGCGAGATGGGCAGGGAAATCAGCCTGCCGGCATAGCTCAACGGTCCGGACCTGGTGATGTGTGCAATTGGACAAAGCGCCTCAGGTACCGATTCTCGACCGTGACATAGCAGATCCCCCCGAATCACAATCACAGCGGTTTTCCTTCAGGCGCATTCTTCGCGCCTGGGACGTCTTCTTTGTATGCACTCTTTCGGTGGTTAATCTGAACTTGCTGACCATCACTGCCTCTGCTGGTTTCCGCGTGTTCTGGCTGTGGTTGATTGCCATTCCCTGTTTTGTTGTCCCTCAGGCAATTGCTGTAGTTGAAATCACGTATTCCGATCGCGGTGAATGCGGATTGTCGCTGTGGAATGAACGATACCTCGGACGCCGCGTGGGATTTTTGAGTTCCTGGTGCTATTGGCTCAATAACGTCCCTTATGTTCCCAGCGTGCTTGTCTACATGGTTGCGATTGTCGCCTTTATTTTTCCTGCATTAGGCGCCATGCCACATGTGCAGTGGGCATTGAGCTTGCTCCTGTTGTGGGGAATTGTTGGCCTGAACATGACGGCATTCGGAACAGGACGCTGGATACGATGGATCGCCTGCTCGACTTTTGTGGTCATATTCGCGGTCATCTGGCTGGGCGTCCGCTACGGTATTCGCCATTATCACGGTCACATTGACAGTATTGCCGGGGGAATACCTGCGCTTGATCTGGAGACTGCTTCGGTATTTGGCCTCATCTGCATGAGCATGATCGGTGTTGAGATTGGATCTGTTTTTGGAGATGAGATCAATGCGTCACGGGCGGCAATAGCCTGGGCTGCGGTGCGCGGTTCTGGGGCAAGCCTCTTCTGCTATCTCTTGGCTACCGCCGCACTGCTTATAGGAATGCACGGGGCTCCGCTCAGCAGCTCCACTGGACTGCTGGACTATGTGCAGCACACGTTGCAGGGACCCGGTGTTCGAATGGCGGTCGCGGGCATGGCGGTATTTATATGCATCGCACAAACTGGCGCGGGACTGTGCTGGTTCGGCGCGGCTTCGCGCATGATGTGGCTCTGTTCCACTGAAGGCGGATTGCCGCCCTCCCTGTCTGCGCTGCACCCGCGATGGCGAACGCCGCATCGCGCCATCGTGATACAAGGCGTCTTATGCAGCGTGGTTCTTTTGTTATGTTTTCTTGGGACAGCAGCCCAGGAAGCATACCTCACTATGCTCGATATTGCCGTTGTCGTTCAACTGCTGCCTTATATCGCAATTTTCCTGGCGCTTGTACGTCATGCCACCGGCAAGACCTCATTTCAACGCTGGCTTTTTACCATTGCCGGCATTCTCGGGGCAGTCACTACTTTATTCGGAATTGTCATTGCATTTGTGCCTTCACGCGCTATTTCCAACATCTGGCAACACGAAATCAAACTGGTGATTGGATGTGCACTCTCCGTGTGGACTGGTTTCTGGGCATTCACACGCCAGTCGTCGAAAAAGACTGGCGTTGCACTGAATAACTGATTTTGGCAGTATGTGGTTCGCAGATCACTGCTCCACAAGAAAATTGTGATTGGAGAACATCAGTCGATTTACCGGACCAGATGAACGAAACCGGACCCTTTGTTTGCCATTGGCTCCTATCTCTCTTGCTGTCACATCAACTCTGCGCTGGGTCGGCGAGATTCGGGGTGGTCACAGGGTCGCCTGCAACCACCCGCTTAACTTATTGGTATTATGCGATGGATGCTTATGCGGCTTTTTCCTTGCCGGGTTTTACCGAGGCAGCCGGGCTCTTGCTTACGCCGATCGTGATCTTCTTGGGCTTGAATTCTTCCCGCTTGGGAAGCGTCATGTTCAACACGCCATTCTCAAAAGTGGCATTCACATTTTGAGGATCAACGCTGGCCGGGAGGGTAAAGGAGCGTGTGAATTTCCCGTACCGCCGTTCGATCCTGTGGAAGTTGTCTTTCTTTTCCTCTTCTTTGAATTTGCGCTCACCTGTGATGGTCAGAACATTGTTTTCAAGAGTGACATTCAGGTCTTCTTCCTTCACGCCCGGTATCTCTGCCTGTAATGTGATGTTATGTTCGTCTTCGAAAATGTCTACAGGGGGAAGGAAGTTTGCTGAGGTCAGTGGTTGCTCCAACCCCGGGCCTTCGAAGCCGCCAAACGTCTGGCTAAAAAGCTGGTTGACGCGGTCTTGAAGTGAGGTCAACGCGAAAAACGGGTCTCTGCGAATGATATTGGACATTGTTGTATCTCCTTTTTCTATTAATTCTATTAAGACAATATGTTGCTGGTTACCGCCACAATTCGCTGCGATATCACAAAATAAATTTACGTGCTCGAGAAGCTTGTGCACTGTGATGCCAGTCACCCGTGATCGTGATGCCGCAAAAAATAGCCTCCTGTGTTCTCCTTCGAGAGACGCCGGGGCTATTCGTTGGAAAATATTTTGAGTGGCAGTTTCCGCTCGAATCCAACTGCGAAGCAAGCTCGGGACTCAAGGAAGGAAGACGCCAAAAGCAAATATTCAAATTCGCTATCGGGCAGAGAAGGCGATGCTTGTGCATCGCTGATTTACGTCGCGCGAACTGGAGTCGCAACAAACACGTATCCTCTGCAGCCGTGCAGGACCGCCGCACGTTTTGGTCCCACAAAGGACGTGTGACACGAATCACAGCCTCCCCAGGCTAAAAGTCCTAACGTTAGGGATGCAAGCGCAGGTGAAGGCAATGAACTCGGTCTGGAAAGTGTCTGACGAAGAAGTTTTTTTGGCCATTCGGTACTTGGATCCGGATGTTCATGTTAGTCCCGACATGCATGAAGTTCCCCGGGTAGAATCTCGATCCGAATTTCAGATTAGACTTATCGTTATAACGTTGTCGGTCGTCGCCATCCTTTACTTCGTCACGCTGAGATACCTTCCAGCAATCGTACGCCTTCTGGGTTAATGACCGCTTGCATATGAAATTGTTTTGCCGGAGCACCGCATATCTGGTGATCGCAAGGGCTCGACCACGGTGTCGTCATTTGCCTGGTAGTACTGCTGGCGGCAGCGGCCAGGCCGTAAGCGACGGAACACGGTCCGGATCCATGAATCATCGCAAGGCGATAGATGGCTCGCATCGCCAACACAGGGACGAATCACGCAAAGGAAAAAGCTGCGACATTTGGTGATGTTCTAGCCGTTGACTCTTACGAGAGACTCAGCGGTGTGGAACCCATGCACCGTCGCAGCTTTGGATGTAGTCACTGCTTTCGCAGTCCCAAACCTCAGTGGCTTCTCACAAAGCCCTCAATGTTTTTCCGGTTTGGTTGTCTCCCGAGTCGCCTCAGTTGACTGATTACCCGGCGAGTTCAGACAAGCGCCATCTGAGCGCCTGCCTTTTTCAGCCATCGATTTTCACATTACAGCTGCATATGCTCAAGGTATGTGACATGCGTCACGCCCAAGTGTGACTTGGGCTAACGGCTGTGTGCACCGGGCAGTTTGCTTCGACCATGTTCCGGTATGCATGCTGGACCGCAGGGGCAGCCGCTTGCTGAAGCGATGCATCCTACACGGCTGTTAGCTTCGGTCTTGTTCCTGTTTTTGCTTGATCGGCGATGTTTGGGGACGAACCAGCAGTCCAGCCAGACTGGTGACAATTTCCAGGAAGAAAACGAAAATAAAACGCGTGCTTGGTCTTCCGTCCTTAATGAAGCTGAGTAACCGTCCTAGAGATTGCATCAGGACCATGGTGAGAGCCAAGTCGCCCAGGAGCGCGAATTCGATTTTCCAGGCAGCCGTGAAAAATAAGATCGTCAGTCCGATCCAGAACCCCATGTAGACGGCCCGGAATTCGTTAAGGCCGTCCACTCCATTCAGCGTGTACCCGTAAAGGTAGGCTGCCTTATCGGCGGCAAAGAATACATAGACTGCAATGAGCAGAAACGTCAATCCGTTTCCAAGGAGCAAAATTTTTCTGATCGAGTTTGCCATCGGTGAAGGCATTTGGGGCTTCCTCTGCAATTGATTCTTCCTTGAGGACATTGGCCTATGCGTGGGCCCGTCATTGCGGGACTATGTTCGCGCCTGATATGCGCACCCAGATATCAGGGAAGCTCTTCTAGTGTAGGCGAATTGCGTGAGTTTTTCTCATGGAGCAACGGACTGCCTGTGTCGCGAATTTTTTGACGCAAACATCAAAAGCTGTGGCCGGGCGATGGCTCCTTTACCGGAGCCTGGTTAAGTTCGTGGCGAAGTTTTGCCAGGGCCAGATACACCACCTTGCGGGCCCGGTTCAGTCCTCCCAGCGGACGGTGTTCCGGCAAGCTATGCCAGGGGTTGAACGACAGATTCTCGCAAAACTCCATCTGCGCTGCGGAATCGAAGCGCTGTTCAGGAATCCGGACTGTAGCCACCTTCCGAAATGGCGAAAGGCCCTCGTCCCAGACGACCGAAGGATCTTCGACCGGCATTTTGTAGGGATCGGTCTGGACCTGGAGCATCAAGTCAAACCGGGCTTCTCCCCCAGCCAGACGCTGCTGCATCGCATCGCGGAGAAAATCGGCAGAGGGGCATTTCGGCGCCTTATCCGGCTTGTCCACCACTGGACGGAGCTTGTACTTTACCGCCCTATCGCCAAAGAGGAAGGGGACCACGCTGGAATACTCAATGTCCAGAGGATTAGCGATTCGCTTTACCGATCGCAGGCCAATTCGGAGCTCTCGCAGATGGAGATCCAGGGGATTGAAAAAATACCAAAGGAGCGTGAGAACGCGCGGCTCGCCGAGCAATTTGACGAAGGCTGCAAGGTCTCTCACAAAAAGAGCGTCTGTGCTGATCAGCAGGAAGTCCTGCGTGGTTTCATGTTTCTCCTCTTCCAGGATTTTTTCTCCTTCCACCGCCATCACTTTGATCGCCGCGCCGCGCAGGTCGAGCTTGATGTCCTTGCGATAACTCCCGTCGCGCTTCAATCCGTTGGCATTGGAGAAACGAATCCATGCGGGATAGGCCCGCTCTTTGGCGAAGACACCAACCCGCAAGTCCTCAGGCAGCCCAGGCTCGACGATGAATTCGGCCCGGACGCAACCATGATGTTTGGGATGCGATTCGCGCAGGAACTTACCCGACGGGCCTTGCCGGACGTGGGGCCTGCGAATCGCGAGGAGTTGCTGAATGAGTTTGTCTTCGTCGGGGAGGGGGTACTCCCTGGCCAGCTCCCGAACCGCAGGCTTGTTTTCCAAGCGCACCAGGATGTACCTCCCATCGACGAGTCAAAAACCGGCGTGGCACAAGCCTCACGAGCAAGCGTTACCCTTGTCCGCACGAAGGCGGGACGAGTCAACGCGAGAGCCCTGACACGAAAGGCCTTTAGCCCAACGGTGGCAGCGTGGCTTTGTCGATCGGCGGATTCACCGTATATCCATAAGGGTTCGGACGAACGCCGAGGCGCTCCTCCCAGTGGTGCATCAGACAGCCCAGACGGAGGCCAAGCGCGATCAGCAAGAAACAGATCGTGTCCAGGTAAAGGCGGGTTTGAGTGAAGCCCCAGACCCGTCCATTCTCACCGGCAACCCACGCCGCAATCCACGTTACCGAACCGGCAAGCGTAAACACCAGACACAGCCGGTGCAGAAATTGTGAGTTCAAGGCTTTCTTTATCCACATGTCATTTACCTCATATCTATTTGTGATAAAAACACTACGGAACAAACACGGAGACCGTGCGTCGATACCCTCATGGAGTCAAGGTGTTCAGCGCGGTAAATATAACCTGTGCCCACTATCTTGACAAGCTTGGCTCCAGTCGAATTCGGCCGGTTGCCTTGTATCTTCGGTGATTGTCCGTTTGGCATATAGTGGCGGCGCCACGCAATCCGTTACAGAAGGGATTGCCTCAATCATTCGAGATGATGAGCAACTCCTCGGCTCGCCCGGCCTCATCGTCCCATCGTTCCACTACGGCGGGCAGCAATTCGCCCGAAAGGCTGCGACGGAAGTGCAGGAATGTATAAGTCCGATCGGCGCGAACTTCGGCCGTGCTCAATTCCACAATGGGGATCCATGTGCCGGTGTTGTAAAACCAGCGTCCGTTTTCCAGGAACTGGTTGGGATTGTGAGTATGTCCCATGGTCGCTAACCGGAATTCCGGATGCTGGGCAAATTTTTGCCGGGCAAACTCCGAGAGATCGGAAGGCTCAGTCAACTGCAGGTAAGCCACCAGGCGGCTGAGAAGATAGGATGTGCCCATGGCAACGAAACTTTTCGTCACACCGCCGCCCGGCCACTGCATCGTGGGCAACGATTGCAGGAAATGAAACACCGGGAATGCCGAGAGCAGATAGACGAGTGCCGCCAGTAGAGGAATCCCCACCGCTGCCGCCAACACCGCGACACGCTTGAACATGTAGCTGTAATAGCCCTTGGGAATAATCAGCAGCATGAAGGGCAGGTGGTAAAAGAGCAGCTTCATGGCGACGAAAAAGCGTTCCCGAATTAGCAGAGGAAGGAGGTTGGTCGTCGGCCGCACGTTGTCGACATAGGGATATTTGAGCTCGATCTGGTTCAAAATGTACCGGTTGAGGAAGGAGCCGAAAGGAATGTTCAGCTCCGTAGTGCCACGGACCGCATCGACACGGACCGGATCGCCGACAACGTTGGTGTATTTGTCATACCGGTGTCCATGCTCGACGTAAAAGGTTTCGTCGATTACCATGGCGTCGTCCACAAACAGAAGACCGGGCAAGATGTGCTGGCGGAGAACGTCTTCCAAAGGCACCTTGGTTGTTTTCTGGAATATGGATTCCAGTTTTTGGGCAAGCAGCAGGCGCAGGCAGTCCCGCACTTCACGCCAGTACCATTCCAGGTCATGGTTCCCTTTGGTGATAATGATGCGATTGCCGCGCGCCATCCACTCGGCCAGGGCCTGAAAGAACTGCGGGTGGCCTTGCACGCACCTGGCCAGCTTCCACACCGATTTGTAATTATCGGTCTTGAGGCCGTATTTCAATTCTTTCGGAATAATGTTACGAAGCTCGACAAGGCTCTTCTCAATGCCTAGCTGATGAAGCAGCGCTTGCCAGTCAAGAAATTCCTGGTCCTCGGTTGGATACTCGGTAATACGGAGAAAGTCGACCACGTCTCCGTTCACCAGCAGTATTGCCGGTTTCGACCCCAGGCGAGCCAGGATGGCGTGGATGAAGCGGCGCAGGGAGGAGTCAGCGAAAAAATTCTCGGTGCCGGAATACCGGCCGTCGCGCATTCTGCCGGCCGCAAGGTGCAGATCGCTGATCACCACCACTTCGGCGCCCGCGGCGGAGACGCGGATCGGAGAGCGACCGTAGGCGCCTGCCTCTTCGCTTTGCTGCAAGAGTTCTTTTATTTCAGCTTCTGCCATAAGGTAACCATTGTCTCCCTTGTGAAGACCGGGCTAGTTTCTCGGAACGCAGGCCTGAGTGGACCTGCGTCGTCCGTGTCTATTCCATAAGTTCCGCAATGCGCTCTGAGAGCGCAGCGATGGTGCGTGAAGGATTTATTCCGATGGCCTCGGGGATGATCGATCCATCGGCGACGTACAGCCCGGGATATCCAAAGACGGCGCCGCGATGGTCTACCACTCCGTTGACGGCGCTGGTTCCCATATTGCATCCACCCAGCGGATGAGGAGTAATCAGCCATTTGAGGTCGGTCCACGTGGGAGGAACAACGTCTTTGCCGCCCGTGACCTGGGAGAGTTTTTTGTGCATGGCAATGATCGCTTCAACCAGCGCTCCGGAATCGTTGGGCCAGTTGAGCTTGAGCTTTTTGCGCCACGGCGCTAGCCAATTGATCCCCAGATAAAGCCGCCCATCAGCGCGGTCTACGCCATTGGCGAACCAGGGCATGATGTTGCTAAGGGGGTCTTCATTCCGCAGGTCCTTGCCGATCTCATCCAGGATGGCTTTTACATGGGGTTGCCTGATCCCATGCTCAGCCTTGGAGAGCTTCTCCTCCAAATAGTCGCTCAAGAGCGGCGGGAATCCGCCATCCTCGATCACGAACCGCTGCTCCGGGGGTAGCTGGTCGAGGAAATTGATGTAGCAAGTAATGGTTGGTCCCGCGCTAGGGGCGACCACACGGGATTCTGGGTACACGCCAAGCGTGAGGAAGTCTCCGTTCGAACTCCAGTTATATCCCAGGAACTGGCTCACTTTAGGAAGCGTTTTGTACTGGTCGCGGCAGCGCAGCAGCAGTTCGGTTGAGCCAAGCGAGCCGGCGGCGACAATCACTCGCGTGGCCGTCTCGCTGCCACGCACCAGCTTTCCCTCTTCCAGAGAGGAACCGGGAACAATGCGATCAAAGGTCACGCGATAACCGCCATCGATCGGTTCGATAAAACGGACGTAATGGAGCGGGCGAACATCGGCGTGGAACTTCTCCGCCTGGGGAATATAGTTCAGGTCCAGGGTATTCTTGGCGTGCACCTGGCAGCCGAAGTCGCAGTTGCCGCAGTGAACGCAAGTGCCCTGGGTTACGCCCTGATCATTGACGTAGGGAACGCTATTGTTGTTGTTGAAGGGGTCGTCCGGATGGAGCGGATATTTTTCGCTGAACGAAACGGCGATCGGCATCTTGTCAAACCGTTTCTCGAATCCCGCATTTTTCGCCGCTTCCCGCATTAATTTGAAGCGGTGCGTGAGCTGGTTATCGGGGATGGTCTGCACATTCAGCATTTTTCCTACGCGGTCATAATAGGGTTGCAGCTTCTCAAGCGTAATCTCCGGCGGCCAGCCTTTGACGAACGCATTTTCATGCGCGGGCGCGGAAACGTTGGCATAAATCAGCGATCCGCCGCCCACGGCAGCGCCGCAGACTACGGTCATGTTTCCCCAGAAGCGCCAGTCCACCCATCCCTGCTCGCGTTGCGGCTGATCATTGTCATAGAGCCAGTTTTCTCCACTCTGGCTGGGGTAGTCCTTCACATCCCAGCGGCGTCCGCGCTCCAGGACGAGCACGCGCATTCCTTTTTCCGCCAGGCGGCAGGCCGTGACGGCTCCGCCGAATCCGCTGCCTATGATCAGTACGTCAAAGTTGTTGGCCATAAAGTTACCTTTCTTGCTCACACGAGGGCAGGTGCGCCGGTGCGGCTCATGAATTCACAAACAATCTGTTCCGGGGTAATAGGTATGGCTGTGGGCTGCACGCCCAGGGCATCGTAAACGGCATTGGCGATGGCAATGGGCGCTACCACAGCGGCAATTTCTCCGATTCCCTTGGCGCCATCCGGTCCGATGCCGGTCCCGGATTCGATCATGTGGAGATCGATATTGCCGGGCACGTCAAGGCTTGAGGGAACGAGATAATCGTGCAGTCCGACGGCCCCAACTTTGCCTTCGCGCATGCCAAGGTCTTCAAGCAGGGCTTGAGCCATTCCCATGGTGATGCCTCCGAGCAACTGGCCCCGGACGGCGTCCGCGTCCAGCACCCGGCCTACATCGTGACAGGCAACATAGTGCAGCACCTTCACTCGTCCTGTAGCCGGATCCACGGCGACATCGCAGCCGTGGCTGGCATAGACAAAATCCACCGGCCCAACCTGGTTGCCGGTGCTCGACTGGAAGAGACTGCCCTGAGGCAGATGGCTTTCTCCGACTGCGGAGAGCTTTCCGCCATTCTGCAGTGCCAGCGCGGCCCATGCGATTCGGCGAGATGGATTGGTGCGATCGTAAATCCCGCCATTGCCGAGCTCGAGCGAATCAGCGCTTGCGCCCAGTTGCTTTGCAGCCATGTTCACGGCCAGTTTGCTCAAATTGTCCGCTGCCTGTTGTGCCGCCCTTCCCAGCATAAGCATGCCGCGGCTTCCGCTGATGCGCGGGTTAAAGGAATCAATGGAATAAGGAAAGAAGGACGCCTTGAGCCAGTTCATGAGGCGGTTGAAAATGTTGATGGAGAAACCGCTCCAGCGCATGAATCGCGCGAGCGTGTGTGGAGCAAAGCGCGAAGTAATGGAGTGAAGCCGGCCGGAGTAAATGGTTTGCACCCGCTCAATTCCATGAAACACAAAGCCTGCCAGCCGCGACGGTCTCCGGCCGCGGCTGATGAGCGTTCCGCTGGGATCGGAAACACAGTCCTGGCTAAGCACGTAGCGCGGCGGTTGATTGAGTTTCAATGTCCGGGCGACAAGCTGGCAGACGCCATGAGTGCTCCCACTTCCCGCGTCCGGGATGTCGGATTCCAACACGAACTGTCCCGAACCATCAACCTGGAGGCGCGCGACAAAGCGATCGACCATTCCCGAGGGATATCCATACTTGGCCTGGCTGGAGGCCACTCCACGTCCCACGCGCCACCCTTCAGGTGATGCCGGGCGCGCACCCAGACCCTCAGTCACAAGATCGATGGTCTTGGCCAGCCATACGTTGGGCGCGGCGGGTGGACTCCCCGATTTTTCCTGCTCCGCTCTGTTTTCCAGCCTTTTGCGATAGTTCTTGCGGCGCAGTTCCGCCGGATCCATCTTCAGCGCGCGTGCCGCCTTGTCCACCAGGCACTCGATACCGAAGTTCGCCTGTTGCGATCCAAACCCACGCATGGGGGCGCCCGGCAGATTGTTGGTGAGCACACCCTTGCAATCCACCCTGACATTGGCAATCTCGTAAGCCCCGGCGGCTTCGGTGGTCAGCAGGGAAGCCACTACCGGCGTCAAGGAAACATAGGGACCGGCGTCGGCAAGAATCCGCGCTTCCAGGGCCGTAAACGATCCATCACGCTTCAAACCCAGACGGTATTGCGCCATGGTGCCATGCCGTTTGACGCGCCGGGTCAGGCACTCTTCCCGGCTTAGAACAAGCCGCACGGGCTTTTTGGTTACGTAGACCAGCATGGCGAGGAAGCCTTCGACGCCGGCAACCAGGTACTTGCCAAACGAGCCGCCCATTCTGCTGGAGACTATCCTCACGCGGTCCTCTGGAATTGCCAGCTGCCGGGCCGCTGCCTTGACGGCGGCATAAGGATTCTGCGATTGCAGCTCAAGAACGATCGTGTCTCCTTCCATCCAGCCGGAGCCGCCTTCCAGCTCCATGCAGGCATGGTCGTTGCCGCGGCAATGGTAGGCACCCTCCACCGTGAGGTCCGCCACAGCGAACGCACTATCGACGTCCCCATTCTCTTCGGTGAACTGGGAGACCACGTTTCCGTGAGCTCCAATCGACGGCGCATCAGGGGCCAGCGCTGCCGCGGGGTCAACAACCGGAGGGCGAGGACTGTAGCGCACGCGGATCTTTTGCAATGCATCGAGCGCCGCGGAATCGCTGGTGGCGGCTACCAACGCTACGGCATCGGCCATGGAGCGTACCTGATCGCTTGCCAGCAAAGGCTGGTCCTCGGCAAAGGTCATGGTTCCGCCCACGTTTTTTCCAGGAACATCCTTAAAGGTCACCACGGCAACCACCCCAGGCAAGGAGCGCGCCCCAGTTACGTCAATCTCAAGAATGCTTGCGGAAGGATATTCGCTCCACAGGACCCGACCTACCAGTGCTTCCCCGGAGTGTCGGTCAGTAGGATAGCCTTCGTCGGCCCCCATCTTTTCGACGATGTCCGGCCGGGCCGCCAAACTTCCTACGGTCTGTCTGCCCTCCGTCGCGGCGGTAACTGACTCCATCATCTGCCGGTAGCCGGTGCAGCGGCATATGTTTCCTGACAGCGCCTGAAGCGCTTCTTCGGCGGACGGTTTCTCATTTTCACCGAGGAAGTGCGCGCCGGCCACCAGGACGCCGCAGGCGCAATAGCCACACTGAAACGCGGCGGAAGCCTCAAGGTTCGAACGCAAGCAGCGAAAGCGGTCACGCACGGCTTCCGGCAGGGCCGTCTCCAGGCCGGTGGCGGTGACCACCTGGCTTCCTCCGGCCTGCACGGCGAGCTTGATGCAACTGGCTGTAGGTTTCCCGTCCAGCAGGACCAGGCAGGCGCCGCATACGCCTTCTCCGCAGCCATAACGCACGTCGCGCAGGCCCAGGTCGCGGTGCAGGGCCTGTTGCAGCGTGGTCAGGGGAGACACGGAGAGGGAAATCTCCTTGCCGTTGACCTGGAAGCTGACCTGGGTCGTGCTGTTTTCCGCAAGATTCATGCCTTGATCATGTCCTTCAGCACCTGCACGATTCCCGATGCGACGAGATATCTCCGGTACTGCTCCCCCGGAGGATGGGCCACGTCAGCCACAGCTTCTTCAGCCCCGGCGCGTGCCGCCTGCTGCAACAGCGCTTCTCCCCATTTTTGCCCGAGAAGGACTTTTTCCGCTCCGCTGAGCCTGCACGGCTTGGTAGAGATTCCGCCGGCTGCCAGCCTCGCTTCGATGATCGTTCCGTTTCCGTCGAGAGAGATGGCGCCGGCCACGCTTGCGATGGTTATTCCCGAGGAGGCGCGCCAGGCATACTTCACGAATCGGGAGCGCCGCTGCGGGTGACGCGTTACGCGCACTTCCGTGATAAGCCCTGTTGCTCCGCTCTTAAGAAACTGCTCGATGGGTTGCGAGAACTCGCCCCCGGGGCCGGCCTGAACGACTTCCGCGTCCAGAGCCACGAGCGCGGGCGGCAAATCAGTATGCGGCGTCGCCAGGTTGCCTCCCAGCGTTCCAGCATTGCGGACCTGGGGATTCCCAACAGCCGCCGCGGCTTCTGCCAGCGCGGGCAGTTCCGAGGAGACCAGCGAGGAAGAATGCAGAGCGGTGAGCGAAACCGTGGCGCCAAGACGCACAAACTGTGAGTCAGACGAAATCTTATTTAGAGAGGCAATTTTTTGCAGGTCCAAGAGAGAGGTGTCGGTACCGGCCTTGCTTAACAAGACAGGAACAAGTGCGGTGCCGCCGGCCAGGAGAACCCCGCCCCGGGCCAGGCCCGCGACAACATCGTCGACTGTCGATGGCCTGAAATATTTCATCATTTAAATCTTGCCGCTCCGTCCGGGCAAAGGCGCGCTCCGCACGGCTGCTCCGTGAAACTTTAACACCAACCGTCAATCGCGGCTGGAATCGGGAGGAGCCGCCTTGAAATAGCTGCGATAAAAGAACCAGCCTGTAAGCAAGTTGATGGGCCCGGCCGCGAGCAATCCCCACCGGCCAATAGGAGTGAGGCTTTGGCAGAAATATACATAGGTCCAGTCGGCGAAGATTTCAGTCCACCGGATTCCCGCAACCAGCATCAGCCAGTGGCGGCCCTTCTTCCACCTGAGCAGAGCAACGAACTGCCACAGCGCAAACGCCGCCCAGCCGGCCGCAGTCCGGCGCAGCAGACCTTGAGGGTCCACATAGGGCGCGCCATGGATGACGCGGAACCAGGTTTCGGGTGAGGGGAAGATTACGACGTCGTAAATCACGTCGAGCAGGATCAGAGCGATGAGCATTCCATCGACAGTTTTTTTGTTCATGGCACCCTTGTCTTTTTGGCAGGCGTTCAAACAGGGCAACGGGGCATTCTAGTCAAAAAGCCGCAAAAACGCACTGACAGAAAACGTTTTGCCTTTCTTTTTGAAGCACTGATGATACACCACCACCTGGGACTTAAGGGGCGGAACCTGGGTAGCGATTGGTATTATTAAAGGAAGCCAAACAATTTCAGGGAACATCAAGGCAGTGAAACTGAGCAAGCAAAAAATATCGGTCCTCGTCCTGCTGATCGCAGGCGTAGGGGTCTTTGCCGCCTTCAACTTCAGAAACAAAGGGACGGTGCAGTACTACACCGCGAAGGTCGAGACCGGGGAGATCAAACAATTGGTGGAAGCCACAGGCACCATCAATGCCGTTATCACAGTGCAGGTTGGCTCGCAGGTATCGGGCACGATCGCCAAGTTGTATGTGGATTTCAATTCACACGTGAAGAAAGGGCAGTTGATCGCGCAGATCGATCCTCCATTATTTCAGGGAGCGCTGGCGCAGGCGAAGGCAGATCTGGAAAATGCCAAGGCAAACCTGGCGGTAGCAATCGCCAATACGGCCAAAGCCAAGGCCGCTGACGCGCAGACTAAAGCGGACTATGAGCGCAACCTGGGCCTTAGCAAACAAGGCGTGATCAGCCAGCAATCTCTCGATGTAGCCAAGGCCAACGCCGAAAGCGCGGCAGCGCAGGTTTCAGCAGCGCTGGCGCAGGAGAGCCAGGCACGCGCCCAGGTCCAGCAAAAACAGGCGGCCGTGGAAGTAGCGCAGACGAACCTGGATTACACAACGATCCACGCTCCGATTGACGGCACCGTTGTGGCGCGCAACGTTGATGTTGGCCAGACCGTGGCAGCGTCATTGCAAGCGCCCACGCTGTTTACCATTGCCCAGGACCTGACCAAGATGCAGGTGTATGCCAAGACCGACGAATCCGATGTTGGCCAGATCCGCTCGGGACAAAAAGTAACGTTCAAGGTGGATGCCTATCCGCGGGAGACATTCACCGGCACGGTCTCGCAGGTAAGGATGAATTCGACCGTGGTGCAGAACGTGGTGACGTACGACACAATTGTTGACTTCAATAATCCGGAGCTGAAACTGTTTCCCGGTATGACCGCCTACGTGAGCATCCCGGTGGCGACTGCGGCGAGTGTTCTCAAGGTCCCGAACGGCGCTCTGCGATACAAGCCCGACTTGCCGGCGGAAGAGATCCGCGCTCTGTACCAGAAAAACGGCATCCCCGAAATCGGCGGCCCCCGGACTCAAAGCCCGCAAGCCGCGAAAGCAGAGAGCGCGCCAACTGGCGGCGCCCGGCCGCAGGTTGCCGGTTCGCGCAAAGGCGCAGCCGCCGGAGGGGCGCCGGTTGAGGAGAGTCCGGGCCCCAGATACGAAACTCAGGTCGTGTGGAAGCTTCTCGAGGACAAGTCACTTGCGCCAGTGCGCATCAAGACCGGGATCACCGACCACACGTTTACCGAGATCATCCAGGAGCTGAACGGAGAGCTAAAAGCCGGAGACGATCTGGTGACAGGCGTGGCCCAGGGGCGCGCGGCAAGCGCTCCACGGCCGGGCGGGCCGGGCGTTCCGCGCGGACGATAGCAGACCTGCCATGAGCGCACAACAAACCAACTCGCTGCAAGCTGCGGAGCTCGCAGGGGAAGTCAATCGCGAGGAAATTGTCATTCAGGTCCAGGACCTGCACAAGACATACGATCTGGGCGAAACCCAGGTGCATGCTCTGCGCGGGGTAACGCTTGAGATCAGGCGGGGAGAGTTCGTTGCCATTATGGGCGCAAGCGGCAGCGGAAAATCCACGTTCATGAATATCCTGGGATGCCTGGACAAACCCAGCTCAGGGCGATATCTGCTGGAAGGCACCGATGTTTCCAGCCTGGAGAAAAAGCAACTGGCTGGGATTCGCAACCGCAAGATTGGGTTCGTGTTTCAGGGATTCAATCTGCTGGCGCGCACCACCGCACTGGAGAACACCGAGCTTCCCACACTGTACAGCCGTGTGGACAAAGCCGAACGGCATCGGCGCGCCATGGAAGCGCTGACGATGGTGGGCCTAGGAGACCGGACCGGCCACTTTCCTTCACAGCTCTCCGGTGGCCAGCAACAGCGCGTAGCCATTGCGCGAGCGCTGGTAAACCGGCCTTCGATCCTGCTGGCCGACGAGCCCACCGGCAACCTGGACAGCCGCACCTCGGTCGAGGTGATGGAGATATTCCAGTTGCTGAATGACAAGGGCCTCACCATTATTCTGGTGACGCATGAGCACGATATTTCCCAGTTTGCGAAGCGAAGCATCGTATTTCGCGATGGCAAGATCAAGCGGGACGAGGCCATTCCAGATCCGGCCCGCGCTGCCGAGGTCCTGAAAACCATGCCGTCTCTGGAAGAGTAGAAGCTTATGGATTTGCTTTCCACACTCCGGATCGCCTTACGCGCGCTGGCGCGCAACAAAATGCGCTCAACCTTGACGATGCTGGGGATCATCATCGGCGTGGGTGCGGTCATCGCCATGGTGGGAATCGGGCAGGGCGCCGATCAGACCGTGCAACGCCAGATCGCCAATCTGGGGTCGAACATGCTGTTTGTCAGCTCAGGCTCCATGAACCGCGGCGGCCTGAACCTTGGTTGGGGCGCCACAAAGACTCTGGTGCGGGAAGACGTTGCCGCCATGCTGAGAGAGTGTCCTGCGGTCGCGGCGGCTGCGCCCGGCACACAGACTTCCGCCCAGGTGGTGTACGAAAACGACAACTGGGGAACGCGCATTACCGGCACCACGCCGGAATACTTTGACATCCGCACCTGGGCCTTCCAGAGCGGAGCTGGATTCACCGAAAGCGACGTGACCAACGCCGCCAATGTCGCCGCTATCGGTGAGACGGTGCGGAAGAACCTTTTTGCCACAACCGATGCGGTGGGCAAAACCATCCGCATTGGGAACCTGCCTTTCAAGGTTGTGGGCGTGCTCGTGGCCAAAGGACAGTCGCCGGCCATGAATGAAGATCAGGACGATACGATTATTGTGCCCCTGACGACGCTGCAAAAGAAGATTACCGGGCAACCGTGGCTGCGCTTCATCATGGTTTCCGCCAAGTCGCGCTCCGGCAGCTATGCCGCGCAGCAGCAGATTGAAGCTTTGCTGCGTGACCGTCACCGCATCCGCCAGGAACAGCCAGACGATTTCACCGTCCGCAATCTGGCGGACATGGCGGACCTGGCTTCAGAAGCCAGCAAGGTGATGACGGGCTTGCTGGCCTCCATTGCCGGGGTGTCGCTGCTTGTCGGCGGAATCGGGATCATGAATATCATGCTGGTTTCCGTCACCGAACGCACCCGGGAGATCGGAGTCCGGATGGCGATCGGGGCAACTGAGGGCGACGTGCAGCGGCAGTTCCTGATCGAGGCCGTTGTGATGAGCCTGATCGGCGGCGCCGTGGGGATTGCTGTTGGCGTGGGAGCGTCGCTGGTGATCGCTTCAACCGCGGGCTGGCCGATCCTTGTTTCCGGCGGCGCCATTGCCGGGGCTGCGGCTGTCGCCATGGCGATTGGGATCTTCTTTGGATATTATCCGGCACAGAAAGCGGCGCGGCTCGATCCGATTGAGGCACTGCGCTACGAATGAAAAGGAGTTGCCGCTACCGATGTCGTTGAACACGATCTTTCGAGAAGCGTTGCAGGCGCTGGTGCGCAACCGGGTCCGCAGCCTGCTGACCATGCTGGGAATCATCATGGGAGTGGGGTCGTTTATTTGCGTGGTGGCCGTCGGCAATGCGGGTTCCAGCCGTGTGGAAGAGCAACTGAGCAATGTGGGCGATAACCTGATTTGGGTTGAAGCGGGCAGCCGCGCGCGCAGCGGAGTACGCATCGGCAGCCGTGGAACCAAGACCCTGATGGTGGGAGACAGCCGGGCCGTTCTGGACCAGGTTCCCGGCATCAAGAGCGCCGCTCCGAACGTCGATGGGCGCATCCAGGCGATCTACGGCAACCTGAACTGGGGCACGCAGTATCGCGGCGTGGGCCCAGAGTACTTTGAGATCCGCAAGTGGGAGGTGCGCCTGGGCGCCGCCTTCACCCAGGACGATATGGAGCGAAATGCCGCGGTGTGCGTGCTGGGCCAGACTGTGGCAGCGAACCTTTTTGAGGATGAAGACCCGATCGGCAAGACCATTAATATTAAGTCGGTTCCTTTCAAGGTGATTGGCGTGCTCCAGGGCAAGGGGTTCTCCGCCACGGGGCAGGACCAGGATGATTTTGTCGTGATGCCTCTGACGACTGCGCAGAAAAGGATCACGGGCGCAGAGTGGCTTGACGATATTTTCTTTTCCGCTGCTTCAAGAGGAGAAATACCTGAAGTCACCAAGCGGATCATCGGCGTGATGCGCGAGAGACATCACCTGCGAGCCGGCGAAGACAACGATTTCAACATTCGCACGCCTGAGGAACTCATTCGCGCGCAGCTTGCCGCGGCCAACGTATTCACGCTCTTGCTGGGAAGCGCTGCCGCCTTGTCGCTGCTGGTTGGCGGGATTGGGATCATGAACATCATGCTGATCTCCGTAACCGAGCGCACGCGCGAGATCGGCATCCGTCTGGCGGTTGGGGCCACGGAGCAGGACATCCAAATGCAGTTTCTCAGCGAAGCCATTGTGATGAGCCTGATTGGGGGAATACTCGGCGTTCTTGCCGGCGTCCTGGGGGCTTTTCTGCTGCAGAACACGCTGCACTGGGAGATGCGGCTCTCAACCCAGATCATGGCGATTGCCGGCTTGTTTTCCGCGGCGGTGGGAATCTTCTTTGGCTATTACCCGGCGCGAAAGGCCGCGCGGCTCGATCCGATCGAAGGCCTGCGCTTCGAATAACCCGGTTATTTCCGGTATGGGCAAGAGTCGCGATCTTTGCTGAATCCATTTGCAGGGATGAATAATCCAACTAAACCACGGACATGGCGTCTGCGGACGCAGCACCAATGCTGCCATAAAGGACAGGAGCACTTATGGATGTCGTGAATCTGGCGCAAAAATTTGCCGCGTTTCAAGACCATTTCAGCCCCAAGATCGTAGGCGAACTGAACAATTTCCAGGTCAAGCTGGTGAAGGTGCAGGGAGAATTCATGTGGCACCACCACGACGTGGAAGATGAGATGTTTATGGTGACGAAAGGTGAACTACATATGAAATGGCGCGATGCCGCCGGCCGGGAGCATGACGACACGATACGTCCGGGCGAGTTCATCATTGTTCCGCACGGCACCGAGCACATGCCTTACACGCTGGAAGAAACCCACGTGATTCTGTTTGAACCCGCCACTACGCTGAACACCGGCAATATCCAAAATGAGCGTACGGTAGCAGACCTGCAGAGAATATGACGGAGCGCCGGACCGCCTAAATGAAGAAGACCATTGCGCTGGTCACATGGAGCGGCTTGCCGGAAGGCGCGGAGAGCGAGCGGTTGCTGTTGCCGCACCTGGCGACCGGCGGAGCCGATGCCGAGTTTGTGGTCTGGAATAACGCAGCCCCTGATTTTGCCCGGTTTGATCTTGTGGTCTTGCGTACATGTTGGGACCATCATCTGCGAGTCCGGGAGTTTATCGAGTGGCTGCGGCGAACGGCAGGCGCCGCCCCGGTGCTGAATGCGCTGGAGACGGTGTTGTGGAACTACAACAAGTTTTATTTGCAGGAGTTGGAAGCGCAGGGAATCCGGATCGCCCCGACGGTGTTTTTCCCGGGGAAGGAGACCGCCAGACCAGCGGGCATCACTGCGTTGGACCGGGCCCAGATCCTGGGCTGGAAGCAGATCGTGGTGAAGCCGGCAGTTTCCGCCACCGCGCACAATACATGGCTGATCGATGGTGCATTTTTACCCACAGAAGCTGAGCTGACGCGAAGAATGAAAGGAGAGCCGTTCCTGGTCCAGCAATTCCTTCCGGAAATTCAAACGCAAGGCGAGATTTCGTTTATCTATATCGACGGCAATTACAGCCATGCGGTGTTGAAACGGCCCGCGGCCGGGGACTTTCGCGTACAACAAGACTTCGGGGGAAGCGCGGAACCGGTCTTTCCAGCGCCTGACTTTCTGGACCAGGCCAACGAAATTGCCGGGGCTGTACCGCAGGTGCGCGATTCGCTTTACTGCCGGATCGATGCCGTGGAAAAAGCCGGCAAGCTAGTGTTGATGGAACTGGAGTTAATCGAGCCGGAATTGTTTCTCGGGCTGGCGGAAGGCGCGGCGGAAAGATTTGCCAAAGTGATCCTCAGAAGGATGCGATGACGTTCGCATTACCGCTCGTTCGTATCACACGCGCTTATTCGCGCAGTTCGTAGCCTGCTGCCTTGATTCCTTCGACGATGCGTTCGCGTGTGCGGGTAACTTCATCCGCGGTCAGGGTGCGGTCGTCGGCCCCGAAGGTCAGGCGGAAAGAAACGCTCTTCTTGTCCGGCGGCAGGGGGAAGATCAGCAGAAACTGGAGAGAAATCAGCCCATCGCCCGCAAATTGCCGAAGCTTATTTTCCAGATTGGCGACCAGTTCATGCGTTCCCGCGACAATCGAAAGATCGAAGCTGCTGGTGGGGAAACGGCGCAACGGACGATAAGCCTGGCGCTGCGACAGCAGAGCTTGCAGTGCATCAAGATCAAGATAAAGGATGGCGGCACGACCGCGATCGAGCAGTCCGGGGTATAGCTCGTAAAGATCTCCTACCTGCTGGCCGGAGATTTCAACATGGGCCGCGCGCTCCGGATGCATGGTTTTGACATGGCCCTTCGCAGGAACAACCTTGCAGTCAGGCGCAACGTACTGCGCTACCCGTTTCATCTCCAGCAAGTTCGCGCCGTTGGTTTCCCGGCCATAGATCGCGGCGGTCAGATGCGTTCGCTCGGCCGGAGTGCCGTCAGCGCCCTTCTCGTAAGCGCGGCCGATTTCGAACAGCCGGAAATCCGCGAAGTACCGGCTGTTATCGGCCAGGTTCCGGAGGATCCCAGGCAACAGGGACGGGCGCATGTATTTTTGTTCGGCAACGATCGGATTGGCGACTTGCAGCAGCTTCTCCGGCAGGTAGCCGAACATGGCGGCGTCAGCGTCAGAGATGAAGGAGTAATTGGATACCTCGGTGAAACCCTGGCCAACCATTGCGGCGCGAATCGCGCGATGCTGCTCATGCTCAAGGTTGCGCGCCGTAGGCGAGGCCAGCACCGCGGGAGCCTGCGGGACGATGGAAGCGTAGCCGACCATGCGGCCAATCTCCTCTACGAGGTCTTCAGGGATGGAAATGTCTTTGGTGGCGCGCCAGCTTGGAACGGCGATGACGAGCTTGCGCGCGTCCGCCTGTTCCACGCCGAAGACCAGCGACTGGAAAATATTGATGACTTCTTCTGTGGAAAGTTTGCGCCCGAGCTTGCGTTCCGCCCAGTCGACATCGAGCTGTATTTTGGGCGGCGTAGATTTGCGAGTGTAAACGTCAATGGGCGGTGCAGCCTCCGATCCCGGTGAAATCTGCTTCAGCAGCTCAACCGCGCGGGCCAGCGCGCGCACCGTGTTTTCCGGATCCTGGCCTTTTTCAAAGCGCTGGGAAGCGTCCGTACGGAGCTTGAGCCGCGAAGAAGACTTGCGCACGTTGGCGGCGGGAAAAGATGCCGCTTCCAGAACGATGCGCCTGGTTATGTCGCGAATGGCCGTGTCATTGCCGCCGATAATGCCGGCGATGCCCACGGGGCGTTGCGCGTCGGCGATGACGATGTCTTCTTCGGTGAGGGAATATTTTTCGCCGTTCAGGGCCAGAATCGATTCGCCTTTGCGCGCGGCGCGGACAACGATGGCGTTGCCCAGCAGATCGGCGTCATAGGCGTGCATGGGCTGGCCCAGTTCACACAAAATGTAATTGGTGACGTCAACAAGATTGTTGATGGGATTTACGCCCAGCGAGTTGAGGCGGTATTGCATCCACAGCGGCGAAGGCGCGACCTTGACGTTCTCCACGCGCTGGCCACTAAAGCGGGCACAGAGATTGGCGTCATCAATGGTGATGGAAAGATCGCCCTGGCTCGCGGCCGCGGGCAACTCTCCGACGGGATCGGCCACGCTCAGGCCGGCGATCGCGGCCACTTCGCGCGCCATGCCCAGATGTCCCCAGAGGTCAGGGCGGTTGGTCAGGGACTTGTTGTCAATCTCAATGATCGAATCAGGCTCGGAGTTTTCAGCGCGTGCAACGGCGGCCACGCTGGCGCCGGCGAACGCTCCGGGATCGTGCACTCCTTCGCATTCGGCGGTCTTCATGGTGATCTGCTGGGCGAGCGTGGTCACGTCCATTTTCAGGCCGGGGACAAGCTCGCGCAGCCAATTGTAAGAAAACTTCATAAGTTCAGAATTGGTTCAGGAAACGCAGATCGCCGCTCTGCATCAACCGGATATCGTCAATCGCATAACGCATCATGGCCAGGCGCGTCAGGCCCAGCCCAAAAGCAAATCCATTCCACTCCTGCGGATCGAGCCCGGAGTTCGAGATCACGTTGGGATGCACCAGACCGCAGGGCAGCAGCTCCACCCATCCGCTCTGCTTGCAAACAGCGCAGCCGTTGCCGCCGCAGATCAGGCACTGAATGTCAAGCTCAAACCCTGGCTCGACGAACGGGAAGTAGCCTGGACGCAGGCGGACAGTCACTTTCCGTCCGAAGACCGAGCTGAGCAGAGTCTGCATGAAATAAATCAGGTGGCCCACGGAAACATCGCGGTCCACCATCATGCCCTCGACCTGGTAGAACGTGTGTTCGTGCGATGCGTCTACTTCTTCATTGCGGAAGACGCGGCCGGGCGCGATCATCCGGATGGGCGCGCCGTATTTCTGCAAAGCGCGCACCTGCACCGGCGAGGTATGCGTGCGCAGCAGATGGCCATCGGTCATCCAGAAAGTGTCCTGCATGTCGCGCGCGGGATGGTCGGGCGGAATGTTGAGCGCGTCAAAGTTGTAATACTCGGTTTCCACCTCCGGCCCATCGAGCACGCGAAAGCCCATGGAGGTGAAGAGCTGCTCGATTTCGTCCTGCACCTGCGTGACAGGATGAATGTGGCCCGGAGCGATGCCCTGCGGCGGAACCGTCAGGTCAATCCATTCCGATTTGAAGCGCTGGCCGGACTCTGAAGACGCAAGCGCCTGCTTGCGATCTTCGAACGCTTTTTCCAGCGTGGCTTTTGCTTCGTTGAGAAGCTGGCCTGCTTTGGCGCGATCTTCTGGCTCCATCGCGCCGAAGGTCTTGCTGATCCCGGCGAGTTCACCTTTGCGACCCAGCACGGCGACGCGGACCTTTTCCAGATCGGCCAGGGACGCGGCGGCGCTGATCTCGCCCAGGGCTGACTGCGTGAGGTCTTTGATGGTTTGGATCGGGTTGGTCAAGAGTGTGTGCGCTCGCGAATGGTTAATCCTAAACTATAGAGGTCGCTGGGGATGAGGGTCAACTTACCGGCCGCCGGAGACCGCCGAAACCGGGGAGCATGGTCTTGGGCCGCTGAGCTAGAATTTCGGCGTGAAATCTTTTTATCATTTCAAGTTTGCAACTGCCCTGCTAGTCGTTCCATCGCTTGTTCCCGGCCAGGCGGCGCGCAATGATCATCACAAGCCACAACGTCAGGTCATCGGCTATTTCACCGAAGGCGGGGCGCGGTCCGGCAAGTACACAGTCAAAGACCTAGCTACCAGCGGCGCCGCCGAGATGCTGACCGAGATCAACTACGCGTTCGGGCGCGTCGCCGACAATCAATGCCAGATTCCCGACACCGAAACAGCACTCAATCATTCCTATTCGGCGGCAGAGAGCGTAGACGGAACAGCCGATCCTGCGGGCGATCATCAGCTTCGGGGAACATTTCATCAGATGCAGGAGTTGAAGCGAATGTATCCTGCGCTGAAAATCGTCATCTCTTTCGGCGGATGGGGGCAATCCGACGGATTTTCCGGCGCCGTGCAGCCGGAACATCTCAAGGAGTTTGTTCGCGGCTGCGTGGAGACATTTATTCAGGGGCGCTTTGCGCCTGGCATTGAAGCGCCGGGTATCTTTGATGGAATCGATATTGACTGGGAATATCCCGTGGAAGGCGGCGTTACGCAGGGACGCGCCGAGGACACGGCAAACTTCACTGCCATGGCCGGGGAATTTCGCCGCCAGCTTGATGCTATACATCCGGGGCTGCTGCTCACCGCGGCGCTGCCTGCGCCGGCTGAACTGTATAAGAATTTCGAATTGAAGAAGATCGCGGCCAGCATGGATTATCTCTCCATCATGGCGTATGACCTGCACTGGGATTCAGAGCCCATGACGTTCCTGCATAGCCCATTGTTTCATGATCCCAAGGACCCTTCCAAGCCGCCTTTCGATACGCGCTCGGCTGACTATGCGGTACGCGGATTTCTGGCGGCGGGCGTGCCGGCGAACAAGATTGTTCTGGGCGTGCCTTTTTACGGCAAAGGCTGGACGGGCGTGCAGGACGTGAATCACGGCCTGTATCAGAGCGCAAGCGGACCAGCCACGGCCGGCGGAAGCTATCGCGAACTAAAGCAGCTGACGGGAGTGGCTGATCGCAAATACAACAAGAAGGCAGCCACCTGCAGCGTGTGGAGCAACAACAATTTCTGGAGCTATGACTGCCCGGAGGCGATGCGCAGGAAGATGTCCTATATCCGTAAGCAGCGTCTGGGCGGGGTGATGTTCTGGGAGTTAAGCCATGACACGGCCGACGGAGAGCTGCTGCGTATTTTAAGTGGGAGATGACATTCGTTGCCAATACGGGGATAGTGGTGCTGCACCCACATAATCACGTATTGCCCGAATGCGACACCATCAACACAGTCTTAACATTATTCAGGGTCATCGTCGCCTGCTTCCTCCGGGACGGGTTGATCCAATAGTACAAGGGCTGTTTCAGCATCCTCAGGCTTCACTTGAAGCTTGACTCCGCCCAGGACGATCGAAGCACCCCAGTCCAAACGCACCATGTTGTCATCGATCAGGCAACATTCGATGCCGGCCGATTCCAGACTGCTCTTGGCCAGCCAGGCCTGCATCACGTCGGGAAAGCTGCGAATGGTTTCCATCTTCCGCAGCGTGACCTCGTCTTGAGAGCCGTCGGGGTCTGTCTGTGACGGACTAAGTCCTCTGCTGGCCATCTCGTCATTCAAGACATGGCTAGCCAGGCCGGTCAGCGAAGCCGTATCTTCCGCAAGCTCCTGCAATTCGCCATCCGT
The DNA here is from genome assembly GCA_041488515.1 of Terriglobia bacterium. GTDB lineage: Bacteria > Acidobacteriota > Terriglobia > Terriglobales > Acidobacteriaceae > Angelobacter. The sequence goes on along the minus strand of JBGPPK010000006.1, from coordinate 462,723 downwards.
CTTGTGGGAGTAAACGTCCATCAAGCGCTTTCGTTCTTGCGCAGGATCGATTGCCATTGTGCCCTCTCCTTGCCCGCTCTCGGCGTACCGCTCGCCTCAGGGTGGGCTAACCGTGACTGGAACAGACATGTTAATATAGGAATAGCAGCTGCGTTCCCGCCTCGCAAGCCGGAAACCCCTTCGCAGTTCCCAAAAGACCAATGATTTCAGTCAGTAACGTGTCCATGCGCTACGGCGCCAAAGTATTGTTTGAAGATGTCTCGACGGCTTTCACGCCGGGGAAGCGCTACGGCCTTACCGGTCCGAACGGCGCGGGCAAAACCACGTTTATGAACCTGCTCTCCGGCGAGCTGGAGCCGCAGAAAGGCAACGTAGTCCGCCCGAAGAAGCTCAGCGTGCTCAGCCAGGACCAGTTTGCGTTTGACGCCTATCGCGTGATCGACACCGTCATCATGGGCAACAAGCGGCTCTGGACAGCGATGGAAGAGCGCAACCACATCTACGAAAAGCCCGAGATGTCGAACGAAGACGGCATGAGACTGGGCGAACTCGAAGGCATCGTCGGCGAAGAAGACGGATACTCCGCCGAGACCGACGCGTCCATTCTGCTGCAGGGCCTGGACATCCCCGATGAACTCCATGAGCGCAAAATGGGGGAGCTGCAAGGCGGGCAAAAAGTCCGCGTGCTGCTGGCGCAGGCGCTCTTCGGGCACCCGGCGGCCCTGCTGCTGGACGAGCCCACGAACCATCTCGATCTGGACTCCATCCACTGGCTGCAGGATTTTCTCAACCGCTATGACGGCGTGCTGATCACCATCTCGCATGACCGCCATTTTCTGAACAGCATCTGCACGCACATTGCCGACATCGACTACGAAACCATCATTACCTATACCGGCGGTTATGACGACATGGTGATGGCCAAAACGCAGGTGCGCTCGCAGATCGAAGGGCAGAACGCGCAGCGCGAAAAGAAGATCGCGCAGCTCCAGGAGTTCATCGCGCGCTTTGCCGCCGGCACGCGCTCCAGCCAGGTGCAGTCGCGGCGCAAGGAAGTGGAGCGGCTGCAGGTGACCGAGCTGGCCAGGTCCAACATCGCGCGCCCGTTCATCAAGTTTGAAATGAAGCGGCCCTCGGGCAAGCACATTCTGGAACTGGAAGACGTGAGCAAGTCATACGACGAAGCCGAGGTCATTCAGGGCTTCACCGCCAGCGTGCTGCGCGGAGAGAAGATCGCGCTCATGGGGCGCAACGGCGCGGGCAAAACCACGCTGCTCAATGCGCTTCTGGCCAACTCGCCCACCACGCCGGAAGCCGAGCTGCGCCAAACCTCCGGCTATAGCGGCCCATTCCTGAGCGGCGGCAAGGTGGTCTGGGGACACGAAGCCCAAGTTGGCTATTTTCCCCAGGACCATCGCAGCCTGATCACGCCCGGCATGTCGGTCTTGGACTGGATCTTCCAGTGGGACCCCTCGGTTTCGAACGAAGAGATCCGCGGCCTGCTGGGCCAGATGCTCTTTGCCCGCGACGAAGCCACCAAGAAGACCGAGGTGCTCTCCGGCGGCGAGGCCGCGCGCATCCTCTTCTGCAAGCTCATGCTGCAAAAGCCCAACGTGCTGGTGCTGGACGAACCCACCAACCACCTTGATCTGGAATCCATCAACGCGCTCAACATCGCGTTGCAGCGCTATCAGGGAACGGTGCTCCTGGTCACGCATGACCACGACCTGATCGACGAGGTCGCCACCCGCATCTGGCACTTCGACCACCACAAGCTTGAGGACTTCAAAGGTTCTTATGCTGAGTATCAGACGGTCCAGGTTTAGTTGCGAGAGATCCTTCCCCTTCGGCAAGCTCAGGGTCAGGATTTCGGCAGGAGGCTCCCGCTTCCCACCCCACCACGCGAAAACCGCGCGTGCCGGGCTTTGCTCACGCCTCCTAAACGCCTCAACTTTAAAGGCACGTATGAGGAGTACCAGGCGGCCGTGCAGGTGTAGGCGCTCCTTGTCCGATCCTTGATGCAATCACATCCTCCTGTTTTCCGCGAATCTCGCTCTATCGCAAACTCAAGGCCCCTGAATTCGGCTCTGCCAGGGGCAGCGATCCGTCATTGGGCGGCATGATCGAATAACCAACGCCGCGGACAGTATGGATCAACAGCCTGGCAGCCCCCTGGTCGATCTTGGCGCGCAGATAGTTGATGTAAACATCAACAATGTTGGTGAGCCCTTCAAAGCCAAGGTTCCATACATGTTCCACGACCATGGTGCGCGTGACGGTGCGGCCCGCATTGCGCATCAGGTATTCCAGCACCGCATACTCGCGCTGCGTTAGATCGATCCGCTTCCCCGCGCGCGTGACCGTGCGGTGGAGCCGGTCCAGTTCCAGATCGTCCACGATGAGCTTGTCCAGCAGCTCCTGGGGACGGCGCAGGAGGGCGTCGATCCGCGCCCGCAGTTCGTCGAAGGAAAACGGTTTCACCAGGAAATCATCGGCGCCGGCGGCCAGGGCGCAGATACGGTCGGCAACGTCCCTGCGGGCGCTCAGAAAGAGGACCCGGGCCGGCGATCCGGACCTGCGCAGTTTTTTCAGCACCGCAAGACCGTCAAGCTTGGGCAGGTTCCAATCGAGAATGAGAACATCGTAATCAATCTCGGTGGAGAGTTGCAGGCCTTCTTCTCCATCCGTCGCCACGTCGACGGCAAAGTGGTCTGCCTCCAGGGCCTTTACCAGGGTCCTGGCCACTTTAGGTTCATCTTCAATAATAAGAATGCGCATAACCACACCTTTCCCTGAGCGTGCACGGGTGTGCAGCTTCATTTGAGAGACGTTGAATCGACTCAATTTCCTGGCTCGGCCCCAGAAACGGGGAAGCGGAGCGAAGGGGTGTGTTGGTTACCTGGAATGTGCTTTCCCGTCAGTGAACAATTCTCGTTTGAAAGCGCAAAGGGTGTCTGTGAGTTTAATCACACCTGCGATGTGCGTTTCCCGATCAGTGTCATCCGTGTTCATCAGTGGTGGGGTTTTTGCCTTTCCGATTCCGGCGATTCCGTGCGATCACGGCGATCCCTTCCTCCCCACCCCTCCCATTCGATCCCAAGGTCTAAAGGACTTACACGACGCATCCCAGATTGGCGTGGGTTTGCCGATCTTCGCCCAGGGTTGATGGTTTTCAATTACCCGATTTTGGCAATTTCGGCGATTTTGGCAATCTCGCTCCCCTCCCCTCCCCATTCATCTTGAGCCGTTCTGCGGGCGTGAGCGTAGCGGAAGCCCGCAGGCGAAATCCTGAGCGACACTGAGGCTTGCCGAAGGGGAGTCGAAGGACCTCCCCCACCCCTCCCCGTTCATCCCCGAAAAATAAGGACTTACACGATTCACCCCCGGGGTTGGGCTTCCGATCATCCGATGACCCTATCACCAGATCACCCGATCTTTTTGCTCCCCCCTCCCCTCCTATTCGATCCCAAGATCTAAAGGACTTACACGGCGCATCCCAGATTGGCGTAGGTTTCAGAATAAAACGCCGCGCGGCACAACGATCGCCGCGCATCGGCCTGTCATCGTGAGCGAGCGGCGAAGCCGGGGGCCGAACGATCTAGACCAGGCGAAGCCTCTCCCCCTGGTTGGCTGAGTGCTGAGTGCTGAATGCTATTTTTCAAAGACCTAACTTCATGCCCGGCCCTGAGGCGGGTGGTAGAGGGTAGGGCATTTTCATCGGGCAGTCAATCGCGAATTAGGCCATCTTGAGCCGTTTTGGCGGCGTCTGAGCCGCCAGGCGAAATCCTGAGCGAAGCCGAAGGATCGATCTTGAGCCGTTTTGGCGGCGTCTGAGCCGCCAGGCGAAATCCTGAGCGAAGCCGAAGGATCGATCTTGAGCCGTTTTGGCGGCGTCTGAGCCGCCAGGCGAAATCCTGAGCGAAGCCGAAGGATCGATTTTGACAAAGCAATCTTGCCCCGCTGTTCGTTTCCGCACACCTGGTTTGGCGCAGATTTTCACCCAATTCCAAGGCTGGGTTTCTCCGTGTCTCTGTGCCTCTCTCGAAAATGCCACCACCCTGAGAGTCGCCATCCCGAGAGGTCCGTAATTTGGCTGCGCTTTCTTCAGCAGCCAAATAGGACCCGAGGGACCTGCTCCGCTGCCGTATCGGGATCTGAGTATTCATTTTCATCCTCGTTTGCGACCTCTCTCCCGGTCATGACGACTCCGTGGTAAAGGTTTGGTCCGGCCCTCGTGCAGACCCGCCGCGCGGACGCCCTGGCGGGCCTCCGTATCGCGTCGCCTCTGCACGAGTAAACAAAAAGACACCCGGCGAAGCGCCGGGTGTCGAGGGGTTGTTGGGCCTTTGGTGGAAGAACGGTCCTCAAGCCCGGGGCTTTTGGCCCTGGGTGAGCGAAGCGAATGAGCGAAAGGAATAACTAAATAACCTCTTCCGCTCTGCCGAAGAGCCTGCCCTGAGCAACTGAGCGTAGCGAAGGCGTCGAATGGGCTCGCGCGCAGGGGGGGCGCCATCGCTCTGAGTCCCGCCAGGGACGGCTGGTAGTAGCCCGCCAGTGGCGGGAACAGAAGAGAAGAGATTTCTCCTCGCTGCCGCAGGCCCGCGCGCAGCACAGCGGAGCGCAGAATCTTTCTTGCAATTCTAGGACTTGCGCCTAACCTAAACTTCGCTATAATCCCTCCATACCCCCATCGCTCATGGTCATGATGCGATATATACGTTCGCATCAGCGCTAAGCGAGCAGTTTTCCTAAAATGGGAAAGAACGCTGACTAGCCCGAATAAATCTTCGTCCCATGTCCCCGCCCAATACTACGGGTATTCCTTGCAGTGCACGCATTTTGTGCACTTACTGCTCGACGCAAAGCCTGGTACAAGAGTCAGCCTCGAAGTTCTGGAAGATGTAGCCACCGAAAGTTCGGATGGTGACACAGACGCAATTCAACTGAAGTCTGCTCAGAAAACAAATCCTATTGCTAATCGTAGCATCGAGCTTTGGAAGACTATCAGGAACTGGATTAATTCGGTCAAAGCTGGAGAACTGGCAGTTGAAGAGACAAATTTTCGGATACGGCTTGGGCGAAAGCGAGGTGGGCCGATCTGTGAGGCTTTTGCCAATGCTTCAACCCGAGGCGAGGCCGCCATTGCAATCAAGAACGCCAAATCAGATTTCTTTACCGCGGGCGGAAGAGTGCGAAGTGGCGTGCCGAATGAATTAGCCGATATTCTAAAAGAAGTATTTTCAGATGGTAGAGTCGAGTTGCTGACAAAAATAATCACTCGCTTCACACTGTCATTTGGGACAGGACATGCATATGAAGAACTTCTTGCAGGCATCAAGACGAAGTTCATTGATGATGACCTTGCTGAGGACGTGCTGCTCCGCGGATTGGGCTGGGTGAAGAAAGAGATCGACAACGCAATTGAAAATGATAAACCGCCATCCATTGCGGTTGACGATTTTCGTGTGGAGTTAACCTCTTTTCGCAATCGTTTAAGGGGTCGCGACTTCCTGCCGAGTTTCGGAGGACCTCCTTCATTAGATGAAATAGAGCTCAATCGGCTACGTGTTTTTGTTCGCCAACTTGAATTCGTGCAGTTTGCTCAAGATAGGATTCTCGGGGCCATCACCGATTTTCTTAATGCGCGAACCAATCGAGTTGAGTATGCAAAGCGTGGATATGCCAATTCAGATCGCTTCAAAGAATTCGAGAACGCATTGCGCGCGATCTGGATGAATTACCGGGACGAAATCGAATTAGACGAGACAGAGGAAAAGGAAAAGAGGGGAAGGCGTCTCGCATTGAAGTGTCTACGAACTAAGCAAACATTACAGGGCATTAATGCCCCTGACCACTTCGTTAGGGGATGCTTTCACACGTTGGCCGATGTCCCGACAATCGGCTGGCACCCTGATTACTCAAGGTTGCTCAACGACGAGGAGGACTAATGCCGTCACTGGATGCTGAAGTACTCATGATTCAAAATCCAGCTTTTGGAGCAGCTATTCTTGCAGGGTTCGTTCAAGGTTTTTATGAGGCCGACAAGAGCAAACAGGGAACGCCTTTGCCCTATCTCTACCTCATACTTCCGATGGTACTCCATGCCGACTTCTACAGGCTTCTTAAAAGTACGAAGCCTAGTCTGCGACATCTGGCAGAAAAATTCGTCTCCGTTGAGTATGCGGGAACAGATCTCCTGCTGTCCCTAGGGAGGCGGGCTTCTCAAATGCGTAAACTGACATCAGAGTCCCTTTCCGTCATGTTGCTCACACGTCTGGCACGTCTTGACAACAGCAAGGCACGGCTCACACCGCGCAAAACAGAGCAATTCTCGCAACGTCCAGACATACCCGAACAGGTCGAGGAAGCTATAAAACTCGGCAAGTGGTTTGCAGATCTTTCTCCATTCGAGATTGGAAGCATATTGAAGGTGGCATTCTAATGTACTTCCAAATCCGCAAGATAGTTCTCTGGCCGCGCAACAGGGCGTTCCCACCGCGAATCGTCGATTTTCACCTCGGTTCGCTTAACGTTATCACAGGAGCATCGCAAACTGGCAAGTCCGCCATAATTCCTATCATTGACTACTGTTTGGGAGCCGGAAAGTGCTCCATTCCTGTCAATATCATTCGCAACACCACGGAATGGTTCGGCATAGTTGTCTCTACAACAAAGGGCGAGTTGCTCCTTGCCAGAAGAGAGCCGGGGCAGCAACAATCCACTGGGGATATGTTTGTGATTGAAAGCCAGGGCATCGTTCCGATTCCCGACCATGTTTCCTCTAAGAACGCTAATCAGGATTTTGTCAAGACATACCTCGATGAACTCGCCGGTCTCACGTCGCTCGACTTTGACCCCGAGTCAAGAAGCGGGTTCAGGGGGCGGCCCAGTTTTCGCGATATGGCAGCATTCAATTTTCAACCGCAAAACATAATAGCTAACCCAGAAGTTTTATTCTTTAAGGCGGATACATTTGAACACCGAGAAAAGTTACGTTCCATATTTCCATATGTACTTGGCGTGTTGACCCCTGACATTATGGCCAAGCGCTATCGCCTGGAGGAATTGCGAAAAGAAGAGCGTGCGGTATCGCGTCAGCTAGAATCTCTTAAGCAATCGTCCCAAAGACTCCTTGCGGAACTCCACATCTACCTCAGTCGGGCTCGGGAGTTCGGTTTATTGCCAGAAGATACGCGGCGTGAGGTCGACCAAACCGAAGCGTTGCGATTACTCAGAAGAGTTGTTGTCCAAACCGAACAAACTCAAGTTACGCCGAGCGGCTTTACTTCGCTCTCCCAAGAATTAGTCGATCTCCGTCACAGGGAGTCTGATCTGTCATTGGAACTCACCCAAGTGAGGCAGCGCTGGATTGAAATGAATCGGCTGCGAGAGGCTGCACTCGAATATCGCCGGGCGCTTCAAGTCGAAGAAGAACGGCTGGCAATCTCACGCTGGTTACTGGATGAATCCGAAAAAGACAATCACTGCCCAGTGTGCGGAAGTACGATGGATAAAACCCATGAGCACCTTAAAGAATTGGTAGCTTCTCTCGCGCAAGTTGAAAATGCTCAAACAGTGTTTCGCACTCTACCACCCACGTTTGATAGAGAATATACAAGGGTCCGAAGCAGAATCGGCAATATTACCCAACAATTGAACAACGTACAGCGACGCATTCGCGCTCTTCAAGAGGCATCGGATAGTGAGAGGAAGAAACGATATACGGAGCTGAACATCTCCCGCTTCATTGGCAAGGTTGAATCGGAGTTAGCAAGTTTTGACCGTTTCAATTCGGATCAAGAACTTCGTACCCGCCGCGAAGAGCTCGTGTCCGAAATCAGAATTCTTGCGAAGGAGGTGGACGAAAAATCACTTCAGGAAAGCGAAAAAAGAGCAGTCGAAAGGGTTTCATCGTTCAGCAGCCCTTTACTTCCAGACCTCGGGGTGGAACAACCACAGGACCCAATCAAGCTGTCGACAACGGATTTAACACTCAGGGTTCGCCGCCAGGGACGAGAAGATCTCTTATCAGAGATTGGAAGTGGATCAAATTGGCTTGGATACCACTTGGCAAACTCTCTTGGCCTCCAGCGGTATTTTCTCAACTTGAAAGACTCTCCAGTACCGTCATTCTTAGTATTTGATCAACCCAGCCAAGTATTCTTTCCGAAGAAACTAGCTGGAACTCATTCAGACACTGAGATAGATCCTAAATTGGATGACGATGATGTTGCGCGCGTTCGGAGATTGTTCGAAGTCATATCCAAAGTAACCACCGAGCAAAAGCAAAAACTGCAGATTATAGTGTTGGATCATGCTGCAGAGAACGTCTGGGGTGCGGTTTCAGGGGTTCGTTTGGTAGAGGAATGGCGGGGGGCCGATAAACTGATTCCGCAGGAATGGCTTGCTAATTGATCGCTGGTTTATGCCTCCAATTTTTTCTTGACAAGCCCCTTGGCTATCATCGCACTAGTCGTGAAAATGAAAATCATCTCGACCCGACAGGCTGCCAAGACCCTGGGTTTACACTTCGATACGCTGTCCCGTTACATTGCGGCAGGGAAGCTGCCCGCACCGACAATCCTTGAGGTGGGAACCAGGACGATGCACGCCTGGACTGAGGCCGAAATCGAACATGTTCGCAAACTCCTGCCCAAGATCGCCAACGGCAGGAAAACACGTTACAAGAAGAAGCAATCAGCAGTCAGCAATCAGCAGTCAGTCAAAACAAAGAAGAAGACGCAGGCAAGAGTGCCTGCGCCACACAAGAAGAAGTAACCAAACTCAATCGGGCAGCGCCCGGTGCTTGCTACACCGAACGCGCCCTAACCGCAGTTCACCTGCTCGGAGGCAGGCAGACCATGGCTGTTCATAAAGCTATACGCTCCAAACCACCCGCGCAACCACAGCCCCAACAACCCGAACCTGGGCGTCCGCGTCCTGACCGGCAGCGCAAAGCCGAGATCTTTGAAGTCCTGCGCCGCCTCAACCGCGGATACGGCGTTGCCCTGGACGCGCTCGACAAGCTGGAAAGAAAAGCCCACCGCATCTTCCCCACGGGCTTTCTGCACGGCTATCGCAGCCGCGCCGAGGTCCTGCGCGCCGAGACCAACCGCGACCTGCTCCGCATCCTCGCCGGACGCGAAGACCAGGACGCCGAGCACTTTGGCAGCCTTCGGGGCGAGACGGGGCCTCGGCCACACCAGGCGAAATAGCCACTTGGGGAAGACCCGGCAGTGGGTCAGTTTGAAAACTGGCCCACTAGCAGTATCAGCGTCTAGCGATTCGTTAGCGGATCGCGGGCCTTTAGGCAGACGTTCATCATCTGGGTCTTCCCCTTTTCAAATCTATGAGCTTGGAGCATCTTAATCCTTGAGGCCTAAGTTATTGAGTTCCAAGGAACTGGATTGGAGTGGGTGCCAAGTGAGTGAAATATTTTTAGGTTAAAATACCTCCAACTGGGGAACACATTTTCTGGCCCTTTTTCGCATGCGAGTGATTTACAAACGATTTAGCGTCATCGCGGGCTTTGCCGTGCTGCTTGCTGTGCTGGTGTTCAGCGCCGGCATTACGCGCCGGCAGATCGACGTGCAGGACAGCAGTCAGGCTCGGGTGGAGCACACCCAGGATGTGCTGCTGGAGCTGGCGCGGTTTGAGTCGTTGCTGAAGGACGCCGAGACCGGGCAGCGTGGCTATCTCTATACCGCCGACGCGAGCTATCTGGCGCCCTACAACGCTGCCGTGGCGCAGGGAGACCCGCACATCGACCAGTTGGCTGAGCTGGTCGCGGACAATCCCCGGCAGCGGGAGCGGGTGGAGAAGCTGCGCGTCCTGAAAAAAGAAAAGCTCGATGAGCTGGCGCAGACGATTGCACTCGCCCAGGCAGGGAAACAGGAGCAGGCCCGCGCCATTGTGATGTCCGACAAGGGCAAGCAAATCATGGATGACATCCGCGCCGTTGTGGACGAGATGGTTAGCGATGAACGCGCGCTGGAGACGTCGAGGCTGGAGGGCGTGCACCGGAGCACCCGAACGCTGGTTGCGACCATGTATGGGACCACGCTGCTGGCGGCGATGGGATTGGTGCTGCTGGCGTTTTACATTCTGCGCGAGATGGCGGAGCGGGAAAAGCATGCGGCGGAAATCCGCCAGCGCGAAGAGTGGTTCCGCGTGACGCTGGGCAGCATCGGCGATGCGGTGATCGCCACGGACGAGCATGGCACGGTGATTTTCTTGAATCCGATCGCGGAGGACCTGACGGGAATCAAGCTGCGCGACGCCCAGAACCAGCCGATCCGGAAAGTCTTTCCCATCTTCAACGAGCAAACGCGCAAGCCGGTGGAGAGCCCGGTGGCCAGGGTGCTGGAGTCCGGGCGCATCATGGGGCTGGCCAACCACACGGTGTTGCAGCGCAGCGACGGCACAATGGTGCCGATTGAAGACAGCGCGGCGCCGATCTTTGACGACCAGAAAAAACTGCGCGGCGTAGTGATGGTGTTTCGCGATGTGACGCTGGAAAAACATGCGCAGGATGTGATGCACAAAGCGGAAAAGCTGGCCGCAGCGGGCCGGCTTGCGGCGACCGTGGCGCATGAGATCAACAACCCGCTGGAAGCGGTCGGCAACCTGATCTACATTGTCCGGCACACGCCCAACCTGCCGGAAGAAGTCCAGGGTTATCTGCACATGGCGGAGCAGGAACTGGACCGGGTCTCGCACATCACGCGCCAGACGCTCGGGTTCTATCGCGATTCCTCAGAACGTGCGCCGGTGCAGGTGCGGGCCGTGGTTGAGTCCGTGATGAAGCTCTATGACAACAAGATGAAGAGCAAGCAGATTGCGGTGGAGCTGAACATCGCCGAGTGCCCGCCGGTCAACGGCCTGCAGGGAGAGCTGAAACAACTGGTGGCAAACCTTGTTTCCAATGCTGCCGACGCGGTTGGCAACGACGGAAGAATCAGGATTTCCGTTGCCCCGGCAGCCCGCGCGCAAGGCAATGGCGTGGAAGTGAGAGTTGCTGACAGCGGGCCGGGCGTGGCAACGGAGAACCGCGCGCGCATTTTTGAACCCTTCTTTACTACAAAACAGGACGTCGGCACCGGGCTGGGCCTGTGGGTCAGCAAGGAAATTGCGGCGCGTCACGGCGGCAGCATTGAAATAAGCTCGGACAAAGATAAAGATCTGGGTGGCGCGGTCTTTACCGTGTTTCTGCCGTTTGAAGCCCAGACGGAAGCCGTAAGCGGAGCGGCTTAGCCCGATCGCGCAAGGAAAGCAAGTTTATGTTCGACTCTGACTTGACCTCCGGTTCCTCTTCGCGGAAGACCTCGAGACGCGCCTTTCTAATTTCAGCGGCGGCAGTAGGCGCGGGTTTATACTTTTGGAGTATGGGTATTTTCTCGAAAAAAACAGAGACCGCGGAAGCCGGCGAGCAGAAGCCTCAATCCAGCCAGACGCCCCAGGAAGTCACGATCGTTGAATTTACCGATTCGGGCGAGCGCAAAGAGACGGTGCACGTTCCCAAGATCGTGAAGAGTGACGCCGAGTGGAGACAGCAGCTCTCGCCCAACGCGTATGACATCGCGCGCCATGACGATACGGAAATGGCCTTCACCGGGCAATACTGGAACAACCACGAACAGGGGATCTATCGCTGCATCTGCTGCAACACGGCGCTGTTCAGCTCGGAGACGAAGTTTGAGTCGGGGACGGGCTGGCCAAGTTTCTACCAGCCGATAGCGGACGAGAACGTGGAGTCGATCGACGACAACACGTTTGGCATGCGCCGCACCGCGGTGGCCTGCACGCGATGCGACGCCCATCTGGGCCACGTCTTCAATGACGGCCCCCGGCCCACGGGCCAGCGCTACTGCATGAACTCAGCGTCATTGAAGTTTGTGAAAAAGGCTTGAAAGGACGTTCCATGCTGCGCATGCTTGTACGACTCTGTTTGCTCCTTTGCCTTGCCGGCACTCTTGCGTGCCACGCCTCCAGCGCCGCCGTAAAGCTTCCGAATCCCGCGGCTGACGAGCCGTTGAGCAAAAGCAAAGGCGCGCAGACCGTGGTCCTGTCCGGCGGATGCTTCTGGGGCATTCAGGCTGTCTTCGAGCACGTGAAGGGCGTGAGCAGCGTGACCGCAGGATACTCCGGCGGCTCGGCCGGCACGGCGCAGTATGAAACCGTCAGCACCGGCCGTACCGGTCACGCCGAATCGGTCAGGATCGTTTACGATCCTGCGCAGGTTTCTTACGGGCAGCTCCTGAAGGTGTTTTTCTCCGTCGCACATGATCCCACGGAGCTGAACCGGCAAGGGCCGGATGAAGGCACGCAATATCGCTCCGCCATTTTCTACGCCAACGAGGATCAGCGCCGCATCGCCCAGGCTTATGTCGATCAACTCAACCGGGCAAAAGCTTTTGCCCAGCCGATCGTCACGCAGATCGTCGCGCTGCAGGGGTTCTATCCGGCGGAAGCCTACCACCAGGATTACGCGGAACATCATCCCAGCGAGCCGTACATCGCCATCAATGACCTGCCCAAGGTCGAGCACCTGAAGCAAACGCTGCCGGAACTGTATGTTGGGAAGTAAGCAAAAAGGAGTGGCGTAAATCTTTGCCGCCCATCATCAACGCCCAAGGCATCGCCAAGGCTTACGGCGCCTCGCCGCTCTTTGAAAACATAGCGTTCACTGTTTCCGAAGGCGACCGCATTGGCCTGATCGGGCCGAATGGCTCGGGCAAATCGACGCTGCTGGGCATCCTCTCCGGCGGTATCGGTCCCGATAGCGGCGAAGTAGCGGTGCGCCGGCACACCAGGCTCAGCTACGTGATCCAGGAATCACAGTTTCAGCCGGGTACGACGGTGCGGTCGGTGGTGGCGAATTCGCTCGAGCGCAGCGCCGTGCCGGAGGCCGAGCGTGCCGGCCGGCTGTTTGAAACGCTGGGCCGCGCCGGGTTCGAAAACTTTGATACGGAAGCGGCCGCACTCTCCGGCGGCTGGCGCAAGCGCCTGGCGATCGCGGAGGCGCTGGTGCAACAGCCGGACGTTCTGCTGCTGGACGAGCCCACAAACCATCTCGACCTAGAAGGCATTGAGTGGCTGGAAGATCTTCTGCGTTCTGAATCCTTCGCGTGCGTGGTGGTGAGCCATGACCGCTATTTTCTGGAGAACGTGGCCACAGAAACCGTCGAGCTCAGCCGGATATATCCTGAGGGACTGTTGTGCGTGCCGGGAAACTACAGCGCATTTCTGGAAAAAAAAGAAGAGTTCCTGCTGGCCCAGGAGAAGCACCAGGAGTCGCTGGAAAACCGCGTGCGCAATGAAATCGAGTGGCTGCGCCGCGGCCCGAAAGCGCGGACGACCAAAGCCAAAGCGCGCATCAACACGGCGAACCAGTTGATCGCGGACCTGGCCGACCTGAATGCCCGCACACGCACGGCGAGCGCGAAGATCGATTTTTCCGCCACGGACCGCAAGACCAAACGGCTGGTGGAGCTGGACCATGTTGGCTACGCAATCGGCGAGCGCACGCTTTTTGCCGGTCTCGAGTTCATCATCGCCGCGGGCAAGCGCGTGGGGCTGGTGGGGCCCAACGGCAGCGGCAAGACCACGCTGCTGCGTTTGCTGCGCGGCGAAATGCAGCCGACGGCCGGTGAGATACGCCGCGCTGACTTTCTGCGCGTCGTGTATTTCGATCAGAACCGCGTGCTCGATCCTGACGTGACTTTGCGCCGCGCGCTGGCGCCGGACAGCGATTCCGTGGTTTATCAGGACCGCGTCATTCACGTGGCTTCCTGGGCGTCGCGCTTTTTATTTACCGGCGAACAACTCAACCAGCCCATAGGCCGCCTCTCCGGCGGGGAGCGGGCGCGAGTATTGATCGCCCAGTTGATGCTTCAACCCGCGGATGTTTTGCTGCTGGACGAACCCACCAACGACCTTGACATTCCCACGCTGGAGATCCTGGAAGAGACCTTGCTGGAGTATAAGGGCGCGCTGGTCCTGGTGACGCACGATCGCTACATGCTGGATCGCGTTTCAACCATGGTCCTGGGCCTGGATGGCCGCGGCGGGGCGGAAAGTTTTGCCGACTACCTGCAATGGGAAGCATGGCAGGCGGAACGCAAGCAGCCGGCAGGAGATGGGCTGCCTTCCGCGAAGCCGGCGCGCACCTCGGAAGCGGCGAAGAAAAAACTGTCATACCTGGAGGCCCGCGAGTTTGCGACGATCGAAGAACGGATCGCGCAGGCCGAAGGCTTTTTGCAGAACAAACGCGCCGCCGCCGAAGACCCATCTATCGCCAGCGATGCCGGGCGCCTGCTCAGCGCGCATGCGGAGATGGAGCAGGCGCAGAAAATGGTGGATGAGCTCTACGCCCGCTGGGCGGAACTGGAATCAAAACAAGGGTAAGCTCTAGGTCAAGATAGGTTGATCATTGAAATTGACTTCAGCCTATTGCCGGGGCATCATAGTGGCCTTTCCGATCCAAGCGAGGCGAGATGTCAGCTACCACGCGAGCACTGATTGCGTTAGCACTCATGGTGGGATTCTACGTACTGGCCCTGGCAGTTGCCTTTGGGCTTCTATGGGTTCCCTATGTCGAGTGGACGTACCTTGACCGGATCAATGGACGCCTCACGCTGGCGTGCATTGTTGGGGCGGGCATAGTTCTGTGGTCAATCGTCCCGCGACGCGACCGTTTTGAGCCGCCCGGCCCCCGCCTTGATCAAAGCAAGCAGCCACGCCTGTTTGCCGAAGTCACAGACATAGCGCGCGCCATGGGGCAGGAGATGCCCCACGAAGTGTATCTGGTGCCCGACGTAAATGCCTGGGTGGCCCAGCGCGGCGGACTCGCGGGCTTTGGCAGCCGTCGCGTGATGGCCCTGGGCCTGCCTTTAATGTCTTTACTTACCGTGTCACAGTTCCGCGCTGTGCTGGCGCATGAGTTTGGCCACTACCACGGCGGCGATACCAGGCTCGGCGCCTGGATCTACAAAACGCGTTCCGCTATTTTTCGCACTCTGGCCCACCTGGAGGCGCAGAATTCGTGGGTAATTTTCCTCTTCAAGTGGTACAACAAACTTTTTCTTCATATCACGCTGGCAATTTCGCGCACGCAGGAATATGCGGCAGACCGTCTGGCGGCGCAGTTTGCCGGAGCCAATGCGCTCATCGAAGGGCTGAAGCAGTTGCATCGTGGGAGCGTGGCCTGGGCAGCTTATCTGCAGTCGGAATGGTTGCCGGTTATTTCTTCAGGCTACTTGCCGCCGATTTCGCAGGGGTTCAGGATGTTCCTGCGCGTTCCCGAAGTAAGTGCGCCGGTGAATCAGTCCCTGGAGAAGGAGTTGGCGGAAGGGAAGGCCGATCCGCTGGACAGCCATCCGGCGTTGCCTGAGCGCATTGCCGCGTTGCGCGACCTTGTCGCAACCAGCGCGGCTGTAGCGCAGGATGATGGGTCCGCCACCGACCTGTTGGAGGGTCTGCAAGAGGCCGAAGCACTTCTGGCCGCATCCGCCGTGGACCGCGCCCTGCGGCCGGTCCCGTGGGAAGACGTATTGCAGCAAGTATGGATACCGGGCTGGCGGCAGCAGGCCGAAAGCCAGAGAGAAGCTTTGCGCGGCATCGTGGCCGCCAATCTTGGCGACGAACTACAGTCAGGGGGGCTGCGGCAGAGATTGAAGAACCCAGCCGGCGTCTGGCCAACAACCGAAGAGCGCGGACAGATCGCCCGCGGCGTCGCCGGTTGCGCCCTTGCTCTGGCCTTACTACGTGATGAATGGATATTTCATACTTTGCCCGGAGAGATGTATTGCGAAAAAAATGGTGAGCGCCTGCAACCATTCCAGG
This sequence comes from Terriglobia bacterium, assembly GCA_041488515.1. Lineage (GTDB taxonomy): Bacteria > Acidobacteriota > Terriglobia > Terriglobales > Acidobacteriaceae > Angelobacter. The sequence continues at coordinate 446,880 of JBGPPK010000006.1, read as the reverse complement.
TGGCGAATAAGTTGGGCAGGGGAGAACTCTCGCCCACGGAATGGCGAGAGATATGCACGCGGCTTGGTATTGCCAATTTGTCGCTGGAACTGGGTTCGGCGGATGCTGCAAAAGCCTAGCCGCTCTCGTGGGGTGCTCTTTTTTAAGCAAACCCATCGCAAGATGAGTTGGGTGATGTAGTTGGGCCTGGCATCGTTGGACTTCGGCCGCAACTCAAAGCAGGGAAACGATAAAAACCCGCGCCATCACCCGACTCTTATTTTGATGCGATTGCAGCATCCCGGGGAAGTCTCGCTGCCGCGGACAAATGAAATTGATCTAGTGTAGGCTCTGTACCTGCAGGCTCTCCAGCATTTTCTGATAGGTCGGGTGAAGCTGGTTGAAGTCGCGTTCCGGAGAGACAAACACAAGGTACAGCAGGCCGCCCTGGGGACGCGGCAGGGTTACCAGCCAGTCGCGCTCGGGGAGTGGCTTGCCGTTTTGCTGCAGAGGAGAATTTCCCGCAAGCTCAAGGGACCGGCCCTGCATGCCGTTGACATCGAGTGGTTTTATCTCGCTGGAGATGCGCATCCCCGGGTTGTCTTGTAGCAGGCCCTGGGCCAGCCGCTGCGTGGCTTCATCCAATGACGAGACCTCACTGCTCACGTTGTTCCCCACAATCACGCCGTAGGAAATACCGCTCTCAGGCGCACCTGAAGGCGGCGCGATGATGGTATTGTTCTGGTCGCCGTTGGTCGTCCAGTTGTCAGGATAGCCGATGCTAAAATTCGCTCCCTTAAACTGAGTGAAGTTGCCGCTGGGCTTGATCTGCTTGAAGGCAACGTCAGTAGTATTGTCGGCCTCGCCGCCGCTGCCGCCCTCATTGGACGAAACGGGAAGGTTCGCGGGAATGGACCCGCTCTTTTTGTTCTGCTGCGCCCACGTGCCGGACTTCGCGCCTGCCTGAATCTCCTGCGCCGAATAAGCTTTGATCTTGCTTGCGTCCTGCTTGGCGCTGGTGAATGAGCTGCTGTTGCCGGCATAATTCTTGGGCGGCCAGTTCTGCACTTCTTTCTGGATCGAAGCCTGGCGGTTGCCGGGATTCGGGTGGTCGCTCAGGATTTGCAGCCCGCCGCTGCCGTATTTCTGCTCCAGCTTCTGAAAGAAGTCGGCCATCGACTTGGGGTTATAGCCCGCTTTGTACATGATCACCGCGCCCACCGCGTCGGCCTGGGCTTCGTCCTTGCGCGAATATTTCATCAGCATGGTGCCCGCGCCAATCTGGATGCCCATCCGTCCCAGGTTGCCCAGCCCGCTCTGCGGCAGCACCGCTCCGGCCAGCCCGGCGATGATCTGCGCCACCGTGGCTTTCGGGGCCTGCTTGGCCGAATGCTGCATGTATACGTGCGACATCTCATGCGCCAGCACGCCGGCCAGCTCGGCTTCGTTGTCGGCGGCCAGCAGCGTTCCCAGGTTCACGAAGATGGGGCCGCCGGGCAGGGCAAACGCATTGATGTCCGCCGCGGGGATCACGTGGAACTGGTACGGCCAGGATTTATCGGCCGGGATCACCGTTTGCAGCTTCCGCCCGAGCTGCTGGATGTACTGCGTCTCCCGGCTGGAATCGGGCAGCACCGGCATTTGCTTGTACACTTCGCCCATGGCTTGCAGGCCCAGTTGCTCCTGTTGCTCTTTGTTCATTCCGGTCGCGCCGGGATCGGGCAGTTGCGGGGAGGAAGTCTGCCCCATCAGCGCGAACGGCTGCGCCATCAGGAATGTCAATACAAGCGCCAGCGCTCGCGTGGAAAACTTACGTGATTGCATATAGTTCCTTAAATTGTGGATCTGACGAAGTGAGCAGGGCCGTTAAATCACTGGTTTCAATACCATATTAGATGCAGCTAGGAATTATAGAAGATGTCTGGAAGGGCTGCCTCCGATCACCCGCTTCCTGATTCGCGTCATCCGTGTAAATCAGTGGCAAGTTTTTGGTTTCCCGATCCCCCCGCTCGCCACATCGCCAGATACCTGCTCTGCCCCGCGTCCGGTGAAAAATTGGTTTCCCGATTCCTGGCGTCCAATCCATGTCATCCGTGTTCATCCGTGGTAGGGTTTTTCTCCCGATTTTGATTCTCGTCTCCGCGCCTCCCGTGGTGAAAATCGGTTTCCCCGATCCCGGCGATGTCGCGCGATCCCGGCGATTCTCTCCTCCCCTGTCAATTCTGACAGTCCAGCTTCCGCCAAAAAATAAATCGGACCATCTTGACTGTCATAAACGGAAGCGCAAAGTGCGAGATGCAACTCTGTTATCGATTGCGGACTGCTAGTTTTGCCAGTTCGCAGGCCGTACCAGCTCGGATTATGTTGGCTGGCAGCCCTGGGCAGGGTTGCCGCTGACCAAGGGAGGAAAGGTATGGAATAAACCATGTGGGCACGAATCGGTTGCACTCTCGTCATTTCCTGCTGCCTGCTTGCGAAGCCGCTCCGGGCCCAAACCCAAAACGAGCAAGAGCAGCTAAAAGAGAAGCTTCAGCAATTGGAACAGCTGACCCAGGAATTGAAAGCCCGCATCGCCCTTCTGGAAAAGGCGCAATCGGCGGGCCCGCAAGTGGTGAATACCGGCCTGAACCAGCCTGCGGACGATCAGCGCGCCTCCCCGCAGAGAACCGTGGCAGCAACTCCTCCGAGCACCGGTTCGGAGAAGGAGATCGCCGTTGCCTCCGCTGCAAAAACGTCATCGCCACAAGCAGCCTCTAATGCGCAAAAAAATGAAGAGCCAAAGCCGCGCATGGACATCTACGGCTTCGCCATGCTCGACATGGGCTACAACTTCGGGCAAATCGATCCCAACTGGTTTGACGTGATGCGTCCCACCAAGCTGCCCGCATTCGCGAACGAGTTCGGCAGGGACGGAGTATTTTTTACCGGCGTCCGGCAGTCGCGCTTCGGTGTGAAGGGATACCTGCCCACCAGCGTGGGCGAGATAAAAACCATTTTTGAATACGAGCTCTTCGGTGTGGGCGTCGACCTTGGCCAGACCACGTTTCGCTTGCGGCATGCCTGGGGCGAACTGGGGCAGGTCGGCGCCGGGCAGACCTGGAGCCCGTTCATGGATCCCGACGTGTTTCCCAACTCACTCGAGTATTGGGGACCAAACGGAATGGTTTTTTTCCGCAACGTCCAGCTCCGTTGGCAGCCCATCAACAAGGGCAACCACCAGCTTTACTTCGCGTTTGAACGACCGGGCGCCAGCGCCGACCTTGGCCGTATTCAGGACCGTGAAGAGTTACAGAACGTGCAGTTCCGCTTTCCCGCGCCCGACCTTTCTGCTCGCATCCGCTGGGGCGGCGAGCGCAGCTATCTTCAGGTCGCCGGCCTGGGTCGGTATATATCCTGGGACGACCTCAAGCGCAGCGCAGTGCTTGATCTGGGCGGACACCTCTGGGGCTGGGGCGTGAACGTGAGCTCCAACATTGGCGTGGGCAAGAAAGACACCATCAAATGGAGCGTTGTTTACGGGCATGGCATTGAGAACTACATGAATGACGCGCCCGTGGACGTGGCGCCGGTGGTGAACGTTGGGCACCCGCGAACCCCGATCGTTGGTTCGGCCCTGCCTGTTCTGGGAGTGGTCGCGTTCTATGACCGTTACTGGAACGATCGCTGGAGCACCAGCGTAGGTTACTCGCTGGTGAACATCGACAATGAGATTTTGCAAGTGCCCGCGAGTTTCCATCGCGGCCAGTACGGACTTGGCAATCTTCTCTACTATCCCGTCAAGAACGTGATGATGGGAGGCGAGTTCCAGTGGGGCCGCAGAGCCAACTTCCTCGACGGCTTTGTCTTCGACGATTACAAAATGCAGTTCTCCTTCAAATACAACTTCGACTACAAGCTTGGAGGTCCCAAATGATGTTCACCGGCTCCGGGGTTCGAACAAAACGGATTCGCATGAAAAACACGATCGCCATTCATATCGGACTTGCGGCCCTCCTTCTGTCAAGCGCTGCTCCGGCAGCGTTTGCCCAGGCCGCGGCCAAGGTCGCGCCGCAGACCGCCGGCCAGCGCAGTCCGGTAGCGCCTACGCGGGAACAGGTGCAGGCCGCGGTCAATGAGGCCTATGAGAAATTCAAGAGCAACACCGAAGGGAAGAACGCCGACTACATTCCCGAACTCGGCAAGGTCGACTCCAAGCTTTATGGCATCGCCATTGTTACCGCTGACGGCCAGACCCTGACGGCCGGGGACGTGACTACAGCTTTTTCCATCCAGTCCATCTCCAAAGTCTTCAGCCTCGCCCTGGCCATGGAAGAGCTTGGCCCGGACAAAGTATTCGAGAAGATCGGCTCTGAGCCCACCGGCCGTCCATTCAATTCCGTGGAGGCCGTAGTGGACATGCCGACGCATACCGGCAACCCGCTGGTGAATGCCGGCGCCATCGCCACCGTGAGCCTGATTGCGGCGCCCAGCGCCGATGCCAAGTGGAACAAGATCCTGGCTTTTTACAGCAAGGCTGCGGGAGAAAAGCTCTCGCTTCTAAACGATGTGTACAAATCCGAAGCCGCCACCAATACGGGCAACAAAGCATTGGCGGCGCTGCTGCTCAAGTATGAGCGCATTTACGCCGACACTCTGGAGTCGGTGGATGTGTACACGAAACAGTGCTCCGTTGGGGTCACGGCAAAAGAGCTGGCCGTGATGGGCGCAACGCTGGCCAACAACGGAGTGAATCCTCTAACCGGTGAACAGGTGATCAAACGCGAAAACGTTCCGGAAATCCTGGCCACCATGACCATGGCGGGGCTCTATGACGGCTCAGGTGGCTGGGCCTGGCATGTCGGCCTGCCGGCAAAAAGCGGCGTAGGCGGCGGCATCATCGCCGTTGTTCCGGGCAAGGGCGCCATCGCTGTTTTCGCGCCGCCTCTCGATAAGGCGGGCAACAGCGTGAAAGCCCAACTTGCCATCGCCTACGTCGCTGAAAAACTCGGGATCAACCTTTACTCACCGCGCTCGGTGGGAGTGAAGTGAACTGATTTTGTGTTACAGCAAGCCGGTTGGCGGTTTCTGTTCGTTGGATGTTCCGCGCGTGCTGAGAAGATGTTTCTGAGGAGGGGCCCTGGTGACTAAGACTGCCCGAAGAGCCGTGGTGTACTTCGGTTTGGTCCTGGTTTTCGCGGCGGGTGCGATCAGCGCCGGCGCGCAGCAGCCGGCAAAAGCCGCAGATAATTCCGGAAGCACTATCGATGTGCTGAAAGCCATCGATCAATTGACTGAACAGAACCGCCAACTGGAAAAACAGAACCAGCAGTTGATGGAGCAGATCGCCATTCTCCGGCAGGCCCTGGCCGCGCAGCAACCCCTCGCGCAGCAGAAGGCTGGGCAGCCCGTGGACCCGCCCGCTCCGGGTCCGGACGCTGACACAGCAACGGCACAGACCTCGCCAGGGGAGTCTTCATCCACGCCAGGCAAATCCCAGGCGTACCGCGCGGCCTGGCCTTCGCGGACAGGAGAAGTGCGGAACGCCACTGCCAGTGTCTCCGTCACACAGGAGGAGAAACCGGAGGAGAACAAGAAGTGGGGCAGGTACACTCCTAACCTGGGTTTCAAAGTGGTTGACACTGAACACGGCGATCTCAGCATCAGCATCTACACATATACCCGTTATCTGAATCAGCGATTACTCGACGCCACGTATACAAATGCATTCGGGACAACCACAGCTATCCAGCAGCGCCAGGACTTTCAGATTCAGAAGCTTCAGTTCAAATTTCTGGGCTGGATGATCAGCAAGAAATTCCGGTACTTCCTCTACGCCTGGACTTCCAACCCGACCCAGGGCCAGGGTGCTCAGGTAGTGCTCGCCGGAAATCTGGGTTACACATTCAACAAGCACTTCACCTTTTCGGCCGGGATTAGGTCGTTGCCGGGCACGCGGAGTGTGGAAGGCAACTTTCCCTTCTGGCTGGGTGTGGACACCCGTCTGATCGCCGACGAGTTCTTTCGGCCCTCCTACACCTCGGGCATTTGGGCCACAGGCGATATCACGGACAAGCTCCGCTACCAGGTCATGCTCGGCAACAACCTGAGCACGCTGGGTGTGAGCGCTACTCAACTCGACAATAACTTCAGCACCTTAGTCAGCGCGCTCATATGGGAGCCCCTGGGCGAATTTGGCCAGGGCTTTGGCGACTTCGAACGCCATGAAAAACTTGCCGCCCGCGTGGCGGGGCATTTCACACGAAGCCACGAAACCGCGGAGGAGCAGCCCAGCACTCAAACGTTCGAGAACACCCAAATACGGCTCGCCGACGGGACCATCATCTTCACTCCGAACCTCTTCGGCCCCGGCATCACGGTGAATACGGTGAATACCAAGATGGCCGACTTCGACGGCGGTCTCAAATATCACGGCCTCTCACTCGACGGCGAGTACTTCCTGCGCTGGCTCAACAACTTCACCGGTCCTGGTACCGCCGGCCTTCCCAGCCTCTTTGATCACGGCTTCCAGATGCAGGCCTCGGCGATGGTGATACCCAAAAGTCTCCAGCTCTACGCCGGAGGATCCACCGTATTCGGCAAGTTTGGCAATCCATACGACACTCGGGTCGGACTGAATTGGTTCCCATGGAAGAACAAAGTCGTCCGCTGGAACAACGAGGTCCTGTATCTGTACAAATCTCCCGTCGGCTATACATCCGTTCCCTTCGTGGTTGGAGGCAAAGGTCCTGTTTTTCATTCCAACCTGGAGATGGCTTTTTGACCGCAAGAGCCCACATGTTGATGACATGCGGCCCTCTACGCCGCCAGTTCGCGCAACTCTCTGTGGTGCTGTTTGCGTTCTTGCTGCTCTGTGGCAATTGCCGGGGGATGCAATCCGGTCCTCCCGGCTCGGACCAGCCTGAAGTTAACGACTCCCATTTCCACCTGACCAACTACGTTCAAGAAGGCACTGACATCCACAAGTTTCTCGAAATCATGGGAACCAAGGTAGGGCGCGTCGCTCTCTTCGGCATCCCTTTGCAGCAGCAGTGGTCGTACCGTAACTCAGGCGACCGCGCACCAACGTATTATCTTCAATCTGATTCTCCGCTCTACTACTACTCCTTCACCGATGCATGGATCGCCATGGCTTATAAGTCGCTCACCAAGGAGCAGCAGGCGCGCTTTGATCCTATGATCACCGGCTTCAACCCCGCCGACATGTACGCCACCGATCACATCAAGCGCGTGCTTAAGACCTTCCCCGGTGTCTTTACCGGCATTGGCGAGTTCAGCGTCCACAAGGAGTTCGTCTCCGCCAAAGTTGCCGGCGAGGTGGCCAGCCTGACGGACCCCGCGCTCGACCGCATCCTCGATTTCTGCGCCGAAAGCGGGCTGCTGGCGATCGTTCACAATGACATGGACACGCCGTTTCCCAAAGAAGGCGAAACCCCGGCCTATCTGGAGCAGATGCGGGCGCTGATCAAACGCCATCCCCGTACCACCATCATCTGGGCGCACATGGGCATCGGACGCGTGGTGCGTCCGGTGGCGCACCATGCGCAAATGCTTGAAGACATGCTGAAGGATCCTGCCTTCAGCCATCTCTATTTCGACATCTCCTGGACGGAAGTCGCCAAATACCTGGTTGCGACCGGCGTGGACAAGCAGCCGACCGGCCCTCCCGTGGCCACCAAGATCGCCGCCGAGCTTTTCAACCGCTATCCTGACCGCTTCCTCTTCGGGACCGATGAAGTGGCGCCCTCCAACCAGCAGTCGTACCTCAAGATCTATTCTCTCTACGATCCCCTGTGGAAGCTGCTGACCCCTGAAGCCAGCGAGAAAATACGCAAAGGCAACTACGAGCGGCTCTTCGATCAAGCCAGACAAAAGGTGCGGGCCTGGGAAGCGGCCCATGTGAAGTGAAGAAACGCCTGCCCAGGACTTATGTTCTGGGCTCAATCATTCCGCCTGCTGGCTGCGGCAAAAAAATCTTGACATTGCTCGAACTATCTAACACAATCGAGAATGAATGATCACGACGAGGCAAGCTGCCAAGAAGCTGGGAATCGGGGCCAAAACCTTAAGCAACTACATTGCTGTGAAAAAGGTCCCCGCTCCGGAAGTTATTAAGTTCGGCAAATTCGTCGTGCACTCGTGGACCGAGGAGGAAATCGAACACGTCCGCAAACTCTTGCCCAAGATCGCCAACGGCAGGAAAATCCGTTATTCCAAACTTCGTGAAAAACAAAAGGCACAGGCGAAGTCGCCCGTGCCTAACAAACCGCCCAAACCAAAAAAGAAGAAATCCCCATAACGGGGCCCCCAACGCGCGCGCTTTTCGCGTGTTGGGGCTGTAACGGGCAGCGCCCGGTGCTGAAACACCGAACGCGCCCTAACCGCAGTTCACCTGCTCGAGGCAGGCAAACCATGGCTGTTCTTCAAGTTACACACTCCCTTTCCTGGGCGCAAGGCCGATGCCTCCGCGCTCATGCCGCCACAAAATCAGCCCTTGGCCATTGGCCATTCGCAACTCCGCAAAACCAACTCCGCAAAGCCGCCTCTGTGTTCCTCCGTGCCCTCTGTGGTAAAGGTTTTTTCTCCGCGTCTCTGCGCCTCCGTGGTGAGGTTTTCTCTGGCCGTCCGAACGGAGGTCGCCCATGAAGACCCGCCGCAACAGAAAATCCAGGCGCAGGAAACCAGCCGAAACAGGCAAGCTGCCTTTGTCGGTTGCAAACAGAGAAGGGAAAACCACGGTCCGGCAGTATGTCGACCGGCGCTTTGTCCGCTTGGGCGAGGTCCGCGGCAAAACCGTGGCCCACGTCGAGTTGTTTACCTCCAAGCAGGACAGCCACTCGCTTACCCTCCGCTTCACCGACCGTACGGCCTTGGCCCTGGGCATTTCGCCGGGCTTTACCATCAACGCCGAATATTACAAAGACCAGGGACTGGGCGACCCTCGTGTGCTCAAGCGCTGGCCGGAAATCAACAGCGAACAATTGCCCTGACCCCTGTCCGTGTGCCCATCCTTCGCGATTTTGCGAAGGATGGGATTTAAACTGCTTGTGAGACGCAAATGATGATCTCCACGAATAAACTTTGCCGCCGCATCGCGCCCGCGGTTCTCTGCTTCTTCCTTGCCGGGCTTTGCCACGCGCAGGCCTTTGTGTTTGCCAGTCCCAATACGCGCACGCACCTGCCGGACCGCGTCGCCCTGGCTTCGCAGGACTCCTTTGAGCAGCAAAACTTTCTCGCCGTCGCGCAATATCTTGCTGACCGGATCTGCCCTGTGCTCAGGGTTCAAGCCGTGGCTGAGGCCGCCACCGGCCTCGATGGCCCGGGAGCGGAAAACTCAGTCATGGTGTTCGGCTGCAAGAGCGGACAGGCCGAATATCTGGGCGAGCTGCTTGCTCGCTATGGCCACCAGAATTGGGCGCTGATCTTTATCCCCAGGAAAGACGGTCCGGCAAGCAAGAGCACTCGGGCAGGGAAGGGTATTGCGTCGCAAGATGGCCCGGAGCGCCTTTTTGTGATCGCTTTACCCGGCGTTGGCCTGGACCAAACCCTGGAGCAGGCCCTGACGCAAACGTTGGAGCAGATGCGCAAGCACGGGCTCACCGAGGGGACCGTTGTCGCACAGGAAAATCGCATCCTTGTTTATGTCTGGGTAAAAGACAGCTCCATGGACGGCAATATCCATGCGTTCGCCGAGGCCGGCCACGGAGAAGTGCAGGAAATTGCCGGCGTGGGGAAGCTGATTGGCCACCAGGACCGCGGACAGGCGCAACGCATTCTGGATAAAGACATTTCCCGGTATGAACGCGCGCACGGCGTTGCGTTCTCCGGCCTGCTCTGGTCAAAAAAGCTGCGGGACATGGGGCTCTCTCACCCCGCCAAAAACTCCGTGGTCTCTTTGAGGAAAAGCTCCAACTGATCGTGGTGCACCCAGTGGCCGGCCTTCGGCACCTTCACCAGACGGTGGTTGCGAATGGCCGATACGCGCGGATCGTCTTCCGGCACGGGAGCAAAGCTTTCCAGTCCCCAGAAAAGCAGCGTGGGCGAGGCGATCTGTCCGTAGAGCTCGGCGGCATCTGCCAGGTTGTGGCCGAAGGGCGATATGGCGCGGGCATAGTTGTCAAACTTCCATGTGAGGCAGCCTTCGGAATCCCAGTTGGTGCCGTGCAGCGTGAGATGGCGCGCGACCTCGTCGCTCAGGTGCGGGTTGGCTTCCTTCATGCGCGTCATCGCGGCGTCCAGGCTTGGGTACGATTTCAGTTTGCGCTTTTCCATGTCGCGCCGGGCTTCCAGCCAGTAGCGCAGCCGCTCGGATGCCGGGCCGTGCACGCGGTGCTTCGGCGGAAAGCCGATGCCTTCAATGGAAACGGCCTTGGCCACGCGGCCGGGATAGACGCCCGCATAATGCAGCACGACGATCCCGCCCAGGGAATGGCCCACCAGGCGGATCGGAAACTCGTCGATGATGTCGAGCAGCGCGGAGAGATCGAGCACGTGTTCGGCCACGTTGTACATGGCGCCGGGCGCCCAGGCGCTGTTGCCGTGTCCGCGCAGGTCGAGCGCGTAGACGTGGTAGTGCTCGCGCAGCGAGCGCGCCACCCAGTCCCAGCTGCGGGCGTGGTCCAGACCGCCGTGGACCAGCACCAGCGCGGGCTTGCCGTCTTGTCCGTAGTCCCAGAATTGCAGCTTGAGGCGGTCGGAATAAAAGAAGTGCGAGATAGGTTCCATGGTTTTTAGCTTAACAGTCTCAAGCATTCTAAACGTGAGCTCTTGCTTTCGCTTGCGATGCGGATCGTTGCCGTCCCGCGCGGCTTGACTCCGGTGGCCTGCCGTCTTTAGACTCCCATCCCTCGCGCGGCTGTCCCCGGCGGGCGAGAGTTTCGTTTGCACCCGCAAGCATGCGAAAAGAAGAGGAGCACGTTATGATGTCATCACGTATTTTCAAGATTCTATCGGCCCTGACGCTGGCACTTTGCGCGTTGGGCATGGAGGCGCAGATGCTGCCTAATCCTTACGGACCACCCATCAGCGTGGAGAACGCCAAAAAAGCGGCCGCCGCGGCCCTGGCTGAGGCCGCCAAGAACCACTGGAACATGGCGGTAGCTGTGGTGGATCCCAACGGCACACTCGTCTATTACGAGAAAACGGACAACACGCAGATTGGCAGCGCCAACGTTTCCATTGCCAAAGCCCGTTCGGCCGCGTTGTACAAGCGTCCCACCAAGGCATTTCAGGACGCGCTGGCCAGCGGCGGCGCCGGCATGCGTGTGCTGGGACTGGAAGGCGCGGTGCCCGTGGAAGGCGGCATTCCCATCATCGCCGACGGCAAGATCATCGGGGCGATTGGCGTTTCCGGGGCCAACAGCGACCAGGACGGTCAATGCGCCCAGGCGGGAGCTAACACCATCAAATAAATATTAGAACTTTTGATTTTTAGGCGCCGCGGCCCGCTGCAAGAGCTGGCCGCTTTTTACAAGCAAAAAGTCTTGCCGCCATGGCGCTGCCCGAGTGAAGGTTTTTCCAGCTTTTCATTTTCAATTTGCGGCCCTTGCTTTTTACCTTTTCCAGGGTGGATACCTGTGTCACCATAGGCGTCACCAAGAAATTTTTTATGAAGCGCCGCACTGTTATCGTCTCTTTATTCTTGCTTGCAACTTTGGGGACCTTGCATGGCCAGAAGGAGTCCAGTCGGCCTGTCCCCGTAGAATTGAAGGTCCCCGACATCGAGGTGGTCAACCAGGAAGGCCAGCACCTCCGCCTGAACTCTGACGTCATCAAGAACCGGACCGCGGTGATCAGCAGCTTCTTCACTACTTGCACCTCTTTCTGTCCGCTCACGCAGCAAAACCTGGGCAGGCTGGCGAAGGTGCTGGGCAAACGCATGGGCAGCGACGTGGTCTTTATTTCCATCAGTATCGATCCGGTCAATGACACGCCGGCGCGCATGAAGGAGTGGAGCGAAAAATTTCACACCGGTCCGGGATGGACCCTGGCCGGCGGCAGCAAGAGCGATATAGAAACGCTCCTCAAATCTCTTGGCCTGTATGTGGAATTGGCGGGCCGGCATCAGTCGGCCGTTATTATCGGTAACTCCAGCAGCGGCTGGACCCGCGCCAGCATCTGGGCGGAGCCGGAAAAACTACAGAAAGTCATCGATGCTCCGCCTTCTTCCGTCCACGCGGCAGCCACCGGCGCTGCTTCCAAGTAATACAGAATTTGAAATCCCTCTACTCTGCTTTTCGAGTTGTTCTTTCGCGCGTATTTCGTCTATATACGACGGAAGTTGTTACTCTGCGGCAAAGGTCCTGCTTCGTTGTCGTACGCAGCTTCTCTTAACCTCCTGAAAACATCCCGCAAGAATTTTTCTGTTATATCCACTTTGCAAATCGTGAGCGGCACAACCCGTGCTGCTGGATTCACATCACAGCCATTACCCCTGGATGTGAGCGCCAATGCTTCGGTCAAAAACTATTTTTGCTTCGCTGAAAATCTCTCTCGTCTTAATTCTTATCGGCCTTTGCGGGTGCGGCGGTGTCGGTCAAGGCTCCGGCGGCGGCGGCGGCAACGGCAACAGTGGCCCTTCTCAGGCGGTCATCGCATTCGCCGTCAAGCCTGACACCATTATTCAAGGGCAGAGCACCACGCTGACCTGGCAGGTCACCAATGCCAGTACGTTCTCCATTTCGCCTTCCGTTGGACCCAGCCCACTGCCGATGTCGGGATCGGCCACTGTTTCACCGGCGCAGACCACTACCTACACGGCAACGGCCGCGGACGCGCAAGGCCGTACCGTTACGTTTCCGTTGACGGTTACCGTGGTCGCCGCCGGTTCCGCGCCCACGATCACAATGAGCGTTTCGCCCAGCGTTGTGGCCTCAGGCCAGAACACAACTTTATCCTGGACCAGTACCAACGCAACATCCGTGGCCATCTCGCCCTCGATCTTAGGCGACGACCAGACGACCGTGGCGTTGTCCGGCTCTGTTGCAATCGTCCCCACGGCGACCACGACCTATACGGCGACGGCGACAGGCGTGGGTGGCGTGACGGCGCAAGCTTCAACCACCATCAACATTCTCGGCGTTACTCTCACCGCCGCCCCGGCCAAGATCGGCCCCGGGCAAACCGCGAGTTTGAGTTGGACGAGTTCGAACGCCACCGCGTTGAGCATTGATCAGGGAGTTGGCACAGTGAACGGTCCGAGTGGAAGTTTGAGCGTGTCTCCGGCAGCCACCACGATCTATACGATTACCGCCACCAACGGCACCGCCACGGCAACGGCTACTGCAACCGTGAATGCGCCGCTGGCTGTTACCCTGAAAGCAGACCCGCCCAACATTGCTCCCGGCAGTCACTCAACATTGAGCTGGGCGTCTCAGGGAGCAACTTCGCTCAGTATTGACCAGGGCGTCGGCGCGGTTACTGGCTCGAACGGCAGCGTCTCCGTTTCACCGGCACAAAACACCATCTACACCATTACTGCAGTTGATGCGCAAGGCAACGCCGCAACCGGCACAGCCACGGTGAATGTGGTCACCAATACCGGCCTTCAAGGAATCAAGCACATCATTGTGTTGCTGCAGGAGAACCGCTCCTTTGACAGCTATTTCGCCAAGCTTGGTGATTACGCCGCTTTACGCGGTATCGCCAACTACCAGATCAACGCCGGCTATGACCCCAATGTGATCCTGCCGCTCTGCGCCGTGAACACCTGCACCAGCGGCGGCGGGACGGGCCATCTTTTTCACGAACCCACCACGCGCACGGAAAATCTTTCTCCTGCCTGGAATGAGAGCCATTTCGATATTCACCAGCTGACGGACGGCACGTTTAAGATGGACCGTTTTGCTCTGACCACACACTCCGTGGAGCACAAATTTGATCCCAGCGGCTTAAGAGCGCTTGGGCAATACGACCAGACCGACCTGCCCTACTACTATGAGCTGGCCACACAGTTTGCCACCAGCGATTCGTTCCATTCTTCGCTCCTGTCCAACACTGTTACCAACCGGCAGTACATGTTCTGCGCCACCTCCCAGGGAAGAGTCTTTCCCTCGCCGGCCGGGTCTCCGCAGTGGACCTGCCCAACAATCTTTTCAAGCCTGCAGAATGCTGGTGTGAGCTGGGCCTATTACGATACTGACAGCATATTCCTCGCTGGGTTTACCGATTGGAACAACCTTGCCATCCAACACAAGACTTTTCCCATCCAGAACTACTTCGATATCCTGGCCCGTCCCACCGCTGATCAGGACCTTCCTTCCGTAGTGTGGATTGATGCCGGCTTCGGCGGGACCGGGCTGGACGAGCATCCGGAGAACAACATCCAGGAGGGGGCAGCCTATGTAAAGACCATCATCGATGCTCTCATGAACAGCCCGGCCTGGCACGATTCCGTGTTCATCCTTTCGTATGATGAGGGCGGCGGTCTCTATGATCACGTACCTCCGTTCAAAGTAGTAGCGCCGGACAGCATTCCACCGCAGCTTGGTCCCAGCGACCTGCCCGGCGACTTCACGCTGAGCGGCTTCCGTGTCCCCATGATCGTGGTTTCGCCATTCGTGAAACCGCATTTTGTCTCCCACACCAACCGTGAGTTGACTTCGATCTTGAAGTTGATCGAGACGCGCTTCAACTTGCCTCCGCTGACAGCGCGTGATGCCGCGGCCGACGACATGACGGAATTCTTTGACTTCATCAACCCGCCGGCTTTCCTCACGCCGCCACCACTTCCCGCCCAGCCTGTGGACAAAGCAAAAGACGATCCAACCAAAGAAGCTCCGCCGCAGTAACTGCGGATGCAGCAAGGAGAAGGGCCGCAGAGCGTTGCGGCCTTTTTCATTTCCAGTAGCATAGAATTGAGGGCGGAGCCGGGCGATTTGTTCATCACTCTTTTATCCGTATTTCTGTGCGTCTTGCTGCTGCAGGCGGCGCTCCAGCTTCTCTGTGTCTGGCTTGACGGTCGCAGGTTCCGCCCGCCGGGAACTCTGGTCAAACTGGCGGGTCGCACCGTGCATGTCCAGCAACTCGGCCGCGGTGTGCCGGCTATCGTGCTGGAAGCAGGCATTGCGGCATCCTCGTTGAGTTGGAGCGTGCTCCAACCTCAGTTAGCGGCCCTTGCTGCGACTTATAGTTACGATCGCGCGGGCTTGGGATGGAGCACTGCCACTAGTCGCAAGTGTCGCGTGTCTCGCATGGCCGAAGACCTTCACAGGTGGATCGACGCCATGCAAGTGCCCCGGCCATACGTTCTGGCTGGACACTCTTATGCCGCTTACATCCTGCGCATGTATACGCAGCGTTTTCCTGACGAAGTGGCTGGCGTGGTATTGATCGATCCGCTGACGCCGGAAGAATGGATCAAGCCCAGCGGCCCGCAGCGCTGGCAGATTCGCCGTGCCGTGTGGTTTTCCCGCGCCGGGGCCGTGCTGGGAGCGCTGGGCGTTATCCGCTTCTGTCTGTGGCTCCTCCAGCGCGGCAACAACGTCGCGCCGCGCCACGTGCTCGGCGCATTCGGCGCGAATGCCAAAGATACGGTCGAACGTATTCTGGGCGAGCTGGCCAAGCTTCCGCCGGAGACTGTGCGCCTGATCCGCGAGCGCTGGTGCCGCCCAAAATTCTTGCTGACCATGGCCCGGTACATTCAAACGCTTCCCGCCTGCGCCGCCGAAGTTTCCGGCTGCGACATCCCGGCCCACATTCCCGTGACCGTGATTTCCGGCGCGCATCAGCCCCGCGTGCGCATGGCGGAGCACAAAGCCATCGCGGCCCGGTCTGCGCACGGCAGGCACCTCGTCGCCGCCAACAGCGCGCACTGGATACACCTGGACCAGCCTGAGCTGATCGTGGAGGCGTTTCGCGCGATGGTGGAGGAAATGAAGGCAGAAAGCATTCCCGCTTCCCATTAAGCGCGCCTGCCGATTAAAATTCAATGCGGGCCTGATCACTCATGAAAAAAGTCGTCGAGCGTGAGAAAAACAAAAACTACTACCGCGTGCTTCACGTCCCCATATGGATCTGGGTGTTCTGGATTCTTCCCGGCCATCTTACGGCCGATCTCTACGCTCATGGCCCCGATCGCCGCCACTGGATCTGGCTGGCGATTGTAACCGCCGTATGCGTCTGGCGCGGATTTGCCGGATACCTTCCCGGAGGCGAGCCCCGGCCTTACATCACTCACTATGGCGAGCCCAAGCCGAACCTCTGGTATCGCGTAATTTGCTACACCGCTGCGTGGATTGATCTGCTGGTGCCTTTCACCATTAACCTGGTTGGCCTGGCCATCAACTTCTTTACCGGCCGCTGGATCATCAACGAACTCTTCACCAAACTCTACTACCCGCTGGCGGCGGCCGTGGTGATGGCGACGGTTCTTGATTTCACGCCCCGCGCGGGCCGCTCCACCCGCAATGAAGGCGCGGAAAAAGGCTGGTTTTATGTTGCCGTCTGGGTGGTGGTGCCAACGCAACTGGCCGGCTGGGCCATGTGGAGGCTGGGAAAATACTTTGATCTCTCCACCACCAGCCTGGGACATCTTCGCCTGGCGACATTTCTCGTTGTTGCAGGCGCCTTCTTCACTCTCGGGCTGCTGGGCAAGCTGCCGCGCACCGAGCGCTATCACATCCCTGAAGGCGTGATCTCTGACATGCCGGTTTCCGCCGGCGCTTAGATCACAGATCTCGTCGCAATCTTTGGTTTGAGCCGATTGTTCTCACACTGAGACAAACTCTCAGTTATTTCCAAAACGGGAATCCGCAAAAAATCTCCCTCGTCTCTTCAGGCTTCCACTTATAATCCCCACGCCGTTTTGTGTGCCGGCGGCAATTGGAGCAGTTTGTGAAAGCAGCAACCTCCATCAAAGATAAGATTGAAATCACGACCAATCTTCTGATTATTGCGGTTCTGGTGTTGATCGGCGGCAGCTATGTAAAAGCGCGCCTTGGCCACCACTCGGAAAGATTGTCCGTAGGGGAGCGAATCGATGCGCCACCCGGATATGACTGGCACCAGCATGCCCAGACCCTGGTGGTCGCGGTGCGTGCAGGCTGCGTATACTGCGAACACAGCTATCCCTTGTATCAGCGGCTGGATGGCCTTGAGCATGATAACCACCTGAAGGCCCACATGCTGGTGGTGATGCCGGACAACAAAGAAACGGGAGCGGCCTTGCTTTCCACTCATGGAATCACCAGCCAAAACATTCCCGGCACGCTATTGAATAATATGAAGGTTTACGGGACCCCTACGCTCCTTCTGGTTGACGCAAACGGCCGACTACTCCAAAGCTGGGTTGGAGAATTGGATGCTTCCCGAGCGGATGCATTGCTTGCGCAATTGCGAAGGTAACCCGAACCGTTGGACTCCAGCGTCAACGAACCCTGAAAGGAGAACCAGATGATACGGTTGATCCTGAAACTGTGCCTGCTGTGCGCCTTGGCGGGTGTCTATGCCAACGGCATTGACAAGATTCCGGATGACAGCGGCGGCGGAGGCGGCGGAGGCGGGAGTCCATCTACTTGCACCGGCGCTGACGGATTCACTTGCGTGTGCCCGATAGGTCAAACCTGCGTGACCGGCAGGAATCTACCCTGCACATGCGTCTAAACATATTCTGTCAAGCTGCCGATTGACAACAGGCGCCCTTGAGAAGCCGTTCAACAAGGGCGCTACACTTCCGCACTTCTTCAGAAACCTTTAGTCCGCCAGGCAGAACGCCACAATAGTATTCCCGCTCTTGCCCGTCTTCTTTTCTACTTCCGCAATGAGCTTCTCCTCCCGGCCATCAGGATCGGGGACCATCTCGCACTGCGCGATCTGCTCATCGCTGGCGCCGTGATAGCACAGTTCGCAAACGCCCAGTGCGCCCTCCGGTCCCGAGCGTACCGGGGGGCCGAAGGTGCGGCACGTCATGGGACGCGCCGCGTACAAGTCACAGGTGCCTGTGGCTGGATCGAGCGCGGGGCAGGGTTCATCGTCGGCGAAGGCGGAGAACCTGGCTTCAGCATCTTCGTCTTCGCCCAGAATTCCTGACCGGGGATCGCCGGGAAACTCGGGTGAGAGCCGTGTTACCGCAAGCTTTGCGCGTTCGCGAACATCCGCCGCGCGCCGCGGGTCGTTCGTTTCCAGATCAGCCAGTCCCTTCCGCAGGCGGACGGCATCAAGCTGGCTGATGGGAAACGGCCCGAAACAGCATTGCGTGCATCCCTTGCGGCAAACGAGCCACTCGCCGCTCTTGCGCGCTGTTTCAGCCAGAGCGGCGTCCACGATCTGCACCAGTTTCCGGTCGGCCGCAGGCAGGGAAGTGCGCATCTTCTGAGCATATCCCAAAAAAGAAAAGGCGGAGCGTCGGGCTCCGCCGTCACGATCATATCGATTACGCAGCGCTATTTTGGTTGTTCTTCTTTTTTCTGTTCCTGGCCGGTCTGCTTGGCCTTGCTCATCATGGTCAGCTTCTCAACATCCATGGAGTGATCTGCCTCGTTCAGCTTGGCCTTGATCTTCACGTGATGGCCTTCATGCCCTTTTACGGCATCCAGGTTTGAGATGTTCCAGGCCTGCTTGTCTTTGTCATTGATAAAGACGGTTTTGCCATCCTGATCTTTGACCCATCCGGTCAGGCTCATGGTCTTGCCTTTTTCCGCGGCGGTGGCTTCCTTCTTCTCCGCCTTTTGGACGTTCTTGTCGGTGGCGGTCTGGTCTTTGGTTGCCGGTTCCTGGGCTGCCAGCGTCAATGCGGCGGTGATCAGGAATGCAAAAAGAAATGTGGTGATGCGTTTCATTCGAGTAGTTCTCCTTCCGTCGGTTCTTGCTTGCCAGATAAGATGCTGGCCCGGAACGAAAGGAGGGCTGCCATCGTTATACAAACAAACCACTTAGACAACACCAAATTCGGGAAAATGTTGCGCTCAAGCCTTCATTTTTTCGGCGAATTTCTGCTCGAATTTCTTGACCTTCGGCGCTACCACGAACTGGCAATAAGGCTGGTTGCCGTTATTGGCGAAATATTCCTGATGATAGTCTTCAGCGACAAAGAATTTGCCCGCCGGCTCCAATGACGTGACAATCGGATTGGGCCAGACGCGCGCCGCATTCAGCTCGTCGATCGTTTTCTTTGCCTCGCGAAACTGGTCTTCGGAAGTGTAAAAAATCACCGAGCGGTATTGCGTGCCCATGTCGTTGCCCTGGCGGTTGAGCGTGGTGGGATCGTGGATTGAAAAAAATACGTCCAGCAGCTCTCGATAGCTCGATTTGCCGGGATCGAAGGTAACGCGCACCACCTCAACGTGCCCGGTATCGCCATTGCAGACCTGGCGGTACGTGGGATTTTCGACGTGGCCTCCCATATAGCCCGACTCAACGGACGTGATACCCTGCATGCGGTCGAAAACCGCCTCCAGGCACCAGAAACATCCGCCACCAAACACCGCAGTTTGTAAATTTTCCATAAAGATTGGATGCCTTTACGCTCTGAAAGTTCCACACTCACACGCTGAACAGATTAACTCATGATTGCAGGCTGCTGACAACTCTGCGGGCCCGGATGGGTTCTTACGTAGGTACCGATGAGAGCTCAAAATATAAAAAAATTATTTTCGCAGCCGCGGGCTGCGCTCTTCCGGCGGCTGGGCTTGACCTTGACACTTTGTGCCCTGGTGATGGCGTTCACGTCGCTGGGCAGCGCCCAGGTCACGATTGCCCAGATCAGTGACACTCATCTGGGCGATTCTCACGCCCCGCATGCTTTCGATAACTTGCGTCGCACCGTCGACATGGTGAACGCGCGCCATCCCGACGCCGTCGTGGTCAGTGGCGATATCGGCGAGAACCCCGACGAATGGCTGCGAGCCCGCGGCATCCTAAAGTGGTTGCACGCACCTGTGTACTATGCTCCCGGAAACCATGATGTCCACTCGCGCGATGTCGATCGCTATCGCCGCGTGTTTGGCCCGGATTACTACCGCTTCCAGGTAAAGGGCGTGACGTTTCTTGTGATCGATTCACAGCTTCTGGGGAACTTTGATCAGTTTGACGCCCGGTCCCCGCAGCCGTTGCCTCCGGAAACGGAAGCCGAATCGGAAAAAATGCTTGCCTGGCTCTCTCGTCAGACCCAGGGGCGCGAAGCCGACGATCAAGGCCAGCACCATTGGTGGGGCGGAGGAAAAGACCACGATGACCGGCGCAGCGATGACGACGGCAATCGCGGAAGCATCATCATCGGCATCCAGCACATTCCTGCGTTCCGTGGCGACAACCTTCCGGCTGATAACAAACCATACTGGGTCATCAATGATCCATACCGTTCGCGCGAGATGGCGTTGCTGCACAAGCTGGGGATCAGGCACATGCTGGTCGGCCACTGGCACGTGGGAACGGTCTTTGCCCGCGACGGGATCACGTGGCACGTAGCTCCCACCACCAGCCGGCTCCTGCCCTGGAGCGGACAACTCGGGTTCGCCATGCACACCATCAGCTCCAATGGCGATGTGAAGACGGAATTTGTCGCGCTGGGAACGGGGCCCTGATCGAATTTTCCAGTTCGATTATGCAGGGGCTTATTTCTTTGCCGGTTTGTAGGGCGTTTCCTCGTTGAGCTTTTCGATCATGGATCGCACGGCGCTGGCGTGCTGCCCGAACGGGGCATACTCCAGG
Source organism: Terriglobia bacterium (assembly GCA_041488515.1). GTDB lineage: Bacteria > Acidobacteriota > Terriglobia > Terriglobales > Acidobacteriaceae > Angelobacter. Next base: position 426,258 of record JBGPPK010000006.1, on the reverse strand, counting down.
TATTTGTTCAACGATTCGCTGGTCCCTGGCGGGACAACGTACTTTCCATTTTCCGCATGGCCCTGGCCAAACAGCACCGTGGCCTTGATGTAATACGCGTCAGACATGGTGGGATCGGAAGCGATGGCGCGTTCACACATCGCCAGCGCGTCTGGTCCGCGCTTTAGATTGTAGTAAGTTGCGCACAGGTTGAAGTACGGCATGGCGGGATACGCGGCCACTTCCGCGGCCTGGGTAAACAGGACGATTGCCTCGTCATATTTCTTCTGCTGTACCAGCAGGTTGCCTTCGGAGTTCAGCATCTGCCCCAAGCCGGTCTTGACCCGTCCTGAATCGGGCTTTACTTCCAGCATTGTCCTGGCTGCGGCCACTCCTTTTTCGTAAGCCTGGAGCGCGTCCCGCGGTTTGTTTTCGGTGTTCAAGGCGCCGGCCAGCACCTGGTAGAACTCCCACTGCGTGGGATCGTCCGCGATGGCCTGATTGCACTTCGGGATTGCGGCCACGGTCTTGCCGTTGTTGACCAGCGCGGTGCAGGCGCGATAGTGCGCCATGCCCGGATGCGCAGACATGCCGGCCGCCTTGTCATACAGCATCACCGCATCCTCGAATTTGCCCAAACGGTTGTAGCAATCGCCTTCAGCCAGAAACATGTCGCCGACGCTCTCACGCAGCTGGCCCATATCCACAACCGTGGGCAACAGTTTTTCCGCCACCTCCACTCCCTTGGTAAAGCTCTGAACCGCTTCCTGATAGTGCATCTGGTTCGCCTGGATGGTGCCCAGGTTCTGGTAAAACTCCCAGCGGTTGGAATCCAGCGCGATCAGTTCCTGCAGCAGGTTCGTCGCGTTCGGCCAGTCATGGACATCCATGGCGCTGTGAAACTGCACGATCAGGCGATTGATCTTCGCCGCATTGGAGTTTTCCTGCCGGATGAGCTCAAGCTGTTCTTTGCTTTTCTTGCCCGCGCCCAGGTTCGTCTCCGATCCTGCCGGCGCCAGACCGGCGTCCACCGTCGACAGATCGACCTTCAGAACATTCTGGGAGTTTACGTCAGTGTTGTCGCCAATCCGTTTCTTCCCGGAGTAGACATGGCTGCCGTCAGGCGCGGTAATCTCAATCTGATAGACGCCGTAATCCACACCCAGCATGATGAAGTTGCCTTTTTTGTCGGTCTTGACCTTGTAAACGCGGCCGGTTCCCTCAAGCATTCTGGGCGTGGATCCCGCGTCTGTAGGCCCGCCTGTTTGCACTATGGCGACATTTGTATACTGGACCGTTGCATTGGCGAGGGGTTTGCTTTCCCGGTCCAGAATGGTACCGGTGACGGTCGCTGTCCACCGTTGCGGCGGCAACAACAGCGCGAAAAGAATGAGACAACAGCTCTTCATGGGGCCCTTCCGCAAAATTCTAACCCAAGGAGGCGTTCACACGCTCATGCGATAGTCGACACCGGCGGCAGCCGGAATGTTCCCCCGCCTTCAATTTCGTAGCGCAGGGCGGTCATCGGATCCAACGGAGCTTCTTCTAGGAAGCTCTCATCGATTGCGGGCACACTACTTGCGTTTTATGTAGATCGTCTTCCACGGCAATCGTTAGCAGGTTCTGGGCCAGCATCCCACCGGCCAAACCCCTTAATCTACCCAATCAAATGCTCTTGTGACCGCTTTCTTCCACTGCCGGTACAGCTGTTCCCGTTTGGCTATGTCCATTGTCGGCTTCCACGTTTTTTCTTCCGACCAATGGCCATATAGTTCCTCCACGCTGCCAAAAAAGCCCACAGCCAGCCCGGCAGCGTAAGCCGCGCCCAGGCTGGTGGTCTCTTGTATTGTCGGCAGCACTACCGGCCGGTTCAGAATATCGGCCTGGAATTGCATGAGCAGATTGTTTCGGACCATGCCGCCATCCACGCGCAGGACTTGCAGGGCGATTCCGGAATCCCGTTCCATCGCTTCCACCACCTCGCGCGTCTGGAACGCCACCGCTTCCAGGGCAGCGCGCGCCAGGTGGCCACGGTTGGAATAGCGCGTCAGCCCAACGATCACGCCCCGCGCGCTGTCCTTCCAGTACGGAGCGTAGAGTCCTGAAAACGCCGGGACCATGTACACGCCGCCATTATCTTCTGCTGATGCGGCCAGCTCTTCGATTTCGGCGCTGGCCTTGATGAGCCCCAGATTGTCGCGCAGCCACTGCACCAGCGCGCCGCCAATAGCGACGCTGCCTTCCAGCGCATAGTGTGCCGGTTGGCCGCTCAGTTTGTATGCGACCGTGGTCAGCAGCCCGTGCCTGGATTCCACCGGGCGCTCGCCAGTGTTCATCAGGAGAAAGCAGCCGGTGCCATATGTGTTCTTGGCTTCTCCAGTCTTGAAGCAAGCCTGTCCCACCAGCGCCGCTTGCTGGTCGCCCAGGATGCCGGCTATCGCCACCCCGCTCAGCGGCCCTTCTGCCACCCGGCCGTAGATTTCGCTGCTTGACCCGATGCGCGGCAGAATTTGCGCGGGAATCGAAAACGCCCGCAGCAGCTCCGCGTCCCACTGGAGCGTTTTCAGGTTCATCAACTGGGTGCGACTCGCGTTGGTCACGTCGGTTGCGTGCACGCCTTTGTTGCCGCCGCCGGTCAGCTTCCACAGCAGGAACGTATCCATGGTGCCAAAAAGTATCTCGCCGGCTTCCGCCTGCCGGCGTGCGCCGTGGATGTTCTCCAGAAGCCAGCGGACTTTGAGCGCGCTGAAGTACGTGGAGAGCGGCAGCCCGGTGCGGCTGCGAAAGAATTCATCGCCTGTTTCGCGCGCCAGCCGGGCCACATCGCCGGCAACGCGCATGTCCTGCCACACGATCGCGTTGGCCAGCGGCTTTCCCGTCTTCCGGTTCCACAGCACGGTGGTCTCGCGCTGGTTGGTAATGCCGATCGCCGCGAGATTTGCCGCCTTAAAGTCAACGGCTCGCAGACCGGCCTGGGCCATCGCTTCGCCGATCACCTCTTGCGTCCGCTGCCAGATCTCTTCCGCGTCATGCTCTACCCATCCCGCCTGCGGATAAATCTGGCGATGCTCTTTTTGCGCGCAGGCCACCACCTTGCCCGCACGATCGAACACGATGAAGCGCGTGCTCGTCGTCCCCTGGTCGATAGCTCCAATGTAGTTGGGCATGATCGTATCCTGGTGGCAGATCGGTACTCATTGTACCTGCGGCGAGTATCGCGCAGGCTGCGCGGAAATTTTGTATCCAGCCGCCGGGAAGGGCATCTAGTCCGGTACACTCTCAATGGCAACTACAGGAGAACCATGGACCAAAAATCGCAGACGTTCGCCAACCATGCAAAGTACGATCCGCCCTTTCATTTCTTCGTACTGCCTGTCCTGCTGATCAACATCTTTGTGGTCGGCTACTATCTGCTTCGCTTCCCGGGATTGGGGGGCGGGTGGCTCTTCGTTCTCTCTCTGGCATTTCTGGTGCACGCCGGCCGCATGCGCAGCTATGTCACCCGTCTGCAGGACCGCGTGATTCGCGTGGAAGAGCGTCAACGCCTGGGAGCGATTTTGCAGGAGCCTTTGCGCTCCCGCATCGGCGAGCTGACGGACTCGCAGTTCGTCGGCCTGCGTTTTGCCTCGGACGCGGAATTGCCCGCCCTGGTCCAGCGCGCGCTCGATGAAAAACTCAGCCGCAGTGACATCAAGAAAGCCATCACTAGCTGGCGGCCGGATTATTCGAGGGTCTGATTCAGGGGCAGGGATTCAGCCCGGTGGCGGGATCGAGCTCTTCTGCCTTGTAGTGCGCTCTTTTGAGTTGTTCCTGCTGCTTTTCATACGGCCTTACACACATGGCCGTTCGTACGCTGTTGCTGAGGAGTTCAGTCTTGTACTCTCCCTGGTTTATTGTCCCTTCCGGACCATAGAGGAATTGTGTCCCGAAGACCTGCGGTTGCTTCATCGACTGCAAATAACGGTCAAGTGTGGCCGCCGCGATCCAGCGGCCGTCCTTGTACCCTTTGCTGGCTGCGATCATTCCCAGCACGTGTGCCAGAAGGTAGTCGTCAGGCGTCGCCCCATGCTGGAATATGAATGAGGCGAAGGTGTAATCCCTGGCTGTCCGTACTGTTCCCGCATTGAGCATTTCGCGAACTCGTGCCCGTCTGGCTGCATCGTGTTTAACGAGCTCAGCACCCGGTGCTTCTTTCCATTCTTTTGCAGGCAAGAGGCGTTTTCCATGCTCGTCAAACTCAAACGGCTCGCTGCCGCGGTCGTGCTGGTCATCGGCAAACAATTGTCTTAGTTCCGGGTTGTCGGCGGGCGGAGGCGGTTGAGGTTTCTTCGATTGGGACCAGGCTGTGGCCGCAACCACAAGAATAAGAGAACCGAACCAGCGTAGATAAAATTTCATCGCATGCTCCTGATGTTGCATATAATCGCATGCTCCTGATGGTCCATGTACAGGTATCACGATCCATGCTGGCAATCGGGCCTGGATCGGAATCATTTACAATTCCTGTTTTCCACCGCGATAACCGGAGCCATTAATGAGACACACTCTACCCGTTATTCTGCTTTGCCTGATCGCCCTGCTGCCCCTCTCCGCCGCCAACTCTGACGACGATACCCTCTACGGCTTTACCGCCGCCGGCAGCAAGACCGAGCGCGATTGGGAAAACAAGTTTCGCGCCATTCCCGATCCCAAGGTTATGAAGGACTCCATGCAGAAGCTGAGCGCGCGCCCGCACCACGTGGGCTCGCCCTATGACAAGCAGAACGCCGAATGGATCCTCTCCCAGTTCAAGTCCTTTGGGCTCGACGCGCAGATTGAAACTTTTGACGTGCTCTTTCCCACGCCCAAAGAGCGCGTGCTGGAACTGACCGAGCCCACCCGCTTCACCGCCAAGCTCCTGGAGCCGCCTGTATCCGCCGATCCCACCTCCAATCAGCAGAGCGAACAGCTGCCCACCTACAACGCTTACTCCATCGATGGCGATGTTACCGGCAAACTGGTCTACGTGAACTACGGCCTGCCCCGCGATTATGAAGAACTTGACCGCCTCGGCATTTCCGTCAAGGGGGCTATCGTGATTGCGCGTTATGGCAATTCTTGGCGCGGCATCAAGCCCAAGGTCGCCGCCGAACACGGCGCCATCGGCTGCATCATTTATTCCGACCCCCGCGATGACGGCTATTTCCAGGACGACGTCTTTCCCGACGGCCCCATGCGCAATGAGAACGGCGTGCAGCGCGGCAGCGTGATGGACATGCCGGTTTATCCCGGCGATCCCACCACGCCCGGCGTGGGCGCCAGGGGTGATGTGAAGCGGCTCGCCATCAAAGACATTCCTACACTGACGAAAATTCCCACGCTGCCCATTTCATACGGTGACGCCAAGCCGCTTCTTGCCGCGCTCAAAGGTCCCGTGGCCCCGGAAAGTTTTCGCGGCGCGCTGCCCATCACTTATCACGTCGGTCCTGGCCCGGCAAAGGTCCACCTGAAAGTCGCTTTCAACTGGGACATCAAGCCGGTCTATGACGTGGTCTTCAAAATTCCCGGTTCGGAATCGCCCGACCAATGGATCGTCCGCGGCAACCACCATGATGGCTGGGTCAACGGCGCGGAAGATCCCATTTCCGGACAGATTGCGTTGCTTGAAGAAGCCCGCGCTCTAGGCGAACTGCTCAAGCAGGGATGGAAGCCCAAACGCACCATTATCTATTGCGCGTGGGATGGCGAAGAGCCCATGTTGCTCGGCTCCACCGAGTGGGCCGAATACCACGGCGACGAGCTCAAACAGCACGCCGCTCTTTACATCAATACCGACGGCAATGGCCGCGGCTTTCTTGAGGCGCAGGGCTCGCATTCGCTGGAGAAGTTCGTCAACAGCGTGTCCCGCGACATTACCGACCCGGAGAAAAATATTTCCGCATGGAAACGCAACCAGGCCGCCCGCCTCACCCGCGGACGCCCGGAAGACCGCAAAGATGCGCGCACCCGGCCGGACCTCCGCATCGGGCCGCTGGGATCGGGCAGCGACTACACCACGTTCATTGATCATTTGGGCGTGGCATCGCTCAATATCGGTTTTGGCGGCGAGGACGATGGCGGCATCTACCATTCCATCTACGACGATTTCTACTGGTTCACCAATTTCGCAGACAAGGATTTTGTCTACGGACGCGCGCTCTCGCAGACCGTCGGCACCATGGTGATGCGCTTTGCCGATGCCGACGTGCTGCCTTACGACTTTTCCGATTTCGCCGACACCATCCACAAATACTCTGACGAGTTGAAGACCCTTCTGAAGGACAAGCAGGAGCAAGTCCGCAATCGCAACCAGGACATCGACGATGGCGTCTATAGCGCCGCCTCCGACCCCCGCCGCCCCACCGTCGCGCCGCCGAAGGAAGAGGTCCCGCCATTCCTCAATTTCGCCCCGCTTGACAACGCTCAAAACGCGCTCGACCGCAGCGCCCAGCGCTACTCCAAAGCCGTAAAGGCGTTCACCAGCGCGAATGCATCGGCACAGTCTCTCCAGGCGCTTAATGCGAAACTGCTCCAGGCGGAGCGCAAGCTCACCAACCCTGACGGCCTGCCCCGCCGCTCCTGGTACAAGCACCTGATCTACGCGCCCGGCTTTTACACCGGCTACGGCGCCAAGACGCTGCCCGGCGTGCGCGAAGGCATCGAGGAAAAACGCTATGAGGAGGCGGAGAAGGAAATCACCCGCGTCGCTCAGGCCTTGCAGGACTACGCCGCGGCCATCGACTCCGCCGCAGCGGATCTGGAGAAAGCGGGGCGTTAACAAGAATCATTCACCGCGGAGACGCGGAGGCGCGGAGAAAACGGGCGGAATGTTTACTTCCCGTTAATGACTTCTCCGATTTAGGCAGCTCTCGATGTCGGCGATTGCGGCGATCCCGCGCGATCCCGGCGATTACTGCACCCACGCCATGCCGTCAGGCCCGGGGCCGACGTCGATCGCTCCGATCTGGGTCAGCGTGGACAAATCAACAATCGCAATCTGGCCGGCCTGCGCGCAGGCCACGTAAGCGCGCTGGCCGTCGGGCGCGATCTGGATTCCCAACGGCACTTCGGCCACGGCAATCTTCTTTACCAGCTTTCGCTCTTTTACATCGATGGCCAGCACCTGGCTTGACTCGGCGTCGGAGACGAGCACCAGCTTGCCGTCAGGCGTGAATTTCAGCCGGTTGGAATGCTTGGTGAGCGCGGGAATTGTCGCTACCACCTTCTTGGTTTCGGTATCGATCACGCTGACGCCGCCATCCTGGGAGTGCGCGGTCCAGACCTCTTTCCCGTCGGGCGAGAGATCGATCGCTTCGGGCCGCTTGCCCACGGGAATCACCGTGTAATGCCAGTTGCCGCCCTGACCCAGCGGTTCCATCACGCCAACCGAATCGGAAACAATATTCGACGTGAATATCTTGTTCTGCTCTTTATTGATCACCAGCATGTGCGTCAGGTCCTGGCCGGTGCCCATCAGCCAGTCAAGACGGTCCGTCGCGGGATCATATCTCGCGATCACCTTGTTCGCTTCCGCCGTGAAATAAATCCTGCCCTTGCTCTCAACAATCCCGTGGGGCCGACGCAGCGCGCCCAGGTTCACTCTGCGCAGCTCTTTCCTTGCCTCCAGATCAATGACGGAAATGCTTTCGCCCGGCGTCTGGTCGCCGTAATTGGCGACAAAGGCCAGCTTGCCATCGGCCGACACTGTGACCTCATGCGGCCCCGTGCCGGTTGCAACCTCGCCGATGACCTTTTTGGCTGAGGGGTCGACCAGCAAAAGCTTGCCCTGAGGTTTGTTCAGCACCAGCAGCAACGGCTTGGGCAGCTCCGCCGCGTACGAACCAGGGCCCAGTGTGACGGCCAGCGTCCACAGGAATGCTTGCAAAATATATTTCATAGTGTTCCTCGTTGACAGGCATTACAGAAGGTCTCGGCAGATTCAGGCCGCATGCGTCGTTAGACGCAGGATGGCAGAAAACGTAAGGCCCAGCTCGATATTCGCAACGGAACAATCCCGGGCTATTGCGACCCCCACTCAAAGGACAATCTGGGAGCGCAGCTCTTGCCCTTCACGCTTACTTCCGTTGTCCCCGTGGTCCGGCCCTTGACCCAGGGTGAAAGCATGGCCCAAAACTCCCCTTGCGGGTTGACAGTCGGCTGAAGATCATGGACCTCTTGATAAGACTGCGTGTGGAAGAGCAGGCTTTCGCCGGGTTGAAAGCCCTTGCCGCGGACCACGGCGAGTCCAAAGCCAGGGTTTAATTCCACCACCTCGAGGCTGCAAGACTTGTCGGTTTCGATCATCGGCGCGGGAACAATGGAGAAAAAGATCCGCGATTGGTGGTCTTCAGAAATCAGGGCGTGACGAAAAATTTCTCCCACGCCGGGAGAGTAGGTGAGCTTCAACTCCGCGCCTTTGAAGCGTTGCGCGCAATTCCTGGTGGAATCCGGCGGACAGCCGACCGTGCCGTCTGCCGCGATGGCTAAACCATCCATCATCGTTACCGGCGCGGGAAGGACGATGGGCCAGGCAATCAGGCTATAAAGCTTGTTCTGCGGGGCGCCGGTCACTTTCAGCCGGTACTGCATCACCCCTTTGCCATTGTCCAGGTCCTTCTTGATGAGCTGAACTTCAGCCTTGGCTCCGGGAGTGGTTGACTTGTCCCATTCAATGGTGGCAGCGGCTGTTTTGGTAAGCTGCTCCTGGACCACAGCGTCAGAATCCCGGCTCCCCTGCGATGGCTGTTGGGTTTGCGGCGCGGGCTGCGCTTTTGGCGGTTGCTTGCCTGGCCCGGTTTGACTCGCGGACAGGCACCACGCGCCTAGAAGTACGGTAAGAAAGAGAATATGTCGCATGATGACCTGGAGAATACCATACCGCGCCGCCCAAACCCCTGATCCCGCCGCGCAATCGATGGTTGCCGTGTTGTTTGCCACCTGAATTTGCCGCCTGTATATTGAGGAACCGAATCCTTCCCTGGAGAGACTGAATGGCTAACGCCGCGCGCAAGATTGTTGTCCTCGCATTCGCATGCCTCGTATTGGTTCCTCTTGTTCAAGCGCAATCTGCCGCGCCACGGGCCCACACCGCCAAGCCGGCGGATGACGTCGTCCGCACGCTCTTTGCCGCCACCACCTTTGATCAGGTGGCCATCTCTCCCGACGGCAAGCAGGTTGCCTGGGTGGAAATAGCGAAGGGCGGGTCAGCCGTTTATGCCGCGGAGATCAGTGCTGCCAAGCCTCGCCGCATCACTGCGGGGGGCAGCACTGAGAGCGCCGTAGCATGGGCGCCCGACAGCAGGCAGATCGCCTTTCTTTCCGATTCCGGCAAGCCCGGACAGCAGCAGCTCTATCTTGCCGGCGCGGCAGGCGGAGCCCCGCGCAAGCTCACGTCCGTGAAGGGATTTCTCGCTGCACCGGGCTGGTCGCCTGACGGCAAGACCATCGCTCTCCTGTTCACTGAAAACGCGGAGCGCGCCGCCGGCCCGCTGGTCGCGGAAAAGCCGCAGACCGGCGTAATTCAAGATGCGGTCACCGAGCAGCGTCTCTCTCTGGTGGATGTTGCCACGGGCAAGCTGCACCAAATCTCGCCCGCCGATATGTACGTTTACGAATACGCCTGGTCGCCTGACGGCAAGCGCTTTGTCACCACTGCCGCGCATGGAAACGGCGACAATAACTGGTACATCGCGCAGGTCTATACCCTCCCCGCGGCCGGTGGCGACATGAAGTCGATTTACAAGCCGCCCATTGATTCGCAGATCGCCGTGCCCGCATGGTCGCCCGACGGCAAGTCCGTCGCTTTTATCTCCGGCATCATGAGTGACGAGCCCGCGGTGGGCGGGGACATCTTTGTGGTTCCAGCCGAAGGTGGCGCAGCGAAGAACGTCACGCCGGGCATGAAGGCCTCCGCCAGCTGGCTGACGTGGATGCACAGCGGCGACAAGGTTCTTTTCGGCGAAGATGTGGATGGCGAGAGCGGTGTTGCCACCGTGGAAGTGGCCAACGGCAACATTGAGACGATTACCCACACCCCCGAGCAGCTCACCGCCAACGGATGGGGCATCGCGATTTCTCTTTCTTCGGACGGCGCTGCGGCAGCCGTCATTCGCCAGTCCCTGGCGCATCCGCCGGAAGTTTGGGCGGGGGCTATTGGGAAGTGGAAGCAGATTACCTCGCGCAACGCCGGCCTGAAGCCTGCCTGGGGCGATGCTAAAAGCATTCACTGGCAGAACGATGGCTTCAATTTGCAGGGCTGGCTCTTGTATCCGCGTGACTATGATTCAGGAAAGAAATATCCCATGGTGGTGCAGGTCCACGGCGGTCCCAGCTCCATGGCGCACTCAACTTGGCCGGGCCCGCACAACTTTGGCGTGGCGCTTTCCGCGGCCGGGTACTTTGTCTTCCTGCCGAATCCGCGCGGCAGCTTCGGGCAGGGCGAAGCATTCACTCGCGCCAACGTAAAAGATTTTGGCTACGGCGATTTTCGCGACATCATGACCGGAGTCGACCAGGCGCTCAAGGAAGCGCCCATTGACGAGCATCGCCTCGGCATTACCGGCTGGAGCTACGGCGGTTACATGACCATGTGGGCGGTCACGCAGACCAATCGTTTTACCGCCGCGGTCGCCGGCGCGGGGCTGGCGAATTTCCAGAGCTATTACGGAGAAAACCAGATCGACAAATGGATGGTCCCCTTCTTCGGCGCCTCCGTCTATGACGATCCCCAGGTCTATGCCAAAAGTTCTCCCATCACATTCATCAAGAACGCCAAAACGCCAACGCTGGTGCTGGTGGGCGACAGTGACGGCGAATGTCCTACGCCGCAATCGTATGAATTCTGGCATGCGCTCAAGACCTTGGGTGTTGAAACCAAGTTTGTGGTCTATGAGCATGAGGGCCACATGTTCGCTGACCCGGCGCACCAGCGCGACGTAATTGAGCGCGCGGCAGCCTGGTTCAACCAGCACCTGAAATGAGGCTGCGATTGCCGCCCCTGCTGGCGGCAAGAAAACTCGAGGGGACTAAGGCATTCGGGCCATGAGCGCGCTGCCTGGCACGTGTACTCTGAGAAGAGCCCAATCACTCGAAAAGGTGGTTCCCATGTCTCGTGCCAAACGCGTTCCCCGGATACTGCTCGTGAACGGTGATAACACCGTGCAACATCTGCGCGCGCTGATGTTGCGGATGGAAGGCCATCGGGTGGATACCGCGGCCGACCTGCATGCGGCCCGCGCAGTGCTCGCCGCCGCGCGCGAGTATGACCTGGTCATTGTTGACGTCGGCCACTTCGCCGGGCCGGGACTGGATTTCTGCGAGGAGATCAAAAAGAGATATTCAGGGCAAAAAGTGCTGATGCAGGTGGATGGAAACCTTTTCATCGACCGCGACAGCTGCCCGGACAAGGTAATGTCAAAGCAAGACGGGCCGCAGCAATTCGTGGCTGAGGTGGAAAGAATGTTGCAGGCGTCATAAAGCGCAAAGATTATTTTCTAGCCGGCGCGGGCGGGGCCCCCGTCGAGCCCGATTTTGGCTTGCTGGGGTAAGGCGGTTTCCACTTGTCCAAAAACGCGATCACGTCGTCTTCGCTCAGCACGCGGGCCCGCTCAAAATCTCCCGTGGCGTAGAGGACGGCGCCCCGCGCATTCAGCACCGCCAGCGAGGGCACGCCTTTCCCCAGGTCCACGTGGTATTTCTTCGCCAGGTCCAGGTTTTTGTCATACCGTCCCACGTCAACGTGGACCAGAACGAAATTGTCGTTCAGCAAAGGCGCGATGCGCGGCTGGTGAAACGCATTTTCGAGAATGTGGCAATCCAGGCACCAGTTGCCGCCAAAATCCAGAAGTATCCGCTTGTGCTGCTTCACGGCGGTCGCCAGCGCGCGGTTGATATCGTCGGTGGCATTGGCGTCTGCCCGGTACAACTGCGGGTTAATCTGAGCGGGCGCCTGCAGCGGCGTCTTCTTCCATTGCGCTCCGGCTGCAAGTGTGCCAGCAAGCAGGGCCAGCAACCATAACGTTTTGCGTCGTGTCATTACCCTAAAATTGTAGCCGATTGCATGCCATGCGCGGACCGCGGCAGAAAGGCGCCGAGCTCCGTTGCGCTCTTAGCTGTGAACCAATGGCTTTTCGCGCATGTGCTGGTTTACTTCGGCGACACCACGCGCCCGTATTCTGAAGCTCTGCCCACGCGGTCAAAGTAGCTGTAAGTAAGCGCTGCGATCTTGCGAATGGCGGCGGAGCCCTCTTTTTCGTCTTTAAGGTACGTGGTCATCACGCAGAGGATGTATGGGCGATTTTTCACCAGCACGATTCCGGAGTCGTTGCGCACGGCCTCCAGTTCGCCGGGCTTGCTGGCGGCCACCGCATCATCCGGCAGGCCTTGCAACAGGGAACTCTCTTTATGCGTGCTCAGCATTTTGATGAAGTCGGCGGTCAGTTCCTTGTTGAGCAGCTTGCCGCGATAAATCGTTTCCAGCAAGGTCATCATCTCGCGCGGCGTGGATACGTTTTCCCGGCCCTCGCCCGCAGCCTTCAGGTCCATCATCTGGCGGCGCAGCCGCGTCGCATGCAATCCCAGGCCGTCCAGCATGGCATTCACGCTCTCCATGCCCACACGGCCGATCAGCACGTTGGTGGCGCTGTTGTCGCTCACCGCCACCATCATGGTGGCAAGATCGCGCAACGTCAGGCGGGTAACGCCCGGCGTCAGGCCCAGCATGATGTCGCTTCCGCTGACCAGGTCTGGGCTGCGCACCACGTATTCGTCGGTGAGCTTGAGTTTCCCTTGCTGCGCCTGGAGATAAAGAGTGGCCAGCACCGCGATCTTGATGGAACTGGCCTGAGGCATGATTTCATCGCCATGTATAAAGAAGGTCTCGCCAGACGTGAGGTCTTTTACCGCCAATCCCATCACGCCGTCCAGCCCCTGGTCCACGCCCCGAAGTTCTTCCTGCAGTTTCTGCCACAGCACTTGTTGTTTTTCTGCCGTGGGTTTTTCCGGGCAGCACTGGGGAAAGGCGGCCAAGCTAGACATCGGCAGGAGCAAGCAAAGAAGTATTCGACGGATCATCTCGCGTGAGTGTATACGGCGCATTCTCATTTGTGAAGCTGGCTGTGCCATAATTGGCCAGCATGATTGGCAGGCTGATCTGGCTTGTATTGTTGTGTGTGGCTGCTTTGGCGTTGGCGGTGCAGACGCCTTTCCCCCAGCGCATGCGTCCGTCTGGCATTCGCGTTGAATATATGGGCAAATCGCATTTGTCCGGGAGCGAGAAAGACGCAATTATCGGTACCGTCTTCAAGGGCCTTGATCCGGGGACATGTGTCTCGTCGGAAAGGTCACTTGCGGAAGAACTTGACAGCATCCGGATTGCGCGCGCTGCTTTGCACTCTGCCGCCCAGGCAGAATTGCTTGTTCAGGCTTCCGATGATTGCAACTGCAGCCCCACGGGCAATTGCGGTTTCTGGGTATTGCACAAGAGTGGAAAGGCTTTCGAAGTCCTCTTAGCAACGGGCAATGTCCAGGGCTTCTCCGTGCAAAGCACGAGAACACATGGCTATCGTGATTTAATGACGTCGTCACATGGTTCGGCAAGCATGCATGGGCTGACTCTCTACAAATTTGACGGCAAACAGTATCAGCAAACTGATTGTGCGATGGAAGAGTATATGATGCGCGAAGACGGCAGCATCGCCGATAAACCCGTGATTACCTCTACGCCATGCAGCATCGAGTAAATCTCTGGTGACTCCCAGACATTCCCAGATCTCTAAAAGGATTCGTGTTGAGCAGCGTTAAAATCGAACAAGCAAGGGAAGCATGAAGACGAGCAAACCGTTGTATGCGCAAACGCCCGCTCCCGCGGGGATCGATCCAGAAACTCATCGGCTGATTCTGGCTGCCATTCAGCAAAAGCGGCTGCTCAGTTTCTATCTTGACGGCAAAGCTCGCATCACCGAACCGCACGACTACGGGATTCAAAACGGCAAAGTCCGGTTGCTGGCTTATCAGGTGGCGGGCGCAAGCAGCGGTCCTATCCCCGGCTGGCGATGGATTGAAATTCCTCGCATCTCCCGGCCTGAACTGCTGAGCCATACTTTTCCCGGTAATCGAGTCGCTCCCACGGGCAAGCACCACAGGTGGGAAGTTCTGTTTGCCAGGGTCGATCCGCCGGAAACAACCTCGCTTAACAGGGTCCGTTAGCGCGCGTTTCACGCCGCAGGCGTATACTTTTCTTCGCTATGGCAAATATCGATAAACATCCTGCCGGGTCTTTCTGCTGGGTCGAGCTGGCGACAACGGACCAGAGTGCCGCCAAAAACTTTTATACATCACTCTTCGGCTGGTCTGTCGTCGACAGTCCCATCGGACCCGATGATTTCTATTCCATGTTCAAGCTCTCCGGACGCGATACCGGAGCTGCCTACACCATGCGCAAGGAGCAGCGCGCGCAAGGCGTCCCGCCGCACTGGATGGTCTACATTGCCGTGGAAAACGCTGACCAGGCGGTGAGCAAGGCCGCGCAGGCCGGCGGCACCGTGCTGGCGCCGGCGTTTGACGTGATGGAAGTGGGCCGGATGGCGGTGCTCCAGGACCCGACCGGAGCGATCTTCTCTTTATGGCAGCCCAAGAGCCACGCAGGAACGACTATTGGCGGCGTCGATAACACATTCTGCTGGGCGGATCTCAGCACCCCGAATCCAGAGCGTGCAGGAAAGTTTTATTCTGAGCTGTTTGGCTGGCAGCTCACGAAGGATGAAAAAGATCCTTCCGGCTATATTCACATCAAGAACGGCGAAGATTTTATCGGCGGGATTCCTCCGTCCACGCACCGCAATCCCAACGCTCCGCCCCACTGGCTGATCTATTTTCAGGTCGCCGATGCCGAGTCTGCCACCAGCAAGGCCGCGCAGCTCGGCGGAAAAATCCTGATGCCCGCGCGCAAGATGGAAAACGTAGGCACGTGGTCCATTGTCGCCGACCCTCAGGGCGCGGTGTTTGCATTGTTTAAGTCGGCAAGATGAGGCTTGCCGCAAAGGACACAAAGGCTCACGAAGTAAGGACTGTGCCATGGATACTCTACTTTGTGTTCCTTAGTGTCCTTCGTGGTTGGCTTTTTACGCGGCCAGATTCAGTCCGGTCAGCCCGCTTGGGTCTTCATCCTGTTTGATTTTGCCCTGGCGGCTCTCCTTGGCAAGCTCGCAATTCAGTTCGGCGCCAACCAGCATGAAAAAACTGGTCCAGTAGAGCCACACCATCAGGGCAATGACCGCTCCCATGGTGCCGTAAGTCTTGTTGAAGTTGGCAAAGCTGCGGAAGTACACCCCTAGCCCGTAGGAGAGGCCGATCCAGCATCCTACGGCCAGCACAGCGCCGGGAAGCGTGGTCCAGAAACGCTGCTTCACGTTGGGCGCGAGAAAATAGAGCGCCTCCACCGCCAGCACGGTGAAGAGCACCGCAATCGTCCAGTGGATGTATGGCCAGGCCGCGGCAAAAAGCCACGAAAGATTTGTGCGTTCGGCCAGCCACGCTCCAAATTGTGGTCCGACGATCATCACAGCCAGAGCAATGAACAGAAGCACTCCCACCAGAAGCGTCAATCCCACGGCCAGCGGCCGAGTGACCCAGAAAGGCCGGGCTTCGTCAACTTCATAAGCGATGTCGAGAGCTTCGATCGCTGCAGCGAAGCCGCCGGAGGCGGTCCACAGCGTTCCCAGCACGCCGAAGGAAAGCAGCGTGCCGCGGTTGGGCGTGACTACGGTGGCAAGCACCTTGCGCAGCAGTTCAAGAGAGTCCTTCGGCACGAACCCCGACATCAATCCCAGCACCTGGTCAAACGGCTTCGCACCCGGCATGTAGGCGAGGATCGCGGAAAGAAAAATGAAGGCAGGGAAGAGCGAAATCACAAAGTAGTAGGAAAGCGCGGCGGCCATCTGCAGCGTATGTTTTTCCGGCACGGCCTCTACCGTTCGCCAAATCGCGTTTTTGATCGCGCTAATCCTCATGATAGATGCTTTGGTCAGCGGCGTTTTGCTGCGAGTCACTACGGCTTAGATGCCGGTGGCCGCAGTCACGTCCGCTGTGTTCCAATTTCGGCATTAAGTTTCATGGCGGGAAGTGGTAGCATAATCGGCTTCATTGCCAATTTGTGATCGCCAACGCGCGAGGTCAAGAATGCCTGGATTCACCCGCCAAGGCCGTTCCCTGAGAAGCAGGTTTGCGCTTTCGCTTGTCTTGATTGCGGCATTTTCCGCTGCCGCCCACGCCCAGAAAACGCCGCCGGTCGATATTGGCGTGATTGTGCCCAGAGACGTAATCGCGGGTGAAACCGCTTCAGGCAGCGTTGTCACCAACCCCAACGACTACAGCAGCATTCCCGGCATGCGCGTGGTTAAAGGACTGGTCCCGGGCGTGCCGGGCGCGACACCGGCGAACCTGCTCAGCAATTATTCGCTGCGCATCGCTGACGGCACGGTTTTGCCGGCGGACCATCCCTTCCGGTTTACGGTTGCCAAGGACCTCTCCATTCGCTTGTTCCGCACTGGGGGCCGCGAAGACGATGGTTGGAGCACGCGCATCCCTCTCATCGACGGCGCTGCTCCCGCATTTCCGCTTCCCAAAAGCTTTAGCCTTCCTCCTCTGAACCTGGCAGGCGCGCTCCAGCGCATTCACGGCCCGTTCTCGGGCGATAGTGACCGCACTGTTATCCGCGTGAATGGTTTTCCGGTAACGCTGCTGGCTGAATCCCCCAGAGGTGTCTATTGCCTGGTCCCCGGCAACCTGCCGCCCGGCCCGGCCGATTGGACCATCGATGATCAGGGCCGCAGCGCGCGCGTGCGGTCATGGGTGCTGGCGCTGCAGATGTCGGCTGATCGATTGAAGCTGATGAAGGGAGAGTCCACCGCGTTTCATGTCTTTATCAAGGGAGTCGAGACCATCCCCCAGGAGGCATGGTTTGGCAGCGGCGAGGTCCCCGAATTCATGGATCCCGACGTGATCCGAAAATTCCTGCCCGACTTCAAGCCGCCTACTCCCTCGCAGCCCGGTGTTCTGGTGCTCACGCTGGAGAACATGTCCACCGGCACCGTGATCATGAGCGGCGGCGACAAGCTGGCGTTTACCTTTGGCTATGGCCAGGGCAAGTATGAGCATCATGGGACCATCACGGCGAAACGGGCCGGGAGCTTCAACATCGATGGGACGCTGATTCCATTTCTTCACGATCAGCCCGAACTGCAAACCGACAAACCAATAACGGTCGGCAACAATGAAAATCCGCCGGTGCACACTCCATCCCCAACGCCCACGCCGGTCGCCACCACGGAAAAGAAGAAGAAAGAGGAAGATTGCCCGCAGCGCGGCAAGGGCTGCGTTGCCCTGGTGATCGACTTCAGTCACAACGTTTCCTGGGAGTTTGACATGGAGAGCCTGAGCAAGAAGCTCACCGCGGCCGGCTGCGACACGGACTACGTTGCGCCCGATTTGTGGGAGATTCCTCTCCCCCACACCTACGGGTATGAAGGCGTGGCTTCCTACACCAGCACGCCCGATCCTAAAGACCAGGAAGCGGCCCGCGCACACAATACGCCGGAGTGGAAGAAGATCAGGGATGCGATTGCCGCCCACCGGGAAAAAGTGGCCAAAGGCGTTGAACTCGCCATTGAAATCGTGAATGGTCACGGCGCGGAAGCCCGCAAGACGGAAACGCTGGCCTGCGGCAATTGGGAGTGGAAAGAGTACACGGGCGACTATCTGTATCGCGCTGAATTTCATGCCGGCAATTACCGCGCCGCCAACAAGAATGTTTGCGGCTGGTTTACTTCAGACTTCAGCTGCTACGGCGGGCTCACACCCAAGGTGGTGGATGAACTGAACAACCTGACGACCGCCACCTGCTCGCAGGCCTCGGCCATCGCCTGTCCCAATCACGCCGGGTGGGAGGCGGATTCCTCCACTTCAACGGCCACCAATACGGAGACGTGCAGCAACGGCAGCATCGGCTGGCAGAAGAGTTATATCGGCGATCCGCTCGATGCCGAAACCGCCAGACGGAAGGACCTGCCGGCGGGGTCACCCTCCAGTTACTCGGGCCTGATCGACGCCCTGCGAGCGAAAGCCGGAGAATCGTCCACCAGCCGTTACGCCGATCGCGGCTACGCCAAGGACAAACCTCCTGCACACGCCCGTGGAGGTTATGGCGAAGAGTCCAGCAAGTGAGCATGGTTACGGAATGGAGAGACAAACCCGATGTCAGCTATGTCAGCCGGCTACAAAGCCATTGCCAGTTTGATTTGCGTCTGGGCCGTATTTCTTGCCGTTGGGGAAGCGCAGCAGAAGAAGCTTCCACCCGATTACGAGAA
The DNA here is from genome assembly GCA_041488515.1 of Terriglobia bacterium. Taxonomy (GTDB): domain Bacteria; phylum Acidobacteriota; class Terriglobia; order Terriglobales; family Acidobacteriaceae; genus Angelobacter. The sequence goes on along the minus strand of JBGPPK010000006.1, from coordinate 407,899 downwards.
GAAACGCGAAGCCATCAGGAGCTTTGAATCCGGCGTCGTCCCGCTTTTCGTGCTGGGCGACCTGAATGAGGACGGCAAGGTTGACCAGGAAGACCTCAAGCTCTTGCGCGCCCATGTTGCGCACGCCGGCGGCTCCGGCATATCGTGCCTGGCGGCTGCTGATCTCGACGACAACGGATCTGTCTCAGTAAAAGACGTGGCTGTCCTGGAGCAGATTCTTGCCAGGGGCATGGTCCAGTCGCCGGCCCTCTCTGCACACTCCCGCCTGGGTTGCGATTTCAAGAATTTCTTTATCGCCGCGCGCCCACAAGGCATTCCCGGAGGAACAGTCCCGATACATTTCCTCGATCCACGTTTTACCACCGGGAACTCAAATGTGACGGTGGCTTCAGGGCCGGCGACGGTAAGCAAAGAAAGCAATGCTTTCATCGTGCATGTCGCAGCCGGCGCGCCCGGCAATTCCATCGTCAGCGTGGCCATCACGCTGGCCGATAGTCACAAGTATCTGTATACCTTCGGGGTAGCGCCTGCTCCAGCCGGCCGCTGACATAGCACGAGGAGCGCTTCCGGCACGATGTAATTTCTCGTGTCAGAGGAGCGTCATTGTTTGTAAGGGTGCCCTGTCGCAGGCCGATGCCACGAGTCTCTGCGCGGCGGTGAGGCATGGTGGCATATAGAATAGAAGTTTGCCCTTCAGGCCCATGAAAACCAACAAAAACCTGATCATGAAGCATTTTGGACTGCGCGGGGTTGCCCTGTTCGAGGCGGGCAAAGGTCTGATGGGGCTGGTGGTTGGAGTTTGGCTTGTTACCTTGCGGCACAAGGACCTGGAGATTGTTGCTGCCCATCTGCTTCATTTCCTGCAAAAGGTGCTCCACCTCAGTCCCGATGGCCACATTGCCCGGTCCATTATGCGGGGCGCGGCCCGCGTGAATCATGAAAACCTGCACATCTGGGCGCTGTTGGCTTTCGCTTACGTCACCATCCGTTTTGTTGAGGCGGCCGGGCTGTGGCTGGAAAAGGAGTGGGCCGAGTGGTTCGCGCTGGTAAGCGGCGCCATGTATATGCCTTATGAGATTTACGAACTGGCGCGGCATCCCACTGCGGTCAAGTGGGGGATCCTTGCCGTCAACGCTTTGATTGTGTGGTATCTGGCCTGGATTCTGCGTGATTCTCACAAGAACCGGAAGCACCCGGAAGCTGCCGCCGAGGCACAGACAGAGGCGGCGCAGTAACGGCTCGACGCTCTGGTTTGCAGGAGCGATCGCTCTTCCGCCCCACGATTACCGATCCTGATGGCCCATTTCTCAGAGGGATCCACTAGCTTAGAGGAGCACGACATGGCAATTCCGTATTACCACGTTGATGCATTCACGGGTGAGCTCTTTGCAGGTAACCCGGCGGGAGTCTGCATTCTTTCCGCTTTTCCCACGGATAGCGTCATGCAGAAAATTGCGGCTGAGAACAGGCACAGCGAGACCGCGTTTGTTGTTCCTCGCGCTGATGGTGATTTCGACTTGCGCTGGTTTACACCCGTAGTCGAGGACGACCTGTGCGGGCACGCGACCCTGGCATCCGCCTTTGTGCTCGCGCTGCGGAAGCACACCGTGTGGCCGGTGCGCTTCCATACCCGCAGCGGCATGTTGACCGTCGCCCAGGGCCAGGACGGTTTTGTAATGGACTTTCCCGCCATGCCGCCTCAACCATGTGAGGCGCCAGTCGGGCTCCTGCCAGCCCTGGGCCTGAAAACGGCGCTCGTCATGAAATCGCGCGATTACCTCGTGGTGGTGGATCAGGCCGAGCAAGTGCGAACGCTCTCGCCCGATATTGCCGCTCTCGCCAAACTCGACGCTGGGAGCGGAACGATTGTTACGGCTCCCGGAGAGGGTGACGTAGATTACGTGTGCCGGATGTTTCTACCGTCGGCCGGCATCGATGAGGACCCCGCAACCGGCTCGATACATTGCATACTGGCTCCCTATTGGTCGGGACGGCTGGGGAAGGACACGTTCCGTGCGCGACAACTCAGCGCCCGGGGTGGATACGCGCAGTGCGCAATCGCCGGCGATCGCGTGAAGATCGCCGGCAGGGCACGCTTGTACCTTCACGGCACGCTCGAACTCTAAAGGGTCTGCTTTGGCTGGCTAGTTTACAACCAAATCTGAGCTATAGATTGCTTATAAATAACTAGATGGTTGTTACCGGCCCTTTACCTTGCCTCATACACTGTCTTGCCTCCTACCACGGTGCGCAGTACGCGCGTCTTCAGGATCTCCGCCGGTGCGACCTTGGTGATGTCGCGGTCGAGCACCACGAAGTCGGCCAGCATGCCAGGCGTGAGCCGGCCTTTTTCTTTCTCCGCGAACTCGGCATAGGCGGCGCCGGTGGTGTAGGCAAAGATAGCGTGGTCGATGGCGAGCTTTTGCTCGGGGTAATACTCTTTGGTCCCGGCTTCATTCTTGCGCGTGACTGCCGCATAGAGGCCGCGGAAGGGAGTGATCGGCTCCACCGGATAATCCGTGCCAAAGGCCAGCGCGATGCCGTTATCTTCAAATTCCTTCCACGGGTAAGAGTGTTTGGCTCGCGCCGGGCCGATGTGCGACTCCGCCCAGTTCATGTCGGTGAGCAGATGGTTTGGCTGAACAGAGGCGATGACGCCCAGCTTCTTGAACTTCGCAAAATCCTCTGGCGCGATGACCTGGTCATGCTCAATGCGGAAGCGCGCGTCTTTCCCGGCGCTCTTGGCGAGCGCGTAGTCGAACGCATCCAGGGCCATGCGCGCGCCGCGATCGCCGATGGCGTGGAAGCCCAGCTGGAACCCCGCGCTGCTTCGCTCCGCCGCTTTGGCGTTCAGCGGTTCCTGTTCGTAGCGCGGAATCCCCGCGTTTTTGGGATCATCATCGTACGGCGCGAGCATCGCGGCGGTGCGCGAGCCCAGCGAGCCGTCCATAAAGCCCTTGAGCATGGTCGTGCGGAGCATGGGATCGCCGGCCGGATGGTGTGCGCGATGCTTTTTCAGATCGGCGACAGGAGCATCGAAGGGGAGCCACTCGGAGATACGCAGCGTCAGCTTGCCTTCCTTTTCCAGTTGCTCATAGGTCAGGAAGTCTTCCCAGTCAGAGTTGTCCTGCGCCGAGGTGATACCCCAGCGCGCGGCGTCTTCGAGAGCCAACTCGGCAGCACGACGCCGCTGCGCCTGCGAGGGCGGAGGGATCTTGCTGAAAACCGCTCCCATCGCCGTTTCACGCAGAATGCCTGTGGGCTCGCCTTTGTCATCGCGATCGATCTTGCCGCCGTGCGGGTCTGGTGTTTGCGCATTGACTCCTGCCGCTTTCAGTGCTGCGCTGTTGGCGATGGCAATGTGTCCGTCCACCCGATTAAAGATTGCGGGATGGTCGCCTGTGACCGCGTCGATGTCCGCACGCGTCGGCGTTTTTTGCTCCGCCCACAACGTATGGTCCCAGCCGCGGCCCACAACCCACTCTCCTGCTCCGGCAGTTTTGGCCCGTGCAGCGATGCGCTGCTTCATCTCATCGAGCGACTTGCATCCCACCAGGTCGACGTTCAGCTTTTCAAATCCGCCGGAGCCCAGATGCACATGCGCGTCATTGAAGCCGGGCATCACAAAGTGTCCACCCAGATCGATGACCTGAGTTTTGGGGCCTTTGAGTTTCTGAATCTCCGCGTTCGGACCTACGGCGATGATTTTGCCGCCAGCGACGGCGATGGCATTTTGGCGGCCGGGCGGCTGCGGCGGTTTGAATCCTGAAAAAACTCCGCCCATCGGTGCTCCAGCATAAATGTCACCATTCACAAAAATTACATCAGCGGGCGATTGCGTTTGTTGCGCGGAAGACAAACTTGCCATTGTGAGCACCACCAGCACAGCCAAGAGGATTTTCATTCATGCACTCCGGTAAGAGCCAGTAAAACCAATAAAATTCGTTTCAGTCCCAGGTCGCGATTGCTGCAATCAAACCATTCGCGCAAGGTATGCGCACCGCCGCCGTCTCCGCCCGCGCCGATGGTGGTGGCTTCTATGCCAAGCGAGAGAGGAACGTTGGCATCGGTGGAGGCGAGACGCGGAAAGGATTCTATGCGCAGGTGCTTGTCCGCGGCGCGCACGATCTGAAGGATGCGCGCATTCGCCGGAAGCTCGGCCGCGGGACGGTCGCCAATGCTCTCAATGGCCAGCGTGACCTTCGGTTCGCCCGCGCGATGCGAAAGCGGGACCTCGCTCCAGGCTTCGGCCACGCACTCGCGCAGGCGGTCTTCCAGTTTTTGCAGCTCTTCCATGGAAGCGGAACGCAGGTCCACGCGGGCCGTGGCCGATTCAGGGATCGAGTTGACCGATGTCCCGCCGGAGATCACGCCAACATTCAACGTAGTGCGCGGCGATTCCGGCGCATGCACCTCACTGAAACGCGCCAGCGCGCGGGCGAGCAGAACAATGGGGTTGGGAACGCCGTAATCGCTCCAGGAGTGGCCGCCGGGGCCGCGGAAGGTGATCTCAAACCGCCGGCTTCCCAGAGCCTGGTTCACGTAAGTGTCGGTGCCGGCGCCGTCGATGACCAGCAGGGAATGGATGGAATCGCGCCATTGCGGCACGGAAAAAAGGAGCCGCATGCCACGCAGATTGCCTTCGCCCTCTTCACCGACATTGCCGATGAAAACAATGTTCGTCGCCGGCTTGATCTGTGCCCGCTTGAGCGCCGTGGCGATAGCCAGAAGGGCGATCACACCGGCGGCGTTGTCGCTGATCCCGGGACCATAGAGTCGCGTGCCTTCTTCGCGTGTCTCAAGCGCGGTACCGTGAGGAAAGACCGTATCCAGGTGCGCGCTCACGCCAACGAGCGGCGCTTCGGGCTCGCGGTGCAACAACCCGAGCACGTTGCCCAGGTCGTCTGTCTGGACATCTTCCAGGCCGAGCGCCGTAAATCTCTGGCGCAGCCATGCACCGCGCGCGGCTTCGCCAAAAGGAGGCGCGGGAATTTCCGTCAGCTCGCGCTGCCAGCGCCGCAACTCCATCTCCTGGTTGTGCAGGGAGCCGAAAGCAGCGTGCACGCCGCGCATTTCAGCAATGCGGGCGACCTCCCGCTGGGGCGAGAGCCGTGAAGCGTCAGAAATCGGAGGACGGCTGGCCATCTCTTGCACCAATACTATATGACGTGTACGGACATGGGATCGGCGAAAAGAAAGGCGGCCCATGCCGGGCCGCCCTTGAAAAAATTTCCAGAGAGTTATTTCGGCGCCGGGGTGCTGGTGCCTGAACTCTTTTTAGCTTTTTTCCCGCCTTTTTTATGGCTATGGCCCTTGGTCTTGGTGGATGTTGCGGGTTTGCCGGTTGCCGGCTTATCCGTTGATCCGGTCGTCCCGCCGGTTGCCTGCGCAACCGAGAGCGTAGCGCCCAGCAGCATGGCAAACGCGATGGTAAGTAGCTTCTTCATTCAGTCTCCTTCAGTGGAAAATCAGGTTCTGAAATCAAATCGATTTCTGGGGGAAATGTCGGTTGCAATATTGTACAGAGAAGCGCAAAAAAAGAAAGCGGCCAGTTGCAGGCCGCTTGTAAAACCAGATTTCCGCTATTTTATTTCGGGGCCGGCGTGGTGTCGGGAGCGCTCTTCTTCGTCGTCTTCTTGGCGCCCTTCTTGGCATGATGATGTTTCTTGGTCTTGCCGGTGTCTGTCTTGGTGGTGCTTGTGCCGGTGGTTCCGCCTGCCGGAGGTGTCTGGGTTGCCTGGGCAAAGCTCAGGGCGCTACCGAGGACCAGCGTGCACGCGATTGTGAATAGCTTCTTCATTCGTTCTCCTTTAAAGGAAAGTTCAGAGTGTTGCTAATCCAAACCCGCTTCAGGGAAAATAGTTTCGCCCGCCTTCGATCGTCCTAACCCGGCTAAGCGCCGGCTGAAACTTTCTGGCAGCAGGCGAGAATTTCCTCTTCCGTAAGGCACCTGTCCGAAGCTTTGGCCCGCTGGAAAATGCGGTCCACCAGCTCTTCAGAAGCGGTTATACCTTTGCGCTCCAGCCAGAAAATCACATTGGATTTGCCGGACATAGGGCCAATCTCAATGATCTGTTCCAGGCCGAAGTAGTGAGAGGGTACACCGGAGTAGACGGTATTCGCCAGCTCAATATCGCCCTTGCGGAATGCCTTTATGACAGCGGCGGCATGTACTCCCGTCGCTGTACGAAAGGCATCTTCACCCATGACAGGATAGTTGCGCGGGATAGGTACGCCCGTGGCTTGCGACACGGTCACGCAGTAGTCCTTCAATTTCGTCAGGTCCTGCTCTGCCCATGGCGAAACGCCCATCAACTTCAGGTTGACCAGCATCTGGTCCATCTGCGTATTGCCCACACGCTCGCCGATCCCCAGCGCGGTGCCGTGGACGCAGTCTGCCCCGGCCGCCAGCGCGGCCAGAGAGTTGGCGACCGCCAGGCCGCGGTCGGAATGGCCATGCCAATCCACGCGAATGTTCTGTCCCGACGGCCGAACTACCTCGTCCAGCACGAACCGCACCAGCGCCTGCGCCCCGCTGGGCGTCGCGTGCCCAACCGTATCGCAGAGGACAATCGATGTTGCACCAAAGTTAATAGCAGTAGAGTAAAGCCGCTTCACCGTTTCCGGGTCGCACCGGGAGGTGTCTTCGGTCACGTACATCACTTCCAGCCCGAGTGAGCGGGCGTAGGTCACGGCAGTCTCGGTGGTGCGCAGGAGAAAGTCGTCAGTCCAGTTTTCCGTGTAGCGGCGGATGGGGCTGGAGCCCAGGAAGCACGCGACCACAATGGGAATGCCGGTCCGCTGTGAGATTTCGGCCACCGGGCGAATGTCGTTTTCATGGGTACGCGCGGCGCAGTTGGGCTTGATCTTCAAGCGGCAAGCGGCGATCTCCCGCGCCAGCAGTTCCACGTCGGCCACGGCGCGCGGTCCGGCTCCCGGCAAGCCGATGTCCACAAAGTTGATCCCCAGGTCTTCCATCAGGTGGAGGATCCTGAGTTTTTCTTCACTGGCGGGATCTTTCACCGAAGGCGATTGCAGGCCGTCGCGCAGCGACTCATCGTCCAGCGTGACCTGCCGGGGAGGCTTGCATTCAGCGCCCGGGACCGTGTTCCAATCGTAGACCAGATGAGAATGTTTCAATGCCACTTTGTTAAGCTCCATTCGCCTTACAGCTGATTTTACTCTCAAAGAAGCCGGCGGCGGAGATAGGATTGTGTGCTTTTCAGCGCTCCTCTCAGGCGATTTGTTAATCTTTTCGCGAACAGCAGCTCAACAAATCCGTTCATTTGTGCGGCAAAGGCCGGGCCGTAACCGTACCACCAGAGTTTTTTCATGCGCGGCAGCCGGTCTGAATCGACATACTTGGGCCAGACCATCTCTTCCAGGCCAAAGCGTCCGTGCGTGCGCCCGATGCCGCTGGCTTTTACGCCGCCATGCGGAGCTTCACTGATGCCGAAGCAGGCGAGCACGTCGTTCACCATCACGGTTCCCGCATCGATCCGCTGCGCCAGCGCTTCGCCGCGCTTGCGGTCGCCCGTGAAGATGCTGGCGGCCAGGCCGTATTCCGAATCGTTGGCCAGCGCCACGGCTTCGTCTTCCGTCTTGAAGCTGCGGACGGGAAGCACGGGACCAAACGTTTCTTCGCGCATGATGGTCATGGAGTGGTCGACGTCGGCAAGGATCGTGGGGGCAAAAAAGTTTGGGCCAAGCTGGGGCAACGCCGTGCCGCCGGCCAGCAGGCGCGCGCCGCGTGCCATAGCGTCTTCAACGTGCGCTTGCACCGTGCGCAACTGGCGCTCATGGATCATCGGGCCCACGTCGATTTCCTCATCCGTGCCAGGGTGCCCCATCCTTTGCGCTGGCGTAGATTGGTATTCACCAGACTGATCGCGGCGCAAAGGGTGGGAATGGCCCAGGCGCAGCTTGCCGGTTTTTGCGACGCAGGCTTCCAGAAACTTGGCGTAGATCGATTCATGCACGTAGCAGCGCTCCACGGAAAGGCAGGTCTGTCCGGCATTCATGAACGCGCCCCACACGGCCGCGCTCGAGGCCACGTCAACATCGGCGTCTGCCAGAACGATCATAGGATCTTTTCCGCCCAACTCCAGCACCGCGGGCAGCAACCGCGCCGCGGCTGCCTGGGCCACGCGTTTGCCCGTGGCCACGCTCCCGGTGAACACGATCTTGTGAATGCCGGTGGAGAGCAACGCCGCTCCGGCCGCGCCGTCGCCGGTGATGACCTGGAGCAGGCCGGGGTCCAGGCCCGCTTCCCGCAGCAGCCGTTGGAGTTCGAGCGAGGAGAACGGCGTGAACTCGGAGGGCTTCAGCGCCACGGCATTGCCCGTGGCCAGCGCGGTAAGCGTCTGCACCGAAGGCACGCTGAAGGGATAATTCCACGGGCTGATGATCCCGATTACTCCATAGGGTTCGCGCAGAAGCCGGCCGCGTTTGAGCTTCATCGCGGGATTTCCATGCGGCACCGGCTCAGGACGCAGGAAGCCGAACAAGTTGTTCCTGAGGTACTTCACCGTGTCCAGGACGACCAGGATCTCCGTGGAGAGCGCTTCGGCTTCGGGTTTTCCGGCTTCGCGGCTGATCACCGACGCGACCGCGCTTTTCTGGTCGCACAGCAGTTCGCCAAACCGCCCCAGAATGCGCAGGCGTTCGCGGACGGGGGTAGATGCCCAGCGCTTCTGCGCCGCTGCGGCTTTGGCAACAGCTTCCGCAATCTGAGCGGCCGCCAGGTTTGGCAGCGTGCCGATTGTTTCCTGCGTCGCGGGATTATGAACGGCAAATTGTGGGCTTGCCTGAGCTGGAGCAATTTCGGATTGGGGGATGGTGGTCATCTAGCCGCTATTTTACGCCGAGGGCGGGAAAACCTTACCGCGGATGTACACGGATTTCAAAAGCGCAGGCCATCAGAACAAGAGACAATTCCGAATCCTCTTTTTAGAATCCTTTTTCGGGAACGCCAAGAGTCAGATAGGGTTGGTTTTTTCTTGATAGTGGCCCTTTTACAGCAGGACAATCACTCTCTGTTCTGGTTTGCCCTTAGAACACGCGCTGGGCATTTTGCCCACGTTGGATCAACCGGAGCGGGAAAGGAAAAAAACATGCTCTCGAAGAAAACGGCGATGCTAATCCTGAAACTCAGCTTCTGTGTAGCGACGGCCATTGTGATCTGGGCCAATCCGTCGTCATTATTTGCGTCCGCAGGCCCGGGACTTTGTCCTCCCGACTGCCAGCGTATAAATCACTTTTGCTTCTGCCCATAGCTGCCCAAAACATAGACGTTATGACCGGAGGAGCTTTCGTTTGTATTCCGGAGGCTCCTCCGGTTTCTTCTTGAACAGAGAAACAGGATTGAGGTTCCGCTCTATTTCACCGCACAATCCTTCCGCCCGGTATCGGCGATGCTGGCGATGAGCCATTTTCCGTCGGTACGCACAAGATTGAACAGGTCAGTCCCGCAGTGGTCCACCTTGCCGCTCGATTTACATTCCTCACGCGCTTCGGTCCAGGAGAAACCTCGCTCGGGCTGCGAACAAACTTAATGAAACGAAGCCCGGTTTCGTGCACTACTACATTGAGAACGGAATTACCGGCGTCACCACGGGATATTGCGAGAAGGGAATCGGACCCCTTGGTCCTTGGAGATGATTTCCTTCGGAGAATACCGCTGAAGATACTCAGGTGATCTCGAAGGAAGATGGTGACAATTTTGATTTACTGTTTGGCTGCTGTACGGGCTTCCCATAACCACCAACCATACTGGCGCAACGCAGGTCCACCCGCCCGAAGAGTTACAGCGCTTTACAGGGAGCCATTCACCACACTCTAAAAATAACCGGGGTGTTTTGAGGACTTTCAGTGTCTTGCCCTGCCTGAAAACAGGCCACAACCTAACAATCGGCAACCAACGATTCATCGGAGAAATCAATGAACCTATTCAGAAAAGTTCTCATGCCACTTTCCGCGGCGCTGCTCACGATAGTGCTCATGCCCGCATCGTCCGCCGCGGCCAGTTGCGGTGACAACGCAAATGTGCCTGCCGGCAGCTATCGCCAGAGCTGCGACAGTTGCGTTGCGAGCGGCGGCACCCTGACGGCATCGTGCAAGAAGATGAACGGCGTGCACAACAACACGACGCTGTATAAGTATCAGGCGTGCCGCTCCGGCATTGAGAACATGGATGGCTATCTCACCTGCGCCAAGGGCGACAGCGCGCTTCCCACCGGCTCCTACAAGGCAAGCTGCCGCAACCTCAATGTCGAAAAGAACACGCTCTATGCTACCTGCCGCAATGTGAACGGCGATTGGAAAGAGGCGTCACTGCCGCTGGGCTACTGCAACTATGAAATTTACAATACCAACGGCGTGCTGGCTTGCACCTTACCCTACGGCACGTATCAGCGTTCGTGCCGAAATGCGCGCGTGCAGAATGGGCAGTTGTACGCCGAATGCAAAACCCGCGACGGGGCCTGGGCGAACACGGTTGCTCCCGCAGCCTGCAATCGAGACCTGGCGAATGACAACGGCATGCTGAAGTGCCTTTAAACAATCAAGAACACATTGACCCGCTGCAAAGCGGGTTCTTTTTTTGCCCATCACTTGGCATCAATGCCTGCTCCACCCCGTTGAACCAGAAAGCATCGCGGCGCCTGCCTGGAAACTTGAGGACGGGGCGCATGGTTGTGCGCCCCGTGGCGGCGATGCCTTTAGCGGCCGGCGCCTTCCGATTCAAGACAAAGCTGCTGGAAGTGGCGGGCGTTGGCGGTTTCGCGTTCGATGAGAACGGCCATGGCTTTGCCGTTGGCCTGCGCCTGAATCCGGGAAAGCAGGCTGTGGATGCCATGGAGGCTTTCCGAGGAGGAGAAATATGTAATCTTCTGCAGCTCTTGCAGGCCGTGCAGGGCCTGTTCAAGCCCGTTGTTCATTTCCGCCAGGCAGCGGTAAGCGTGGGCCCTTACCGGCAGGGCTTCTGCGGGTTGGGGTTTGGGTTGAGGATGATGTTGCGCAAGGTGGATGGAGCGTTTAGCTTTGTTCGTAGCCATGATTGCCTCCCTTTAAGGCGATTTTGGTTAGGGCGCGTTCGGTGGTCGAACACCGGGCGCTGCCCGTTATTTGAGCAATTAGCAATTGGCAAATAGCAACTGGCCAAATGGTTGTGGTTATTTCTTCTATTTCTTCTTTTGGAGCGCAGGCGCCCCCGCCTGCGGCTCTTGCTTGCGAAGCTTTTTATACCTCGTTTTCCTGCCGTTGGCGATCTTGGGCAGGAGTTGGCGGACGTTTTCGATTTCAGCGTCGGTCCACATGTGAACGACACGGAGTCCCACGGTGACGATCTCAGGCGCGGGAACTTTTCCCTCCGCGATGTAGTGGGCAAGAGTGTCATAGTTAATGCCCAGCTTCTTTGCCGCTTCGCGGGTGGAGTGCTTGATCATTTCCCCATATTGTCGGAAATATATGGATCGTGTCAACGAAAATTGATGAACGATTGCAAGAAACGAATAAAGTAAAGCGAGCGGTTCATTTTTTAAAGCGCGCGCTTCATTTCGGTGTGCGCGGACCTCCACCCGCCACGCGAAAACCCACCAACGCGAAAACCCACCAAACTGTCATCCCGAGCGGAGCGCCTGAAGAATCTTTGCCACAAGTCGCTCATCGGCGCGCAGTCGAGGGACCCCGGAAATGTGTCCGCCGTTGTAGTGCCTCAGAGAGTTCTCTTCCGATTTCCCCATGCTATGATTCCGCCCCTGAATGACAGTACGAGAGCACGAGTATTGGGTCTACATGATGGCGAGTCTCTCCGGCACGCTGCACACCGGCATCACCGGCGCTCTCCTTACCCGCATAATGCAGCACAAAGCAGGTGAGATCGAGGGCTTCACCCGTCAATACAAATGCAACCGTCTGGTTTATTACGAGCATTTTGAAGACGTAAGGATGGCCATCGCGCGGGAAAAGCAGATCAAGCGCTGGCGGCGCTCGAAGAAGATTGCTTTGATTGAGAAGATGAATTCGCGCTGGGCAGACCTGGCCGAACATTGGGGACAGAAAATGGTGTTTCGAGGACAGAGCATGGGTAAAACTCCCTGAAACGGCATGACGGTGGATATATTTTCGGGGTCCCTCGACTGCGCGCCCATCAGCAACTTCGTACAGACATTCTTGAGGCGCTTCGCTCGGGATGACAGACTTTAAAAATTGACAAGAGCTGATACTTGTCTCGTGGACCGAAGCGCGTGAGGAAGCGCGGGCCATCCGCCGCCGGAGTCAACTGTCCGGCTTAGACATTTTTAGACAATATCTATTGACATTGTTATTGAATTCTGCAAGAATGCAAAATGTTTTGACCGAGAGCGGCGTCGGGGAGCTGAGCAAAGCTCGAAAAGGCCTGCACCGGGAAGCAGCACTGATAAGCTGCTTTCGCCCTTCAAAACCCCTTGAAGGACTGCCCAGTAAAAGTGTGCCTGGATGAATCGCCGTAATCGCGCGCAATCGCCGTGATCGGAAACCAACAAAATCAATAAACCGGAGCCACCCGCAGGGTGGCTTTTTTATTTGGGAGGAAAGTATGACAAAGCAGGAAATCATGGACGTGATCCTGGACTGCACGGGAAAATTGCGGCATGTGCCGACCCTCATGGAACTTCTGGAGATGACGGATGTATCGCACCGGAACATCATCAAGCATTTCGGTGGCTACATAGGCGCGCTTCAGGCGTGCAATCTGGAAAGAAATGAGCTTGGCGGCCGTGGACATAAAATCTCGTTGGAAAAATTGTTCATCGGATGGGCCGGCATTGTGCGGAAGCTGAAGAAGCTGCCTACCCAAAGTGAATATGAACACCACAGCCATTACACCACCACTCCACTGGTCCGCCGCTTTGGCGGCTGGCGGCAGGTGCCACACGCCTTAAAGCTCTTTGCCGAGAAGTTCGGGCTGGCGGAAGAGTGGAAGGATGAGTTGGCGCTTGTGAAGACCACAGGAATGCTGCCCGCGAGCAAGCCTGAAAAGTGGCTCAGGGCCATGCTCAAAGCGCCAACCTATGGGCCGCCGATGTGGCCGGGGCCGCTGGCATACGGGCCGGTCAACGAAATGGGGGTGGTGTTTCTATTTGGCGCGTTGGCGCAGCAGCTGGGTTTTGTGGTGCACCGGCTGCAACCGGAATTTCCGGATTGCGAGGCGATGCGGCGGGTGGCAGATGAGAGGTGGCAATACGCGAGAATCGAATTTGAATATGAAAGCCGCAATTTCCTGAAACATATGCACGAGGCAAGCGGATGCGATTTGATTGTCTGCTGGCGGCATAATTGGCCGGAGTGCCCGCTGGAGGTGCTGGAACTGAGGAAGCTATTGCCAAAAATCGCCGAAATTGAAAACCAAAACGCGCCGCAGATTGCGCAGATGAAACGCTGATAAGCAGAACCTACCACAGAGACACGGAGGCACGGAGAAAGGCAGAGGAGAATCAGTGTTATCCGTGTTCATCCGTGTTAAGCCTTTTTCCTTTGTGTTCCTTCGTGTCCTTTGTGGTTAAAGATTTTTGGTTTTCTCCGTGTCTCCGTGCCTCCGTGGTGGATGTTAGTACTCCACGCTGACCAAAAAGAGCCCGCTGGCCGGGGCGGTGGCCGATGCGGCCGAGCGGTCGCGCAAATCGAGAATGCGGCGCATGTCTTCCGTTTTCAAACTGCCTTTGCCGATCATGAGAAAGGTCCCGACCAGGTTGCGCACCATGTGATGGAGAAATCCGTTGCCGCGCACGGTATAGATCAATTCATCGTCCTGGCGTTGCCATTGGGACTGGAAGATGGTGCGCACGTTGTCGATTTCCAGGCCTTCCTTGCGGCTCTCCGGGTCGACGGCGGCGAAGCTGGTGAAGTCATGCCGGCCTTCCACCAGGGGCGCGGCCGCAATCATCCGGGATTCATCCAGCGGATAAGGGTGGTGATAGACGTAGCGCGCGAAGAATGGAGAACAAATTGCTCCACGATAGATGCGGTAACGATAGGTTTTGGCGACGGCCGACCTGCGGGCGTGGAAATCCGGCGGCATCTCGTCGACCGCCAGGACGCGGATCGACCGTGGCAGAACATCATTCAGGGCGCGGACCAGATTGGCCGCGGGAATCGGCGATTGGAGCGTGACGGTGGCGGCCTGCGCCAGGGCGTGGACTCCCGCATCGGTCCGCCCGGAGCCTTGGGGCAGCGTTTTTTCGCCGGTCAAGTGTTCGAAAGCGGACACCAGCGTCCCCTGAACGGACAGTCGGTCGGGCTGCACTTGCCAACCGGCGAAGTCGTGGCCGTCATAAGCGAGTGTGAGTTTGAGATTGCGTGGCAAAAGTCCGCACCTAACACTTTTTAACGCCGAAAGCGGCGCTGAGCCGATATACTATCGGGTTTCCGCTACACAGAGTGTCAGATTCTGGAACCGCAAAGGGGATTCCCGCGTATCTTCAATGCACAGCGGTGACGGAATGGGGAATTTACAGTCTCTAATTCGTTGCGTAAAAGCTCGTTAAACAAAGTGCTTCGTGAGCAGATCGGGAGAAGAAGAATGTCTGTCGCTTTTATCCGCAGTGATTTCGCAAGGAAACTTGTCTCCGTCGTTTGTCTTTTGGCCTTTCCCGCGGCGGCGCAGCAGTCGAATGCGTCGTTGTCCATGCAGCCTGAGCAGGCGCAGGGCGGACAGCCGGGCGCACCCATGGCCAACGCGCCGCAACCGAAGAGCCTGCCGCAGCCGACCCATGTCGACTATTCCAAGCCGTCGCCGCTGCTGCCCAATCCGTTTGCTCGCTATATCCCGCGCAACGTGCCCCCGCCGTCGTTCACGAACGCACCGAAGATCGAACAGCTGATCCAGAACGGCAAGCTTCTGCTGTCACTGAATGACGCCATCGCCATCGCGCTGGCGGACAACCTGGATATCGCGGTAGCGCGCTACAACCTGCCCATCGCCGATACTGACATTCTGCGCACGAAATCCGGAGCGTCATTTTTTGGCGTCAATACAGGTGTGGTGCAAAATACACCCGGAGGCGGTAACGCCGGAATTGGATCTGGCGTGACCGGCGCGGGCGCCGGCGGGACTTCGGCTGGAGCCGGCGGAGCCGGCGTAGGAGCCGGAGGCTTTGTCGGTAGCACCAGCGGAGCAGGTCCTCAGCCGGACAGTTTTGACCCGGCAATTGTCGGTTCGCTCACTTTTGAACGTTCCATATCTCCGCAGACGAACGCTGTGCTTTCTGGTACCAGCGTCCTGAACCAGAATACGACCGAAGGCGATATCAGCTACCAACAAGGATTTTCTCCCGGTACCGCGCTCTCAGTTGGTTTCAGGAACGGCCGTTTTACTTCCAATAGTTCACGTAACCTCACAAACCCAAGCCTGCAATCCAGCTTCAGGGCGACGGTCCGTCAGCACCTGTTGCAGGGATTTGGTGTATCGCTGAATACCCGTCTGATCCGGCAAGCCAAAAACAATAAGAAGATCACAGAAGAAGCGTTTCGGCTCCAGGTGATCACGACGGTGAGCACGATTGAAAACATCTACTGGGACCTGGTCAATGCTTACGAAGATTACAAGGTGAAGGCGCGCTCCCTGGCGCTGGCGCAAAAGACCCTTTCCGACAACCAGAAGCAGGTTGATATCGGCACGCTGGCGCCGCTGGACGTTGTTCGCGCGCAGAGCAGCGTGGCCACGGCCGAGCAGGACCTGATCATCTCCAAGACCAATCTCCAGTTGCAGCAACTGGTCACCAAAAACGCGCTTACCCGCACCCTGCCCAGCAATTCTCCAGTGGTGCTGGCCGAGGTGATCCCGACCGATACCATCCAGATTCCCGACGAGGAGAACCTTCCGCCCGTCGATGAACTGGTTCAGCAGGCCCTGACACATAGTCCGGGTTACCTTCAGCAAAAGATCAACTTGCAGAACAACGAAATCAACATCAAAGGCACCAATAATGGGCTGCTGCCGGTGATTGATCTAGTCGGTTTTTACGGTGCTTCGGCCATTGCCGGTTTGCAGAACCCTCTGGCAACCTGCGTCCCGCCTGCCACGCCTGCGAATAGCGGCTGCGCCCTGCCGGGCAGCATTGCTCCTTCGGGATTTGGAGATGCCTTCGGCAACCTCTTCAATTCCAGCGCGCCTGATAAAGGCATAGCTATCAACATCCAGATCCCGCTCGCCAATCGGGCCGCGCAGGCTACGCAGGTACGTTCCCGTTTGGAGTATCGCCAGTCTCAATTGGCTTTGAAATCACTGGAGAACCAGATCGCCATCACCGTCCGCAATGACGCGTTTACCTTGCAGCAGAACCGCGCTCGCGTCGCCGCGGCACAGAAGGCCCGCGAACTCTCTGCCAAGACGCTGGATGCGGAACAGAAAAAGTACAACCTGGGCGCCTCAACCTACCTGGCCGTATTGCAGGACGAACGCGACCTGGCTGCGGCCGAGTCTGCGCTGGTGGCCGCCATGACCAATTACGCCAAGTCAAAAGTGTTGTTGGATCGCGATATCGCCCAGACCCTGGAGCGCAACAACATCAAACTGGATGAGGCCGTAACCGGCAATATCAGGACGCAACCCAACGTCCCCGGAGTTGTGCCGAACGTGAACACTCTGAAAGACGTCACCGCGCCCGCGCAACCGCCACCGCAGTAGCTATCACGTTTTCTATTTGTCCGGCTGGTTTCAGGCCAGCCGGATTTTTAGTTTTGCACTAACCTGCGATAGTCTGAACCCTGAACGCCTTTCCAGTTTTGTACGCGATGCTCTGGCATCTCTGCCGTTGTTCTGATATATATTCCACACCCCCATCAAGTTTTGACAGGCCATTCCTCTATGGAGATAGGTTCATGCCTCGTGCCCGGATTTTAGTCCTGCTGCTTCTCCTGACTGCCACGCTATGCACCGCCGGCAAAGACAATGAAAGATCCGAAGGATGGCTTCCCATCACACCACAGGACCTGGCCATCAAGGAAGTGCCGCGCGATCCAGGGGCCGACGCCATCCAGCTTTACCTGAGTTATTACAAGGATGATGACGCGAACTTCATCTCGGTCTACAAGCGCATCAAGATCCTGAGCGTGGCGGGGAGGGAACGCGCGAACGTCGAGATTCCTATCTATCCCGGGCAATCGCTGAAAGAACTTTCCGCCCGGACCATTCATCCTGACCAGAGCATCGTCGACTACACGGGGAAGCCGTTTGAAAAGGTATTGTTCAAGAGGCGCGGAGTGAAGTATGCGGCCAAGACTTTTTTTCTGTCCGATGTGACGGTCGGGAGCATCATCGAATATCGGTATCTGATCTCGTTGCCGCCTCGCGTCGTCAGTCCTATTTCTTCCTGGCCTGTCCAGGAGGACATGTTCACCGTGAAGGAACGGCTTCGCTTCCGCGCTTATCAGGGCGTGGTGATGATGCCGACTGAATGGACCAACGTGGTCCACAAATCACAGGTCTCCTATTCCTACCTGAATCAGATTGATCTTAGTGTTCCGCAGAAGAAAGAAGGCAATCTGATGGAGCTTGAGCTGCAAAATGTCCCGAAATTTGATGCGGAAGAGTACATGCCCCCGGAGGACGATTTCCGCCCGGTCATTCTTTTCTACTATGGCGGGCGGGAAATGTCCTCGCCGGATAAATTCTGGGAGGAATGGCAGAAGCTGATCACCGAGTACGTGGAGAAGTTCATCGGCAACTCGCGAGAGATACACGATGCGGCGATGCAGGCGGTCAGTGGCGAGACTTCGCCGGAAAAGAAGCTGCGCAAGCTGTATGCGCGGGCCCAGCAAATCAGGAACCTCTCTTTCGAACGGGCCCGCACCGGACAGGAAAAGAAGGAAGAGCATCTCAAGCGCAATACCACCGCGCTGGAAGTGTTGCAGCATGGTTATGGAACATCGTGGGACGTGAATGTGTTGTTCGCGGCCCTGGCTCGCGGCGCCGGATTTGAAGCCACTCTGCTCGGGGTTTCCGACCGCAGCGAGCGTTCCTTTAACAAGATCATCGTCTGGCTGGGGCAGATCGGCGACAGCGCCGTGCTGGTCAACCTTGAAGGCAAGGACATGGTGCTTGCTCCGGGAACGCGCTACTGTCCTTTTGGATTGCTGCGCTGGGAAAATACCGCAACCAGTGCGCTGAGATTCAGCAAACAGGGCGGAGGATTCATCACGACACCCGATCCTGAAAGTTCCTTGATGCACCGGACGGCCCGAATGACAGTATCGCCCGATGGCGCGTTGACCGGAGAAATCGCAGTGGATTTCAACGGCGAAGACGCATTGCAACACCGGCTGGATGCCCTGGACGAAGATGAGGCCGGCCGGCGTACAAGCCTGGAGGATGAGATCAAGAGCTGGCTTCCCAAGGATGCGGTGGTCAAGTTGCAAGACTCGCAGGGGTGGGAGTCGACCGGCGAGCCTTTGGTGGCCCGCTTCAAAGTTGAGATTCCGGCTTTTGCCTCCACCGCGGGAAAACGCATGGTGCTGCCGGCATTTTTCTTTCCTACTCTTCAGAAGGGCATGTTCACCGGCCAGATACGCAAGTATCCAATTGCCTTCCCTTACCCTTTTGCGGAAGACGATGAAATCTCCATCAAACTGCCGGAGGGCTATGTGGTGGAAGAGCCGCCGTATCGGCGTAAAGCCGGGCTTTCCTATGCGGGATATGAGATTTCTACCGCCCTGCAGGACCGCCTGCTGGTAACGAAACGCAAAATGCGGCTGGGAGGCCTGCAATTTCCGCCGGACAAATACGAGGAGCTGAAGAATTTTTTCAGTGTGGTCCAGCGCGGGGACGGGGGCCAGGCTGTCTTGCGGCGGGAGGGAGAGGAAAAAACACAGAGCCGGAATTGAGGAATTCGCCGCTGCTGTGTCCCCATGTAGTTGTGGCAAAAGGCCCATGGTTGGTGATATATTCCGGTTGCGCAGATCACTCCTGCCTTGATTCTCAAGCAAAGATAATCCAATGGTGAAACGATGTGTCCGCGCGGCTGGTTTCTAACATTATCCGGTCTTCTTCTGCTGCCGCTGCTCTCATCGGGGCAGGTGGAAGACTGGCTCCCCATCAAGCCGCAGGACCTTCGCATTCGGGAAGTCCCTGGCAGCCCGGGCGCGGCAGCTATCCAGCTTTATTATGCCGACTATATTGATGATCAGGAGCAGACGGAGTTCTTCTATCGCCGTATCAAGGTCCTGAACGACAAAGGCAGCCGTTATGCTGACGTGGAAATCATTGTTCCGCCGGAAGGTTCCATCAGTGGCCTGAAAGCCCGGGCCATTCACCCCGATGGAAAGATCATCGAGTTCACCGGCAAGCCTTACCAAAAAGTTATCGTGAAGGGTCATGGAATCAAGATTCTGGCCAAGGCTTTTACTATCCCTGACGTTACGGTCAATAGCATCGTTGAGTACAAGTACAAAATAGATCTGCCCGGCGTGTTCCTTGATAATTCCTGGACAATCCAGCATGAGCTTTACACGATTAAGGAAAGCTTTCGCATGAAACCCTATGGCGGCATGCTGGAAGGATTCGAGAAGGGGCACCAGGTGGCGGTGCTTTCATCGCATATGCCGGGCAACCTGAAGCCGCAACAGCGGGGCGGCGCCTATGAATTGGAAGTGGAGAATATGCCCGCGTTCGAAGCGGAAGGCTATATGCCGCCCGAAGAGGACTATCAGCCGCAGATCCGTTTCTTCTATGGCGGGCGCGAAATCGCGAGCCCGGAGAAATTCTGGCATGACGCCGGCCGGGAATGGAACGAGGATGCGGAACGCTTCATCGGCAATCATCGGGAAATCGAGCTGGAATCGTCCCAGGTGATTGGCCATGAAACCGATGCGGCGCAAATATTGCGCAAACTCTATGCTCGCGCGCAGCAGGTCCGCAACCTCACGTATGAGCGTGAGCGCACGGAAGAGGAACAGAAAAAGGAAAGCCTGAAGCCGCCGCAAAACGCGAAGGACGTGCTCGCCCGCGGTTACGGCGACCATGACGATATCAACCGTTTTTTTGTCGCCTTGGCCCGGGCCGCTGGGTTTGAAGCGTCCATCCTGCGCGTGAGCGATCGCAGCGAGAAATTCTTTGATCGCGGGCTGCTCTCGCGGAGGCAGCTTGCCGCGGAGATAGCGATGATCAGTCGCGACGGCCAGAATATCTTCCTCGATCCGGGCACGCGGTTTTGCCCTTTCGGGTTTGTGCGCTGGATGCGGACATCGTCGCTGGCGCTGAAACTGGACAAAAAGGGCGGGACCTTCATCAAGGTGCCGTCGGCGGGGTATGAGAAAGCCATGGTCCGCCGCTCCGCGGACGTCGTCCTGGATGCTGCCGGTTCACTGCAAGGCAAGATCACGGTCCGGTTTGAAGGCGGGGAGGCACTGGAGCGGCGTCTGAACGCGCTCAACACGGACGATGCGGGCAGGAAAGAGTCGCTTGAAGAAGAGGCCAGAGACTGGCTTCCGGCCGGGGCCATCGTCAAGCTGGTCAATGTAGAAGGATGGGAAGGAGGTGACGAGCCGCTCATAGTTACTTTCGCCGTAGAGATGACTTCCTATGCTTCTATTGCCGGCAGAAGGCTTCTAGTTCCCGCCAATATCTTCCAGTCCAGGCAATTGGATGCTTTCAAACAGGCTGACCGTAAATACCCTGTATACTTTCCTTATGCCTTCGGAGAATCCGACCACATTGCTATCCAGGTTCCCTCGGGCTATACCATTGAAACTCTTCCCGGGCAACAGACTACCAGTTTTTCCTATGCTACCTACTTGAGCGAATCGCATTTTGAAGGAAAGCAATTGGTGACCGACCGAGTATTGCAAGTCAACGGTATTTTCTTTCGCGTGGAAATATATGCTGAGATCAAGGACTTTTTCAGGAAAGTACAGGCGGGAGACGAACAGCGAGTTGTTTTTCAGGGCGGGGGAAAGCCCGTGGAGCGCCAGGGCGGGGCCTTTAGGCTCAACCGGCCGCTGAGTAGGTCAAACCCCTCATTTCACTGTAGTGCGCAAGATGATGTAATCAAGTCTAGTCAAGGCCGAGATTTTGGTGATATCTTCATTATTCTCCCTGAAAGCGCATGGCCGATGTGCGTGCCTGAAATTTGCCCTGACCGAGGTGATTAGAATGCGAACCGTGCGATATTTTTCACTGGCTCTTTGCTTCCTGTTTTCGATAGCTTGCTTTGCTCAAAAGGAAGACTGGCTGCCCGTTACGCCGCAAGACCTGCAATACAAAGAGGTGCCGGGCAACAAGGGCGCGGCGGCAGTGAGGCTGTACTATGCCCAGCATATCAATGACAATACGTCGTCCTGTTTCATTTACCAGCGCATCAAGATACTGAATGAAAAGGCGCTCAATCCTGATTCTCGCGGCAAGACCTATGCCGATATTGAGGTCCCAATTTTTAGTTTCGGCAGTATTGTCGAAAACATTACCGACCTTAAGGCCCGTACCATCAAGCCCGATGGTTCCATCGTGGAGTTCACCGGCAAGCCATTTGAGAAGGTGATCTTTAAGGGCAGGGGAGACAAAGTTTCAGTCAAAGCTTTCAGCATGCCGGAAGTCAGTGTTGGCAGTATCGTTGAATACAAGTACCGGGCACAGGTTTTAGTGCCTGCATACTCCTTTATCAAGGTTTTCGCACGCGACACGTGGGACATCCAGAGCGAACTTTTCACCGTCAAAGAAACCCTTACCTACCAGCCGTACGGTGGAAGTGAGTTTCAGAGCTCCAGTAAACCTTCGTTTTACTTTGACGGCGCAAAGATCAGCAACGTGACGATGAACCTGAAAGAAAAACCCAGCAAGAGTGGCAACGGTTCGGAGCTGCAACTGGCCAACGTCCCCGCCTTTGAGCGCGAGGAATTCATGCCCCCGGAAGATAACTTCAAGCCCAGCGTCATCTTCTTTTATGGCCGCAAAGGCAATGACTCGGTCGACAAGGAATGGCAGGAAATCGGAAAAGACCGTTACGAGGAACTGGAGACGTTCTTGGCCGCAAATAAAGGCGTGAAAGAAGCCGCGATGCAGGCCATCGGTGGTGAGACCGAGCCCGGCATGAAACTGCGCAAGATCTATGAGCGGGCCCAGCAGGTGCGAAACCTCACCTATGAGCGCGAGCGTACCAAGGAAGAGCGCAAACAGGAAAACATCCAGAAAAATACGAACGTGGGCGATGTGCTGGCTCATGGCTATGGCTACGAAGATTCGATCACCTTCCTGTTTGTGGCCATGGCGCGCGCCGCCGGCTTTGATGCCTCCGTTGTTCAGGTTTCTGACCGCAAAACCCGGTTCTTCGTCAAAGAGTGGACGTCGTTGCGGCAGCTTGATGACGAGATTGCCGCCGTGAACCTCAACGGCAGCGAGATTTATCTGGAGCCCGGGACCCGTTTTTGCCCCTACGGATTCCTTCGCTGGAACCATACCGCGACTGACGGCCTGAAAATTGAACGGAAGGGCGGAACATTTGTGAAGGCGCCGCCGATCACTTACGACAAGTCCGTCACGCGCCGGACCGCGCAGATGTCCCTGGACGAAGATGGCACGCTGAAGGGCAGCGTCATCCTCGAATTCGAAGGAGCGGAAGCCCTCGAGCACCGTCTGGATGCAATCGACAGTGATGAGGCTGGACGCAAGAAAGACATGGAAGACGAACTCAAGCAATGGCTGCCGAAAGGCTCTATTGTCAAAATGGTGGTAGCCCAGGGCTGGGAGAGTACCGGCGGTCCCCTGGTGGCGCGCTTTAATATTGAAGTGCCGGGCTATGCTTCCATGGCCGGTAAACGCCTCCTGATACCCGCTTATCTCTTTCAGCTGAAGCAAAACCAGACTTTTGCCCATGCCCAGCGCAAGTATCCCGTGTATTTCCCCTATCCTTTTACAGACACTGATTCTGTGACGATCAAGGTGCCCGCGGGATTCACGCTGGAGAGCGCTCCTCCGCAACAGGACGCCAAGTTGCCCTATGCCAGGTACCAGAATGTGAGCCAGTTTGATGGGACTCAGCTGGTCACGCAACGGCAACTGGCCTTCAACGGAATCTATTTTGACGTGGACAAATATTCGGAATTGAAGTCTTTCTTCGGTAAAGTCCAGACCGGCGATGAACAGCAAGCCGTACTGCATGCAGGAGGTAGTACCAGTGCCCAAAAAAGCAATTAACGCAACGTTCTTTTTACTCGCTCTTTCATTGCTGGGCTTTTGTCCCAATGCCGGTGCGACCGATGTTCCCGAGTGGCTGCGCAGCCTTTCCCGGCAGCCGGCAAAATCATACGCCGACGATGTCAACGCCGTGATTCTGCTGGACGACCAGACCACCACGGTCAAGGAAAATGGCGAGATCGTGCAGCGTGGACGCTTTGCCGTGAGAATCCTGCGGCCGGAAGGGCGCGATTTTGCCGCTTATCCCGTCTTCTATGACAGCGATTCCAAGGTCAATTACTTGCGCGGCTGGAGCATTACCAGCAAGGGCCAGGAATACGAAACCAAAGACATCATGGAGCAGACCGTCAGCTCGTATGAAGTCTACTCTGATCTGAAAATCAAGGCTGTTCGGGTTCCCGGTGCCGATGTTGGCACAGTGGTGGGCTTTGAGTTCGAACAAAAAAAGCGTCCTTACATCTTCCAGGATTTCTGGGACTTCCAGACGATCGTGCCGGTGGAGCAGAGCCGTTATGAATTGCATTTGGCCTCAGGCTGGCGATTCAAAGCGGACTGGGTGAACCATGGCGAGGAAAAGCCCAAAGAGGAAAACGGCGCGCTGGTATGGCAGCTGGGCGATATTCCGCGCATAGAACGTGAACCCCACCGTCCACCCAGCCAGGCGCTGGCCGGGCGCATGGTCGTCACCTTCATGTCGGACAAGAACCCGGGCAAGAGCTATCGTGACTGGAGCGAGTTCGGCTCCTGGTACACGCAGCTGTCCAGCGGCGTTCGTGATACCAGCCCGGCCCTGCAACAGAAGGTGCAGGAACTGGCGCCCGCAAATCTGCCGCTGCTGGAGCGCATTAAAGCCCTGGCGCGTTTTGCCCAGCAGGACGTTCGCTACGTGGAAATCAGGATCGGCATCGGCGGCTACCGGCCTCATACCGCGGCGGACGTCTACAACCACCGTTACGGGGATTGTAAAGACAAAGCCACCGTGCTTAGCTCCATGCTGTCTCAGATCGGAGTGAAATCCTATTACGTGCTGGTGCGCACGGACCGCGGCATCTTCACGGAGAAGTCGCCGCCGCAAGCCAGTTTCGACCACATGATTCTGGCGATCTCGCTGCCCGAAGCCAGCTATCCCAAAGCGATGCCGGCCATGTATCAACACCCCAAGCTGGGACGCCTGTTGATCTTTGATCCCACCAACGATCTTGTTCCTTTTGGCCAAATCCCGCCCTACGAACAGGACAATTACGGGCTTCTGGTGGGCGAGCAGGGCGGTGATCTCATTCACATGCCGTTGAGCAATCCGGAAGCCAACCGCGTGACCCGCAGCGCTAAGCTCACCCTGCTGCCGGATGGCGGCGTGCAGGGTGAAATCGAAGAAGTCCGTACAGGCTTTGAAGCCATGCGCGGACGTGCCTTCCTGCGCCAT
Source organism: Terriglobia bacterium (assembly GCA_041488515.1). Classification (GTDB taxonomy): domain Bacteria; phylum Acidobacteriota; class Terriglobia; order Terriglobales; family Acidobacteriaceae; genus Angelobacter. The sequence continues at coordinate 383,312 of JBGPPK010000006.1, read as the reverse complement.
GAAACTGAAAGCGATCGCAAGAAGATGATCGAACGCATTCTCGGCCGGAGCGTAGGCAGCTTCCAGCTCACCGGATACGATGTGGTGAATGCAGACGATATCGAGAAGGACCTCATCCTGCACTACAAGTTCACGGCGGAACACTATGCCAAGAACGCTGGTGGGTTGCTTCTGGTTCGGCCGCACGTGGTGGGCGAATTAGCCGGGGCCTGGGACGCCAACAAGCCGCGCCACTATGCTTACGAGTTTGACGCTCCATTTTTGAACAGCGATACAGTTGAAATCACCTTGCCCGATGGCTTCAAAGTCGACGAGCTGCCGGAGCCGGCCAAAGCCTCATTCCCCTTCGGCCAGTACGTCAGCAAAACGGAGAACTCCGGCAACATCCTTAAGTACAGCCGCGAATACAGGATGGACTCGACCCTGGTATCCATGGAGCAGATGGAACAACTGAAAAAGCTCTTTGGACAAATCAACCTGGATGAGAAAAATATGGCGGTGCTGAAAAAAGCTAACTAACCCGTCACCCCGCGAATCCCTACGAACTGGCAGCCACAAACGGGCTGCCAGTTTTTTGTGCCCCGTCCGTCAGTTCCCCAAGGCCCCTCTTCCATCACTGAGGTAACGTCGCCCTTCTTGCCCTGCCTTTTCCGCATCTTCTATGATGGGGGTGCAGGAATTCTCTATGACAGATCATCTGAATAAAAAGAAAGACCAGAGCAGCATTGTGGAAAGCCCGATTGCGGAGGTTTTCGAAGGACGTCATCCGGCGGAGTCGGAAAAACGCTGGGCGGAGACGACCCTGGCCAAAACTCTGGAAAAAGCCCCGGAGAAGCCTATCGGCGCGGCTTCCGGCGTGAACCTTGATGAGAGCGGTCACGCCCGGTTTACCACCATCAGCGGCCTCCCCATCCGCCGGCTTTACACCCAGGCCGATCTGCCCGAAGACTGGAATTACGAGAAATATCTTGGCTATCCCGGCCAGCCGCCGTACACCCGCGGCATTCATTCCAGCGGTTACCGCGGGCGTCTCTGGACCATGCGCCAGTTCTCCGGCTTTGCCTCGCCGGAAGAGACCAATGAGCGCTACAAATACCTGCTGGCCCACGGCGGCGGCGGTCTGTCGGTTGCATTCGATCTGCCGACGCTCATGGGCTATGACTCCGATCATGCCGCCAGCGAAGGCGAAGTGGGCAAATGCGGCGTCGCCATCGATTCGCTGGAAGATATGGAGATCCTGTTCAACGGCATCGATCTGGAGAAGACCACGGTCTCGATGACCATCAACTCGCCGGCTTCGGTGTTGTGGGCCATGTACCTGGTGGTGGCGGAAAAGCAGGGCGCGGACTGGAACAAAATCTCCGGCACCATTCAGAATGACATTCTCAAGGAGTATATCGCGCAGAAGGAATACATCTATCCGCCCGCGCCGTCGATGCGTCTGGTGATCGATACCTTTGAGTTTGGATCGAAATTTACGCCCAAGTTCAACTCCATCTCCATTAGCGGTTACCACATCCGCGAAGCCGGCTCCACGGCATTGCAAGAGCTGGCCTTCACCATCTATGACGGTGTCGAGTACGTGGAATGGGCGCGCCGTCGCGGCCTGGACGTGGACGAATTTGGCCCGCGCCTGAGCTTCTTCTTCAACTCGCACAGCGATTTCTTTGAAGAGATTGCCAAGTTCCGTGCCGCGCGCAAGATCTGGTACCGGCTGATGAAAGACCGCTTCGGCGCCAAGCTTGAGCGCAGCTGGCTGATGCGCTTTCACACGCAGACCGCGGGAGTCTCGCTCACGGCGCAGCAGCCCATGAACAACATTGCCCGCGTGGCCGTACAGGCCCTGGCGGCGGTGCTGGGCGGAACGCAGTCTCTGCATACCGACTCATACGACGAGGCGCTGGCGCTGCCCACGCAGGAGGCGGCGCGCATCGCGCTGCGCACGCAGCAGATCATTGCTTATGAATCCGGCGTCGCGCAGACCGTGGATCCACTGGCCGGCTCCTATTTCCTGGAAAAACTCACACTCGATATGGAGCAGGGCGCGTTCGACTACTTTGACCGGCTCGATGCCATGGGCGGCATGGTCAAGGCCATTGAGAACGGCTTCCCGCAAAAGGAAATTGCCGAGGCTTCTTACCAGTATCAGCGCGCGGTCGAGTCCAGGGAGAAGATCGTGGTCGGCGTCAACGATTTTGCCATCGAAGAGAAACAGATGGACACGCTCTATATTGGCGAATCCGTGGGCCTGCACCAGACGGCGAAGCTGAAAGCATTGCGCGCCCGCCGCAGCAATAGCGAGGTCAAGCGCACTCTGGAGGCGCTGAAGAAGGCCGCTGCCCATGAGCCGGTGGTCCGCTCCGATGGCCGCATCAGTGACGCGAACACCATGCCTTTCATGATTGATTGCGTGCGGGCGTATGCCACCGTCGGCGAAATCTGCGACGCCCTGCGCGAGGTCTATGGGACGTATGAAGAGGTGAGCATCACCTAGATCGCCGAATCGCGCGTGATCGGTAGTTCAGGGTTTTTGATTGCAAATCGGCGCCGGTTGCCAATCGTTGGATTTGCACGATTACGGCGATTGCGTGCGATTACGGCGATTCCCATACACCGTCCACTGCTCGGTTCCCGCAACTTTTCCCAGCCAGCCGCTCCCGGCCAGCAGGTTTTCAAACTCCGTGAATCGATACGCGATGTAGACCGCCCGCGGCGCTTGCTCAATCGACCGGCGCAAATTTTCCAGCACTCGTGCAAACGTCGGCTCGGAAAAAGGGTTGAACAAATACGCCACCAGCGGTTCCAGGGGAAACTGGAAGTCACGAGCATCCATGCAGATGGCTTCGACTCGCCGGCATCGCTGCCGATCGGATGAATAACTGGCGATATTCTTTTGCGCGGCGCGGCACAGGTCCGGCATGAACTCCACGCCCACAATCCTCTGGAAAGGATAGTCAGACGCCATCAGCAGAGCGCGGCCCTTGCCCGCGCCTAGATCGATAAAAGTGAACCGCGAGAGATCCACGGGAATGGCCCGGAGGATCTGCTCAAACAGCCAGGGCTCGCTGGCGAAGTAAGGACGCGCCGTCATGCCGGTCAGGAGCTGCGTGCGAAAGCCGACATTCGAACGCGTGGTATCCACCTCGTGTTCCCAGTCGTAATCCAGGTCGCCAAAGCGGACTTTGCGGCGCGATGGCAGTAACTCAAGCATGGCGAGCCATGCAGAGCCGGCCAGTTCCCGAAGCGCGCGCCACCATCCCAGATAACGAACGCTCTCCCGCCATTGCCGCGCAAATGCCCGGTGGAAGCGAAGCTCGGCTCCATGTGTCGCGGCAGGAGCAGACCTGTTTAGGTTAGAATCAGCTTCATCCATGAAAAAGGCCGTTGATCATCTCAAGAAGTCTGACGCCATTCTTGCTTCTATTATTGCCCGTGTTGGGCCGTGCAAGATGGCGTATCGCGATCCTACCTTTGAAATGCTGGCGCGGGCCATCGTCTTCCAGCAGTTAAGCACCAAGGCCGCGCGCACCATCTACGGCCGCCTGGAAGAGGCCGCGGGCGGAGCGCTGACGCCGGAAAGCATCCAGAACCTGAGCGTGGGCGAGATGCGGCGGGCCGGCTTGTCGCGGCAGAAACTCGGCTACATTCGCGATCTGGCGGAGCACGCGCTGAGCGGAAAAGTTGATTTTGCCCGCCTTCCCAGCATGAGCGACGAAGAGGTGCTCGTCGCACTGACTGACATCAAGGGTGTTGGCGTGTGGACGGCCCATATGTTTCTGCTGTTCTCTTTGCGCCGCCCCAACGTGCTGCCCGTGGGTGATCTGGGTGTGCGCATGGCCATCCAACGGGCCTATCGCAAGCGCAAGCTGCCTACGCCAAAGCAGGTGGAGCAGATTGCGAAGGGCTGGCATCCGTATTGCAGCTTCGCGGCGTGGTACCTGTGGCGGAGTCTGGAGCTGCCAAAAGAAGAAAGCTCAAACCACAAAGGACACAAAGGAACACGAAGAAAATCAAAATCATAATCATCATGATTTTCCTTGTGCTCCTTCGTGTCCTTTGTGGGTTAAGCTCTTTTGGTAGAATCGAAAGGCTAGATGGCTAATGACCGTAAAATCCGCGTGCTTGTCGCCAAACCCGGCCTGGACGGCCATGATCGCGGCGCCAAGGTGATTGCCCGCGCGCTGCGCGATGCCGGCATGGAGGTCATTTATACCGGGCTGCGGCAGACGCCGGAGATGATCGTGAATTCGGCGTTGCAGGAAGACGTGGATGTGATCGGGCTTTCCATCTTGTCCGGCGCCCATAACGCGATTGTTCCGCGCGTTGCTGATCTGCTTCGCCACAACAAGATGGACGACGTGCTCTTTCTGATCGGCGGCATCATTCCTGAGCAGGACTTTGACTTGCTCAAGAAGGCCGGCGTGAGCGGCATCTTCAATCCCGGCACGCCGATGGATGAGATCGCCGAATTTATCCGCAAGAACGTCAAACCTCGCGGCCTGATCACGGCGTAAAGCTTCCTTTCCGTGGCTGCGCTCCAAGCCGCTGGAATAACTCGATTCCTTCATGTCTGCGAAGCTCTGGGATGAAATGCATCCACTTCCCCCGCGTTCAAAAAATTCAAGCTAACCGACCATCAGGCAAGCGGTCTAACCTCTCGATTGGAGAGGCACAACATGAGAAAGCAGACAATGAGAAATCTGATTGTTTTCGGGCTTGCGTTACCGCTATGCATTGGGCTGGCCCGTGCCGGCGAGCACCGCGGAGGGCCCAACTCGAGCGTCATCATGAACGATTCTGCCAGCGACGATTGCCGCGACCATCTGAGGGTCGGCGACACTGATTACCGCTCCAATGTTCGCGACGAAGAGGTGAAGACCATTCCCAACCAGCCGCTGACCATCACGGCGGAGCATAACGGCGGGATCCACGTGACCACCTGGGACAAGCCTGAAGTCAGCCTCAAGCTCTGCAAGCAAATTGCTGTCGATGACGAAAGCGAAGGCCGGAGATTGCTGGCCGAAACGCGGCTGGACATCAACGGTTCGAAGGTCTCCGTGCGCACTCCGGAAGAGAATCATCATTCTCTGGGTACGGTCCTGTTGGTGAAAGCGCCGAAGAACGCGAATTTGGATCTGAGCGTGCGCAATGGCGGCGTTTCCCTGAGCGGCTTCACCGGCACGGCCGAGGCCCACGCGCAGAATGGCGGTATTTCATTCCGGCGCAGTAGCGGGAAACTGACCGCCGAAGCCGAAAATGGCGGCATCTCTATCAAGGATTGCGGCGGCGAAGTGAGCGCCCGGGTGGAAAATGGCGGGCTTTCCATCGCATTGCCGGAGCGCTGGGAAGGCAAGGGCCTGGATGCCCGCACGCGCAACGGGGGCCTGGTGGTCTCGGTGCCTAGAAACTTTAGCGGCGGCCTGGAGGTTGTGGCTTCGGAGCACACGTCGATTGTCTGCAAAGACGATGTCTGTAATGCCGGCGAGCGCACCTGGGACAACGGGCACAAATTGTTCCGCATGGGCGGCGCGAACCCGCAGGTCCGGGCGACGACCGACAATGGCGGCATCGTCATTGAAGAGCGCGGGCGCTCGCGCGGCGAGTTATAGGCCGCGCTTTCTAACTGCTTCAAAAAGCCGCGAATGAACACGGAAAGGCCGGAATCCCCAAAGTAAGAGACGGATTCGCTTCTTCGTGTTTATTCGCGGCAACCTCGTTTTGGCTTCGGTTTTTCCCGCCCAATCACATATACTTGAGCTTTGCTTCTTGCATGACCACTCTGGACCAGATTCTCGCCGCCACACGCGAGCGCGTGGCCCGCGCCAAGCAGCGGGCCCAGGTGCGTCCGCTGGAAAAGGCGGCTGCGGCGCATACGCCGCGCGGTTTTCGCAAACGCCTGGCGGCCATGGCCCAGCTTGGACCGGCTGTGATTGGGGAGCTGAAGAAGGCTTCTCCCTCGAAGGGCACGATTCGAGGCACCTTTCCCGTGGGAGTCCTGGCCAACCAGTTGGCTCTGGGAGGGGCTTCCGCATTGTCCGTACTGACCGATGAAGAGTTCTTTCAGGGATCGCTGGCCAATTTGCTGGAAGCTTCAGCGGCAACCGAGCTGCCTTGCCTGCGCAAGGACTTCATCATCGACGAATTCCAGATCACCGAGGCCCGCGCCCACCATGCCGATGCCGTGCTGCTGATTCTGGCGGCGCTGGATGATGCGACCTTCCGCCGCCTGCTCGATTACGCTCGCGCGCTGGAACTGGACGCGCTCTGTGAAATCCACGATGAAGAAGAGCTGAAGCGCGCGCTGGAAGGCGGGGCCGATATTATCGGCGTGAATAGCCGGAACCTGAAAACATTTCAGGTAAGCCTGGATACCGTGGTCGATATGGCAAGCAGCATTCCCAACCACGTGTTGCGCGTGGCCGAGAGCGGGATCGACAGTGGCGCGGAAATCCGCGAGCTGCACGGCGCCGGCTATCAGGCATTCCTGATCGGCGAGTCGCTGATGCGCGCCGAGGACCCCGGGCAGAAACTGCAGCAGCTCTTGCAGGAAGCGGGATGGTATTCGCCATCCACCTCGGCTTCTCCTCATTGGCGCGGCACCGTCCAGTAGAAGTCAAAGCGCCTTTCCAAGAACAAATTGTATGCATACCTGGATCAAATTCTGCGGGACCACGTGCATTGAAGACGCGCTCAGCTCGATTGAAGCTGGCGCTGACGCTCTTGGGTTTATCTTTGCGCCCAGCAAGCGCCGTGTCACGCCGGAGCAGGCGCGGCGGATCGTCGCGGCGCTGCCGCAGAATGTGGAGCGGATCGGCGTATTCATGAACAGCACGGCCGCCGAGATCGCGAGCATCACCAGCGAGGTGGAGCTGACAGGAATCCAGATGCACGGCGAAGAGTTCCCTCCGGAGATTTACAGCTACCTGCCCAGGGACCGCCGGGACAAGATGCGGAAAATAAAAACACTCCAGGTGCGGGAGGGCTGGACACAAGGCTTTGATGGTTATGCCAATGCGCCGGGCGTGGTGGATGCCTGGTTGCTTGATTCCGGCGCTGGCAGCGGCAAGGTTTTCGACTGGCAGGCTGCGCGGGCACAATTAGGTGAGCGGCAAGGCAACTTCGTTGTCGCCGGAGGACTTACTCCGGAAAATGTCGGCGATGCGATCCATACATTCAGACCTTGGGGCGTAGACGTGGTGACTGGGGTTGAGCGCGAGCCAGGACGGAAAGACCCGGAGAAACTGAAGGCGTTTGTTGCGGCGGTTCGGAGGGCGGAAGAAACATGAGAGCGAGCGCGTTAAAAAAAGAGAAAACTGTAGCCGGACGTTTTGGCGTCTACGGCGGCCGTTATGTACCGGAAACACTGATGGCGGCGCTGGAGGAGCTGGAGCGCGAGTACGCCAAGGCCCGGCGCGACAAAAAGTTCCGCGCCGAGTTTGAGCGGCTGCTGAAAGAATACGCGGGCCGTCCAACCGCGCTGTTTCACGCCCACCGTCTGACCAAAGAGCTGGGTGGAGCCAAGATCTATCTCAAACGCGAAGACCTGCTGCACACGGGCGCGCACAAGATCAACAATTGTCTGGGCCAGGCGCTGCTGGCAATGCGCATGGGCAAGAAGCGCATCATCGCCGAAACCGGCGCCGGCCAGCATGGCGTGGCGACGGCAACCGTATGTGCTTTGTTCGGCCTGCAATGCGTGGTCTACATGGGAACGGAAGATATGCGCCGCCAGGAGCTGAACGTCTTCCGCATGCGCTTGCTGGGGGCCGAAGTGCGCGGCGTGGAATCAGGATCGCGCACGCTCAAAGATGCGATCAATGAAGCAATGCGCGACTGGGTGACCAACGTCCGCGACACGCATTATCTGCTGGGCAGCGTGCTCGGCGCACACCCTTATCCCACCATGGTGCGCGATTTTCATTCCGTAATCGGGCGTGAAGCGCGCGCACAGATATTGAAGGCCGAGGACAAACTGCCCACGGCGATCATCGCCTGCGTAGGCGGCGGTTCAAATGCAATCGGCATCTTTCACGAGTTCCTCAAGGACAAGCGCGTGAAGCTGATCGGTGTGGAAGCCGGCGGCCGCGGGAACGCGCTGGGCGAACATGCCGCGCGCTTTCGCGGCGGGCTTCCCGGCGTGCTGCAAGGGACCTATTCTTACGTGCTGCAGGACGCGCATGGGCAGATCGCGCTGACGCATTCGATCTCGGCCGGCCTGGATTATCCCTCCATCGGTCCGGAACACGCGGCCCTGGCCGATACAGGACGGGCTGAGTATGTTGCGGCGTCGGATGAAGAAGCGCTCGAGGCGTGCACCCGGCTGGCACGGACGGAAGGCATCATCCCCGCGCTCGAGTCGTCGCACGCGGTGGCGGAGTGCATCAAGCGGGCGCCGAAGATGAAGAAATCGGACATAGTGATTGTGAACGTTTCGGGCCGCGGCGATAAGGACATTGGAATTTTGCGGGAAAGCCTGAACATCGGGTGATCGGGACATCGGGGAATCGCGCGCCATCAGAAGCAAAGGCGCACCACGGTGATGCGGAGGAAAGCGAAGATGATTATGGGTGCAACCAAGAAAGCGGAAAGCCGTATTCGGTTTGCAACAAAGCCTGGTCTTGTTGCCTACGTTACCTGCGGCGACCCAAATATCGCCGCTACGCGGGACATTGTTCTGGCCGCGTGCCGCGTCGGCGCGGACGTCATCGAACTGGGCGTACCGTTTAGCGATCCCGTGGCGGACGGACCGGTGATCCAGCGGGCCAGCGAACGCGCGTTGCGCAACGGCGCGTCGCTCGAAGATGTGCTTAAGCTTGCCCGCGAAGTGCGCCGCGAGACGGATACAGCATTGATTGTGTTTTCTTACCTGAATCCAGTCCTGCGTTTTGGCCTGGAACGCTTTTGTGCCGAAGCTGCAAAATCCGGCGTGGATGGCGCGCTCATCACCGACCTGACGGTGGAAGAAGCCGGTGAGTACCGGCGGCTGATGGCGGCGCATGAACTGGATACGGTTTTTCTGGCAGCGCCAACCAGCCCCGACAAGCGGCTGAAGGCGATTACCGAGGCATGCCAGGGTTTTGTGTATGCCGTGTCGCGCACCGGTATCACGGGAGCGCAGAAGCAGGTTGCGGGGGACGCCCGCGAACTGGTGAAGCGAATTCGCAGATTTACCAGGCTGCCGGTAGCGGTTGGATTTGGCATTTCGAATGCGGAACAGTTTGCCGAGGTGGGCGGCTTTGCCGACGCCGCGGTTGTGGGCAGTGCGATTGTGCAGGCGATCGAACAGAACCCTGGCAACGAGGCGCGGGCGGTGGAGAAGTTTATCCGCGGCTTAAGAAACACTGCGGTCGACAAGGCCTCTTCCCATGATTAACATCATTAAGTTATTCTTAATGGGCATTAACTTCATTAAGTTTTTACCAGTGTTATCGCCTGGATGTCAGGAATAGCCATTGCCATGGACATTGCCGGTTGGCGCAAAAAAATTGATGAGTTGGACCGTCGCCTGGTGGAGCTGTTGAACGAGCGGGCGCAAGCGGCGCGTGAAATAGGCAAGCTGAAACGGAATACCAGCATGCCGATTTACGAGCCGGAGCGCGAGAAGACGATTTTTGAGAACGTATGCCACGCGAACCGCGGGCCGTTGCCGGACAACGAATTGCGGCAGGTGTACGAACGAATCATCGACGTGATGCGCAATATACAGAAGAATGAGATCGCGCCCAAGATTGAATCTGGCGACAAGCATACCGAATTCGATGTGGAAGTGAACGACTAATGATCGTAGCAATGCAGGAACAAGCCACGGAAGAGCAGATCCAGCAGGTGATTGAGCGCCTGGTCAACATGGGCTTTGAAGTCCATCGCTCCACGGGTGCGCGGCAGACGGTGCTGGGCGCGGTGGGCGCGCGCCACGAATTCGATATCCGTGACATCGAGGTCCTGCCCGGCGTGGGCGAAGCGCACCGCATCAGTTCACCGTACAAGCTGGTGGCCCGCAGCTTTCGCCCGGAAGGCACCGTGGTGAAGTTCCAGCGCGGCATAACCATTGGCGGCGACGAAGTGGTGCTGATGGCGGGCCCTTGTTCGGTGGAGTCACGTGACCAGATTTTCGCGGTGGCGGAGTCTGTCTCGCGTTCCGGAGCAAAATTCCTGCGGGGCGGCGCGTTCAAGCCACGCAGCTCGCCGTACACGTTCCAGGGCCTGGGCGAAGAGGCGCTCAAGCACATGCGCGAGGCCGCCGACAAATTCGGCATGCTGGTGGTGAGCGAGGTAATGGAGATCTCGCAGATCCCGCTCATGCTGCCTTATGTGGATATGTTGCAGGTGGGCGCTCGCAACATGCAGAACTTCAACCTGTTGCGCGAGCTGGGCAAGGTGCGCAAGCCGGTGCTGCTGAAACGCGGAATCGCCGCGACCATCGAGGAGCTTTTGCTCTCCGCCGAGTACCTGATGGCCGGCGGCAACTATGAGGTCATTGTATGCGAGCGCGGTATTCGCACGTTTGAGACCTACACGCGCAACACGTTGGATATCTCCGCGATTCCGATCGTCAAGAAACTGTCACATCTGCCCATTGTTGCCGACCCGTCGCACGGAACAGGCCGGCGCGACAAGGTTGCGCCCATGGGGCGCGCCGCCATCGCCGCCGGGGCGGATGGCCTGCTGATTGAAGTCCACAATTGCCCCGACAAAGCCCTTTCCGACGGCGCTCAGTCCCTGTATCCTGAGCAGTTTGCCGAACTTGTGGGACAGCTTCGAGTGATTGCTCCCGCAGTCGGGCGCAGGCTTGTTTAAAATCAATTCAATCTCCTTTGCGGGAAGAACCAAGAGCGTTGGATGGTTGCCTGCAGATGAGTTTGTGTCTCTCGGGACGGCAAGTGTTCAAACAAATCACCATCATCGGGACCGGTTTGATTGGAGGGTCGCTGGGGCTGGCGCTGAAGGCAGCCGGCTTCGGCGGAAAGATCGTCGGCTGCGATCGCCGGGCGGTGTTGGACCGCGCACGCGCCATGCGCACCATCGATCTGGGAACGGAAGACCCGGTGGAGGCTGTTGCCGGCAGCGACCTGATTGTGTTGGCCACGCCGGTGGGCGGGATCATCGACCTGATCGAACGGATCGGCCCTATCGCGCCGCCGGACTCGCTGATCACGGATGTGGGCAGCACCAAGAAAGAGATCATCGAGCGGGCGCGGGCGGTGTTTGGAGACAAAGCGCCACAGCGTTTTCTCGCCGGGCATCCCATGGCGGGCAAGGAGCACAGCGGGCTGGAAAACGCGGAATCCAAATTGTTCGCCAATGCCGTGTGGCTGCTGGTGCCGCAAGCGCAGCAGTCCATGGAGCGGGGCAAGATCAAGGATTACTGCGACCTGCTGGAACGAGTCGGCGTGCGCCTGTTAAAGATGGAGGCCGAGCGCCATGACCAGATGTGCGCCTGGGTCAGCCATCTGCCTCAGATGGTGGCCACGGCGTTGGCCGCGACGCTGGTGGAAGAGCTGGGCGACAACCCCGACCTGCACGCGATTGGCGGCCGCGCTCTGCGGGAGATGACGCGCATTGCCTCCAGCCCGTATTCCATGTGGCGCGACATCGCGCATACCAATACCGCGAACATCGAAAAGACCCTGACCCGGCTGGAGCAGCGGCTGGTCCACATTCGCGAGAACCTGCGCACGCCGGCGCTGCGGGAAGAGTTTGATCACGCCAACCGCTTCGAGCTGGGCAAAAAGGATGTTGCGGCGTCGGTGCTGGTGCTGCCGGGATGGCAGAATTCCGGTCCGCGCCACTGGCAGACATTGTGGGAACAGCAGAACCCGATTTTCCTGCGCGTGCAGCAGAGGGACTGGGAGTTTCCTCATCGTGAATGGTGGCTGGAGCGGATCACGGCGGAAGTCAAGCACGCGCCCGCGCCGATTGTGTTTGCCGCGCACAGCCTTGGCTGCATAGCTCTGGCACATTGGTGCAAAGCTGCGCCGGGTGAAGCGGCCAGGATCAAGGGCGCGCTTCTGGTGGCTCCCGCGGACGTGGACAGCAAAGACACACCGAAACAGTTCAAGGATTTTTCTCCGGTGCCGCGCGACCTGCTGCCATTTCCTTCCATCGTGGTGTCCAGCAGCAATGATCCCTATCTCAAGCCGGAACGGGCGCGGGAGATGGCGCGGGCATGGGGAAGCCGGTTTGTCGATATCGGAGCCGCGGGACATGTGAACGGCGAGTCCGGGCTGGGCGACTGGCCGGAAGGCAAACGGCTGCTCAGGCATTTGATTGAGGGAGAGTGAGTGGAGCACGGTTTTTGACTGGAGAGCGCTTGGCGTAATTGAGAAGAACGATGCTGGATAGGATCACAGACTGGAAGCAATTCGAGCGGCTGGTAGCGGATCTCTTGGCCGCTGAAGGTTTTTCAATTGATTCAGAACCCGGCGTTGATCACACCGGAACAGATTTCAAGGCAACCGAAGAATTCCGATCCCATTCCGGTGGAGTAATTCGAGTACGATGGCGGGTGCAGTGCAAGCATTATGCTCAATCAGGCAACAATCTCAAGCGGGACGAAGCTATCAAAATTTTGAGTCTGTTTGATATGACTGCGGCACCCGATGAGGGTTTGTTTGTGATTGTAAGCACCGATTACTCCGAAGAAGCTGACCGTGTCTTCAATGAGTATGTAGTTCAACATCCAACACGCCGCACCAAGATTTGGAACCGTAGACTTCTTATTACCAAATTAGAACGACATCCAGACATATTGAAACGCTATGGTCTGCAAAATATTGATTCCGACTTTTTGTCAATATTGGCCACTCTCAAGCGGAGAAATTCGCTCAATGTCTTATTGATTTCAGACCAGTCTGCTCTTGCACACGATATAGCAAAAGGTCTTCGGCAACTTGGGGCGAAACTCACCTTTCTATCATTTTGGAACTACCAGGATTCCCCAAGACTGCTGTTATTGCTAGCGCAAAAAATGCGTTATGAGTCTGTTGATCTGGTGATCTGTTTTTTGGGCGATTCCTTCGGTTGGCCACTGCCCAGCATTCTGATGGATGCCATTCTCGAATGCCATGAGCGAGGCAGTCCTATTCTTTTATTCCCGTTTCTTGCTTGGTCTTTAAAGAGAAACCTCAATACAGAGTTGCGTGACGTTATTCCTGTCGAATTGTTGGATCCAGCAGAAGCCAGAGAGTACAGCGACTCCAACATAACAAGCACTTATCAAAAAGGCGATTTTCGCGAGCTATTGGCATTTGATTCGTTTGCTGAAGATCAATATATGGAGTTCAGTTCAAAGGGCAACGATGTTGAGTTTGCAAGCGGAGTGGCAGCTAAGTTCGGCATTTCGCATTCCTTTGAATACCTGCGCCCGTTGCACGGTGCGCGAGTTAGGTTTAAAGATACTGCCGGCACTCCATTCATTGTGACCAGGGAGAGCAAGCATAGAAGAGTATGTTATTTGAATACCTGTTGCCACTCCTGTCTTAATGATGTGCCGGTCTTATCGCCATTATCAATTTCATCGGATTTTTCTATTTTGTTTCGCAATGTTCTAAATTGGCTAATTAGCGACAAAACACAATCCTGAGATGGTGTCCGATGGCGCGCTGTTTGGAGCTCTCCTGATTGGGTTAGAATCATTTGTTTATGAATAAAGTCGTTGCCAGCGCTGATGAAGCCGTTCGTGATGTGACCGACGGCTGCATGATTATGGTCGGTGGGTTCGGGCTCTGCGGCATTCCGGCTGACCTGATTGACGCCCTGGTCCGCAAGGGCGTGCAAAACCTGACTACGGTTTCCAACAACGCCGGTGTGGACGAATTCGGTCTGGGCAAACTGCTCTACACCGGCCAGATCAAGAAGCACATCGGCTCTTACGTGGGCGAGAACAAGCTGTTTGAGCAACTGGTGCTCACCGGCAAGGTGCAACTGGAACTGAACCCACAGGGCACACTGGCGGAGCGCATACGCGCGGGCGGCGCCGGCATTCCGGCGTTTTTCACGCCAACGGGCGCGGGCACCGTGGTTTCTGAGGGCAAAGAGATCCGCGAATTCGATGGCCGGCCGTACGTGATGGAGCGCGCGCTGAAAGCAGATTTCGCATTGGTGAAAGCCTGGAAGGCCGATCGCTGGGGCAACTTGATCTTCCGCAAGACAGCGCGAAATTTCAATCCCATTATGGCCACGGCAGCCAAGGTGACGATTGCCGAGGTGGAGGAAATTGTGGAACCGGGCCAACTGGATCCTGACCGCGTCCACCTGGCAAGCGTCTACGTGAAGCGCATTGTGCTGAGCACTGGCCAGCCGAAGCGGATTGAGAAGCGGACACTGAGGAAGCGGGCGTAACATGAACAACTGCGCGGAGCTGGAATCGAAAAGCAGGGCCGAAGATCAACTGCTGAAGCAGTCAGGCAGCCAATGGGGCGTTCTTGCCGCCATTTACATTGGCTCCGAGCGATTGGAGCCTATGGTTGCCGTGCCTGAAATCCGCGCCATTGCCGGCGCCGGACTGGAAGGCGATCGCTATTGCCGTGAGCGCGGCACATTTTCGAAGAAACTGCCAACCAATCAAGTCACGCTGATTGAAGCCGAAGCGCTGGAGGCAGCGGCCCGCGACTACGGTTTCGAAATCGTGGCAGAGGAATCGCGGCGCAACCTGCTCACCTGCGGGATGGCGCTGAACCATCTGGTGGGGCGCGAGTTTCGAGTTGGGGAAGTACAGCTGCGGGGCCTGAAGTTGTGCGAGCCTTGTACGCATTTGCAGGAACTCACCGGCAAAGAAGTGCTCAAGGCGTTGCGGCACCGCGGAGGGTTGCGCGCGGAGATTTTGAGTGGTGGAGTAATGAAGGTCGGCGACAGAATTGCGGAAGCGGATTAGTTTATGGCAACGACACCTGTTAACAAAGCGGACAAGCAGAAAGACGCGGAAAAACGCGAACGCATCGTGAAGCGCATTGCGCGCGAGATGCAGGACGGTTTTTACGTGAACCTGGGCATCGGCATGCCTACGCTGGTGGCAAACTACATTGCTCCGGGCGTGGAAGTCATCCTGCAGAGCGAAAACGGCATGCTCGGCGTGGGACCGTTTCCCTTCGAAGGGGATGAGGACCCTGACCTGATCAACGCCAGCAAGGAGACGGTCACGGAAGTGCCGGGCACTGCGTACTTTTCCAGCGGCGATTCGTTCGCCATGATCCGCGGCGGGCACATCGATCTGAGCGTACTCGGCGCGATGGAGGTCGATGAAGAAGGCAACCTGGCCAACTGGATGATTCCGGGCAAGATGGTAAAAGGCATGGGCGGCGCCATGGACCTGGTGGCGGGCGCGCGGCGCGTGATTATCGCCATGGAACATGCCACCAAGGATGGAGCGCCGAAGATCCTGAAGAAATGCACGTTGCCGTTGACGGGAATGAAAGTTGTGAACACGATTGTGACGGAAATGGCGTACATCAACGTCACGCCCAAAGGCCTGGTGCTGGAGGAAGTGGCTCCCGGATTGACCGCGGAAGACGTGCAAAAGGCCACCGGGGCACGGCTGATCGTGAGCCCGAATTTGAAAACCATGGAGTAATCGAACAACCAAAATCCTTTTCCAGCAATCGGAAGAGAGTAGGTTGCGAGGGAGGAAACGATGCGTGCAGATCGTGCTGAAGTATCGTGGGATGCCGGCAAATCAAAGTGGCAGGTGCGAATTGCGGTTGGCGAAGAGGTAATTCGCCGTTACTGCGATCTTCCCAAAAACGCAGACCAAAAAGACCTTCGCATGGCTGCGGAAAAGACGCTGAATGACGAAGGCTACGAAATCGATGCCGCGGCGATAACCATCCAGCAGCCGCAGGCGGCCTGACAAGCCGCTAGATACTATTCGTTTCTCAGCGCCAGCATAGGACCATCTGACGGCGCGACGGGGCCGGAACAAAGCAGGCCGCCATAGCTACGGTCGCGAGCAGGATAGGAGATGACGGCATAGGTTATGGGGTCAGCTGGCCGACGCCGACAAGAAAATCCTGAACGACCTGGACCGCAAAAGCCGGTATACCTGGCAAAAGTACGGTGAGCGCTAGGGCCGGGCTGGCCTTTCATTGGCTCATTCTGCGAACATCAATCCTGCGAACATCAATCCCCGTGGGGACCATCGCACCCATGCTTGCGGACTCCATGCCGGCAAGCGCGGACCCGCTGCAGAAGGTCCTCGTAGAAGCTGCTGTCGAACTATTCTGGCGATACGGGAAAGGCCGTATACTACATTCCTTCGGATGACATTGGCATTCAAACCGATACCGGGACCCGAGATCGACAAACTCATCCCGCCCGACCCTTCGCGGGCCTACTTTGACTTCGGCGCCGAAGTGCCTTTCGAATCCCAGGAGCAGAATTTTAGTCTGGTGAACGCGGTGTGGCTGGTCGAGGCGTCCCTGGCTTCCCATAGTGAAGAAAAACGGCGCGCCAACCTGGACCGGCTGGTTTCCCTGGACTGGCGGGCTTCTTTCAAAGAGGAAGAGAATGCGCGCTGCCTGGTGTTGGAAGGGCCGGAGGCGATCATTCTCGCTTTCCGCGGGACCCGCGTCGAAGGTTTCGCCGATCCGATCACGCGTTTCCGTTTCGTGAACACCAGCTTGAAAGACATGGTCACCAATTTCAATTTCCCGCCGGATGATCTCGGCAATGGCCGCAAGGTTCATCGCGGCTTTCATCAGGCAGTGGATGCCGTTTACCCGGAGGTGGAGCAAGCTGTAGATCAAGCCTTGCAGCAGTCTCCAAACAAGCAGATATGGTTTACCGGTCACAGCCTGGGAGCTGCCCTGGCGACGCTGGCGGCTGACCGGCTGTCGGCAAAACATAAGATCCGAGGGCTCTATACCTTTGGCTCGCCGCGAGTGGGGAACAGCGCATTCTGCCAGACGTTCCCGGTAGCGAATACCTATCGTTTCGTCGATCACCGTGACCTGGTGACCAAGGTCCCGCCGGAGGCGCTTTATGACCATGTGGGCCGCCTGAAATATCTCACCGATGACGGACGCATGCTGGAGACCGAAGAACAGCACAGCGTGTTTGGGAAGCTTAAAGACGGTTTTGAGTTCTTACGGCAGGCAGTGGATGTTGCGGTCAGGGACTCGCGTATCACCGACATGAGCACCTGGCCGGTTCCGGTGGAGTCCCTGGCTGATCACTCTCCTGTCTACTACGCGAACAAGATCTGGAACCTGCTGGTCAAGGCGCACAACGGTTAAGACGGCTGAATTTTATTTTGCAAGGTTGCCCGGGTTACGAACCAGGATGCGCGGAGGCAGCGTGTTTTCGGAGCAGGCTCGGCGGCAGCGCGAAGAAGAGGGCCAGGGCAACGTTGGTCGCCATGCTGGCGTGCACGTTGATCCAGGCCAGAGCGAAACAGACCAGATACAGGATTGGGCCGAGAGCGTACTGGCGCGAGATGTTTCTGGCCGCTTCAGCGCTGACGGCATGATCAACCAGCCGCCCGGCAACAGCGTATCGCCAAAGAACATTGAACATTACAGCGATCACGACAAACGTGGCGTTGTAGAGAATCGCGGCGGATTTGTGGTCGGGACCGTGCAGGTGTTCCGCCAGGACTGCTGTGGGAAAAGGGATCACGGTCACACCCAGCAATAGGAACAGATTCAGCACCAGAAGCGCGTCGTCAGCCTTCTTGATGTGCGTGAACATGCGGTGATGGTTGATCCACATCACGCCGATATAGAGGAAGCTCGCCAGGAAGGCCAGATAAGACGGCCATTGCCGAAGCAATCCCGCCACCAGGGGGCCCTGGTCCTGCGTAGGGACCTTGATCTCAAGAATCAGCAGCGTGATAGCGATAGCAAACACGGCGTCGGAGAATGCCTCAACGCGCGTGGTTTCAGATTGCATAACAGATTCAGCGCTTTGCTCCAACCAGAGCGGGCGTGGCCTGGGCAAGCTCTTTCAACGACTCCGCGTACGGCGGCTTCACGATACCGCGCTCGGTCACGATGGCAGTGACGTATTTGCCAGGCGTAACGTCAAAGGCGGGGTTTTCCACCAGCACGCCATCGGGCGCCACTTGTTTGCCGGCATGGTGCGTGACCTCGCGAGGGGAACGCTGCTCAATCGGTATGCCGTCGCCACTGGGCATGTTCATATCGACAGTCGACCACGGCGCGGCGACGTAGAAGGGAATCGCATGCTCTTTTGCCAGAACGGCCACGGTGTACGTCCCGATCTTGTTGGCTACATCGCCGTTGGCGGCGATGCGGTCAGCACCCACAATGACGGCCTTGATCTTGCCCTGCCGCATCATCGCGCCGGCCATGTTGTCGGCGATCAGGGTCGTCTGGATGCCGTCTTTCATCAATTCCCAGGCGGTAAGCCGTGAGCCTTGCAGGAAGGGACGAGTTTCATCGGCGAAGACATGCAGCTTCTTGCCGGACTGAATGGCCGAGCGGATCACGCCGAGCGCGGTGCCGTAACCGCAGGTGGCGAGAGCGCCGGCGTTGCAGTGCGTGAGCACGCCGCCGGAAGCAGGCATCAGCGCGGCGCCGTGGCGCCCCATGGCTTCATTGGCGGCAATGTCCTCCACCAGCATCTTTTGCGCTTCTTCCACCAGAGTGATTTTGATATGGTGAACGCCCTGGTTCGCGACGGAGTCAAACTTCTGCTGCATGCGACGAATGGCCCAAAACAGGTTTACCGCCGTGGGCCGCGTTTCACCCATGGTCCGGCAGATCTGGCCGAATTCATTGCGCAGGCACGCCACGTCCGGCGCTGTGGAATGTTTGACGCCAAGCGCGATGCCCATGGCCGCCGCCACGCCGATTGCGGGCGCGCCGCGTATAACCATGTCGCGGATGGCCGTTGCCACTTCCTGATAGGTGCTGCAGGTTACGTAGGCTTCTTCCGTAGGGAGCCGCGTTTGATCAATGAGGCGGACACCTGCGCTGGTCCATTCAAGGGTTCTAATCATCTGGGTAAATTGTAATTGGTGGCGCTGATGTGACGCTATTTCCGTATACCGGCGTGCACCGGTCTCCGTAGAACGGCCACAAGCGCGAAGCGACCCCGCGCTCATGGCCGGCAAAAAGAGCGCTCAGGATCAGGTCAGTTCGGCCGTCGCGGCACTACTTGCTCATCGATAATGACGAACTGCGCGGGGCAGTTGCTTGATCCACAGATCACGGGGACCAGGCCGCGCATCTGCCGCCGCGTTATCAGTCCCAGGGTCCCGCATTCCGGGCAGGAGAGCACAGCCCAGTAAGGATCGTCCTGATCGCCGACCTCGCCCGCATTCTCCAGAACAAAGATACTGCCCGGCTCCATTTGCTCCGGAAGCCACTCAGTCACGATATTCAGCTCTGCCACCATGATCACCTCCGCCATAACTCTTCTCCCTTGAACCATCAACCATGCACGCTCAGCCGGCGCTACGAACTTCGCCTTCTGCCCGTGCCGCGCGCCGCCTGCTTCTGCGCCGGACGGCGGTTGAATATCTCTGCCCGGACTTCCTTCACCGCGTCACTCAGGCATACTCCCAGCAGAGGCTGGCGCGAATTCTTGAGTATGTCGATGACCTGGCGCTGCGAATTTTCCAGGTAAATGCGTTTTCCATCGGTCAAGAGGTGATACTCCGAGCCGTTGCTCACCGCTTCCGCCAGCCGCCGGCCAAATTCCTTTTGCAGGAACTTCATAATGCCGCGGACACGCTGCAAGGGAAAACCCTTGCGCCGAAGCGCGCAAATCACCGCGATCTCCGTGACGTCGTCAAAGGAGTACAGTCTGCGGCGGCCTTCGCGCTGCGGTTGCACGATGCCCCGTTCGTCCCACCACTGGAGCTGCCGCGGCGTGATGCCCGTGAGCCGTACCACCTGCGCCGATGTAAAACGCTGGTCCATCTCGTATAGGAAATGTTTAAAACATTTCCTGACTTAAATGTTTGACTCATTTTAGGAGCAGTATCAAGAAAGTCAACAAGAATCGTGAGTGCGCCGCCGGCGTCAGGACGCGTAGAGAGCCGCAAGGAAAAGGATGAAGCGATTAATCTCCAGAACGTAGTGGAATGAAACCGTGAGGGCAGCGGCTTTAAGCCCCTAAGATTCTTGTCAGGGGTTTAGGTAGCTCTGAAACTCCTTTAGCTTCGCCCGCTAAGCTGCGTCCAGATCAGGGCCACCGTAAGGCCAATCATAATGGCGCTGGTGCTCCAGGCGATGATGTTGCCTGCGCGCGAGTTAGTGTACGTTCCCATCAGCTCCGTCTTGTTGACCAGCTTGAGCATAAAGATAAGCACAAAGGGCAGAAGAACGCCGTTCGCCACCTGGGAGAAGAGAATCAGCTTGATCAGCGGTAGATGGGGAATCAGCACGAATCCGGCGCCGCCGGCAATCAGGAAAGTGTAGATCCAATAAAATGTTGGCGCCTCGGAAAACTTTTTGTTCACGCCCGATTCCACTCCCAGGCCCTCGCAGATGTTGTATGCCGTGGCCAGCGGCAGAATGGCGGCCGAGAGCAGCGCTGCATTGACCAGCCCAATCGCAAAGAGCAGGAAAGCCCATCTGCCGGCCAGCGGTTTCAACGCCATGGCCGCATCGGCGGCGTCATTGATATTGTGATTGCCGCTGGTGTACAGAGTTGCCGCGCAAGCCACCACGATGAAAAAGGCAATCACATCGGTCACGATGCAGCCCAGCACTACGTCCCAGCGCGAAAGCGCATATTGCCGTTTGCCGATCCCCTTCTCAACGATGGAGGCTTGCAGATAAAACTGCATCCAGGGCGTGATGGTTGTTCCCACCAGCCCCACCACCAGGACAATGTAGTCACTGTGGTTGCTGATCTGCGGGACAAACGTGTCTTTGAGCGCCTGGCGCCAATCCGGGTGCGCCAGGATGGCGGAAACAGGATAAGTAAAATAGATCAGCGAAAACAGAATCAGGATCCGCTCTACCGGCTTGTATGTCCCACGGACGACCACCGCCCACACCAGCGCGGCGCCCAGCGGCACCACCAGATACTTGCTGACTCCGAAGATCCCCATGCCTGAGGCCAGCCCCGCGAACTCAGACATGATGTTGCCGAAATCGGCCAGGCCCAGCACCACCATCACAAAGAAGGTGGCACGAAGCCCGAATTCTTCGCGGATCAGGTCGGCCAGCCCCTTGCCCGTGACCGCGCCCATCCGCGCCGCCATCTCCTGAACAACGATCAGGGCGATCGTAGTGGGAATCAGCGTCCACAGCAGCGCATAGCCGAGCCTGGCTCCGGCCTGCGAGTATGTGAGGATGCCTCCAGGATCGTTATCGACATTCGCGGTGATGAACCCCGGACCAAAAACAGCCAGAAACGCCACCAGTCGGTATTTCAGCACGCCGAACCCGGCCACCCGCCGCGGCAGACTGAGGTCTCTTTTGAATAGTTTCAGCTTCATGGTCCACGATTTTTTTCTGTGATTGCCGGAGGTGTGAAAGGTGGTTAGCGGATGGTCCAGGCAGTATTTACTGGAATACCAGCAGAACACTGAGTACGATCATCACCCCCGCCGTGCCCCACGCTACCCAGTTGAAGAACTTCGAATTCACGTGCTTGCCCATGAGGCTGCTTTTGTTGATCAGAAGAAGCATGAAGACCAGAACGAAAGGAAGCAGCACGCCATTGAAGACCTGTGAAAGCACGGGCATTTTCAAGAGCGGGAAGCGCGGCAGCAGGATCACGGCGGCGCCGGCGCCAACCAGCACGGTATACAGCCAGTAAAAGACCGAGGCTTCACTGAACTTCTTGTCCAGCCCCGATTCGAAGCCCAGGCCTTCGCACACGGTATATGCCGTAGAGAGCGGCAGAATGGATGCCGCGAAGAGCGAGGCATTAAACAGTCCCGCGCCAAAAAGGATTTGCGCCCACCTGCCCGCCAGCGGGCCAAGGGCTTGCGCCGCGTCGGCTGCGCTGGCAATCACGGGGTGGCCGTACTTGTTGAGCGTTGCGGCGCAGGCAATGATGATGAAAGCCGCCACCAGCACCGCGAAGATGGAACCGATCAGGATGTCAATCCGCGTGGTCTTGTAGTCTCGTTCGGTCACGCCTTTTTCCACTATCGACGCCTGCAAATAGAACTGCATCCACGGCGCGATGGTGGCCCCCATGATTCCGATGACCATATAGGTGTAGCCGGGGATCCGGAATACTGACGCTTTGGTCGGCGGCTCCAGCGTGCTTAACGCCGCCGCGTTCCAGTTGGGGTGCGCCAGCACGCCCGCGATGATGTAAGCAATGTAGAAAAATGACGCGGTGAGAAAGACCTTCTCCACCGTCTTGTAGTTCCCCTTGACCACGATCAGCCACACCACAGCGGCCGCAATGGGGACGCTCAAGTATTTCGAGACATGAAACAGCTCCATGGAACTGGCCACGCCGGCGAATTCGGCCATCACGTTGGCGAAGTTCGTGGCCACCAGCAGCATCATCATCACAAAGGTGAGGCGCAGCCCGAACTCTTCCCGGATGAGATCGCTGAGGCCCTTGCCCGTGATGGCGCCCATGCGGGCAGACATCTCCTGGATCACGATCAGGGCCAGGGTCATGGGGATAATGGTGAAGAGAGGCTTGTATCCAAATTGCGCGCCGGCAAACGAGTACGTATAGATGCCACCGGCATCATTGTCAACGTTCGCGGTAATGAACCCCGGCCCGATCACTGCCAGCAGCAGCAGGGTCTGGGTCTTCCAGCGCTTGAGCCATTTCATTGGACACGGACATAGGAAAAACTACTTCTACTTCGCAGAATAAATGAGAGCTGGAGCCCAGGACAACATCGGAAACCAATATTCTGATAAATATTTCGTAAAACTGGCCCTGCATCTGGCGAAAGCTCCGCCGCAATCCGGTGCGCCCGTTTGTTACGGCGCGGCTGGATCCTCTGCCGGCCTTTCCATCTCTTCTTTTGCGATCTGAAACGCCGTATTCGCCGCGGGCACCCCGGCATACACCGCGACCTGCAGCAGTGTTTCTTTCACGTCGCAGGCTTCAAGACCGTGGGCCAATGCGGCGCGCAGATGAAGCCGAAACTCCTCCCATCGCCCCAGGGCTGCGGTCACGGCCAGCACCAGCAGGCGGCGCGTGCGATGGTCGAGCCCCGGACGCGTCCACACGGCGCCCCAGGCATAGCGCGTGATCAATTCCTGGAAGTCGCGGGTAAAGTCGGTGGCATTGGCCAGAGAGCGGTCCACATGCTCCACGCCCAGCACGGCCCGGCGGACCTTCAATCCCGCGTCGAACGGATTTGCGTCCGCCGGTCCCGCCAGCAGAAAGTCAAGCATCGCTGCGGTGAATCCACGCGGCTGTTCCAGGTTGGAAAGATGCGCGGTTTCCAACCGGACCGCTTTGGCCCCCGGAATCTCGCGCGCCAGAATTGCCCCATGCTCCTCCCACGGAGTGGAGGGATCTTTGCCGCTGCCGATGACCAATGTGGAGACGGAAATCTTTTTGATGGCGACCCGATGATCGGCGTCCCGCAACGCGGCGCAGCAGGCGGCATAGCCCTTGGGATCGGTACCCAGAAGCACAGCGCGGGTTGACTGTGCCCATGCATCGGCTTGCTTGCCGGGAGAAAAAAATCGTTGCATCACCGCATCTACGATCGCATGCATGCCGCCTTCCAGCACCGCTTTGCGGCGGGCGTCCCACAGGTCGGGCGTGCCGAACTTAGGCGAGGTGTTGGCCAATATCAGCCTGGTGAGGCGTTGCGGCGCGTTGATCGCCAGCCATTGGCCCACCGCCCCGCCCATGGAGAGCCCACAAAATGCGAATTTCACGATGCCCAGACTGTCCGCCAGCGCAAGCACGTCCTGCCCAAGCTGATCGAGCGTGATGTCGCCGGCGGGAACGCCGGATGCGCCGTGGCCGCGCGTGTCATAGCGGAGCACCTGGAAATGATCGAGCAGGCCGGGCATCTGCGGCGCCCACATGCCGTGGTCGCAGCCCAGCGAATGCGACAGCACCAGCGCAGGGAACGCACTCTGGCCCTCTAGCCGGTAAAACAGGCGCGCGTTGTTGACATCGGCAAAGGGCACGTTTCTACCTCTTTCTTCCGCGGGGCTTTTTCCTGCCCGGCTTGCGGGCCGGGTTGGCCGGCCGCGCCGATTCCAGCAAGGCTTTTCGGAATTCTTCTGTGGCGCCCAGGTAATGCTCGGGTTTCTCCAAATCGCTCAACTCGGAGGCTTTCAAGTGTTGTGTGACCTCCGGCATCTCCGCCAGCACTTCACTCAGATTGCGCTGGGTCGTGGCGGACCGGTGACTGGCTTCCTCCAGAATCTTGTGCGCCTGGTCGCGGCCAATCTTTTTTCCCAACAGCATGGCGGCGCGCTCGGCAAAGATGACGCCGTGCGTGGCGCTGATATTCGCCCGCATGCGTTCCGGATCGACTACGAGTCCTTCGGCAACCTCCGCCATACAGGCAATCGCCAGCCCCGTGTTCTGGATCACACCGGAAACAATGGACCATTCGGCTTGCCACCCGCCGGCGGCGCGTTCGTGCTCCTGCACCATGGCCGACAAAAAACCTGAAACCAGTCCCGGTACTCTTAGCGCCGCCGCCTGCGCTACCACGGACCCGACGGGGTTGCGTTTGTGAGGCATGGTGGAAGAACCGCCGCGCCCGGCGCTCGCGGGTTCGGCCACTTCGACAATTTCATTTTGCGAAAGCAGCGTGATGTCGCGCGCCATTTTGCCTAACGAACCGGCCAGTACTCCGCAGGCACAGACCATCGCGGCCAGGCGGTCACGCTGCGTGTGCCATGGGGCCTCGGGGCAAGTAAGGTTAAGCTCGCGCGCCAGGGCTTGCGCTATGCGCAGGCCATCTTTGCCCAGCGCGGCCAGCGTGCCGCTGGCGCCTCCAAACTGAAGGACGAGGCAATCCGCAAACTCCGCGGTGAGACGCCGATGTCCACGATCGACAGCGCAGAGCCAGCCTGCGGCTTTCAGTCCGAAGGTGACCGGCGGCGCGGCCTGTAACCATGTGCGCCCGAGCATCACCGTCCGCCGATGCCGTTGCGATAGACGCTGAAGTGTCCGTTCCAGCCGCCGCAGATCGGCTTCGAAGATCGCCTGCGCTTTCTGCAACAAAAGGACCAGCGCGATATCGCACAGGTCCTGGCTGGTCGCGCCCCAATGTATAAATCCTGCGGCTGTCGTGTTCTGCTCACGGACGCTCTCCGTCAGCGCGCGCAAGAACGGGATGGCCGGCGTGCCGCTCTGCGGAGTTGCAGCGGCGATGGCTGATGCATCAAGACTTGCCGTGCGCGCCACTGCAGATATTGTTGCGGCCGCCGCGCGCGGGATGATGCCCAGCTTGCCTTCCACGCGGGCCAGGGCCGCTTCAAAGTCGAGCATAGCCCGCAGAACCGAATCGTCGGAGAAGAGATCGGCAAGGGGCCCGGTTGTCGCCAGGCTTTCAATCAAGCGCACTGCCATGCCGCCTCCCAATCAGGGGAATGAACTCAAGCAGCTAAGAATACGTGAGGAACCGATCACACATCAAAAAACACAGTCTCGTTGGGTCCGCATAGATGAATGTCAAACTGCCATTCATTGGGATGGGCTGCTTCCGGTTGCGCCAGCAATGTTCCACGCCGCTTTGCCGGCGCCAGGGCCAGCACTGGATCATCGGCGTTTGCGGGATCGCCGGAAAAATAGACCCGCGTGGCCAGCCTTTTCAGCACGCCGCGAGCAAAAACCGACACATTGATATGCGGGGCCTGCAGCGCACCGTTGTTCCCCGGCACGCGCCCGGGTTTGATGGTTGCAAACGTACACCTGCCGTTCTCATCGCCTGCCAGGCGTCCAAAGCCGCTGAAGCTCTCATCGAGTGCCTTTTCCTGAACGTCTTCAGGATGGTTGTAGCGTCCTTCGGCGTTGGCCTGCCAGATCTCAATCATCGCGTCGGGAACTGGCGCGCCCTCGCCATCGAGCACGCGACAGGTCAGATGGATTCGCTCTCCTGTTGTCGCCGCAATAACCAGAGAGCCGACAGAAGCATGTTCGGTGCAGCCCAGGTGAAAAAACGGGCCGACCGTCTGCGAGGGAATAGGCGTCCAGTCCATGTCCTTAGCCGTTTCTCTCAAAAGGCGTGGCTTCACGGCCGCGCAGAATAATGTTGAACTGATAGCCCAGCGCCCACTCAGGTTTGGTGGTGGCCAAGTCAAATGCCGCCACCAACCGCTGCCGCGCCCGCTCATCCGGTATCGACTGGAAAATGGGATCGTATTGAAACAAAGGATCGCCGGGGAAATACATCTGCGTGACCAGGCGGGTGGCGAAGGCCGGTCCAAACAGGGAAAAGTGAATATGTGCGGGACGCCAGGCGTTGGGGTGATTTTTCCACGGATACGCGCCCGGCTTGATGGTTACAAAGCGATAGACGCCGTTTTCATCCGTGAGCGCGCGGCCGGCGCCGGTAAAGTTGGGATCGAGCGGCGCGGGATGATCGTCATGGTGGTGGCGGTAGCGCCCGGCGGCATTCGTCTGCCAGATCTCGATCAGCGTTCGCGGCACCGGGCGTCCGCTGTCATCGAGCACGCGCCCGGTCACGATAATGCGTTCGCCCTGCGGCTCGCCCGCATGCTGGCGCGTCAGATCGCTGTCGGTCTCGCTGATGTCGCTGTGCCCATAGACCGGGCCGGTGATTTCTGAAAGCGTGTGCGGCAGCAAGACCAGCGGCTGGCGGGGCGCGCGCAGCACGGTGGAGCGATACGGCTCATACAGCGAAGCCGGCTGGCTCCTGGGATCGTGGCGACGATAGGGTACGACCTTGATCATTTCGTCCCCACCGGCCAGTAGAGCTGCCAGCTGTTTTCCTGGGCGATCTTTTCCAGGTCGGCATTGGGATTCACGGCGATGGCGTGGCGCGCGATTTCCAGCATGGCGGCGTCATGGATCGAGTTGCCAAAGCAAATGTCCACCGGCTTGCGCACCACCTCCTGGATGGCGGTAGCCTTGCCCGGCCCGCTGGGAACGCGAATGAGCCGGTCCGTGGCACGGCCATCTTCGATATGGACCGCAGCGGCCAGCACGCGCCGACCGGGAATGCCAAAGCGCTTCACGCCTTCGCGCACCACCCAGTCATTGGTGGAAGAGACGGCCCAGACTTCGCATCCGGCCGAATTCAGTTCGCGCGTGAGCCGCAGCATCTCCGGGAAGATGCGCTGCTCCACCACGCTCAGGAAAAACTCTTCCGCCGCTTCCTCCAACTCTTGCAGCGCGATGCCGGCGTTGATGGTGACCATCTCGCCACACATGGTCTCTTCATCCACCTTGCCGGCTTTGTAGTCCTGGTAACGCGGCAGGGCCCAGCGCACGATTTCGGGTTTGATCATGCCGCGTTCGATCTCCCAATAGAAGAAGTCGGCGCCGGAGTCGCCGCTCCACAGCGTACCGTCACAATCGAAGACGGCGACGCGCGGGCGCAAGGCCAGGATGGAATCCGCGAATTTCTGGCCGGCCGAGGATGATCTGGTATCGGTCTTCAAGAAGTGGAACCTGAAATCGCGGTACCTGAAGGCGCGATCCCTGCACGAAGTTTCTCAAAGTCTTCCGGCGTATTCACATTGGCGGCAACCAGCGGATCATGCACCGTAACATAACGAATGTGGGCCTGGTTCGCGTGTTCGATGTCGCGGGCTGAGCTGTCGACAGGCGCGCGCAGAAACGCCTCAATCATCTCGCGGCCAATCACGATGGGATGGCCGTGCCTGCCGCCGAACTCCGGCACCACCGCCCAGGTCTGCTCATCGCTCAAAAGAAACGCCGCGCGGAGCATCTGAATGGTCTCCCCTTCGGCCGGCGGACGGTCCACAAGAGTAACAATGGCGGCATCACGCCCGCGATTGAGCACGTCCTGCAATCCAATCCGCAGGGAGCTGAACTGTCCCTGCTGCGGATCGGGGTTCACGGCCAGAAACGCGGCATGCGCGTCCACAATAGGTTCCAGGTTAGGAGCGTTAGCGCCGGCCACCACCACCACCAGCTCCGTTGCCATTTGCAGAGCGCGTATGGCGGCGGAAAGAAATGTGCCGTCACGCCACGGCAGCAGCGCTTTATCGCGTCCCATGCGGGAAGACGCGCCCGCCGCCAGGATCACGCCGGCAAATGATGGTGAAAGGGCCATGGGTAAAATATACCGCGTCCAGGGCGATATCTCTCGTGGAAACGACGGGAAGAGCTTTTACAACTGCTTCAGTATCTCCGCGGCCTTGGCGCTCTTCATGTGCGGCAGGGGCGTGGTGGAGTTGCGGCGGATGGCGATCAGCTCGGCCACGATCGCCACGGCAATCTCTTCCGGGGTAATGGCGCCAATATCGATACCGACCGGCGCATACACGCGCGACAGCTTCTCCGGGGCGATGCCCTCTTTTTCCAGTTCCTTATAGATGGCGATGGTCTTCCGCTGCGAGCCGATCATCCCGATATAGCGCGCCGGCGTCTCCGCGGCCCAACGCAGGACGCGCATGTCGTCGCGATGGCCGCGGGTGACGATCACGATGTACGACGCGTCATTGGGCGCCAGTTGCGCCGTCACGCGCTCGTATTCGTCGGCGTAAATATCGCGGGCGTCAGGGAAGCGCTCGCGGTTGGCGTAGCTCTCGCGAT
Source organism: Terriglobia bacterium (assembly GCA_041488515.1). Taxonomy (GTDB): domain Bacteria; phylum Acidobacteriota; class Terriglobia; order Terriglobales; family Acidobacteriaceae; genus Angelobacter. The sequence continues at coordinate 354,695 of JBGPPK010000006.1, read as the reverse complement.
CGTCGGTGACCACCACATCAAAGCCGGCCAGCCGGGCGACCTTATAGAGGCTCCAGGCTACGTGCCCGGCGCCGAAAATATAAAGCGTTGAAACCGCCAGCACCGGTTCGACAAAGACCTCCAGCGTGCCGCCGCAGACCAGCCCGGTATCGTATTTGGGATTGTTGTTCAGGTCGAAGTGCAGCGTCTGCGGCTTTTCCGTCTTCATCGACTCGCGGGCCGCTTCCCAGACCTCGGCTTCCACGCAGCCGCCGCCAATGGTGCCGACGATGGTTCCGTCATCGCGCACCAGCATCTTGGCCGATTCGAACGAGGGAATGGAGCCGCGCACGTTGATGATGGTCGCCAGGGCTCCGCGACGGCCCTCCCGCCGCAACCGGGTTATCTCTTCGTAGATGTCCACAGGGATATTGTAATGGAGAGCGCAAGCAGGAGAACCGCTGCGGTGATTAACCGTGCCAGTCTGCGAATGTACACGGTCCCGCTTGACGTTTATGTTCCGAATATATGACTATAGTCATTTATGACTGTAGTCGTAATGAAATCGCCCCGGCGCGAGCGCAAGAAGACGGCGGTCCGCAGCAGGATCATCGCTACGGCCGTGGAACTGTTTTCCCGGCATGGCATGGACCAGGTCACGGTGGAGCACATTGCTGACGTCGCCGACCTGGGCAAGGGCACCATCTACAACTACTTTCAGACCAAAGAAGACATCGTGGTCGCGTACATGGTGGAAAAGGAACGCCGGATTCAGGCCAGGGTTGCCCGGATCTCCGCGTCCAAAGGATCACTGGCGGACGTGCTGACGGAGTATTTGCAACTCCAGTTCCGAATGAAGAGCAAATACCACAAGTTTGTCCGCGTATTTCTGGGGCAGATGTTTTTGCATACAGAACAGTTCATGCCCTCCATGGTGGAGATGCAGAAATCCATCAACGACAACCTGTGTGTTCTCTTCTACCGTTTGGAAGAACGTGGGCTTTTGCGCACTGATATTCCACTGCCGGACCTGGTCCTGATTTTCAAGACCATCCACCTGGGGCTGAACGCGCTCTGGGCCGTTGAAGGCCCGCCCTTCCGGATGGCGAAACAGGTCATGAAACAGGAGATCAAGCTGTTTTGTGAAGGTCTGGAGAAACGGGGAACTTAACGAAGGAAGAAGGACCTAAAGAGATGAACCAAACTACCCGCGGCAAATTCTTTATGCTGGCTGGCATCGTTGGAACGTTGTTTATCGGCATGCGTGCGTTTCCCCAGAGCGCGCCATCGGCGTCTGATCCCAGTTCCCAACACAGTCTTCTGGAGCGCAAATATAAAGAAGGCGAGAAGCTTAGCTACCACATGAAGGCGAGCAATCGCGAGCGGGAAAGGACGCTGCTGTATGAGATCCAGGCCGAGGGCGTCGTCACACGCAATGCGGCAGGCTATATTGAGGAATTCGCATGGTCCGGCCTGATCGTGGACGGCAAGCCGGTGGCGCTTCCGCCGTCGAGCCAGGCCTTGCGCCAGATAGTGGCCCTGACGCCAAACCCCAGCCTGGGCATTCCGGATTTGAGCAAAGCCCATCCCATGATGATTGGCCCCATCACGGACTTGCTGACTTTTTATGCCGACATGCTGATCGCCAAGGGTGGCAAACTGGCCCGGGCCGGCGATCATTTCTATTTCAAGCACGGAACACCCAATTCCTGGGCGGATGGAACCTACGTTACACTCGGCCAGGATTCCATTGACTTCGATGTCACGCTGGCCGAGGTTGACCAAGTGGCGAAGGTAGCCACCGTCATCGTGCGCCACGTACCGCCGGAGAGGCCACAGATCAAGATTCCCGTTGCCTGGATGCAGCCGCCCGTGGTCGATACACCGAACAACTGGGTGCTGGTCAGCAAGGCGGGACCAGGAAAGTTTTCCGCCCAGATAGGAAAAGAAACTTTTGTCGCGACAATCAAGGTCAGCTTGAGCGATGGCCGCATCATCTCCGCTACGCTGCACAACCCGGTAGAAGTCCTGGAGCGCATTTGTTCTGATGCGGAGCTGACTTCCTGCGGCGAGCCTGCGCGCTTTCAGATATTACGCCAGGTTGAGATCAGATAGTCAAAGTCCCAGCGCCGTCGGGTGCTTTGGCTGGTAGAGCCCTAATTGGCCGCCGCCGGGCAGATGAATCGAAGTCACCGATCCCCATCTGGCTTCTGTGATCGCTCCGAATTTCACGCCTTTGTCCGCCAGTTCGCTCATGGTGGCCTTCAGATCGTCACACATCAGATAGAGTTCGTGGTGCGGTTTCTCGCCCTCTTCCGTGGGATGAGCGGCAAGCTCAGCGGGCGGCGCGGCAAAAATGAGCCAGCCATGGCCTGCATCGACCGATTTGAAGCCGAGCACATCGCGCAGAAAAGCGCGAACTTTGTCGGCGTCTGGCGAGTAGAGGATGGCGTGAAGACCGGAGATCATGTTTGTGCAACCTCGAGCGAAGCGAGAGGCCCCTACGGCAGCGATTTGTCAGCGATCTAGATGTTACAGCCAAGTCTCACCTGAGCAACACTCATTTTTGCGAAGGATGCCAGGCATCGTGAACCCAGGAGCATCTCCGGCGCGATAGGGCTCCCTCGCTGGCGCTCGGGACAAGACAGATGGTACCCTCGCATGTTTGTCCCTTGAGCAAGGAGAGTCCTGATGAAGGCCATCCGTTTCCATGAGTTCGGCGGTCCTGAGGTGCTGAAGTATGAAGACGTGCCCGATCCCACCCTGCGCCACGACCAGGTGCTGGTACAGGTGAAGGCGTGCGCGTTGAACCATCTGGATTTGTTTATTCGCAAAGGAGTGCCGGGAATCAAGCTGCCGCACGTCAGCGGCAGTGACGTCTCCGGCGACATCATTGCCGTGGGCGACTACATCACCGACCTTGAGCCGGGACAGCGCGTACTGCTGGCGCCCATGACTTTTTGCGGCGTCTGTCCCAAGTGCACCGAGGGCCAGCAGAATTTCTGCCCGCAGTTCAGCGTGCTGGGTTATCTGAATGACGGCGGCAATTGCGAGTACATTGCCGTGCCCCGCGTTAACGTGCTGCCGATCCCGGAAGAGCTCACCTATGACGAAGCAGCTTCTCTGCCTCTGGTCTCGCTTACAGCCTGGCACATGCTGGTGAGCCGTTGCGGCATCAAGCCGGCGGATACCGTGCTGGTGCTGGGCGGCGGGTCCGGCATCGGAACAATTGCCATCCAGATCTGCAAGATGTTTGGCGCCACCTGCATTGCCACGGCCGGAGATGAGGCCAAGCTGGACCAGTGCAAGGACCTCGGCGCGGACCACGTGATCAACCACTACAAGCAGAAGATCGCGGACGAAGTGAAGAAGATCACCAACCGGCAGATGTGCGACATTGTTTTTGAACATGTGGGCAAGGCCACCTGGCAGGAGAGTATGAAATCGCTCAGGCCCGGCGGCAAGCTGGTGACCTGCGGCGCCACTACTGGCCCGGAAGCCAGCTTCGATATCAGATTTCTCTTTGCCCGCCAGCTTTCGTTCCTGGGCTCGTTCATGGGGACCATGGGCGACTTCCACGAAGTGATGAAGCATATTTTTGCCGGCAGAATCAAACCGGTGGTCGACAAGAGTTTTCCTTTGCGCGAGGCCGCGGCCGCGCATGAGCGCCTGGCGAAGAGCGAGCAGTTCGGCAAGATAATCCTGAACCCGTGAATGGCGCCGCAGATTTCCGCTGATAGATGCCAATGAAGAAGGTAGTCGCGCATGAACGCGAAGCACGCGAAGCACGCGAAGGACGCGAATGACTGAAGAGACCGCCTCCGCTTCCGTCGCTCCAGGAAGCGTTAACAACCGCTACAGTTCCGGATCGGCGATCGTGCTCTATATCGCTGCGGCCAAGCTGTTGCTGCACCTGCTCACGGTCAATCGTTACGGCCTCTTTCGCGATGAGCTGTATTACCTGGCAGGCACGCGGCATATGGCGTTCGGTTACGTCGATCATCCGCCGTTGACGGTTTGGATTGCATGGCTGGCGCGGCATCTCTTCGGCGATTCGCCGCTTGGCGTGCGCCTGCTCCCTGCTCTTGCTGGGGCGGCGCTGGTGTGGCTCACCGGCAAGCTGGCGCGGGAGATGGGCGCAGGCCGCTTTGCCCAGGCCATGGCGGCGCTGGCAGTCCTGGTGGTTCCCGTGTATTTGATCGGCCATCACTGGCTGACGGACAACGCTTGGGAGCCCCTTATCTGGATGGGCTGCGTGTGGCTCGTGGTGCGCGCCATCAACCGTGGTGCCAACAATGTCAAAGCCGGGCGCTGCTGGCTCTGGTTTGGCATGCTTGCCGGGATTGGCTTTGAAAACAAGTATTCCATCGCCTTTCTCCTGCTCGGAGTGCTCGCGGGCGTGGTGCTCACGCCGCATCGCCATTTCCTCAAGAGCCGCTATCTTTGGCTGGGCGTGGTGGCTTGCGCGGTGATCGCGCTGCCAAATTTTTTGTGGCAGGTGCGATACCAATTTCCTTTTCTGGAGTTGATTCACAACATACGCATGAGCAACCGCGATGTGGTGCGCGGCCCGGTGGCTTTCATCGTGGACCAGGCCAAGATCATGAATCCGGTGCTCTTTCCCTTGTGGGCCTGCGGCTTGATCTGGCTCTTCTTCTCTCGTAATGGACAGCGCTATCGCCTGCTGGGCTGGACCTTCATCGTGGTGCTGGCGACATTCATCGCGCTCAAGGCCAAGAACTATTATGTTGTTCCCATCTATCCCATGTTGTTTGCCGCGGGCGCCATTGCATTGGAGCGCATCACCCAGGCGCGCCGCATCGGCACGTGGACAAGGATCGTCTACGCCGCGCTGATGATTGCCGTGGGCGCCCTGCTCCTGCCGTTCTCCGTGCCAGTGCTGTCGCCGGAGGGCTTCATCCGTTATGAAACCGCGCTTGGCATGAAGCCGCCGGAGATCGAACATCAAAAGACCGGTCCGTTGCCGCAATGGTTTGCCGATGAATTTGGCTGGCAGGAGATGGTCAAAGAGGTTGCGCGTGTTTACAACAGCCTTCCCCCGCAGGAGCGCGACCGCACGGCCATCTTTGCCAACAGCTGGGGCGAGGCTGCGGCGGTTGATTTTTATGGTCCCCGGTACGGCCTGCCCCAGGCCATCAGCGCGCACAACGGCTACTGGATATGGGGTCCGGGCAAGTACGACGGAAGCATTGTGATTGTTCTGCGCAGTGATGGCCGGGGCGACCGCAAGCATTTCCAGAGCGTGGAAGCGGTTGGGCGCGTGGAGCATCCTTATGCCCGCCGCGATGAATGCTATGACATTTTTCTTTGCCGCGGGCTGAAGTGGAACTTGCAGGAAGCGTGGCCCAGGCTGAAGCACTTTGACTGAATCTCAGGGATGGCCGTTGATTGCAGGCGCGCCGTCTGCGCCGATACTGCCCTGAAGTCCCAGCTGCTAGTTGCTGTTCTTTCCCACCAGTACGGCCACGGGAAAGCTGTAGTAAATCTTTCCATTCTCCCGCCGCGTGTTGAGATCAAGGGCATCGTCGGTGATCGAATCAGAAAAGATCTTGCGCAGGCGATCGGCATCGCCCTCATTGGGGAAAGAGCGTGCCAGCAGGTTCTCCAACTCGCCCTCCATGCGGTAGCTGTTTGCCTGCGGAGTAGAAATGCCGGCCTGTTCGAACAGGCCGCGCAATTCATTCACCGGCAGGGCGCGCACGTGCGAGGGATCGCGCAGCTTTTCCGCCGCATTCAGTGCAGCAGCTTTTGCGGGCAAAGGCGCCATGTCTGCCACCACGATCCTGCCACCCGGTTTGCACGCGCGTTTCATTTCCCTGAGCGCCAAAAGCGGGTCCTGCAAATGGTGAAAGGCGAAGCGAGAACTCACGATGGAAAACTGTGCCTGTGGGAAGGGAAGCGAATAGACATTGCCGCGTTGCCAGCTTACGTTGGTGAGCCCCTGCTCCTGCTGGACCTTGCGCGCCTGCTCCAGCATGGCCGGCGTCATGTCGACTCCGGTGGCATGCCTGGCCACTCGGGCAAAGGCGCAGACCAGCAGTCCGGGGCCGCAAGCCACATCCAGGACCGTGTCATCGGGGCCAGCTCCAGCCCATTGCACAATACCGTTCAGCGTCTCTTCATCGCGGATTGCCGGCGCGCTGGCGAAGGGAGCAGCCTGCCGGGTGAACTGGTCGAGGATGCGGTCGTCGTGAGAACGCATGCCCGTATCTTATTATGGAGTACGTTGCTTCTGAAATTCCGAGCGGAGCGAGGAATCCCCGTCGCTGCTCGGGAACCCTAAGTTAAGTCTGCAAGCCCTGCTGCGATCTGCATTACTGCCCGCAATTAACTCTATTATCTGTACGCAGATAGAGTCGATGATGATATGGTCCCCAGCCCGCTTCGTGGGCTCGGGACTTAGGAAAGAAGCTCCGTCCTTCCCATCTGTGCGGCATCCAATTAAAATAGAGGAACGATGAGCGACCATCTAGTCAATCCCGATGTCGAGCGCGAACTGCTGACCAAGCGCTTTGAGAACACTGCCGGCAATCCCGACGATGCCGAGCACATGCGGAATGTCCTGTTCGGCAATGAGCAACCGCAGGGCGTGGTGCTCACATCGCTCGATAACGTGGTCAACTGGATGCGCAAAAGCTCCATCTGGCCTATGACGTTCGGCCTGGCCTGCTGCGCCATCGAGATGATGGCTATGGGCGCATCGCGTTTTGACATTGCGCGCTTCGGCGCGGAAGTGTTTCGCCCTTCGCCGCGCCAGTCTGACCTGATGATTATTGCCGGCCGCGTCTCGCAGAAGATGGCCCCGGTTATCCGGCAGCTCTGGGAGCAGATGCCCGAACCCAAGTGGGTGATCTCCATGGGCGCCTGCGCTACTTCCGGCGGCGTGTTCAATAATTACGCGCTGGTCCAGGGCGTAAATCAGGTCATCCCGGTGGATGTCTATGTGCCCGGCTGCCCGCCGCGGCCCGAGCAGTTGATCTACGCCATCACCCTGCTGCAGGAAAAGATCCAGAAAGAGCGCGGATCGTTCAAGCGGGCGCTGAATCTGGCGTAGCACTTCTTAACCACAGGGGTCAGACACCTACCCGTGCACGTCTATCCATTCCGTGTTCCTCCGTAGCATCAGTGGTAAACCTTCGAAATGGTTGATGGTTTGATTTTGAGCTTTCGGCAAGGCAGCGGATCTAAGGTATAAAAATTCTCAATCTTTTCCGCTTTGCGAGATAATGGGCTGAGTAGAAGGAATGATCATGCGCAGGCACGGATTTGTTATTGCTCTTCTCTTAGCGTTGCCAGGTTTTCTTGCGGCACAGACAAACTCAAGCGAAAACATCTTTACCATCTCAGTGGCAGCTCCCACCTCGCCTCAAGATGTTCAGGTACGCTACTTCCTGAATGGCGACCCGGCAGTCCAGCAATCGTCCAGCATTGCCAAGCCGGATGACGGCAAGATTTTAGTCAAGACCGGCGTCGATGGCCGTCCCGCCAGGAGCTTTCGGGCTATTGTCTATTCACCGGGCTGCCAGTTTGTCACCATCAGGGAGGATGATCTCTCGGCCAGCACGCGACAGGGCGAATTCCAATGCCAAAAACTCTCCACCACTCCCTTGCGCGGCAAGGCCGAAATTACAAAATTTGCGGGCAGGGACCTGCAGGTGCAGGCGCTTTACGCGTGCAACTGGGCGGGACAATTCTTCGGCATGCCGGGACTTGCCATTTCGCCCTTGTCCGTAGCCAGCGCGCACGTGGAAAGCAATGGATCTTTTACCATGGAACTGCCCGATTTCAGCGGCGATCCGTTGTGGGCCAGCCTCTCTCACAACGCTACGTTGATGTTTTTGCTGACCGATGCCACGACCGGCGAGCATCTGGCCCGGCTGTCCGCTCCGCGAGACCTTTCCCGGGGAGGCTCTCTGAAGGTTGCGCCCGGTTATCCGGCGGAAATTCAGTTTGGCATCCGGTCACAGAGCCCACCAAAGCCTGCCAAGTCATCGAACTAAGCAGGAAAGAACCAGGCAAAGAAAAACTTTCCAATACACCGCCGGCGACCCTTCGCACATCGTGTTCCGAAAATCCGGAAACTGTTTCCCGTGACCGCCGCTATTTCTTTACGGTTTCTTTATTTCATTAAGTCGGACAGCACGTGTCCTTATTTTGACAAATTTCAGGGACGAGCTGTCGCGTCACGATAAAGCGTGGTACTAAGTGTCCACGCAAAATTCCTGCTTTTAGAAAATTCTTATAAATTAACATTCCTTTACCTTTCTCTGTGTGACTATCTCGCGATTTCTTCGCAACCATTCCGGGAGTTGGGAGGAAATCTTCGTTGAAACGGTCCATCGTCAAATCGGCCCGGCACACCCTCGTTCAGGGCCTGCAGTTACTTCCCAGAACCGTGGACAACATTTTTCCAGGCCAGCGAGAGAAAACTGGAAGAACGGCAACGCGTATGAAACAGAAAAACCATGAGGGAGAACGAAGATGCCTGCATCAAGTGGTCGCGTTAGGCTGGACGGCGCCGGCGCAAAGAAAGCGGAGCCATCGAATGAAGAACTGATCAAGTGCCCGGTCATGAGCCCGGGTTCACTAATTCCGCTGGTCAGGGAAAGACGTTTGCGCAAAGTCTTAGAGAGGATTGAGACCGGTCCGTTGCGCTCGGTCAGCGAACTGGCGCGCGAAGTACGCTTGAGTCCCGCGTACCTACAGCGTCTCTTCAAACAGGAGACGGGTGTGCACATCAGCTCGTTGCTTGCGGAAAGCAGGCTGCGCATGGCGGCCCAGTTGCTCTCCACAACTGAAATGGAGATCAAAGAGATCGCCTATGCCGCGGGCTATCAGCACCATTCCAGTTTCGTGCGCGCTTTTCAACGGAGGTTCCGGCAATCACCCAAAGAGTATCGACGGCCGCCAGCAGCGTAAAAGGCTAAGCAAAGTCGCATTCCGCTAAGTCTTTCCCGTTGCCGCGCAGCCATTCAGGAGTATGGTTGTTTCCGCTGTGGCCGGTGCACCCCACTCACCGACTCCACAATGGGCCAGATTGTTTTCGGGCAAACATAGATCCGATGCGAATCTAGCCATCCTCTTCGTCGTTGAGTAGTTCAAGCACGAAAATTTTGGAGGCGATAACTCGAGGGAGAAGTGTGTTTACGCGTGCCCTCGAGGTTCCGCCTGCGAACAAAAACGAGATCCCCCCGAAAGGAGTCGCTATGAAGAAAATGCGGCACGATCCTGCAGCAAAATCCAAAAAGCGGAAGAAAAAAGACGCGGAACTCACCAATGGAAACGGAGTGACCCGAAGGACTGCGCTCAAGCTGGGGGCAGCGGCCGGAGCGGTGACCGTCTTAACATCAAGGAAGAGCTTTTCGCTGCCACCCGGTGGGCCTCCGCCACCACCCCCAGAACCAACAGTATGTTCGCCGAACCCCACCCACAGCCCGGCAACAACCCCGTTTGTCCAGGCGCTGCCTATTCCGCCCATAGCCCGGCCCTTCAAACTGAACCCGGCGCCCACCAAGAGCGCCAACCTTGCCGCAGGTGAGACTTCACGCGCCGATCATCAGCGCTGGGAGGAGTTCCTGCCGCAAGACCAGTACGACTTTACCCTTGTTCCGGCGAACCACACGTTTCACCCCGATATGGGACCGACCTACTGCTGGACTTACAACGGCATTTACCCAGGGCCGACGATCATTGGCCAGTATGGCATTCCAGCCCTAGTGCGTTTTCACAACAACCTGCCTGTAGACCATACCGGTTTCGGGAGCAATACGCACACCACGCACCTGCACAACGGTCATACGGCATCTGAGAGTGACGGCTTCGCCGGCGACTTCTGGGGGCCGGGGTTTTTCAAGGACCATCACTATCCGAACATTTACGCCGGATACGACACGTTTCCAGGCGGCGGCGATCCCAGAGAAGCGATGCGGACATTCTGGTATCACGATCACCGGCACAGCTTCACGGCGACAAATAACTACCGTGGACTGAACGGCATGTTCCTGCTCTATGACAAATTCGACACCGGGTTTGAGACAGGCAACGATGGCCAGGCGCTTCACCTGCCGGGCCAGTACGGTCTTTACGACATCCCGCTGAACTTCACCGACAAGAAATTCTGCGCTGACGGCCAGATGTTTGCCACAGCTCCAGACGCGGTTCCTGCCGGCGACAAGTTCATTGTCAACGGCGCGATCCAGCCTTTCTTCCAGGTGGCGCAGCGCAAGTATCGCTTCCGCCTGCTCAACAGCGGTCCGGCGCGCATCTGGACCTTCAGCCTGAGCAACGGCCAACCGTTCATCCTGATCGCTACCGACGGTAACCTGCTGGAGCACTCGGTAGAAAAAACCAGTCTCGAATTGCACGTCTCCTCCCGTATGGACGTGGTCATTGATTTCTCCAATATTCCTATTGGACAGAGCATTTACCTCATGAACATCGCGGCGCAGTTCGTCAGCAACGCTCCCGAGCCGCTGCCGGACCCGAATGTGGATGTCACGAAGGCGGTCATGCGCTTTGACGTGACAACCACCGCGCAAGATCATAGCGAGGTCCGCGATACGCTGTGCCAATACCCCGACCTGAATCTCAACGAAGTGGTCACCACCCGCATCTGGAACTTTGACCTGATCAACGGCCAGTTCAAAGTGAATGGGCTGATCTTTGACGCCAACCGGGCCGACGCCACGATCAAACAGGGAACGGCGGAGACGTGGATCATCCGCAACAAGCTTCCCGCGTCCGGCTGGGTTCATCCCGTGCACATCCATCTGGAAGAGGGGCGGATCCTCTCCCGCAACGGAGCGCCGCCGCCGCCGGAGGAAAGCGGCAGACGAGATGTTTATCCCATTCGCCCCGGCGAAGAGGTCCACATCTTCCTGCGCTTCCGCGAGTGGTTCGGCAAGTATATGATCCATTGCCACAACCTGGGGCATGAAGACAACTTCATGCTGGTGCGCTGGGATGTAGGCACCGAAACCTCGCTGGTCACGTCTCCTGTGGACTCGCTCGGGAACCCAAATCCGGGCGCACAACCGAACCCGGACCCACCGATTTTGACCAAGCTCTATAACTCGAAAGGAGTATTGGCATGATGAACAGACGAGACTTACTCACCTGCCATGTCACGAACAAAGCGCGGCCCGCGGCTTCCATGGGGCCTGAGTTCTATACCAATGCCGTGCTCCACACGCACGAAAACAAACCGGTCAGGTTTTATGACGACCTGATCAAGGGCAAGCTCGCGCTTATCAACTTCATCTACACCGGATGCATGAAGTCATGTCCGCGCTCCACCGGCAACCTGGCCAAAGCCCAGAAATTGCTAGGCGACCGCGTGGGACGCGACGTCTTCATGTACACGATTACCCTGAAACCGGAAGAAGACGATCCTGCCGTTTTGCGCAGCTATGCCCGGTCGCACGGCGCAAGGCCCGGGTGGCTCTTCCTGACCGGCAACGAGTACGACTTGACGACAATTCGCTTCAAGTTGGCGCGTTGGGACCACCCGATGCTGGATTTTGATCCCGACCAGCATACCGGCATGGTCCGCTACATCAACGACTCGCTCAATCTATGGACCATGTGTCCGACGCACGCCACCCCGCAGCAGATCGTGGAGTGTGTCTCCTGGGTTGAGGCAACCAAACCGTTCGCGGTCAGGCTTCGCGAGAACTATACCAAGCAAGCGGAGATTAACCGTGAGACGCGTCAGGCCGAGCCGCAGCGGGCTGTATTCCGTCAGGCCCACGGCTGGTCGGCATAGGCGCCTGTGAAACGCGAGCTGCCCGCAAGGCAGCTCGCATTCCTGAAGCCGGTAACATTTTCCGAATTTTGTCCTGGCGCTGAACCATATTGATATCCAGGAATGCTGTAATGCCTGTTCTTCCGGGTCGCAATGGTTTTCCAAGGAGGTCCTGTGAAACGGTCGATTCTCTTTATTTCGTTGGTCACTGCTCTTGTAGCTGCGCCCTCGGCTGCCTTCGCGCAAGAGGACCAGAAGGCGTGCGAGTTCAATATCGTCGGCACGTGGCGATCAACCACGTCGGGTCATACCAATCCGACCCTGCTTCGCTTTGCCCGGAACGGCACGGCCACCGTGCTGTCCCGCAACAGCACGGGCCAGGGGCCTGAATGGCAGGCCACCGACACATCCAGTTTTAAGCTTGACAACCCGAAAGCCCCGAAAGCCATTCACCTGGCGCCCAAAAACAATCCTGAGCAGGAAACTGCGCTCGAAATCACGCAATATGATGACGGCGCCTTTACCACCGCTGTGACGGTGACGCCCGATGTGGAGCTGACACGCTGGGTACGTGTGGATCCCTACCGGTATTTCGTGGTGTTTGTTTCGGGCAAAGGAACGCCCGGCTATGGCGCGCCCGCATTCGCGATGCTGATCAAAACCGACGGCACCCAGGCGCAGACGGACGCCTTCGGCTCGTATCCATTCAAGGACGGAAAGGTTGATACGGTGGCGGTGGCGCCCATCCCGGAGGAAATCCGCAAACAGTTCGACAAAGAGCCCCGCGATGACTCAGCATCCATGCTGCGCATTGAAGTTACCGCCGGACCTTTCAACCGGGCCATGAAGATCTTGAAGACCTGGGAGCGAAGGGCGCGTGAGAACACGCTGCTTTACAACATCCCTTATCTCGACAATGCTGTATACCTCAATCAGCTGGCCAGCAGCTTGAATGACTGTGCAGAGACCATCAAGCTGCAGAAGCTCACATGGCGGATCGATGATCCAATCATCAGCAAGCAGAACCTTCCTCAGGTGCCCTATTTCTTTATCAAGGAGCTGCGGAAGCTCAATAACGACCTGCACGTCACGGACGACAAGTTTCACGACCTTCTGCAGGCCGACAGCCGGTCTCCTCGGCAATAGGCCGCCGTGGCAATCCGGGCTGATGACGACATCGGCCGGTAACGAGAAAGCCATGAGGGCGCCCTCATGGCTTTTCGTTTGTGGAGCATCGTCACGCGCAGGAAATCTTGTGCGCGGCCATTGCTTGCTTGATGTACTGCCAGGCTTCGTCGCTGAAGGGCTTAGTGAAACTAGATGGCCAATTGCCCTGGTCGGCGTAGAGCTTGTTCAAGCCCTGCTGAATTCCGGCGTCGCCGCCGGTGAACCCGCGGACCAGTTCCGACCAGCGTTGCGCCAGCGCCCGTGCTTGTGCGCTTGCCGGATCGATCTTGCCGGCGATGGCCGCTTCCACTTCGCCGATCAAAGTTTTCCAGTCCTGTTCCACCCTGGCTTGCAACTCGGGCGTCCAGGCGCGGGCGCGTTCGGCAATCCTGGTTTGCGCTTCTTCGCTGTAGTATTTCTTTGTCCATTCCATGGCGTTTTGCCTTTCCATTACCTCGATGATTTTCTTCAAGGCTGCCAGATCGGGCTTGCGGCTGGATTTGAGCGACCGCTCCGCTTCTTCAATGGCCTGGATCGCCGCCTCAACTTGCAGGCGTTTTTCCAGCAACAACCGGCGCTGCAGGCGCAGAGTTGCCGCCAGGTCCAGATCGCCGCGATCCAGCAGGTCCTTGATTTGTCTGAGAGGCAGGCCGATGAACTTGAGCGTGACGATCTGCTGCAGCCGCGCGAAGTCACCTTCGCCATACAGGCGATAGCCGCCTTCGGTGCGGCCGCTGGGCTTGAGCAGCCCCAGGCGGTCGTAATGGTGCAGCGTGCGCACCGTAACGCCCGCTTTTTCGGCAAATTCGCTGACCCGGTACACCGGATTCCCTCTCTCTTCCATCGTGGGGCATGACGTAACGTCAGGCACAAGGAATATTTTCTAAAATCCCGACCCTGAGCTTGCCGAAGGGGAGGGAGCCCTATCACAACCGCACTTCCGAGGGACCCAATATGACGCACTCCGTGAAATGTTTGTAAAAGTGGCCACGCTCGAGCTTCGCGATTATAGCGATCCCTCCCCTTCGGCAAGCTCAGGGTCGGGATTTCAGAAAAACCTCAGGCAGCAGAACACCAGCAGCTTGCATCCCAATACGTTGACGGCAGGTCCCTGTCTCGCATGCGAAAAATCAAGGCTATTGTTCTCTTATTCATCGTGAGTTGTTCAGTGTACGGGCTGGCGGCCAAGTTGCGCCAAGTTGCCCTGGTGGATCTTCCGGGAAGCCCCGGATTCAACCAGGTGATCATGGCGAACGGCCAGGTTGTGATCAGCCGTCCCGGCACCAACACCATTGAAGTTTTCAGTCCGGTGAAGCGGCGCGTGGTCGCGCGCATTTCGCAGATCAGCGATCCGCGCGGCATGGCCGTGGACGATGAAGGCGGCACGGTTTACATCGCGCTGGCGGGAAACAGCAGTATTGCCGTCGTCGATGACCGGACCTGGAAGGTGGAGAAGGTCATCCCCGTGCAGCACCGGCCGGAGAAGCTGCTGTGGGTCGCGCAGAGGAAAGCGCTCTACGTGACCAGCGTGCTGGACCGCACCCTGAGCGCCATTGATTTGCGCACAGGCGCGGAGTCCGCGGTCATTGAGCTCAACGCCTTGCCGCAGGGTCTGCTGTATGACAGTGCGCGCCAGGCGGTCCTGATCAGCTTGCAGGACTTGAAACAAATTGCGGCGGTGGACAGCACGAACAAGATCGTGGGACGTTTTAACCTGGTGGCTTCAGAGCCGACCGGACTGGCCCTGGACGAAGAGCGCCGCAGGTTGTACGTGGCCGTACGCTATGCCGTGCTGGCATTGAACGCCGACACCGGCGTGGAAGTCGCGCGCATTCCCGCCCCAGGCGGCACAGATGCGCTGGTGCTCGATCCTGGCGGCAACCTGCTGTACGCCGCCGCCGGCGACGGCTCCGTCCTGGCCATCGATCTCAACCGCAATACCGTGGACCATGAACTGCCAACGGATGTGAAGGGCTACAGCATCGCCTACGATCCCGCGCACAAAATGCTTTTCCTTCCCGGCGGACGTGAAGGCCGGTCGAAGATGATGATTCTGAGCCCTACGGGCGTGACGGAGCACGCGGTCCCGCAGACCGCGACCAGCCCGCGGCCTCAGTCCGCGACCAGCCCTCAGCCGGCGGGCCAGGTAGCGGTAAAGCAATAGATTCGCTGCGCGAATGATGGCCTTTCGTGCTAGACTGCGCGCCATGAGCGCGCCAGCCTCCGAAGTAACAAGCCGTACTCCAATCCTGGATCGTATTGTGCCGCTTCCCAAGATGGAGGGCACGGCTGCCCGTACGGGTATCATGCTGGCCGTTTGGTTTGGGATTGTGATGGCGGCTGCCATCGTCTACGTGTTCTGGCATCCTCCATTTGTCAGAGCCGGCGCGCGGTGGATCCTGTCTATTACGGGTGCGATGGCGCCCCTCCATTGGACCGGCGACGCGGCGGTGTTCTACGTTTTCTTCCTGCTGACAGCCACATTCACGGCGATAGCCGTTCATGAACTCTCGCATGCCCTGGTCGGAGTGCTGGTTGGCTTCCGCTTCAACTCCCTGCGGGTCGGACGGCTGCAGTTTGATCGTCCATTCCGCATTACGCTCTATCGAGGGAAGGGCACAGGGTCAGGCGGGTGGGCGAGCCTGTTCCCCGTCAAGCAGGACAAGCTGATTTTGCGCGCGATTGCCATGCTGCTGGCCGGGCCCTTGTCTAACCTGGCATCCATCTGCATGTTGGTCCTATTGCCGTACTCCAAGGGGATGTTTTCCGCACTGTTTATCTATATTTCGCTGTTCCTGGGCTTGATGAACCTGGTCCCGTTTCGCGGCCGCGCGGTGGTTTCTGACGGCGGGCGAATCCTGATGCTGCTCAAGAATCGCGCCCGCGGCGAGCGCTGGCTGGCCATGTTGAAACTTCTGGAAGAAATGAGAACCGGCGTGCCCCCGGAAAAGATGACGCCTGAGTTCATCGCCAAAGCCACAGCCATTGAGGACAAGTCTCCGGACACAGTAGTTGCCTTCGCGCTCGCCTATGCGACGGCATTCTGGCAGCGCAAAGATGATGAAGCCGCGCAGGCGCTGGAGACGTGCCTGCGGCATTCCAGCCTGGCAGCGCCCTCCCAGCGCCAGGGGCTGATGAGCGACGCCGCGATCTTTCAGGCACACAGGCGCAAGCGCATCGATCTGGCGGAACAGTGGCTGGCGGACATTCCGCAAAAAACAGAGTTTCCGTGGTTGCGCCCGCGAGGCGAAGTAGCAATCCTTGGAGCCAGGGGCGAT
The DNA here is from genome assembly GCA_041488515.1 of Terriglobia bacterium. Taxonomy (GTDB): domain Bacteria; phylum Acidobacteriota; class Terriglobia; order Terriglobales; family Acidobacteriaceae; genus Angelobacter. The sequence continues at coordinate 338,507 of JBGPPK010000006.1, read as the reverse complement.
ATCGGCGGAGCATTGAAGAAACTGGATGAAATAGAAAAACTGGTCCTCGCCGTGCCCAATGAAGCTCTGCGGGAGATCTCGCTGCGGGGAGTGAAGCGTTGGAGGGCCGAGTTGCAGGCGTGAGCTGACAGAGGCTCTGATAGAGACATCCACCGCCGCCCGGCTTGGTATAATTCCGCATCGTCCCCGCGCCCTCCGCGCAAAAGGCGGATTTATGAAAAAATCAGTGGTTATCGCTTTTCTCCTCATGAGCACATTCCTGAACGCAGAAGATAAGACCGCCAACGGCACAACCACCGCGCCGGCGCCGCCTCCTCCTCCGGTGGCCAAGGCGGTGCACACGGAGAACCACATCAACGGCGGCAAACTGGTGGATGACTACCACTGGTTGCGGAACAAGTCGAATCCCGAGGTAGCGCAGTACCTGCAAGCGGAGAACGCTTACGCTGAAGGCGTGATGAAGCCGACCGCCGCCCTGCAGCAGAAGCTGTATGACGAGATGGTAAGCCACATCAAAGAAACCGATGTGAACGTTCCTTACAAGGACGGCGGCTATTTTTATTACTCGCGCTGGGAAAAAGGCCAGCAGTATCAGATCTTCGCCCGCAAAAAAGGCAGCCTGGATGCGGCGGAGGAGATCACCATCAACGTGAATGAACTGGCCAAAGGCCAGCCCTTCATGTCGCTGGGCGCGTATGACGTGAGCGACGACGGCAATTGGCTGGCTTATTCTACTGACAACACCGGGTTCCGCCAGTACAAGCTGCGCGTGCGCGACCTGCGCACGGGCAAGGACTCTGAAGTCATCGCCGACAAAGTGGGCTCCGTGGCCTGGGCCAACGACAATAAGACGCTCTTCTATACTGTCGAAGAAGAGAAGACCAAGCGCCAGTACCGGCTGTACCGGCATGCGCTGGAGACCGCGACGGGCAAAGACGACCTGGTGTATGAAGAGAAAGATGAACGCTTCAACGTGGGCGCGGGAAAGTCACGCAGCGGCAAGTACATTATTTTGCAGATTGGCAGCCACACGACGTCGGAAGCACGGTTCCTGGATGCTTCCGATCCCAAAGGCGAGTGGAAGCTGATTGCGCCACGCCAGCAGGATGTTGAGTACTATCCTGACCATCACGGCGACCAGTTTTTGATCCGCAGCAATGACAAAGGCCGCACCTTCCGCCTGGTGACAGCGCCAGTAAGCTCGCCGGGAAAAGAAAACTGGAAAGAGATCACTCCTGTCCGCCCGGACGTGATGCTGAACGATATCGAGGTCTTTGAAGACTTCTACGTGTTGGTGGAACGCGAAAGCGGACTGCCGCAGTTGACGATCGTGAATTTCTCGAGCGGCGAGAAGAAGCGCATCACCTATCCGGAGCCGGTCTATACCGCTTCTGTCCAGGTGAACCGCGAGTACAAAACAAAGAAATTGCGCTACGCCTACCAATCATTGATTACGCCGCCTTCTGTGTTTGATTACGACGTAGAGAAGCACAGCTCCACGCTGCTGAAGCAGACGGAGGTGCCCGGCGGTTATGACGCTTCGAAATACACCTCCGAGCGCGTGTGGGTCACGGCGAATGACGGCGTGAAAGTGCCGGTCTCGATCGTGTACCGCAAGGACCTGAAGAAGGCGGATGGCTCCAATCCTCTTTATGTTTACGCTTATGGATCATACGGCGCAGTTCTTCCCGTGACGTTTGGTTCCAGCCGGCTCTCGCTGCTGGACCGCGGCGTGGTGATGGCCTATGCGCACATCCGCGGCGGCGGCGACCTGGGCAAACCGTGGCACGATGCCGGGCGGATGATGAACAAGATGAACACCTTCACCGACTTCATCGCCTGCACCGAATACCTGGCGGCGAACAAGTACGGATCGCGCGACAAGATCGCCATCGAAGGCGGCTCGGCCGGCGGGCTGCTGATGGGCGCGGTCACAAATCTGCGTCCGGACCTGTTCAAGGTGGTGGTATCGCACGTGCCTTTCGTCGACGTGATGAACACCATGCTGGATGCGTCATTGCCGCTGACCGTGCCCGAGTACGAAGAGTGGGGCAACCCCAATGAGAAGGCGGCGTACGATTACATGCTCAAGTACTCGCCGTACGACAACCTGAAAAAGGGCGCCTATCCCGCGCTGCTGGTGAAGACCTCATTCAATGACAGCCAGGTAATGTACTGGGAACCGGCCAAATACGTGGCCAAGCTGCGCACGCTCAAGACCGACAAGAACGTGCTTTTGCTCAAGACCAACATGGCAGCCGGACACGGCGGGGCCTCCGGCCGCTATGAGCATTTGAAGGAAATCGCGTTCGATTACGCGTTTATGCTGACGCAGCTGGGTGTTGGCAATTAGCCATTGGCAACTAGCAAATTAGCCAAAAGCAATTCACCGCAAAGGACGCGAAGGAATGAAGAGAAACGGGGTTTCCTTTGTGGCCTTTGTGTTCTTCGCGGTTTTGGGCTGAAATGCTGATTGCAGAACGCTGACCGCTTTCTTACGCGGCCGGCTTTTTCCTGGCGTTCTTTTTCAGTTCTTCGTCCGTGCGTTCGCGCGTCTTGTCACGGCCTTCGCCACGCAAGGGGTCGGCGCCTGGGTCTTCACCTTCGGATTGGCCGGTTTCCGGGTTGGCAATGAAAAGCAGGTCGGAAAGGTCGCTGGCATGCTCTTCTTCTTTTTTCAGCAGCTCTTCGATGAGGATGCGCGTCGTGGGATCGTTGTCGCCGAAGTAGCGGACCATTTCCTTATAGACATCGATCACGATGCGCTCGGCGATCAGGTCTTCCCGGATCATGTCAGCCAGCGTTTCACCTTCCACATATTGTGATACGGAGCGTTCCAGCAGGCCCTTGGGATCGAAATTGGGCTTGCCGCCCAGTTGCTGGATCCGTTCCGCAAGGGAATCCGCGTGTTCACGCTCATCGTCGGCGTGCTCTTTGAATTCGCCGGCCACGCTCCTGGCGTGAACGCCGGTAGCCATGAAGTAATGGTGCATATAGCGCAGAACGCAGACGATCTCGGTCGCCAGCGCTTCATTCAGGATTTCAATTGTCTTGTTGACATCGCCTTTGTAGCTTTCGGTGACCGCGCCGTCTTCCATCTTGTGGATGGCGCGCTGGCGGATCTCCTGGATATCTCTGACAAAATGTGGCATAAGCTCCTCGTTGGCGGAATGGTTTGAGCAACACAGTTAAGATTGCCGGCAGGCGGTGAGGGATGTCCCGACGCGCGGCCATGCTGATCCCTCCCTTTCCGGTGGAGAATGGCCGGTTTACCTGCTATGATTTCACCGTCCTCGACTCTGATAGACACGTCGTCGCTTAGCCGCCTGCCTATTTCTGCTGAGAACAGCCAATTCTGAAACACGCAAAAAAGGACCATCATGAAGAAGATCTTTGTAGGCAACTTTTCGTTCAGCCTCTCTGAAGGAGAGCTGCGCTCGCTGTTTGAACCCTTCGGAGCTGTGGACAGCGCCACGGTCGTGACGGACCGGGCCACCGGGCGTTCACGCGGCTTTGGATTCGTGGAGATGCCGAACAATGAAGAGGCAGAGAAGGCAATTGCTGCCCTGAACGGCAAAGATTCCGGGGGAAGAGCGCTCACCGTGAACGAAGCTCGTCCCAAGGTAGACCGCGGCGGATCACGTGGAGGCGGTGGCAGAGACGACTATAGCGGCCACGCCCGTCAGCCCCGCGAGCCCCGTTGGTAATAAGCATTGCGTAATATGTGCGGCCGGAAAAACCGGCTGCGCGTTCGACGGTCTACTCTTCGCGCAGCGCCTCAGTAGGATGAATGCGCGCGGCGCGAACGGCCGGCAGATAACTTGCAGTTGCCGCCACCGCGGCCACCGAAACCGCGGCCAGCGCCAGCGTCATGGGATCGTGTGGCTTCAGGCCGAAAAGCAGAGCTGTGGCCGCCCTGGTTGAAACCAGGGACAGACCGGCGCCGATCACCATTCCCAGGAACAACAATGCCAAGGCCTCATGATCAGCGCCAGGGCACCGCCCTGCGAAAGCATAGGACTGTTTGGCGGCGGTAGATAAAGACACTAGTGTAGAGCAGAAAGCAGGCAAGCCGGTAAACGAAAGAAGGCCGCATCCCAGGTTCGAGATGCGGCCGATGAGGAGCGAAGACGTATTTCTGTTATCGGATGCGGCGAGCGATCATCTGCCACGACGTTCCGTTCCAGAAGAGGAGACCGCGTACCTGCACCGTGCCGCCGTTGGCCGCGGTCACGCGGCTGTCGGTTGACGCGTTCTTGGTTACATGGACCACCGTCTGACCGGAGATGGTTCTCAGGGCGGAGTCGGTAGCCAGGTTGATGTCGAAGGTGTTTGCCGCCGCGTTCGCCACAACACCGGAGACGCCCTGCTGCTGCAGGTTGATCTTGTCCGGAGTGATGGCGCCGTTCGCCGGAGGCACAGCCGCATTGGTATCGACTTCAATGCGCTGACCCTGGTGGATGGTCGTTGCGTCGAAGGGGAAGGTGGCGCTGGGCAGACCGCCGCCGAATCCGTTACCGGCTTTCACGCGGAACTTGCTGGCGCTGAGGCCGGCGATGTTCACGGAGAAAGTGGCGCCGATCTTGGTGTCGTCAAACCCGTTGCCGATGCCATCATGAGCGTTCACGGTCAGCGTGGTTCCGCTGATGGCCGTGATCAGACCCTCGACTTCAGCTCCGGTATTGCTCTCCAGGCCTTCCACCTCCTTGGCGAACAAGCTGCCGTCGGACTTGGTGAAGCCTTCCACGGTCACAACCTGGTTCAGCAGGGAAGCAACAGTGGTGACGCCATCTTTGAACTGGGTGGTGCCATCCGTGGCGAAGGTGAGAGAAGATCCGGTCTGTCCGACCTTCATGGTAAAGCTGGTTCCGTTCACGGCGGTCACGGTTCCCTGCACATCTTCAATTTCGCCATCGTCATCCTGCTGGTTGGCGGCGGCGCCGGGCGCTTTGGCGGTGAGGGTGAAAGAAGTCGGGGTAAAGGCGATGCCGGTGACAACGCCCGCGCTGGTGGTGATGGAGTTGGCTACGTTGACATCAATATTCAGGACGAGCGGGCTCGTGCCGATCGTTAGGTTCGGGCTGAGCGGAACGGTGATGGACGCGCTGGCCGGGCCATTGATGTGGACTGCCGTGCCGGTGCCGTTGAGGAATGTGAGCTCAGAGTTGATCAGCGTGAGGTTGGCCGCGGAGAACGTGCCCTGAGGCAGATTGCCGGCGATAAACGGTTCAAACTTTCCCGAGGCGTGCGTCAGTTCAATGCGGTTGATGGCCGGCACGGTAACCGCGACCGGCGATCCGCCGCCGGCCGGAGTGAGCGTCAAGGCCGATACGGAGACTTCAAAAGCGATCACGCTGTCGGCCGGCGCATCACCAAAGCGGACTTGGGTGGAAGTTGTTCCCGCGGGGGGAGTTGGGGTCGGCCCCGGGTTGGAGGCGGAAGCTGATCCGCCGCCGCAGCCTATGGCCAGTGCGAGCATTGCTACTAGCGCGCATGCTAAAAACAACTTGGTCACCGGGCTCAATGAATGCTTGAAAACTTGAGTGTTCATTTTGTATCTCTCCTGGAGGGGACCAAGCTGTTTGGAAATTTGTGAGCTTTCTTAGTCCGCCGTCGAAAGTACTTAATTTTTGGCTCTGGTGATGTGACAGTTATCACAGCTCCAGCGGAACAACTTTCTTGGCTTGTCCGTTTTGAGCGCTCGCGGTCCTTGGCAAGCGGCAGAAGCGCTGCAAGAGGTCGCCCCCCCAGTGCCCTTCGTTGCATGATCATGTGGGCGTAATCCGTGCTGGAAACAAAGGACTTGGCGCGCCGAACTGCGAGCACCCGGAATTGACGGCCAGGGCAACCCTCCGGCATAATATAGATTCGAACGAACGTTCGGTAACTTCACGATGGCCCTGGCGAATATGGAAACTCGGCTGCCTGGCGAGCCTTATGACGGCCGCAAGGGCCGGTCCGCCTTTCACGCGGGCAAGGGCGGCGATGAGATCGTGGATTCACGCTTTGACCGCCGGCTGTCCAAGTTGTTACACCACGCCGCCCGCATCTTCTGTGAAAAAGGCTACGAAGGGGCTTCCATGCGGGATCTTTCGCGCGCCGCGGGAATGTCGCTGGCCGGTCTCTATCATTATTTCGATTCCAAGGAAGACCTGCTCTACCTGATCCAGAAACACACGTTCCGGACGATCATCGAGCGCCTGCAGGAACGCCTGAAGGACGCCAAAGGCGCGGAGCAGCGGGTGCGTATCTTCATCGAAAACCACCTGGATTACTTTTTGGCGAACAAGGAAGCCATGAAGGTGCTGACCCATGAAGATGAGACGCTGAAGAACGGCCGCGGGGCCGAGATCCGCGCGATCAAGCGTGAGTACTACCGCATTTGCCTCGACCTGCTGGAGGATTTGCGGCGGGAAAAGGGACTACAATTTTCCGGACGCCTGGCGGTGCTGGGGCTGTTCGGCATGATCAACTGGATTTACACCTGGCACAACCCCCGCGTGGACCTGGACGCCAGCGCGTTGGCTGGAGAGATGAGCAGCCTGTTCCTACGCGGCGTGTTGAACCCCGGCAAACCCAAACGCAAGAGCGCAAAAGCAAACGCCTGAGGGTCGGCCCTAAACGAAATCAAGATTCTGAAATTCATAAGGAGCTTTTGAACCATGGCGACAACCACAGCAACGGAAACCAAGACCCTGGTGAACTATCGCGTTGAAGACGGCATAGCGGTGATTGAGCTTTGCGATCCGCCGGCCAATACCTATACCTATGAGATGAACCGACAGTTGGATGAATGCATCCTGAAGGCGCGCATGGACAATGACGTGTATGTGCTGCTGCTGACCGGAGCTGGCGACAAATTCTTTTCCGCCGGCGCCAACATCAAGATGCTCTCCTCGGTCGACCCGACGTTTAAGTATTACTTCTGCCTGCATGCCAATGAAATGTTGCTGCGGCTGGAACACACCCCCAAGCTGGTGATTGCCGCCATCAACGGCCACTGCGTGGGCGGCGGACTTGAGATCGCCATGGCCGCGGACATCCGCATTGCCCGGCGTGACGCCGGCAAGATCGGGCTGCCGGAGATCAATCTGGGCGTTCTGCCCGGCACCGGCGGCACGCAGCGCCTGAGCCGCATGGTGGGCAAGAGCAAGGCCATCGAACTGATGGTTACGGGCAACACCTTTACCTTTGAAGAAGCCAAGGAGATGGGCATCGTCAATGACATTTACGAGCGCGAGAACTTCATGGAAAACGTGATGGAGTACGCGCGCCAGTTCACGCCTCCGAACAAAGCCGCAAAGGCCGTGGGCAACATCAAGCGATCGGTGCAAACGGGCTGGGAGATTCCGATGGAGTCGGCTTTGGCCGTGGAGCGCGAGCTGCAACAGCGGCTCTTTGCCAGCGATGATGCCAAAGAAGGTCTGGCGGCTTACGTGGAGAAGCGGCCGGCAACGTTTAAGGCGAAATAGCTTTTTCTGAAATCCCGAGCGCAGCGAGGGATCCCTATCGCCACGAAAAATTTCAGGGGATTACATCCTGCACCGCGAACGCATGAAGGGGAATAGGGATCCCTCACGCGCAAAACCAGCGCGTTCGGGACTTCGGAAACAAGAGGCAACATATGATCGCAGCAAGCAAAGCAAAAGTTTCTCCCGGCAAACTGCTCATCGACGGGAAGTGGTCGGAAGGTTCGGGTAAATCGTTCGACACCTTCAACCCTGCCACCGGTGAGGTGCTGACACAGGTAGCTGAAGGCGGCGCCAGCGGCGTTGACCAGGCAGTCGCAGCGGCGCGCAAGGCGTTTGATGACGTTGGCGGCCCGTGGCGGAAGATGTCGGCCAGCGAGCGGGGCAAGGTGCTGTGGCGCATTGCCGACCTGATCGACAAAAATATTGAAGAGCTGGCCGAGCTGGAGACGCTGAACAACGGCAAGCCGATCTTTGAATCGCGCTACGTGGACATGCCGATGGTGGCCGATGTGTTTCGCTACTATGCAGGTTGGGCGACGAAGATCCATGGCGAGACCGTCAACAGCTTCAGCAACGCTTTCACCTACACGCTGCGCGAGCCGGTGGGCGTGGTGGGCGCGATTGTCGCCTGGAATTTCCCGCTGTTGCTGGCCAGTTGGAAGCTTGGGCCGGCGCTGGCCTGCGGCAACACAGTGATTTTGAAACCCGCGGAGCAGACGCCGCTCACGGCGTTACGTTTCGGGGAGTTGGCGCTTGAAGCGGGACTGCCCGCCGGTGTGCTGAACATCGTGACCGGCGGACCCGAGACGGGCGCGGCGCTGGTCAGGCATCCGGGCGTGGATAAGGTTGCATTTACGGGCTCGACTTCGGTGGGCAAAGAGATCATGCGCAACTCGGCCGACACGCTGAAGCGCGTGACGCTGGAGCTGGGCGGCAAGTCGCCGAACATCGTCTTTGCCGATTCGCAGATGGATTCGGCGGTGAAAGGCGCGCTCAACGGCATCTTCTATGGCAAGGGCGAGGTGTGCTGCGCCGGTTCGCGCCTGTTCATCGAGAAGAAGGCCGAAGACGAGTTTGTGAACAAGCTGGTGGAGTCATCGAAGAAGATCAGGCTGGGCGACCCGCTTGATCCCAAGACCCGGCTGGGCGCCGTCGTGAGCGAGAAGCAGATGCAGACGGTGCTGGGCTACATTGAGGCCGGGAAAAACGAAGGCGCAAAGCTGCTGGCCGGCGGCAAACGCGCGCAGGTCAACGGCGATCACGGCTACTTTATTGAACCGACGATCTTCGGCGGCGTGAATAACGACATGAAGATCGCGCAGGAAGAAATCTTTGGCCCGGTGCTGGCCACGCTCACGTTTGACGATATTGAGCAGGTGGCCGAACTTGCCAACAAGAATGTTTACGGTCTGGCCGCGGCTGTCTGGACCAATGACATCAAGAAAGCCCACCAGCTCTCGCGCAGGCTGAAAGCGGGGACGGTGTGGATCAACACATACGGGGTGATGGACGCGGCGATGCCCTTCGGCGGCTACAAGCAGTCGGGCTTCGGGCGCGAGCTGGGCATGCACGCGATTGAACACTATACCGAGTTGAAATCGGTGTGGATGAACCTATAACTCTGATGGTTTCGAGTCGACTGACAGTCGCGGAAAACGAAGAGCACTACCGCAAGCTGGAGAGGATGTACCTGGCTGCGCCGATCAATGAGTTCTTCAGGCCGGCGATCCAGATAGGGCGGGGAACGGCGGAGATCAAGATCGACGTTGATCGCCGTTTCTTCCACGCGGCACATGCCGCCCATGGCTCGGTATATTTCAAGAGCCTGGATGACGCGGCATTTTTCGCGGTGAGTTCGCTGGTGGAAGATTGTTTTGTGCTGACCAGCAGCTTCAATCTGTACCTGCTGGCTCCGGTCTCCGAAGGCGTGGTCCGTTCTGCCGGGAGAGTGGTGCGGGGCGGCGGATCGTCGTTTCTGGCGGAGTCGGTTTTATACAACGAGCACGACGAAGAGATCGCCCGCGGGAGCGGAATGTTTGTGAAGAGCAAGATCAGGCTTGCGCCGGAGATGGGTTATCGCTGAAGCGAGACCAGCCGTAGCAAGCCAAGAAATTATCCGAGGGAGCTACCAATGCCAGGAAAAATCATGAAGATCGGTTCGTTCAGCGATTGGGAAGGCCTGTTCAAGGGCTGGCGCGAGGAAATCGGCGTGAACCACGACGACATCCGCAATTTCAAGTTCGATACGCTGTACGGCGCCATTGAGACAGACGAGATTTCTTTTGGCTATTACAAGGGCCGCAACAAGTGGGAGAACGTGCGCCAGATTCCCACGCAAAACATGCGCGACGCGCTGATGAACCTGATCGTCTATCAGGGCGATACCGAGTTCGCCAGCGTGGAGCAGCAGCGCTGGCTGTTTGAGACCGCGCCCAGCGACTACGACCGCTCGTCGCTCACGCGCGTGATGATCGAAGAGATGCGCCATGGCTGGCAGATGTGCGCCCTGCTGATCGACCATTTCGGCACTACCGGAAAAGTGGAAGCGCAGAAGATGCTGGAGCGCAAAGCCTACGAGAACAAGCGCCTGCTGGGATCGTTCAACGAAGAGTGCGACAACTGGCTGGATTTTTTTGCCTTCACCGACTTTGTCGATCGTGACGGCAAGTTCCAGTTGCAGATGCTGAAGTATTCGGCTTTTGCGCCGCTGGGCCGTTCCATGAGCTACATGCTTCGCGAAGAGGCCTTCCACATGGGCACGGGCAACACCGGGCTGGCGCGCATAGCCGAGGCCGGCGTGGTCCCAGGCTGGCTGATGCAGAAGTATCTGAACAAGTGGATCTCGAGCGCCTACGACCTGTTCGGCACCGACCATTCTTCTTCGGCGCACTGGGCGTACACCTGGGGCCTGAAGGGCCGCTATGACGAGCTGAAGAACGAAACGGCGCCCGACTTGGACAATCTGAACGACTACAACCGCCATCTCTATCGCGACGAGTGCGTGGGGCTGGTAAAGCGCATCAGCGCCGGCCAGCGCCCGGGAAGCACCGAGCTTTACTGTCCCAACATCCAGTTCAACCGCATGATTGGCCGCTGGAAGGGACAGATGTTCCATCCGCAGACAGGCCAGCCGATGGACGAAAAGGAATACAAACAGCAGCTTGAAAGCTGGCTGCCCACAGCGGCAGACAAGAAACTGCTGATGGACATTATCGGATCGGAAAAGAAATGGATCGCGCCCAAGACCGGCGCGAAAGATCCGCTGCTGACGATCGGCGAGGTGCGGAAGAGCGCGCTGAACGCGGTGCAGTAGTTCTGCTTGTTTTTATCCCGAAACGAAGTGAGGGAACCCTATGGACTTAAATAGCTAGTGGTTCCCTCAAATTCTGTACGGCTAATTGCTATGATCCTTTCTTTTCCAAAGGTCTTGCGAAGGGAATAGGGCTCCCTCCCCTTCGCAAGCTCAGGGTCGGGACTGCGGAAAAATGCAATACACACTCAACGAACTCATGGTGGTGGCCGCGGCGCGCGAGATCAAAGACGGCGAAATCGTCTTTGTCGGCATGCGGCTGCCGCTGATTGCGTTTGTTGTCGCCAAGAAGACGCATGCTCCGAATGCCATCGGATTGTTTGAGAATGGCGTGATCCGCTCCACTCCCTCACCCGAATTGATCTACACCATGGCCGATCCGCCCAACATCAAAGGCGCCACGCAGTGCCTGGGAATGCTGGAGGTGATGAGCCTGTTGCAATCGGGCCGGGTAAACCTGGGCTTTCTGGGCGCGGCCGAGGTGGACAAATACGGCAACCTGAATTCGACTCAAGTCCAGGGCAAGAACGGAATGGTGCGGCTGCCGGGCTCGGGTGGAGCATGCGATATCGCATCGATGGCGCAGCGTTTTGTGTCCCTGCTGGAGCATGGCAAACACAGGCTGCCGGAGAGGGTGAATTACATCACTAGTCCGGGCAACGGCGATGGCGCAGGATGGCGGAAGCGCGTGGGACTGCCGCGCGGCGGACCTTCGGCGGTGATCACCACGAAATGCGTGCTGCGCTTTGGCGAGGATGGCGAAGCTTTTCTTTCGACAGCGCACCCGGGCGTGGAAGCGGACGATGTTCTGGCGAATACCGGATGGAAGCTGAAGGTGGCTGACGAGGTAAAGCCAACGCCGGAGCCGAATGCAGCAGAGCTGAAGGCGATACGGGAGTATGATACCAAGGGGTTCTGGACGAGTTGAGCCGCAATGCGGGCGTGAACCCGCAGGCGAAATTCTGAGCGAAGCGAAAGACCTTACCGCGGAGACGCGGAAAAGAGTTTTTCTGAAAATCTCGAGCGTAGCGAGAGATCGCTACAGCAACAGCGCTAGATGCGCGGGCCCTCGGGATGGCACGCTTCTCTTGATTTACTTTATTGTTCGCGCACGCATAAACTAGGGCGTTCGCAGCGAATACCAAAGCATGGCGCTACCACCGGTTTCCACCACATCCCCGAAACGCATCTCCGTTGAAACGCACGGCTCACTCGCCCGCATCACCCTGACGCATCCCCCGCTCAATGTAATCGATTTCGAAATGATGGACGAGCTGCTGGCGGCATTGCAGCAACTGGAGCAGCGCCGTGAAATTTCCGTTGTCATCATCAGCGGGGGCGAGCGCGGTTTTTCCGCCGGGGTCGATGTGGCGGCCCACACGCCGGACAAGATCCAGGCCATGTTGCAGAAGTTTCACGGCTTGATCGGAGCGCTGGTGAAGTTCCCCAAGATTACGATTGCCGAGGTCCATGGCGTGTGCCTGGGCGGCGGCGCGGAGCTGGCGATGGTGTGCGACATGGCCTATACCACCGAGAAAGCCAAGTGGGGATTTCCCGAGATCACGCTGGGATGTTATCCGCCGGTGGCGTGCACGGCCCTGGCCGCGCTGGTGGGACAGAAACGCGCCGCCGACCTGGTCTTCACCGGACGGACCTTCAGCGGCGAAGAAGCTGCCGCGTGGGGACTGGCCAATGAGGCGCACCCGGAAGGCGAGCTGCAAGAGGTGATTCAGGGCACGCTCGATCATCTGTTCAAGCTGAGCCCGGCGGCACTGGCGGTGGCCAAGAAGGCGTTTTACGCCTGGGATTCCATGCATCTGGATAAAGGCCTGGCGCGCGCGGAGAAGATTTATCTGGAAGAGCTGATGCAGACCGAAGACGCCAAAGAGGGCATCACCTCATGGATGGAGAAAAGGAAGCCGGTGTGGAGGGGGAAATAGAGAGAGAAGAAGCTGATGGGGTCAGAAGCTGCAATTTCCATTGCCGCAGCGGATCTTGAACCAGTCGATATTCATTCCATACCTGCTTTTTACCTGTGAACGGACCCGCCCGAAGGCCTGCTGGATTCGCGCGGACAGCAGGCCGTTTTCCTGTTTGTGTTTCAGGTCGTCACGGCGGGAGATCAGTTCCACATGCTGCAATTCCAGGTACTCTTCCTGGTTGCGCGGTTGCACGTCGCTGGCCCTATAACCCAGCTGGCGATCACGCTCGCGCTGCTCGATCCGCCGGTTCTCTTCAATGGCATTGGCCAGCATGGCGTCGTGCTTGTCATACCAGAGGTGGACGACCGTTTCCGTTTCCTGCAGGTTGTGGGTGCTTTTGTATTCGTCAATCGCCTTGAGGATGTCATCAATATTATCGATGCCCCCATGGAAAACATCCGGTATCAGCGGCTTGTGCAGCTGTTGCGTATCGTCAGATAGGATGATTTTTGCCTGCTCCTTTTTCTCTTTCTTGGATTCGCGGGCAACTTCGGCCAGAGATTTAGGTTGGTCAGGGGTGGTCTGAGCGAAAGCGGCCAGAAAGCTTCCCAGGAGCAAAACAGCAATTGGGGTGAGATGCCTCATAGGTAATCAGATTGTAACTGTATCCTAACCTATAGCTATGATGACGGAAGTAATGTGAACTTAAGTTGCATCGACTGCCAACCGGTCAAGGCAACGTCTCCAGCAGCACCCGCACCACGTTTTCTCCCATGATCTTGTGGATCTCCTGCTCGGAAAATCCTTCCTGAAGGAGCGCATCGGTCAGCAGGGCCCAGCCGCTTGAGTCGAAGGGAGCGGTGATGCCGCCGTCGAAGTCGGAGCCGAGCCCCACGTGGTCAACGCCGACGATGTTGACGGCATAGCGGATAGCGCGGGCAGAGGCGCGCGCGTCTGAGCCGCATGTGGCGGTGTCCCAGAGGCCGATTCCAATCACGCCGCCGGTGCGGGCGACGGCGCGGAGCTCATCATCGGATAAGTTACGCGGGTTATTGCAGGTGCCCTTCACGCCCGTGTGCGAGACCAGCAGCGGGCGCGTGGCCATGGCCGTTACCTCGCGCAGGGTAGCGGGCGAGGCGTGGGCCAGATCGATGATCATATGGCGGGACTCCATGGCGCGGACCCACTGGCGGCCGAGATCGGTGAGGCCGTTTTTCTTCACGCCGGCCGCGGCGCCGGAGATCGCAGTGTCAGTGAAATGCGTGGGCGCCATCATGCGGAAGCCAGCGATGTAAAGCTCGTCAAGATTTTCCAGCTTGCCTTCCAGAGGCTGTGCGCCCTCCGTGCCCAGAAAACCGGCGACCCGGTGAACGGAATTGCGCGTGGTGAGGAACTGCGTGAGGTCGGAGCGCGAGCGGACAATGACCAGCATGCCCCTGGATTGAGCGGCAAACTGTTGCAATCGCTCCGCCTGATAGAGCGCGCGCTGCTTGGGGCTGCTCCATGTGCGCGGCGGCCAGCCTTCAAACATCGCGATGTAGCGGACCAGGTCAGTGGAGTCAGAGTTCTGATAGATATTCAGTTTGCGGGGTGCGGTGGTGACGGCCGTAAACGCCTGGATAGAGACGTTGCCTTCGGACAGCCGGGGGACGTCAATGTGCCCGCGGGAACTGCGGCTCAGGAGGTTGCGGCCCCAGAAGAGACTGTCGCCATGAAGGTCAGCGACGGTAAGCTTGCGATGTAGGGCTTCAGCTTGTGACCCAGCCTGGTAGGGTGGCGGATGCAGGGTGTGATTGAATCGGCGCTCAACGATGCCGGGCAGGGCGAACCAGGCGGCGGCTAGAACAATGACCAGCAGAAGCAACCAGCGCAGACGTTTCATGGAGACTGAAGCATATCATTTCCGTTGACTTTCTGAGAGTTCAATGCTAATATAACTCGTTTTGATTCAGTAGTTTATGTGATGTGTAGGTCGTCGGGTACCGGACATGCGGGATTTTGAGCGGTTACCGGGAGTTGAAGGAGTGTATCTCCGGGGGTGAATCGTGTAAGTCTATATTTTTCGGGGTTGAGACGTGGTGGGGGAGGTCCTTCGACTCCCTTCGGCAAGCCTCATGTTCGCTCAGGATTTCGCCTGCGGGTTCTCACCCCAGTTCGCGAAAATCGCGCGAACCGGGGACCCCGATGCTCCCGCTTTCGCTCACGCCTGCAATGCGGCTCAAGTTGAATCGTGTAAGTCTATATTTTTCGGGGTTGAAGCGGGGATAGGGGTGGAGTGAAATTGCCAGAATTGCCAGAATTGCCAAAATCGCCGAATTTGAAGACCTAAACCCCACCAAAGAGTTCAGAAGAATGTCGAAACTGATGACAATGCAACAGGCGATCGCAGAGCATGTTCCGGACGGAGCAAGTGTGGCGCTGGGCCTGCAAATGGAGCAGATGATTCCATTCGCCGCGGGGCATGAGATAGTCCGGCAAAAGCGGCGCGGCCTGCGGCTGATTGGGCCGATCTCCGACATTTTATTCGATCAGATGATTGGCGCCGGATGCGTGGAAGACGTGGTGGCGGCTTGGGTAGGCAACGTGATGATGGGGTCGGCTTATAACTTCCGTCACGCCACGGAGATTGAAAATCCGGGCAAGCCGGGCGAGAAGCTGCGCGTCTTTAATATGACCAACTTCACGCTGGCGCTGGCATTGCAGGCCGGCGCCATGGGCGTGCCCTTCCTGCCGACGCGGACCGCCATGGGCAGTGACGTGCCCAAGGGGAACCACTTCTTCTATCAGATCATCTCGCCGTTTGAGCCGAAAGAGACCCTGCTGGCAGTGCGCGCGCTCACGCCCGATGTGGCGATTGTTCATCTGCAGCGCGCTGACAGGCATGGCAACGCGCACTGCTGGGGAAATTTTGGCGTGATGCTGGAAGGAGTGCGGGCCGCAAAGAAGGTGATTGTCTGCGCGGAGGAGATCGTGGGAGACGATGTGATTGCGAGCGATCCCAATCGCACGGTGATTCCGGGGTTTCTGGTGACGGCCGTAGTGGAGTGCCCGTTGGGAGCGCATCCCTCGCCGGTACAGGGGTACTATAAGAGAGACGACGCTTTCTTCCAGCAGTACCACGCTGAGACCAAGACGCGCGCTGATTTCGAGGCGTGGTTGCAGCGCTGGGTGAACGGCGTCTCCAATCGCGCGGAGTATGCAAAGCAACTGGGCGCGCAAAGGGTCGACGAGCTGGGCGTGAAGCAGCACGCGTATGCGGCCCAGACAGATTATGGATATTGAACCAGACCTTCACCGCAAAGGACGCGAAGGGGGCAAGGATGTTGTTTCTGAAATCCCGACCCTGAGCGAAGCGAACGGAGAGGGAGCCCTATGGCCCACGAGAACCGCGAAGGTCCAGAAAGCGCATGAAGAGTTTAGAGTAAGCTAGAAAGAAGGACATCAGTTGACGGGCGGATTCATGAAAGAGGGTAGGGATCCCTCGCTACGCTCGGGACTTAGAAACAAATGAGAAAAGAACTCATTGAACTTCGGGTGAACGGCCGCAAGCATGAGCTGGCTATCGAGCCGAGCGAGCTGCTACTGGACGTTCTGCGCCAGGAACTGGACCTTACCGGATCGAAACGCGGTTGTGACGACTCTTCCTGTGGCGCGTGCACGGTGCTGGTGGATGGAGTGCCTACGCTGAGCTGCACCATGCTGGCCATGAGCTGCGCGGCCGACGAGCAGGAAGCGCTGGAGATCACGACCGTGGAAGGCATTGCCGACCACGGCGCGCTGGCGGCGATCCAGAAGGCTTACGGCGACTGGGGCGGCGCGCAATGCGGCTTCTGCACTCCAGGCTTCATGATTACCGTGAAAGCCCTGCTCGACCGCAATCCCGAGCCGAGTGAAGATGACATTCGCCACGCACTGAGCGGGAACCTCTGCCGCTGCACCGGCTACACACAGATGTACCAGGCGATCAAGGCGGCGATTGAAGCGGAGCAGGAGCATCGGTAATTCCACCACGGAGGCACGGAGACACGGAGAAGAAAAGCTTCGGTATCCAGAAACAAATGGCAGAATTCTCAGTAATCGGTAAACGCATAGCCCTGGTTGACTCCGCCGGGAAGACCACCGGCCAGGGCAAGTATGCTGACGACCTGCAGCTGCCGGGAATGCTCACGGGTAAGATCCTGCATTCGCCGTATCCCCATGCAAAGATCAAGAAAATTGATGCCTCGAAGGCCGAGGCGGTGGAGGGCGTGGTCTGCGTGGTGACCGGCCCGGATGCGCCCAACAAATACGGCATTCTGCCTGTGGGTCATGACGAAACGGCGTTGGCAGTGGAGAAAGTCCGTTATGTAGGCGACAACGTTGCTTGCGTGGTGGCCACGTCTGAGGCGATTGCCGAGCGCGCGCTGGAGTTGATTGACGTTGAGTATGAGCAGCTGCCGGCGTGGTTCGATCCCGAAGATTCGATGAAGGCGGAGCGGGACTGGATCCATCCGCAGCGGCCCAACAATATTGAAAAAGATTATCACCACGTGTTTGGCGATCCGGACAAGGGCTTTGCCGAGGCCGACGTGGTGACCGAGCACCGCTACATTGCCGGCGAAGTGACACATGCGGCGATGGAGCCGCACTGCACGCTGGCGCAATTTGAGATTGATTCGCAGACGGGGCAGCCGGGGCGGCTGACCGTGTGGTCGTCAACCCAGGTGCCGTACTATTTGCAGCACAAGCTCTCCATCGTGCTGGAAATGCCGATGCAGCAAATCCGCGTGATCAAGCCTCTGGTGGGCGGCGGGTTTGGCGGCAAGAGCGAGGTGATTCCGCTGGAGATCATCGCGGCGGTGGCGGCACGCAAGGCCAAAGCGCCGGTGAAGATCACATACACGCGGGAAGAAGTTTTCTGGGCGCATCGCGGGCGGCCGCGGACGATTATTGATCTGAAAATCGGCGCGAAGAAAGACGGCCATCTGACTTCCGTGGCGGCGAAGGTGATTCAGGATGGCGGCGCGTATTGCTCGTACGGTGTGGTGACCATCCTTTATTCCGGCGCGCTGCTGGGCGCCTTATATGACATTCCCAATATCCGGTACGACGGCTACCGCGTGCTGACCAACAAGCCTGCATGCGGCGCGATGCGTGGACACGGCACGGTGAATGTGCGTTTTGCTTTTGAGTCGCAACTGGATGAGATTGCGGGACAGCTGGAGATCGATCCGGCGGAGATCCGGCGCATCAACCTGCTCAAGCCGCCATGCGTCACGGTGAACAATCTACGGGTGCAGAGCTACGGGTTGCCGGAATGCATTGAGAAGGTCATTGAGCGGTCAGGATGGGGCGAGCGCCGCGGCAAACTTCCGCCGGCGCGCGGGATGGGCATGGCGTGCAGCCATTACGTGAGCGGCGCTGCCAACAGCATTATCCGGTCGGACATGCCGCATTCCACGGTGAACATCAAGATTGATCGCGATGGCGGCGTGGTGGTGTACACGGGCGCCTCCGACATTGGCCAGGGATCGGACACGATGGTGGCGCAGATTGTGGCGGAGGTGCTGGGCATCGGACTGGGGCGCATCCGCGTGATCGCCGCCGATACCGATCTTACGCCGATCGACATTGGTTCGTATTCCAGCCGCGTCACTTTTATGAACGGCAACGCGTCTCTTCGTTCAGCGGAGGACGTGAAGAAAAAGATTGTGGCGGCGGCGGCGCTCAAGATGAATTGCGCGCCGGAAGACGTGATCATGCGCGACGATCGCGTGTGGAAGCGGGGCACGGCATCGCCGGCAACCAACGGCGCCGGCGCGGAGCACACGGCAAGAGCCGATACGTCAGGCGGCAGCGTACGAGAGGTCTCAGGCCGCGTGGAAGGGCAGACGCTGCGCGGATCATTGCAGCAGAAGCGCAAAGACGAAGGGCCGAAAGACCAGATGAGTTTTGAAGAAGCGGTGGTCTCGGCCATCGACTTTACCGGAGCTCTCTCGGGCACTGGCTCCTATGCACCGCCCAAAGATGCGCGCGGCGGAGCGTTCAAAGGCGCGGGCGTAGGCCCTTCGCCGGCGTACTCTTACTCCGCGCAGGTGGCGGAGGTGAGCGTGGACGAAGAGACGGGCGAAGTCAAAGTCCATAAAGTCTGGGCGGCGCATGATTGCGGGCGGGCGCTGAACCCGGTATCGGTCGAAGGCCAGGTAATCGGTTCGGTATGGATGGGGCTGGGCCAGGCCATGCAGGAAGAGATGGTGTGGAAAGACGGACTCCTGATGAATCCGGGAATGTTGGAGTACAAGTCGCCTTCGGCCACGGAGTCGCCTGAGGTGGAGTGCATTATCGTGGAGTCGGTGGATCCGGAGGGGCCGTTCGGAGCGAAGGAAGCGAGCGAAGGCTCGCTGGCGGCGACGATCCCGGCCATCGCCAACGCAATTTATAACGCCGTTGGTGTGCGGCTGCGAGAAGCGCCGTTTACGCCGGAGCGCGTGCTGGCAGCGTTGAAGGCAAAACGGTCAGAGAAGAAAGCGCTGGAGATGACGCGTGGCTCCGATCCTTCCTCGCCCACTACGTTCCGCGAACATGGCGGGTCGTTGTGGTTCAAGGGCAAAGGGCCGCAGAGACATGAGGATGATCCTTCGAGACGAACGAATCAGGCAGAGACGGCAGCAGGTGACGATTGAGTCTTCCTTCCTTCAAATTTTTGCGGCCGCGCACGCTGCGGCAGGCGGTGGACTACCTGGCCCGGCATGGCGACCAACTGATGGTCCTGGCCGGCGGCACCGATCTTCTGCCTTCGATGAAGCAGAAGCTGTTTACGCCCGCGTACCTGATGGACATTCGCGGGATTGAAGAAATCCAGGGCATTCACGTGCGTCCGGGCGCGGGCATGGAGATTGGCGCGCTCACGCCGCTTTCAGCGGTCGAGGACTCCGAGTCCATACGGCGCAACTACCGCGTGCTGCATGAAGCGGCGATGACGGTGGCCTCACCCATCCTGCGCAACATGGGCACGCTGGGCGGCAACATATGCCTGGACACGCGCTGCGTCTGGTACAACCAGTCACTGCAATGGCGCAGGTCGTGCGGTTTCTGCATCAAGAAAGATGGCGACCTCTGCCACGTGGCTCCGGGCGGCAAGTTCTGCTGGGCCGCCTTTTCCGGCGACACGCCGCCGGCGCTGCTATGCCTGGGAGCGGAGCTTGAGATTGTTGGACCAACCGGGTTGCGGCGCGTGGCGCTGAAAGACTTTTATACCAAGGTTGGCGATGCGCGCATGAAGCTGGAGCGCAATGAAATGCTGACGCGCATTTTCCTGCCGGAAGCTTCCTCCGGCTGGAAGGGCAGCTACATGAAGCTACGCATACGGGGGTCGATTGACTATCCGTTGGCCGGAGTGGCGGTGGCGCTCAAGAAAAATGGCGGACCGGTGGAAGCCGCGCGGGTGGCGGTCACGGCGGTCAATCCCGCGCCGCTGCTGGTAGCGGGCGCGGAAAACGCGCTGGTGGGCAAACAGGTTGATGAGCACGTGGCGGCGGTTGTCGGCGAGCTGGCGGCGAAGATGGCCAAGCCGCTCACCACCTCGGCGTTGACGCCGGAGTATCGGCGGGAGATTGTGAAGGTGTACACGAAACGCGCGGTGCTGGCGGCGAACACAAGTAATTAGTAATTAGTAATTGGTACTTAGCTTCAGGAGTCCAAGGGCGCGAGCTGAAGTTCCGCTAAATACCAAGTACTAAATACTAAATACCAGCTCATGATCATCACTGACTGCCACATCCATATTCAACC
Organism: Terriglobia bacterium; assembly: GCA_041488515.1. Lineage (GTDB taxonomy): Bacteria > Acidobacteriota > Terriglobia > Terriglobales > Acidobacteriaceae > Angelobacter. The sequence continues at coordinate 318,033 of JBGPPK010000006.1, read as the reverse complement.
CGTCGAGATGTTCAAGGCCGGGCCGCTTGAGGTGATGAAGAAGGCGCGCGGCCATTATGACGACATCCTGGAATATTGCCGATCACCCAAAGCGCTGCTGAAGTATCTGGATTCCATCGGCGTAGAGCGGGCGGTGCTCATTAATTATGTCGCGCCGGAGACCATGGGGTTCACGCATGAAGTGAACCAGTGGGTGGCGAACTACTGCAAGGAGAATCCCAGGCGGCTGCTTTCCTGCGGCAGCGTGCATCCACGGCACTCGCTCAATGTACAGGAGGAGATGGATTTGCTGGTGCGGCTGGGCATACGGCTGATCAAGATCCATCCGCCGCACCAACTGCTCTATGCCAATGACTACATGAACGGCGTGAAAGAACTGGAGACGATTTATCGCGCAGCCGAGGCCAACGGAATTCCGGTGATGATCCACACCGGGACGTCGATCTTTCCTGCGGCGCGCAACAAATTCGGCGACCCGATTTATCTGGACGACGTGGCCGTGGATTTTCCCAAGCTGAAGATCCTGATGGCGCACGGCGGGCGGCCGATCTGGATGCAGACGGCGTTCTTCCTGCTGCGGCGGCACCGGAACGTGCACCTGGACATCAGCGGCATCCCGCCAAAAATTCTGCTCAAGTATTTTCCGCGCTTGGAAGAGATCGCGCACAAGACACTGTTTGGCACGGACTGGCCCAGCCCGGGCATCCCCGACATCAAGCAGAACCTGGATCAATTTCAGGCATTGATGTTGCCGGCGGAGGTGAAAGAGCAGATCCTGAGCAAAACGGCGCTGGAAATGTGGCCGGGATAGAATTACACAACAAAGTGCAAAAAAACCGGGGGCCGAATCGTGCCGGCCCCCCGGAAGTCTTTAGCTAAATTTCAAATGGCCGCCCGTCTTCCTGCTATCAGATGCCAAATGATCGAGATCACGGCAAAAACCAAAAGCAGGTGAATCAGGCCTCCGGCAACGTGAAACGCTGTGAACCCGAGTATCCACAGCACAAACAAAACAATTGCAATCAAAAGAAGCATGTTACCCCCATCCAGTGTGTCTTTACGCACCTGGACTGTATGATTCGGGTGCTCCTTGCGTTGTTGCATCGGAAATGGATGTTAAAAACATTTGCAGAGGGCAACCTGCACATGAGGGCATTTTCCTGCAGTAGTGATTGCCAACTCTTACGATGAGCGCGTGCAATTCGTTGTAATGCTGAGCGAGTTCGCTGCGCGCCGAGCGGCTGATGCGCGAAACGTTGTGCCGGGGATCCGTGCCTGGGACGTTCACGACCAACGATTCAGATTTGGCGCCGGTGATGGCGTGTTCGACGAGCGAGCGGATTTCTTCATAACCGGTCTTTGTGTTTTTGAACCCGCTGTTTTTCAACCCGGCGCCAATGATACCGTGCCGCTCCAGCACGCGGCGGGTGTAGGCGTCCACGACAAAGACCGGGTGGTTGCCGGCGTAAAGCAGGATGGAGTCGGCCGTTTCCGGGCCAACGCCGTTCAGGGCCAGTAACTCGGCGCGAAGTTTTTCCGTTGGCTGGGAAAACATGCGGGCGAGCGAGCCGGAATAATGCCGGTCGAGAAAGGCGATGAAGGTCTTGAGGTTCCGCGCTTTCTGGCGAAAGTAGCCGGAAGGCCGGACAAGAGCTTGCAGTTTGGCGATCGGCGCTTTGCGCATGGCGCTTACGCTAAGCAGGCGGGCGCGGCGCAGATTGCCCATGGCTTTTTCGACGTTGCTCCAGTTGGTGTTTTGGGTGAGATACGCGCCCACGATCACTTCAAAACGCGACCGCGCCGGCCACCAGTTTTGCGGACCGTAACGAGAGAGCAGAGCGGTGTAATAAGAGGTGATTTCGCGACCGTGAGGAGCTGCGAGGCTATTTGGTAATTGGATAATCTGGTAATTGGGTAATTGAATAGCCATTGGTCCGCCAGCAGGCCGCTCAATGACTAAATTACCAAATTACGCAATTACAGATCGATTACCAATCGGAGGATTTGCTTCCAACCTGGGCTTGCAGGTCGCAGGCTTCGCGACAGGGACGGCAATAGTAGATACCGTCTTCGCACAGGCGGGCGTCATACAGGCTCTGGCACAGCGCGCAGTATTTGTTGCAGGAGCAGCTTCTTTCCGGCTGTTCACAGACCAGGCACTTGAATTCTTTGGCCATAGGCGGGAGATTATCGCGATTTCGGGCTTCCGGCAATGGCCGATGGTCGATGACCCAGTGGTGGAGTTCTGAGGCCAGGCGAACAAAACCCGGTCTTATTCACGCCAAAACCAGATGCGAACGGACTTGTGAAAACGCGGGCACGCTTACGGACCCTCAGGATGGCGGATTTTCAGAGTGGTCAAAGGAATTTGGCAGTGGTGCAGTTGCATCATTTCCCTTCATTGACCCCTGCAAAACGCAGATGTTAACCTTAGAGGTTCGTCACAGCCCGGCGGCGGGTTCTGTCTCCTGACATTCAAAGCGGAAAGGGAAAACAGCTTGTCTACTACGGCAGAAAGCCAGACACTCAGGAAAACCGCGCTCAATGCCCAGCACCGCCGGCTTGGCGCCAAGATGGTGGATTTTGGAGGCTGGGACATGCCGGTCGAATATCCTTCCAGCGGCGGGCTGGTCAAAGAGCACATGGCCGTGCGCACCGGCGTGGGCATGTTTGATGTCTCGCACATGGGAGACATCCTGATTCGCGGGCCGCAGGCTCTGGACGCGGTGCAGTGGATCAGCATGAATGACGCGTCGAAGCTGCAGGAAGGTCAGGCGCACTATTCCGCCCTGCTGTATCCGGAAGGCACGTTCGTAGACGACGTGATCGTCCACAAGATGGGCCCGAACGATTACCTTCTCGTGATCAACGCGGGCACGCGCGAAAAAGACCATACATGGGTGCGCAAGAACGTAAGCCGCTTCCGCTGCCACGCCGATGATGTAGGCGACTATTACACGCAGATCGCCATTCAAGGGCCCAAGGCCGAAGCCACCCTGCAGAAGCTGACCAATGTGGACCTTTCGCAGATCAAGAACTACTGGTTCAAGCACGGAACGGTCTGCAATCTGCCCAACACTCTGATCGCACGGACAGGCTACACGGCGGAAGACGGATTCGAGATTTACGTTCCGTCCGACGTTCCCACCAGCGAGCGCGTCTGGAACGAAGTGGCGGAGGCAGGCAAGGAATTCTGCCTGGTTCCATGCGGGTTGGGAGCGCGCAACACGCTGCGGCTGGAAGGCAAGATGGCGCTCTATGGCCACGAAATCTCAGATACCATCAACGTGTGGGAGGCCGCGCTAGACCGCTACTGCAAGATGGAGAAGCCGGATTTCATCGGCCGCGCGACGCTGGCGAAGGCAAAAGCGGAAGGGCTGAAGCGAATCCTGGTGGGACTGGAAGCGGTGGATCGCGGTATTCCGCGCGATGGTTACAAGGTTTTTGACCAGGCCGGAAATGAAATCGGCTACGTCACCAGCGGATCGCCCGCGCCGTTTTTGAAGAAGAACATTGCTCTGGCCTACGTGCCGCCGTCGCACGCGGAAATCGGGCATGAAGTTTTTGTGGAGATTCGCGGCCAGAAGATCAAGTGCAAGGTTGTGCCGACCCCGTTTTACAAGCGGCCGAAGAAAGCTTAGCCCCAGGAAATCATAGCTCCAGAAAATCCAGTTTCTCGAGGACAGGACAAAAGCGCATGGCATATCCGAAAGATTACAAATATACGAAAGAGCACGAGTGGATCCAGGTGAAAGGCAACACCGGACTGGTTGGCATTACTGACCATGCGCAGGAGTCGCTGGGCGATATCGTGTTTGTTGAGCTGCCGAAAGTCGGCGCGCAAGTGGAAGCGGGCAAGAGCTTTGGCACAGTGGAATCGGTGAAGGCCGTGTCAGAACTTTATGCTCCGGCATCGGGCAAAGTGGTTGAAGTGAATGAAAGCCTGAACCAGGCGCCGGAAGCAGTCAATAAGGATGCGCACAACGCCTGGATGATCAAGCTTGAGCTGGCGAACCCGAAGCAGGCGGACGCGCTGATGTCGGCGGACGATTACGAGAAGTACATCGCGGAAGAAAAATGAGCTTCTGAAATCCCGACCCTGAGCTTGCGAAGGGGAGGGAGCCCTATTGTCAGAAGAATTTTGAAGGTCAATAAGTTGAGGTTTCGACGGCGTTGGAGGGAATAGTGATCCCTCGCTACGCTCGGGACTTCGGAGAACCATGCGCTACTTACCAAAATCTCCCGCTGATCGGGCGCAGATGTTGCGCGAGATCGGCTGCAAGTCCATTGATGATCTGTTCGCGCCGATCCCGGCGGAATACCGGCTGAACCGCGACCTGAAAGTGCCGCGGCAGATGGCGGAATCGGAGATCATTGACTACTTCCAGGAATGCGCGGGCACGAACGCAGCCGGCTACGCGCTGTTTCTCGGCGCCGGCGCCTATCATCACTACCGTCCGGTGGTGATCGATGCCATGGTTTCACGCGGGGAGTTTCTTACTTCGTACACGCCGTACCAGGCGGAGATCGCGCAGGGAACGCTGCAGGCGATCTTTGAGTTCCAGACCATGATCAGCGAGCTGACGGGAATGGAAGTGGCCAACGCGTCAATGTATGACGGATCGACCGGCGCGGCTGAGGCCATGCTGATGGCGGTCCGCATTACCGGCAGGAAGGCTGCGGTGGTGGCGCGCAGCGTGCATCCGGAGTACCGCGAGGTGATGCATACCTACACGCAGCACCAGGGTCTGCCCATCAGCGAGTTCGGCTATCTGGAAAATGGCCGCGTGGATATGACCGATCTGGAGAAAAAGATCACATCGGACACAGCATGCGTGCTGATCCAGTCGCCGAATTTCTTTGGCACGATTGAAGACGTGGCTGCGGTGGCCGACCTGGTGCACAAAAAAGGCGCGTTGCTGGTGGTGTCGATTGCGGAAGCGCTGTCGCTGGGAATTGTGAAGCCGCCGGTGGAGGCCGACATCGTGTCGATGGAGACGCAGTCTTTCGGCGTGCCCCTTGGATATGGCGGGCCGTATGCCGGAGTGCTGGCAACCAAAGAAAAGTTCGTGCGCCAGATTCCGGGCAGGCTGGTAGGCGAGACCAAGGATAAAGACGGCAAACGCGGCTTTGTGCTCACGCTTTCCACGCGCGAACAGCACATTCGCCGTGAGAAGGCCACGTCGAACATCTGCACCAACCAGGCGTTGATTGCGACGATGGCCACGATCTACCTCACGATCTATGGCCGCGAAGGATTGAAAGAGCTGGCCGCACAGAACCTGGCCAAAGCGACCTATGCAAGCGGCGAGTTTGCCAAAAAGGGCAAAGTGCTCTTCGCCGGCGCGCCGCGCTTCAATGAGTTCGTGGTGCAGACGAAAGACGATCCACACGCGATCAACAAGCGCCTGCTGGCAAAAAAGATGATTGGCGGCTTCCCTCTGGGCTGGCACTATCCCGAACTCGGCAACGCACAACTGTGGTGTTGTACGGAACTGAACAGCAAAGAGCAGATCGATGCTGCGGTGCAGGCGGTGGGCCAATGAGCAACAAAGACATCAAGAAGGCAACGCAACACGTCAACCAGAATGAAGGTCTGATCTTCGAGCGTTCGTCGCCGGGCAAGAAAGGTTACCGGCTGGCGCCACTGGATGTTCCGGAGGTCGATTACAAAAAAGCGCTTGGCTCTGCGGCCCGCGGCGACCTGGGCAACATGCCGGAAGTGAGCGAGATGGAGATCATCCGCCACTTCACGCGGCTTTCCACGTGGAATTACGCCATCGATCTGGGGATGTATCCACTGGGCTCATGCACCATGAAGTACAACGCGCGCGTGAATGAAGTAGTGGCGCGTTTTCCCGGACTGGCCAACGCGCATCCGTACCAGCCTGCGGAAGTTTCCCAGGGGGCGATGCGCGTAATGAAAACACTCGCTGACTGCCTGCTCGACATCACCGGCATGGACGCCATCACGTTGCAGCCCGCGGCGGGCGCGCACGGAGAAATGACCGGCATCCTGCTCATGCATGCCTGTCTCAAGTCGCGTGGCAATCCGCGCAAGAAAATTCTTATCCCTGATTCCGCGCACGGTACCAACCCGGCCACAGCGGCCATCTGCGGTTATGCGGTGGAAAATCTGAAGTCGAACTCGCGCGGCATGGTGGATGTGAGCGCGCTGGCGGCGCAGATGAATGAAGACGTCGCCGGCCTGATGCTCACCAATCCCAACACGCTGGGCATCTTTGAGCAGGAGATCCACAAGATCGCCGAGATCCTTCATCAAAAAGGCGGGCTGCTCTACATGGACGGTGCCAATATGAACGCGCTGGTGGGCAAGACGCGCCCCGGCGATTTTGGCGTGGACGTGATGCATCTGAACCTGCACAAAACTTTCTCCACGCCGCACGGGGGCGGCGGGCCGGGGTCGGGGCCGGTGGCATGCAAAAAGATCCTCGAGCCATTCCTGCCCAAGCCGGTGATCGTGCAACGCGCCGACGGCACGCTGGCGTTCGACTATGATCGTCCGCAGTCGGTGGGGCGCGTGCGCATGTTTTACGGAAACTTCGGCATGCACGTGCGCGCGCTGGCGTACACTCTGGCCAACGGGCCGGACGGGCTGCGCCAGACTACGGAAGACGCGGTGCTCAACGCCAACTACATCCGCAAGAAGCTGGAGGGCGATTACCAGCTGCCGTATCCCAGCCCATCCATGCACGAGGTGGTCTTCAGTGACCACATCCAGGAGCAGAAGGGCGTGAAGACTGGCGACATTGCCAAGCGGCTGATTGACTATGGCTTCCATCCTTATACTGTGTCGTTCCCGCTGGTGGTGCACGGCGCCATCATGATCGAGCCTACGGAAAGCGAATCGCTGGAAGAGCTGGACTTGCTGGTGGACGCCATGAAGGCGATCGCGCGGGAAGCGGAAGAGGATCCTGAGTTTGTAAAAAACGCTCCCCACATGACGCGGGTAAAACGCCTGGATGAGACCGCTGCGGCAAGAAAGCCGGTGTTGCGGTGGAAGCCGGCTGCAGCCAAGTCAGCCGGAGAGTGAAATTCCGCGGCCCTGCGCCCCGTGCTTTATGCGGGTCGACGAGCCCTATTGTTACCTAGCTCTCAAAGGCTACGAAACGGGCATAGCATAAGCCTTTTAACTTACTGACGTGGTGTCGCATACCCTATACACTTCTTAACTGTAGGGGTCTCTCGCTTTCGCTCGAGACTGCGGAAGAACGCCTAAGGTAACATTTCCGGTGTCTAAAGCTTGAGGTACACTCACTGTAGCCATGTCATCTTTGAAGTCCTTATTTCTCTGTCTTCTCCTTGCCCTGTCTGCCGCACCGGCGCTGCTGGGGCAGACGGCCGCCGCCGGCGCTACTGACCCGGTATTGCTGCGCACCATGCAACAGGAACTTGATCGCGCCATGACCTCCTTGAGCAAGGCCGATCCCGCGCCGTATTTCATCAGCTACGCGGGGAATGAGGAGTTTGGCTCGGTCATAATGGCCAGCAATGGCGCGCTGGTGGCCAATGTCAAGCGGCATGACCGCACCGTGGATGTTTCCGTCCGCGTGGGCAGCCGCGACCTGGACAACACGCACGGCGAGAACCGGTTCAACGCCGTCACCACAGCTTCACTGCCGCTGGAAGACCGCTCCGATGCCATTGCGCGCGTGCTGTGGATCAATACCGACCGCATGTATAAAAAGGCCGCGCAGGGATTTCTGGAGGTCAAAACCAATACCAAGGTCCGCGCGGATGAAGAAGATTCTTCGCCGGACTTCTCCACGGAGAAGCCGCAGGTTTATATCGGCAAGGAAAGCGTGCCGCCCAAGTTTGAGCAGCGCGAGTGGGAAGACCGGATACGCCGGCTCTCGGCGATCTTCACCAAGTATCCCGACATCGAGAATTCGACGGTGGTGCTGATTGTGCAGGATGCCACGCGCTATTTCGTTTCCAGCGAAGGTTCGCGCCTGGTGGACTCGAGGCCGCTGATCCGCGTTCTTGCCCTGGGAAGCACCCGTTCCGTGGACGGCATGGAACTGGCGCGGTCAGAAACATTTGACGCTTCCACATTTGACAAGCTTGCGTCAGAGCCGGCGATTGCGGCCAAGATCGATAAAATCGCGCAGGACCTGCAGAAGCTGAAAAAAGCCCCCGTGGTTGAGCCCTTCAATGGTCCGGCGCTGCTTTCCGGCCGGGCGGCGGCGGTCTTCTTCCATGAAGTTGTCGGCCATCGGCTGGAGGGCCAGCGCCAGCGCGGTGAGAACGAAGGCCAGACGTTTACCAAGATGGTGGGCCAGCCGGTGCTGCCCAAGTTTCTCAGCGTGGAAGACGATCCCACGCTAACCACGCTGGAAGGCGTAGAGTTGAGCGGCAAGTACAGCTACGACGAAGAAGGCGAAAAAAGCCGGCGGGTGGAGCTGATTTCCAACGGCGTGCTGAAACAATTTCTGATGTCGCGCATGCCGGTCAAGGGCTTCATGCAATCGAACGGGCATGGGCGCGGGCAGACCGGGCTGATGCCGGTGGGCCGCCAGGGAAACCTGATCGTCCGCTCCAACAAGACGGTGGCGGACGCCCAGCTTCGGCAGGAGCTGATCAACGAGATCAAGAAGCAGAAAAAGAAATTCGGGCTCTACTTTGAAGACATCGCCGGCGGGTTCACCCTGACCATGCGCAACATGCCGCAGGCGTTTCAGGTGATGCCGCTGATGGTTTGGAAGGTTTATCCCGACGGGCGCCCGGATGAGCTGGTGCGCGGGGTCGATATCATCGGCACGCCGCTGAACGCGCTCAACAGGATCGTGCTGACGGGCCAGAAGATGGATGTTTTTAACGGCGAGTGTGGAGCGGAATCGGGCTCCGTTCCGGTGGCCGCAGCCGCTCCGGCGATGTTGTTCTCTGAGATTGAAGTGCAGAAGGTGGCGCAGGGACATGAGCGCCCGCCGGTGCTTCCGCCGCCGGGGGTAGAGAAGCCTGAAGTCGCGACCCAACAACCCGCCGCCAAGCCGGAGGTGCGCTAATGCGCCGCCTGATACCCGTCGCTCTCTTGTTGTTTGTTTTTTCGCTCGCCGCTCTGGCCGGCGACAGCGCGCCGCCCGCGGTCTCTACCGTTTCATCGAACGACCACGGCGATGCGGTGCTGAAGGCCATGCTGGCGGAGCTGAAGCGCTCGCAGGAAAAATTGCAGCTCGGCCAGTTGCAGAGGCCCTACTACATCGACTACCAGGTCACGGAGATCCAGGACAATATTGGCGACGCAACGCTGGGCGCGCTGAGCACGGACCAGATCAACAGCGGCCGGCTGGTGCGCGTGGTGGTGCGCATTGGCGACTACAAGCAAGACAGCTATTTCGGCGAAGGGATGGGCGCCGTGGAAGTGATGCCCACGGACAATGATGAGATGGCGTTGCGGCGGCAGCTCTGGCTGGCCACCGACAAGGCGTACAAATCCGCGCTCAGCGGCTTCACGGAGAAACAGGCCGCGCTCAAGAACGTGGAAACGGAAAACGATCTGGCGGACTTTTCGCAGGAGAAGCCGGCACAGTCCGTGCGTGACCTGGCCAGGGTGGATGTGGACCTGGATAAGTGGAAGCAGACCCTGCGCGCCACTTCCGACCTGTTCCGCAGCGATCCTAGCCTGGAGACCAGCAGTGCGATGATGAACTTCCGGGTGTTGAATCGTTACTTTGTCAACACCGAAGGCACGGTGGCGCGCAACGGCAAGACCATCTACACCCTGGTTTTTTCCGGTTCCGACCAAGCCGATGACGGCATGCACCTGGAACGGAGCCACGGCTGGGTGGTGATCAAACCCGGCGAATTGCCCAAGCAGGACGAGATTGAGAAAGAGGCCAGGCAACTGATTGGCACCTTTAGCGCGCTCAAGAAAGCCCCGCTGGTGGAAGACGATTACCGCGGGCCAGTGCTTTTCTCGGCTGACGCCGCGACCTCTCTGTTCGAGCGGCTGATCGTCCCCAACATCCTGGGCATCCGTCCTGACCTGGGAAACCCGGCGCGTACCAACGGCGAATTTGCGTCGTATTACAAAGGCCGCGTCCTGCCGGAGGCATTCACCGTGGTGGATGACCCGAAGGCCAAAGAGATCGACCACCAGACGCTGGCCGGCAGTTATGACGTGGATGACGAAGGCGTGGAAGCGCAGAAAGTCACTGTGGTGGAAAAAGGAGTGCTGACGAGTTATCTGCTCGGCCGCGAACCCATCCGCGATTTTCCTCACTCCAACGGACACGGCAGAACAGCGCTGGCCGGAGCGCCTCGCCCGCAGATTTCCAACCTTATCTTCAAGGCCGAAGGCGGCGTGCCGGTGGAAGAGCTGAAGAAGAAACTGATCCAGATGTGCAAGGACCAGGGCCGCCCGTATGGCTACTTCGTGGAAACCACGGGCCCGCAGCTCTCACCGCGCCTTCTGTGGCGCGTCTACGTGAACGACGGCCACATGGAACTGGTGCGTGGGGCCGTCTTCAAACAGCTTGACACGCGCGCGCTACGCAGTGACATTGTGGCTACGGGGAGCGACACTTACGTTTACAATCGCGCGGAGCCACTGCCCAGCGCCATCGTCGCGCCATCACTGCTGTTTGGCGAACTGGAAATCCAGCGCGCCAACCGCACGCGGGGAAAGCTGCCGCAATACCCGGCGCCGGCCTTGAATTCGGCGACGAAGTAAGGGCGTTAACCACAAAGGACACGAAGGAACACGAAGGTTTTCACTGGCCTTTGTGTTCCTTCGTGTCCTTTGTGGTTAAATTGCATTTGTTCTCAAGACCTGTGCTCTGAATATCTCGCGGCCCATCCAGAAACCATTTACTATAGGGTTTCCTCGCACCTTCGGTGCTCGGAATAAAGAAAAAATGGCCCGCATCCACGTACTTCCCGAGCACGTTGCCAACAAGATCGCCGCGGGCGAGGTGGTGGAACGCCCGGCTTCGGTGCTTAAGGAGTTGCTGGAGAACTCGCTGGACGCGGGCGCCACGCGCATCCGTGTGCAGGTGGAAGGAGGCGGCAAGAAGCTGATCCAGGTCGCCGACAACGGCTGCGGCATGGTGCGCGACGATGCTCTGCTGGCCTTCGAACGCCACGCGACTTCGAAAATCAAAGATGCTGAGGACCTGCTGAACATACACACGCTGGGTTTTCGCGGAGAAGCGCTGCCCTCGATCGCATCGGTGGCGCGTGTGCTGCTGGAGACGCGGGCGATGGATGAAGACGGCGGCACAGTGCTGGAGATTGCCGGCGGCAAGATCCTGCGGGTGGAAGAAGCCGGTCTGCCCCAGGGGACGTCGCTGGCGGTGCGCGACCTTTTCTTCAATACGCCGGCGCGCAAGAAGTTTCTGAAGGCGGAGTCGACCGAGCTTTCGCACATCGCGTCGCTAGTGACGCATTATGCCCTGGCGCATCCGGAAAAGCATCTTGAGCTGCACTCCGCCACGGACGCCATGCTAGTGGCAGCGCCGGTGCGTTCGCACTCCGACCGCATCTACCAGATCTTTGGCCGCGAAACCCTGGACCAACTCGTCCCGCTGGCCGCGACCATGAAATTGGAACGCGCGGGGATACCGGAGCCTCCGCCGTGGCGGCGAGGAGAAGACTACCAGCCGCCTGTGCCCGGCGACATACGGTTGCATGGCTTCATTTCCAAACCAGAGCTGCAGAAGCTGAACCGGAACTCGATCTTTGTTTTTGTGAATGGCCGCCTGATTCGCGACCGGCTGGTGCAGCACGCGCTGACGGAAGGCTACCGCAACATTCTGCCGCCGACGGTTTTCCCCGTGGTGCTGCTGTTCATCGAGCTGCCGCACGAAGAAGTTGACGCCAACGTGCACCCTTCCAAGACCGAGGTGCGCTTCCGCCAGCATTCGCTCGTGCACGATTTCGTCCGTGAGTCGGTGCGCGCCGCGTTGATGAAAGCGCGTCCGGTGCCGCAGTTCACGCGTGAAATCACGGCACAGCCGACGGCTTCGCCCGGCCTCAGCCCCGGCGCTCAACAGCATGCGGACGCTGCGAATGATTTTGCCCTGCACCCTCAGGTGCAGCCTCCGGTGAATGAGCGCTTGCAGTTTGGCGGAACGCCAATTGCAGTTGAGGCCAACCTGGCAGTCAGCGGTTTTGGCCCGGTGCCAGCGCCGCAGATGGGGCAGAGCGTGAACGGCCGCGCCGACACTTGCGGCAACGTGCTGGAAGACGAGCCGCAGGCGGTGGTCGACCAACTGGCGCTGGCCAGTCTGAAACCGCTGGGACAGGTACGGGATTCGTTCATCCTGGCCGTAAATGCCGACGGGTTGTGGATCATCGATCAGCATGTGGCGCACGAGCGCGTGCTGTTTGAAAAAATCCTGTGGGAGCGCGGCCAGAACAGCGCAGCGCAGGACGGCCAGCGGCTGCTCATGCCGCTGTTGGTGGAACTCACGCCGGGGCAACAGGCGGTGTTCACCGAGATTTCAGAAGAGCTGGGCCGCAACGGTTTTGAAGTTGAGCTGTTTGGAACGCGCACCGTGGCGGTGAAGACCGCGCCCGGCGGCGTGCGCCCCGCCGACGTGGAGAAAATGCTGGTCGAGTTGCTCGACCAGTTCCAGCGCGAAGAGCAGGCGCTGAACCTGGAGAAGATCAGGGCGAAGATCGCGGCCAGCATCGCCTGCCACGCCGCCATCAAAATCAACATGCCGCTGGAGCAGAATAAAATGGAGTGGCTGCTCAAGGAACTGGCAAAAACGGAGTGTCCCATGACCTGTCCGCACGGGCGCCCGGTGGTGCTCAAGTATTCTGTCAAGGAGATACAGAAGGCGTTTAAGAGGATATGAGCCGTATTTGCTGGGGTGACGGGGCTTGACCTGCGTTAAACTATCCATATGGAAGTCCGATTTAGTCCTGAATTTGAAGCCGAGCTTAAGCGAGTTGCATCGGAGACCGGGCGCGGCGCCGAGCAACTTGTGCAGGAGATCGTGCAAACATACCTAGACCATGACCGGTGGTTCCGAGCTGAAGTGCAGAAAGGGCTTGGGCAATTGGATGGCGGCGAGTTCGTGGAGCACGACGAAGTGGTTGCCCAGATTGAACGGATGTTCCGTCCCTAATGCAAATCCGCTGGTCGCCGGAAGCCGCCGCCGACTTCACAGCAATGATCCAATATATCCGGCAGGATAACTCCGCCGCAGCCTTGCGTGTTGCCCGGACGATTTACCAGAGTGTTGCGCAATTGGGAAGATTTCCTAATCGCGGCCGTCCCGGCCGCGTGGAGGGAACCCGGGAGCTGCCTCTTCACCGGCTTCCGTTTGTCGTGGTATATCGTGTAGGAGAAAGTGCAATTGAGATTGCAAGGTTGCTGCATGGGGCACAGCGCTGGCCTCCGATGAACGAGTGAACAAGGCTTCCATTCCAGATGACTGAACAAGAACTCGAGCAACAGCGGGCAAAACTATGGCACACGGACGGCAACGCCGTCCGCACGATTGAAGACGCGCGCAGCTTTCTTGAAGCCGTGGGTTTTTGCGTTACCTATCCCGAGCGCTCGCTGCCGCTGGTCCCGAGTTTCATCGGAGCGCACACCGGTTCCGCCGCGGGGCTGCCGGACGCCAAGCATGCCTTTGCCGATCCGCGAGCGCAACAAGCAACAGAGCTCATGGTGCGCCTGTTGCGTGAGCGTTCCGCGTTTGAAATGAACCTGTCCAAAGAATCGGACCTGATCATCTCCGCGGCGTCGTTTCCATTCTTCTACGCTCTGGTGGGCGACCGCACGCCGAAAGCTCCGCCGAAGACCAAAGCGCAAGGCGCGGCGGTTTCCGAGCTTGCGTCCAGTGTTTTTGCGGCGTTGCAAAAGCACGGGCCGCTGAGCAAGGGCCAGTTGCAGGAGCACGTGGGGCGCGAGAGCAGTCAGGCCGCGCTGGACCGCGCGCTCAGCGAGTTGTGGTCGATTCTGAAGATCACGCGCGTCGATTACAGCGCGGGGGCCGGCGCGTCCTGGGACGTGCTCTATCGCTGGGCGCCCGAGGCGGTGAAGGACGGCATCAACATCTCTTTCCCCGAAGCAGTTTCGGCGCTGGTGAGCAAGTATCTTGAGACTGTGGTTGCGGCGGAGCAGGACGACATTGAGCAGTTCTTTTCGCATCTGACCTCGCGCTCCCGGGTCCGCGAAGCCGTGAATGCGCTGTTGCAGGCGCGCGAGTTGAGCCTTGTGACCGTGGGAAGCCGTACGCTGATTCGCATGACGCCGCCACCGGAACAGCAGCGGAGCCGCAACCATGGGTGACCACATGCCCGCTGCTGCAGCAAAACCAGGCCCGGGAGCCAGGAAGCTGGTCATCGCCATTGACGGGCCGGCAGGCTCGGGCAAGAGCACGCTGGCCGCGTTGCTGGCACGAAAATACAATTACACCAACATCGAAACCGGCGCGATGTACCGCGCGCTTGCTTTTAAAGCGATGGAACACGGCGTGGCACTGGACGATAGCGCCAAGCTCGCGGCCCTGGCACAGCAGTCGCTGATTGAATTAGTGCCGCAGCCCGAAGGCAACCGGGTTTTGCTGGATGGCGCGGACGTGACCGAACGTCTGCGCAGCCAGGACGTGACCGAAGCCGCATCGAAGGTTTCCGTTCATCCGCCGGTGCGCGAATGGATGGTCGCCAGCCAGCGCAAAATGGGGGCGGGCGGCGGGATCGTGATGGAGGGCCGCGATATCGGCACCAAGGTATTTCCTGACGCCGAAGTCAAGATCTTTCTGGATGCGGCGCCGGAGATCCGGGGCACGCGGCGCTTTTTGCAGAGCCCCGCGGCAGCGGCGCAGGAAGCGTCCGTGGTGGCGGAGTTGCATGCGCGCGACCAGCGTGACCGCACTCGGGCCAACTCGCCGCTTGTGCCCGCCGGGGACGCGGTGCTGATTGACTCAACCTATCTCACGCTGGATCAGGTGTTGGCCCGCGCAGTGGAACTGATTGACGCACGGCTCTCGCGGAGCCAGCAGGAGGTCTGAAACGCAGGCTCCGCCCTGCGCGGAAATGCAATACCCAGCTATTGTTTGCGAATCTGGATGGTGCCTCGGTCCGATCGCAAGCGGATATCGGGGCCACCTTTGCCGACCGTGCCGCGCGCCGTGGCATCGCGACTGTTGTTGTCCACGCTTACGCTAAAGTCGCTGACATCGATATTGCCGCTTTTGCTCTGCGCGTCAAGCCGGAAGCTTGCTTCTTCGGGCAAATCAAGCTGAATTCCGCCGCGGACATTGTTGACGTCAATATTTCCCAGCGGCGCTTTGGGCCGGATCTCGACCAGGCCGTTGCGGTTCTCCACTTCAACCTCACCGCTGACATCTTCCAGATGCACTTCATTGGATCGCGTGTTCAGTTTGACGGGACCGGCAACGGAGCTGGCGCGCAGGTCGCCATGGCCCATGGAGATTTCTCCATCCAGCTTGGCCAGTTGCAGATCGGTCCGGACGGATTTGAAGTGCAGCCTCTGACCAATGCGCGAGAGTTGCACGTTGCCGTTGTATCCGGCATTGAATTCGAGAGTTCCAGTCACGTCAGAAATGCTTCCATCTTCGACTTCGCCGTCCACTTGAACGTTTCCGTTCACTTCCTTTACGTTGACGGAGCCGTGGTGCACGTGCAGCCAGGCGGTCCCTTTCACGCTTTCAGCGCTGAGGTTGCCGCGGTCGGTGGTCAGGTCAACGTTGCCAACGCGCTGTGACACGCTCAAGTTGCCGCGCCGCGTGGACATGGAGAGGGCAATCTGCTTCGGCAACTGCAAGTCCAGATCAAAGCGCGTATTTCCAAAATCGCCGCTGGTGAGGTCCAGCAGCCAGACGCTTCCTTCCTGCGTGAATTTGAGCCGCGTGGCTTCATTCAGGCGGTTGGCGCTCTCCTGCGAATCGCCGCGCACGGATTTGTGCACCACGGCATGGACTTGATTGTCTTCACTGGCGGTAACGTTGATATCGCCCTGGGCGGAAAGGATCTTTATTTCCGAACCTCCCGGCAGGGGCTGGGCAAAATTGTCAGCAAACTCATAGCGGTTGGAGAACCAATTTCCCCAATCAGAATCGCCGAACTCGCTGTGGAGGCCGCTCAAGTCCCAATCTTTCGTCGCGGTTGCGCCCATGCCGATCGCGATGAAAAAAACGAGGAAGACAACGGCACCGGCGCCCAGGCGCGGGGTAGGCTCGCCACGTTGCTTGGCCAGCAGATGTTCGATCAGTTTGGCCGCTCCCCAAAGGATCAGAAATAGCGGCCAGTAATGTGCCATCCAGGTCCGGAACGTCTGGGAAGGAATTATTCCTGTGGTGCGCAGCAGGAAGAGAACACCAATCGTGATCAGGACCAGCGGACCAAAAATGGACCGCGGCCGTGAGCGATAATACGGCGCTGGGGTCGGTGCGCTCATGGTTTCACCTGCGTATCATTCTGCCCGGATGACGAGGCCGGTTTGTCCGCACCGGGGGTTGATTGCGAAGGCGGAGGGACCGTACCGGTCGTCCACGCCTGTGGAGTTTGCTGCGGAGGGGCCGGGATTGCGCCCGGGATCCAGCCGCGTTCAATATGGCCTTCGGTTGAGCCGGTGCGCGAAATCAGCAACACGCAGCCAATCACCAGGAACAGAACGGGGAAGCTGTGATCGAAGTAGACCGCACCATAACTCTGCAACAGAAAGAGCACGCCCAGGGTAAGGAGAACGGCCGGTCCCATCATTCCCCTGGTCTGGCACCTTGTGCATTGGCAAACTTGCCGGGTCGTGCGCTTGTATCCGATCCAGAGCCCCAGTCCGATAAGGAACAACGGCACCAGCCGCTCCCCGTTAAGGCGGAACATTCCGATGTTGGAGAGTAGAAACAAGATACCCAGGCCAATCAGGATGATGGCGCCAGTCGGAGCACTGTCCTGCGGCGGCGGAGGAGGCTCCACCTGCACTGGTTGGACCGGTGGATACGCAACGTTGCCTGGCACTGTGGTTTCGGCAACGTGATGCTGTGACTCCTGCAAGCCAAACATCTTGTCCAGACCAAGAGGATCAGGCGGCGGCAATCCGTGCCGTTTTGCTTCCGCGGTCTTGTACGCCTCAAACGCCATGTACGCGATGAAAAATGCAATCAATACACCGAAAATTTCCGAAATCCTGTCTGTAGCGATGATCAGCATCACAAAAATGACGACATGCGCCAGCGCTTTGGCGAATTGCCCGTTATACATAGCCCCGACGCCAGGAATCAGTCCTAAAAAGGCAGCGAGGGCAGGCCGTGGCGTTCCCGGCATTCCGGGCACTGGCGGCGCGACAGTCGGTCCTGGAGCTGCATGGCCCTGCAGCCGGGCGGCGATACACGGTTCGCAATAGATGGCGCCCATCACATCGCGTCGGCAATCTTCGCAAAGCGCCTTGCCACAGGTACGGCAGTAAGCCACCGCCTGGGTTTGAGTATGTACGGCGCAGTTCATATTTGGGCTCCTTCGTGCCGCGTATAGGATTCGGCGATCACACTGCCATCGCGCTCCCGGCTGTAATTTTCGTACTGCTTCGGCCGCCCGCCATCGTCAGGGACGGACTTCCGGTTCTGTTGTTGCCGGTTTTCGTTGTTGGTGTCCGGTGCCGGGGCGGTGTTCTTTTTCAGTTCGCGTACACGTGCCTGCACCTGATACACCAGCCGCAGGTTCTCGTAATAGCTGGTGACTTTTGCTTCAACGTGCGTGAATCCCAGCACAAAGCTCTTGCGTAGCGCGTTGGGATGAAAATCAACATTCTTGATGTCCGAGATCTTTACTCCCGCCAGCGTAAGCGTGATGCTGAGCGAGAAGAACGCCATGGCAAACGACGTGGCAAAGCGCGAATGCACTAGCCCGCCCAGTTGCGGCCGTAAGCTTCTCCGCAGCCGTTCCAGCCAGCTCGGCTTTTCCACCTCGCCCGACGCCTCAGCCGCGGCTTGTTTCCCGCTGGTGACCGCCAGAATGTTATGGACCAGGTTCTTGGGCGGCTCCATCTCGGCCAGCCCCTGGACCATCAGCATGCCTTCCCAGGCATCGGCAAACAGCGGTCCGCACACCGGGCAGCTCTGGCCGTGGGCATCGAAGGCCAGCCGTTTCTCGCCCGTCAGGGCATCGTCCAGCGCTTCCGCCAGCAAAGCCTCAAATTCGCTGCATGCCATCCCGTTTTTGAAGTCTTTATTCATTGCTTGCCTGCCTTTTATTACGAGAAAGTAATCGCGCTAGTTCCATTCTTCCCCGGTTTATTCGCGATTTCACCGTTCCCTCCGGCACCCTCAGCACCACGGCAATCTCTTTGTAATCCATGTCCTGTAAGTCCCTTAGAATCACCGCTTCCCGCAGGTCCGGACTGATCCGCGCCAGCGCCAGCTGCACCATTTTCTGGGTCTCTTTGCTGGCCATCCGGTCTTCCGGAGTAGGTTTGGGATCCTCCAGCCGGTCTCCCAGGGAGAGCGAATCGTCCTCTTCCCGCAGCCCGGCGTCGATCGAATCCGTCACCCGGTCCTGCTTGCTTCTCCGGAAGTGGTCCACCAGCAGGTTCCTCGCCAGGGTGGTCAGCCAGGTGGTAAATGCCCCTTTTTCAAGGTTATAGCTGCTCATGGTCCTGTAAACCCTGATAAAGACCTCTTGCGTCAGGTCCTGCGCGTCGTCCGGAGAGTTGGTAAAGCGATAGCACAAGTTGTATATCCGACGGTTGTGCAGGCGCACGATCTCCTCCCATGCCCCGCTGTCGCCAGCCAGGCATCGGCGAACAAGTGCCCCTGTTTGTTGCTCTTCCAAGCAGTCTCCCCGTCGAAAGATACGTACATGGCCGGGCTTTCGTTCAAACGCGCTCAGAACCCGCTTGCGTTCACGAGAAAAGGTTTACAGGAAACCGGGTTGACGTGCAAATCTGTGGGGTGCCGATCTCCGCATCTCCGCTTGATCAGTGGTGAGATTGCTTTTTCCGATCCGCCCGATCCGCCCGATCTCCCGATCACCCGATCTCCCGATCACCCGATCTTTCCGCCTGATCCGCGCTCATCTGCGTAAATCTGCGGCGAGTCTTGCTTTTTCTCCGCGTCTCCGCGCCTCCGCGGTGAATACTTCCAGGTTTTGCTTTTCAATTCCGGCGATTTTGGCAATCTCTTCTGATCCGCGCTCATCCCGCGTTGATCTGCGGCGAAGGCCCGCCTGATCAGCGCTCATCCGTGTTGATCAGTAGTGAGATTTTCGGTTCTCCGTGCCTCCGTGTCTCCGTGGTAGGTTTTGTTTGTTCGGCGGTTTTTGGCATTCATGGCAATTTTGGCAATTGGTTTCTCAGCTCCACCACCTCCAGCGGACACTCCGGCCAGTTGTGCCTCCAGCACACAATAATGTCGCACCCATGCGGGTCGTGCATGTGCCTCAAAAAGTTGCGGCTCTCGTATTCGAATTCAATCAGCACCCGTTGCCATCTGTCTTCGTCCACCAGGCGCATCGCCTCGCAGTCGGGAAACTCGGACTGTATCCGCGTCACCACAAAGCCCAGCCGTTCGGCCATCGTGCCAAACAGGTAAATCACGCCGGACTCGTTCACCGGGCCATGGATCAGCGGATAAGGCCGCAGCAGCGGCCCGTACACCGGACGGTTCTTCATCAACCTGGGTTTGTACGGCTCGAATACCGGGGATGAACCCCAATCGCGTTCGCCCTGCCCCTGTTCGTACTGCTCAATGATCCCCAGCAGGTCCTGGCACTCCTCCGCCCGGCCCTGGTCTTCGATGTAGCGCTTCAGGCACCGCGGCACCTGGCCCCAGCTTCCAAAACGCGTTTTCAGCGGGGTATCGCTGTGCTTGGCCAGGTGCTCGAACTCTGCCTTGCTGGGGATCTTCTTGAGCGTCCGCACCACCGTCGCCCAGTCGCTGAACAGCGCTTCCAGCGACAATTTGTTTCCCCCGCCGCCCTGTCTTTCCAGGTTGCACGCCCGTAGCGCTCGCGTGTACGTGCCAAACTGCTTCACGATCTGGCGCTGGCTCACCGTGCTCGTTTTCATCAGCTCCGCCTGGCTGGGCGTGTGCCCCAGCTTTCCGGCGCATTCCATAATCGCCGACATCACTTCCTGCCTGCTCATGGGGTTCAAGAAACGTCTGCTCATGTTTTATCTCCAATTAAAAAAGCCACCCGCTTCAGGGGTGGCTCTGGTTTTTCTTGATTTTTGTGGCACAGGCACTCTTGCCTGTGAGATTTGCGGTCTACCTGTGGTTGTGGAGCACAGGCCGGGGCCCCCGGCAAGCCCGACTTTGGCTTGATGGGGTAGAGAAGCCTTCGCCTGTGTCTTTCAGGTTTTCAAATTGTCATTTTTTGGCACTTTTGGCAATGCTGGCAATTCTTCTAGGCACACTTCTAGCGCGTAAGTTTGCTGAGGGCTGGGCCGGGACAAAATGCCCAGAGTCCAGCGAATCGTCAATGGAAAACTTAAGCTGCTTTTGAAAAGCGTGGAGTTGGACACTCTTGGCCGGTTAGGTCGGGTGCCACACTCTCAACCAGGGGTTAAGAGGCGTTAAAGCGGCCACGCAGTGAGCGAACAAAAAGGAACGAAGATCCCCCTTGAGGTCTCTCGGAAACCATCGTATACTGAAACAGTGAATGGTGAATCTGCGAGGTGCAGATTTGGGGTAGTTGCTCTCTGAGCAACCCACCAGAAGCGGGAATCAACTCCAATTACCCCGCTGCGCAAGGGATCAAGGTTCCCTTGGGCTGGAAAATCCTTTAGCACTTGAAGATATTTTGTCTTCGAGACTACCAAGATCAACCCTTCTCCCGAAAGGGAGGAGGGTTTTTTAAAAGGATACGCCCATGGAAACCACCAAAATTCCCTCCCCGCCAGTCCTATCGTCCCCTGAAGTTGAAAAATTGAGGCAAGCTCTGGAGTCCCAATATCCAGACCGCAGGAGTATTCTCGGATCCCAGCTCGGCTCATTCATTCGCAGCCAACTGACTAACGCATGGGATCTGAAGGGTCGCTTTGGAGGCCTCAAGAATTTCGTTGCTCGTTATTTTCCGACAGAGATAAGTTGGCGAGGGCGGCAGGGACTAGATGATTTGTACGATATCTCTTTCTCTAAGGATGAACACAATAAAAGCAGTCAGCATTGGAGGATCGTAGCGCCCGAGGGTGCATCATGGCTCTGGTCGGCCGTGACCAATCCGGCGATAAATGTCCAGTTCGCTTGGTTGGCAAAAGAGCAGGCGTTAATGCAGGCTCCGACTAGTGTGCCTCTTATGGAAGGCCTGGTAGCTGTCGGAAAGCTGACAAAGGCAGACTACCAAAATATTGCAAGGTCTTTTGTGCGCTCAATGAAGAACATAGATACTAGTAGCTATCTGCAGGTGATCGACAGCTCTGGGTCGAGCGTGGAGTTCACAACAATGATCCGCGAGCAAGGTCTTCTGTCAAGATGGGAAGAATTTCGAGTAGACAACGCTTTGCGCCTGTTTACTGATCGTTTGCAGGCTTCGGGAGCCGACTCACGCGAGGCCAATAGATGGACTGATTTGTTGCGGGTTTCACGACAAGAGGTCCGGTCTCAAAGATCCCACAAGGCATCTACTCCGGCTACATCGCGCAAGCCAACCCCCTTATTGACGCCTCAAACTAACGCAAGCGAGATCCCGCAGACCCGGGCCGTAGCGATGAAGACTATTGAATTCCTTTCAGATGCGGAGCTTGCCGAGTTAAAGCTGCCGCTTGGCTCGGTTATGCATGCCTTCAGGACGCTTTCAAGAACTAACTAACATGGATTCATGGCATGGCATTGCTCATTCCAATATTACGGTCGAACAAAGAGGCACTCGAGAGTGCTTTGGACAGGATTGCTCCGTACGATTGGGCTGAGAGCCGCAAGATCCACGTATTTCCTGTCGACAAACAACAGAGTGGGAACATTGGCCAAATCTTGTCCGAATACTGTCAAGCCAACAATATTGGAGACATCCTCATCCCGAAAAGACTTCACTGCGACGAGAAATTTCTGCAAGACGTTGGGTACAGAGTTTTGATGGGGCCAAGTGCAAAGGCTCTTATCTATGGGCAGGCACTGCGAGAACATTTAGGTCAATTCGGATTTGATTGGCGCAGCGAAGCCACTGCTCGTCTTAGTCGCTACGCGTTAGGAGCAATTGGGAAAGAAGAAATCGACAGTTGGCTTGCGCAGTTTGAGCGCTTAGGCAACCATCGAGCAGTTGGTGAACATTTGTTACAGCTCCTGGAGGTGCTCCCCCTTGCCGACTTGGGTGATTCATTGTCCTCCGATTCTGGTTTTTATGGTGCAGACCTGGTAGTGGGCTTCAACAATGACAAATGGGGGAAGAGCTGGACCACAGTCAGTAACCTAATACGCAAAAAATGCGCGTCTGCGTCGTTACTTCCAATTGCCGAGGCAATAGAAAAAGGTGGATATCCCAAAGTACTACGGCTTGTCGAAGATGGTTTGTTTTCTGGGACAGAGATTCGGGCTGTTTTTGATAGTCTCCGTGGCACTCGCCGTCCCGGTCGCAGCCAAAAGGTGCCTCAATTGTCTGATGTTAGTGTTTTGTCTAAAGTACCCACTCAGATACGGTTTGCTGTCGTTTGTGATTTCGGAGAAGCTGTGCTTAGACGATATATGGCGTTAAATTCCCTCCCTAATGTTCAGATAATAGTTAGTGCTGCAGCTAGAAAGATCTGTGTGCTCCGTGGAGAGACCGGCCTTGTGTCCCCAAATGAAGTGGCGCATTCTGGACACGACGAAGACAAAGTCTTTCGTGATCAGCTCTTGTCCAAAGTGGTCCCGTTTGCGTTTCAAGCTGACAAAGGCTGGAGGGATGAACACTCTCGGCGCAGAGCGAAGGTGTTCTGCGAACAAGTGGGAGAACAGCTCTGGCGAAACTACATAACCGTGAAGAACTTCAGCTTCGATTCATGGCCCGAAGAGCGGATTAAGCTATGCTCGCTGGGAATGGATGGCCTAGGGCTAACCTTTGCATTTCCCCATTCCATCCCGAAAGCATCTTTGCCGGTGTTTTGGGCTAGAGGCAAAGTCACATGGAACGGAACATCCATTAATTGGGCGCCGCTTTTTCCGAACGCTGATACTTGAGGTATCAGGGCACGACTCTGAGCGTTCAGTCCGACGCGAGCGTAGCGAGCGAGGCCTGCGAAGTCATGCCGTAAAGTGGCTCAAGAAAGACCTTCCTTACTGCCGTAGGCTCGCGCGCAGCAACGCGAAGCGCACTTAAAAAATTAACCACTCGCTTTACTTTATTCGTTTCTTGTAATTGCCGACTAATTTGCTTGACACAGCGCGATCTATCTCCTACGCTGCTGGTGAATGAAAACATTCTCCACGCGTGAGGCGGCCAAGAAGCTCGGATTACATCCGACCACGCTTGCCGACTATATTGCGGCTGGCAAGGTGCCTGCGCCAACCGTCCTTAAGGTCGGCACAGCCAGCCTTCACGCCTGGACCGAGGAAGAAGTCGAACACGTCCGCCAACTCCTGCCTAAGATCGCCAACGGCAGGAAAACCCGTTATCAAAAACTCAGGGAAAAACAAAAGGCACAGGGCGAATCCGCTGTGCCTCGCAAGCCAAAGAAGAAAAAATAACCACAACCATTTGGCCAGTTGCTATTTGCCAATTGTTAATTGCTCAAAATCGGGCAGCGCCCGGTGTTCGACCACCGAACGCGCCCTAACCAAATCGCCTAATTAGGAGGCAACATGGCTGTCAATAAAGCTAAACGCTCTATCCACCTGGCGCAACCTCAACCCCAACACAGGAGCCCAAAGCCCGCGCGCCCCAGTCTTCACCCCGAACCCGCCGAACTGATGCCGGTAAGGGCCCACGTCTACCGGACCATTGCCGACATGAACGGCGGATTGGAACATGCCATCGAAGGCCTGCAAATGCTGCAAAAGATCAACTACCTGCGCTCCGACACCCTCAACGGCATGCATGACCTGATCTGCCGGATTCGCGCGCAGGCGAACCAGCACCTCATCACAGCCCTCAACGAACGTGAAATGGCCAACGCGAGCCACTTCCAACGCCTTGGGCTCGAGCCGGACAAACCCGCCGGCCGCTAGCTGGTGTTCGCATGACACGGGGCGCTGCGGCGCCCCGTTTTCGCGTCTGAGAAACAAGACGCGCGCTACCATCTCCTGATCCGTGTCATCCGTGTTCATCAGTGGTAGGTTTATGCGGCCTCCCTGAGTTCGCCCAGGCCGGAGCGTTGTTTGCCAATCACTCCCAAAGCCAGAGGAATGGTAGTGAACCCGCCGACCAGCGCCAGAGCCAGTCCCGCCGCTTTGCGTTGATCGTTGTTCAAGCGCGTAGAAATCAGGAGACCGATCCCGGCGCCCAGCACCACGCGAGTCCCTGCGATAAGGATGATGTCTGCAATAGTAAGTCTAGTCTCATTCATTTTGTAACCTCGTTCCCCGCACCAAGGCGGACATTTATTTCGATGCGCATCATTTCCCCCGTGGCATCATGAATGCAGAGTTTCATCATGAATGCAGAGTTGATGGCCGCGACTCAATCTTGTCCGCGTGCCTCCGCGGTAAGATGATCGGCCACGAAATTCTGAAATCTTATAAGGAGATTCAAATGGGCAACGCGGCAGCAGTGAACACGCAGCCTCGCAATCTGTTGCGCAGCACGGCGGCAATCGTCCTGGGATTTGTCGCCGTGGTAGCTCTTTCGCTCGGCACCGACGAGGTGCTGCACCTGCTCAAGGTCTATCCGCCTTGGGGCCGGCCCATGCCCGAACCCGGCTTGAATTTTCTGGCGCTGGCCTATCGGACGGTTTATGCCGTCCTTGGCAGCTACATCGCCGCAAGGCTCGCGCCTCGTAATCCGATGCGCCACGCTTTGATCTTGGGATTTGTAGGACTCGTGGTGGGCACAGCCGGGGCCATCGCTACGGTCCCGATGCACCTGGGCCCGTCCTGGTACCCGATCTCGCTCGCGGTCGAAGCGTTGCCCTGTGCCTGGCTGGGCGGCGCTCTATACCAAAGAAAGCAAGCGGAACACGCTGGTGCAACCTGATCGGCGCCACGATCACCACGGTCACGGTGCAATAGCCGTAAACGGTTTTTATTATCAATGCACAGCGATGTATCCGTGCTCCACGCCGGCGTTGTCAAAGAAATCGCCGACGATGGTGCCGGAAGAGTTGATGCCGTTGGCATCGGTAGAAGCCGCGCCGGGGAAGTTTACTTGGGTAAAGCTTCCCGCGTTATCCAGGAAGCCGCGGCCTATGCCCAAGGGGTCAGTAAAGCTGCCCACCACCAATCCCATAATATTCACGCCGAAGGCCACCGAACTGATGGATCGCGGAGGCCGAATCTGGGTGAAGATCCCGCGCTGGCGGATGAAGCCTTGCGATGCTCCCGCAGCGTTAGTAAACACGCCGACAATGTCGTCGTGGTTATTGATGCCGAAGGCGATGGTGTTATGCCCGCCGGGAAAATCAAACTGCTGGAAGGTGTCGCCCTGCTTTACGAAGGCGTGTGTCTGTCCGGCTGCGTCGTTGAATGAGCCCACGAGCGTCCCGGAGTTATTAATGCTCAGGCCGAGCGTGGAAGTGCTGCCGGGAAAATCAAACTGTGTGAATGCGCCGGGGCGGCCAACCAGCCCGTGCTGGACTCCAGCGGCGTCCGTGAATGAGCCTGCGATCACACCGGAGTTGTTGATGCCGGCGGTGCGCGTAGCTGTGGCGCCGGGAAAATCGAGCTGGGTGAACGTTGCGTGCTGGAAAAGGAATCCGTGCTGCCTGCCCGCGCTGTCCACAAAAAAGCCGATGATGTCACCCGAGCCATTGATGCCGTCGGCTTCCGTGGAAACGCTGCCGGGAACATCCAGTTGGGTGAAAGTGAAGACGGTTTGCGCGCCGGCGGAAATATTCGCGAGTCCCATGCTCACGACGGCAAAAACGAAAACAGCTAAAAGAGTTCTGCGTACTTTCATGGGTCGTGCTCCTTACAGTGGATCATCCTAGCTGCGCCGGAGCCGTGCCAGATTGAAAGTACGGTAAATAAGAAAAATATAAGTGCCGGAATGGAACGAGCGCGCGCCTTAGTTCCCGAAGAGCGCTGAATGGAGGTTGTCAAAAGTCGGTTATCTTGAGCGCTTCCACGCAGGCTGCGAAGACTTGCTGCCTGTTTTCATACACCGAGTCGGCCAGTTCATCGATCAGCTCAACCGTCCTGGGAACCAGCTTGTATGTCATCTGCGTCACCACGGAAGTTGACTCCGGCGGCAGCAAGGGGCGTTTGCGCATGCGAATCAGGATTTCCGTGGCCACCTGCAACGCCCGGCCCTGCGAGCCGTAGATTTTTGAAGCCTTGCGGATCTCCTTCACCGCGGAAGCGGGAATCGAGGTATAGCGCTTGGCCACCGTAAGTTCGTCCGCCGGCTTCCGCTTGCGCGCCGGAGCACCGTGCTTGGGCGGTTGTTTGCCTGGCTTCATAAGGCGGGATTCTACCATCGATGCGGGCGTGCCGAAACAGCAGGCCCTGCCGCGGTCGGCCCGCTCGGATCGGGCAGTCTCGTACTCCCCTGGAGGTAGAGATATACACCTTTAGGTGTACATCAGTCAATTTTTTACTGGGGGCCGGTAAAACCAGGAACGCGTTCGAGTTTCGCCAAAACGGAAGCAGCCAGCCCCCGGCCAGAAAGAGTTAAACTATTGAATCCGCTGGCTTTGTTGTTCTATAAACCCTGTCGTTTTCACCCCGTTGCGCTTCCAGACAAGGAAACCACTATCCTTTCTGCTGCTATAGCGCCTGCCCTGAAGGGCGGGTGCAGGTTTCGGAAACTCAAATCCCACTGAAGAAGCAAAAAGGAAACGTATGAAAAGAAAACTCGTTAAGCTGCTGTTAGCAGTTCTCCTGTTGGTCTGGGCCTCCATGCCTGCCCTGGCTGGAGGAGGAGGCCCGACGCCTCTCTGCTACCCCGGCACGCCATGTTCGTTAAAGTCATTCGAAGGAGGAGGCCCGACGCCTCTCTGCTACCCCGGCACGCCATGCACGGTCCAATAAGGTAATTCCATTGCCATGCTGAGGGGCCTGGTTTACTCTGGCCCTTCATCGCATGGCTATTTCGCTGTGATTCCACTTGCAATCGCGCTAGTTTTAGAAATATGGCTCGCGGTCTTACTGTTGCGACGCAGTATCCCGCGCGTCTTCCCGATTTTCTTTGGTTATGTCGTTTATTCGATTTTGTGCTCCGCCGCCGAACTCTGGGCTATTTCCGACTATCGCACATATTATTTTGTCTACTGGGGCACTGAGGCCGTGGGAGTAGTTCTTTCGATTCTTGCCCTTGGGGAGGTTTTTCACTGGGTTTTTGCTTTGTTCTGGTTGCGCTCCTGGTTTCGTTGGGCCTTTTATGGCTCCATTGCGCTTCAATTGACTCTTGCCACCTCCAACGCTATTTTGAATCCGCCTGCACACATGCATCCACTCGGCGCCCTCATCTTTTCTGTCGGCATAACGGTTCGTTTTATGCAGATGGCTATCTTTGCCCTGTTCTGGCTGCTGGCGAAGAGCCTTGAAATCGGCTTCCGCCGGTACGCTTTCGGCATCATGCTGGGATTTGGCGCCTCATCCATTGGCACGCTCATTGCGTGGCTCACGCGTTCGGTTTTTGGAACAAGATTCAACATTTTGGCGGTATACCTTCCGCCTGTGGCATATATCTTTGCGCTGTGTTTCTGGCTGCATGTTTTCTGGCGGAAAGAACCTCCAGAGGCTGAGTGGTCTCTGCCCATCACTCCGGAGGAACTGGCAGAGCAGGTCAGGCAGTACACAAAAATATTGAAACGCTGAACCGACCCATGAACGTTGGAATACTCCTTACAGTGCTGTTCCTGGTAGTAGTGATTGGGCTCGTCAGCTTAGAGTCCTTCTATCAGTGGATCTACCGCTTTCCGGATCGCACCGAAAAACAAATTATTCCCTGCCTGCGCGACGTAGATCTGGAACAACTTAAGGACCTGCTGAACCTGGCCGATGAAGGCTATCTGCGCCTGAATCTGTCTCCGGCGGCGTTCCGCAAAGAACAGCGCCACCGCATTGACCTGGCGCTGGAATATTACGGGCGCATGTCCCACAACACCGTGCTCTTGCAGGAATGGGCCAACAGCGAATTCAGGAAAAGCTGGAAGACGTTGAATCGCGATGTGGCGCGCGCCAGCAAAGACCTGAACAACGCCTGCATCGACTTTCGGGTTCATGCTCTTATTACCCGGATAAGACTCCACGTCTGGCTGTTCAACAGCAAGGCCCTTCCTTTCATCACCATTCCCTGTCTGGCCGAGGTGCGGCGCATCGAAAGTTTTGACCTGGTCTATTCTTATGAGCAGATCAGGCAGGGCGCGGAGAAGCTAAGCCAGACCTGCGGCAGCAACGGACACAATCTGCTGGCGCAAGGTCTCTAGGCGCGAAGACCGGAAGCCGTCAGTCAGGAAATTCGACGCCGGTTATCTCAAAAATAAGCGCGACAAGTTTCTATATACACCTATGGGTGTATAATGTCCCTACTTTGACGCCTTGAGAATCACTTTTTTGGCGAGAATCTTGATGCGGGCATTCTCTTTCGGGGTTAAGAGTTTTCTAATCTGGGACAGCGCTTCTGGGCCGGACTCCAGCTTTACCTCCACATAAACCGCATCCGGCGTCTCCTCCAAGAGTTGCCGCAGCTCCCTCACCACCATGCCGACATTGGATTCCCATAGGTCTTGTAGCACCAGGCAGGCGAGGGTCTCTTCCTGGCTGAGGACGAAGGCCCGGAAGTCTTTTTTTTCACGCCGGCAGCGGGCCGCGCGGTGCATTCCGTCGAGCAGGAAAGGTCCGTTGAAGCGCTGGCCAAGGATACCGGGAGCGTCTACGTTCACATGCGCTGTGTGCGCCTCCTCATAGCGGCTGGTTGCAAGGAGCAGCGTGAGCGTGTCTGCGGGCACCAGCTCGGCGCGCCTGCCGTTGGATGCGATCTGCTTGGCCCTTTCGACATCGAAGATTGATGTGCCGCCCTCGCCCTTAAGCTCGTAAACCTCCGCTCCGCCCATCTTCCTCTGCGAACATATCTTGCAATAATTGCTGCGCATTTTTCTTCTTTCTAAAGCGCCCCAAAGCCCCCCACAAAAATCCTTCTGGAGCCAAATTTTGGAAAACAAAGTTCTTCCGCGGTTAAAAATATTATCATATACACCGATAGGTGTATAAAAATCTGAACAGGACAAGTCTTGCAGGAGCCAGAACGCAAGCCCGCCCTCTGCCATGCCGCATGAAGAAGTGCAGGGCGGGCAGAAGCAGTATTTCTTAGGACACGCAAATCCTGCGAATGGGCGACTCTATTTTCTGGAAAACGAAAATAAATTGAGCCGCCTGCTTGACGCATTGCAGGTTCTGTCTACACTCAAACGCCCCCTTGGAGTCCCCAGCAAGGGTGAACATCTAGTTCACCGTGTTATAGAAAGGAACGTCAAGAAATGAGCTTTAGATATGTGGTAGCGATGTTGCTGTTGCTGTCCGGGGGCATTGCTAAAAGCCAGCAGATGACCCATGAAGAAGAAGTGGTTCGCACCACCTACGCCCGGATGTCTTTCGCAGGACAAGTTAATGAAGTGCACGATCTGCTCAGAGAGAAGCGCATAAAAGGCAGGGCCATCGATCGCATCGACTTCCAACTGCGAATGCAAGCCAACACTTTGCAGTTTGAGTTGAGCGGCTTTAAAGTAGGGCCTCTGTCAGAGATTGCCCAGGTCAAATATAGCGAACTGGTCACTAAGCCATCTCCTGCCATAGATTCGCTTGCCGTTATGCCTGGGCACTTCGTTTATTCCCGTGATGGCCATGAGATGAAGTCACCGACCGTCACGGCACTTTGGATAAAATCCCAGGATCTAAGAGGCCAAGATTGGGAGCAGCCCTTTACTCAGATGTATGCGAAGAGCGAAATCGGGGGACAACATACGCGCTACGCGGCCTATCACGTCCATGTTACGTTTCAGGGACATTCACGCGACTACAATGCTATGTTTCTGTTTGGCTCCGATCCCAAAACCGGTGAAGAAATCGCATTCCCTTCGGACACGATCATTAACATCAATGGCGGAGCCCTTACGCGCTTCATCGGTGAAGATGCTTACCCTGAGACGCTCATTGAAGGCGGCTTGGCTGCCCAAGATACGACCGTTCGAGAATGGCTTAACTCAGGGCAAGTCTCCGGGCCAGGGCGCAAAACTGGAAAGGCCAATTGCGATCTCACGAATCTAAGGTGCGGCATTCACGCCGATGATCTGCGCAAGCTGGACAAACCCAAGCAAACCGCATTCCACTCGCCGTTGGATACGCAGATTCTGTGAATGCGTATCGCTATTTTCTGGAAAACGAAAATAAATTAGCCATCTGCTTGACGCATTGCAGGTTCTGTCTACACTCAAACGCCCCCTTGGAGTCCCCAGCAAGGGTGAACGCCTAGTTCACCGTGTTATAGAAAGGAACGTCAAGAAATGAGCTTTAGATATGTGGTAGCGATGTTGCTGTTGCTGTCCGGGGGCATTGCTAAAAGCCAGCAGATGAGCCATGAAGAAGAAGTAGTTCGCACCACCTATGCCCGCCTGGCCTACGCCGCTCAGGTAAATGAAATCCATAACCTCTGGCTGGAAAAAGGGCAGCGCCAGCAGATTGATCCTGTCCAGTTCAATCTTCGCATGGCACAAGGCTTGCGGTTTGAGCTGAGCGATTTCAAAGTCGGGCGAGTCTCGGAAATCCTGCCGGTCAAATATAAAGACCTGGTGACCAAGCCCAGTCCCGCAACGGGCGATTCGCTGGATATCGGCGCGGGGCATGTCGGCGGTTCAAACAAGGACGCTAACGGCAACGTCACTGAGAGCACTTCAGCCATTGCCCAGGTGCGCTGGATTCCGTCCCATGACATAGGTGAAAACTGGGACATATCATTCGGCACCATCTATCCTTTGACGGAAGAGGCGGGCAAGCATAACAGGTATGCCGCGTTCAAAGTAAACGCCACATTCCAAGGCCGCAGCCGCGCTTACCACGCCATGTTTCTCTTTGGCCCCGGCGACGGCAAAAACGAAACTATCCTGGCCGTGGACACGATCATCAACATCAATGGCGGCGCGCTCGGGCGCTTCATCACGGAAGATGCTTATCCCGGCACGTTGATCGAAGGCGGGCTTGGCGACAAAAATGCGGTGGTCCGCGAATGGCTGAGAACTCAACAAACAACCCAAGGCGTAAAGGGTGAACTCCATTGCGATGCTGCCACCGGGCGCTGTGGGATCAATGAGCAGGATTTTAAGAAGCTGAGACCAATACGATATGTTGCGCCGGTCCCACGCCAAGGCCAGACCCGGCTGGTGGCGGCGAGTTTCCATCCGCCAGTCCGTTCTTTACGTCCGGTGATGCAAAGTGCGACTAGCACGCCGCCGACTTGCGCCGGATATAACAAATCATTCGACCTGCCCGAGGGCTTTCTGGATGACAACGAGTTCCACCTGGGTCCGGAAATTCACGGTGTTGAAGTTCTCAAGACTTCCAGTTGCAAATACGCGGACGGCACGGCTGCAAACGGGAATTGCGACACAACATGTTCGGTGACCACGCCGACATTTGCCAATGAGGGCGGCGGGTTTCTGAGCAGCTTTTGCCACGCAACCGGAAAGGACGTTGATAATACTCACGCGACAGCGACCACGGTTGGCGGCGAAGCCAAGTGTGGCGGCGCCGGTGGCGGGGCGGTCAAAGCCTGCTTTGCCTGCACCTGCAACGTCAACATAAAAGTGACCAAAGGTCCGCTTGAAGTCACGATCAGCAGTGATGGGTTTTTTAGCTTTAAAGACGGTGTGGACAACAGTTGCCCCGCGCAGGTAATGCCTAGCACCATTGCCGCCAACGGCTGCGATCCCACTCCAACCGGTGACTTCACCACGGTCCAGGATATGCCGACAAACTGCGACCCTATTATGTTTGACCTTAAGGGGAACGGCTTCGATCTTACCAACACCGCCGGCGGAGTCATCTTTGACATTCGTGCTACCGGGCACGCGTTCAAGATTCCCTGGACAACCGGCACCGACACGGCTTTTCTGGTGCTCGATCGCAACGGGAATGGCGCGATTGATGACGGCACCGAGCTATTTTCAAACGTAAGTCCGCAGCCGCTTTCCAACAGCCCCAACGGTTTTAAGGCGTTAGCTCAATATGACAAGCCCGAGAATGGCGGCAACGGAGACGGCGTGATCGACTCCCATGACGCAATCTTCTCATTGCTGCGGCTGTGGGTAGACGCTAACCATGACGGAATCAGCCAGCCGGACGAGTTGCACACGCTGCTCGAATCCGGCGTGTTCTCCATCAGCCTGGATTTTCAGCGAACGAACAAAAAAGACCAGTACGGCAACATCTTTCTGTTTGGAACCAAGGTCAATCCGGGACGGGAGTCCGAGACCGCGCGAAAAGCCTATGACGTCTTCTTCGTGACCAGATAGCCCTCGCTCCATCCAAGGCGCGGCAATTCATCCTGTCGCGCCTTTTTTTTGCTAAAGCGGTTTCAGAGATGGTGTAACCAAGAGCCAACCGTTCATTGCCAAGAGCCATAACCGCGCTACTCGCTGGTGAAGTAATCCACCGCTACAGGGCTTTCAAACAGCGAATAGTCGCGGGTCACGATGGTGATGCCCGTCTCGGTCACGACGTAATTCTTCGCGTCCTCCACCGGATCGAATCCGATCGTGGTCCCTTCCGGGATGTGCACATCGCGGTCAATGATCGCCTTGCGGATGCGGCAGTGGCGGCCGATGTTCACGTGGGAAAAGATGATGGAGTCGTCCACCTCAGTATAGGAATTCACGCGCACGTCGGGTGAGAGCACGCACTTGCGCGTGTAGCCGCCGGAGAGGATGCAGCCGGGGCAGACGATGGAATCAATGGCCATGCCGGTGCGCCCGGGCTCGCCGAAAACGAATTTGGCCGGCGGATACTGCCGCTGCTGCGTGCGGATGGGCCAATGCTTGTCATACAGGTTGAACACCGGCGAGACCGAGACCAGGTCCATGTTGGCTTCGTAATAGGCTTCAATGGTGCCCACGTCGCGCCAGTACTGCGCCTCCTTCATGTTCTCGTCGATGAAGTTGAAGGAATAGAGTTTGTACTGGCCCAGGATTTTCGGCAGGATGTCATGGCCGAAGTCGTGCGACGAGGTGGGGTCTTCCGCGTCCTTGAGCAGGACGGGCAAGAGCACATCGGTATTGAAAATGTAAACGCCCATGGAGCCCGAGACCATCTCCGGGTTGTAGGGCGAGCGCAGCTTCGTCTGTTTGGGCTTTTCTTCAAAGCCGGTGATGCGGCCCTGGCGGTCGATCTCCACCACGCCAAAACGGTCGCACTCGCTCGGGTCGATAAGGATCGTGGCAAGAGTCACGTCCGCCCCGCCGGCCCGGTGCTGGTCAAGCATCAGCTGGTAATTCATTTTGTAAATGTGGTCGCCGGAGAGGATGAGCACGTGCTTGGATTGCTCGCTGCCGATGGAATAAATGTTCTGGTAGACCGCATCGGCGGTCCCGAGGTACCAGTTGTCGCTCACGCGCTTCATCGGCGGCAGGATCTCGATGAACTCACCCAGCTCCCGCGCTACCACGGCGCCCCAGCCTTCGCGAATGTGGCGGTTCAGGGAGAGCGCTTTGTATTGCGTGAGGATGTACACCTTGCGCAGGTCGGAGTTGATACAGTTGGAGAGCGTGACGTCAATGATGCGGTAGTTGCCGCCGAAGGTCACCGCCGGTTTGGCGCGGTCGCGCGTCAGGGGATAGAGGCGTTCTCCCGCCCCGCCGGCAAGCAATACTCCAAGTGTATCCTTCATAATCTTGTGACCCAGTCTTTGTGGACCCAGTCTTTCGTGGCCCGCGGGAACCGCGCGGGGAATTTCAAGACGCCAAATTTTTATGCTAGCAGAAAAAGGAAAACCCGGCGCTGTGCTGCCGGGACCTGTGACTCAGAGGATTGGACTATTCGGCATCGTCAATGCTGATGCGCAGGGACTTGAGAAAGCGGACGTCGTGGGCATTAATGCTGAATTCAGGTTCCGCATTTTTCCTGCGCGAGCCCACCAGCTCCGGCGGCGCACCGGCCGGTTCTTCGTCATGGCGGTTAAAGCCGATGGTGGCTTCCAGCACCAGAAAAATGTCGAAACCTTCATCTTTGATCTTCGCGATCACCTGCGCGATCTGCTCCGATTCAGAAAGAGAGCTGTTAATGGCCTCTCCCAGCTCCTTCATCAGTTGTTTTAAACGTGTGTTCACCGCAAGCTCCTCTGGACTTACTAACTTGGATGCCCCCGGAGGTTACCGGCGTTTTATTCTTCCACTTTTATTCTTAGCAAGGATACGCTGATTTTCGGGCTACAATAAGCAAAATGCCGGAAATTTCTACTGTCAAAAACGCCTTGCAAACCGTTGTAAAGAAAGACCGGTTTTTGAACGCCATTTATGCCGGCGGTAAGTCACTCGTTGGTTCCTTAAGTCGTACCCTTTATGCCTTTTGGTTGCAGGCTACGGGCCTGATTTTCCTGTTTTTTACCCTGGCAGGAGGCTTCTCCCTGGTGCGCCAGTACCATCGCGATCACTTTGCCGACCACAAGCGCTTGCTGATCGAAAGCGCTTTCACCCTGGTTTGCGGATATTTTACTTTGCTCTCATTTTTGAAAGCCGCCCGCACCGCCAAGCGAAAATAGACGGCGGCTGTTCGGATGACGAATGCCCGAAGACCTCAAGCTCGAACGCGACGCCGGCCAGCTCAAGACCATCGACACGCAGCCTCTCTATACCCCGGCCAGCCTTGCCGGCTGGGACTATGACGCTGACGCCGGCTACCCGGGCGAGTTTCCGTTCACGCGCGGCGTGCAGGCCACCATGTATCGCGGCCGCCTCTGGACCATGCGCCAGTACGCGGGCATGGGCGACGCCGAGGAATCCAACAAACGTTACAAGTATCTTCTATCTCACGGCACCACCGGCCTGTCCGTGGCGTTCGACCTGCCCACGCAGATCGGCATGGACTCAGACCACGCGATGGCCGTGGGCGAAGTCGGCAAGGTCGGGGTGGCCATTGACTCCATTGAGGACATGGAGCGCCTCTTCGCCGGCATCAATCTGGAAAAAATTTCCACGTCGATGACCATCAACGCCAGCGCGGCGATCCTGCTGGCCTTGTACATCGCGGTGGCCCGGCGCTCCGGCGCCGATGTCCGCAAGCTCAGCGGCACGGTGCAGAATGACAT
Organism: Terriglobia bacterium; assembly: GCA_041488515.1. Classification (GTDB taxonomy): domain Bacteria; phylum Acidobacteriota; class Terriglobia; order Terriglobales; family Acidobacteriaceae; genus Angelobacter. The sequence goes on along the minus strand of JBGPPK010000006.1, from coordinate 282,738 downwards.
TCTCAAGGAATACATTGCCCGCGGGACATATATCTATCCGCCGCGCCAGGCCCTGCGCATCATTACCGACATGTTTGCCTATGCTAACGAGCACGTGCCGGATTGGAACCCGATCTCCATCTCCGGATATCACATGCGCGAGGCCGGCTCCACGGCGGTGCAGGAAGTGGCGTTCACGCTGGCCAACGCCATCGCCTATGTGGACGCGGCGTTGCACGTCGGCCTGGACGTGGACAAGTTCGCGCCGCGGCTCTCCTTCTTCTTCAACGCGCACAATCATTTTCTGGAAGAGGTGGCCAAGTTCCGCGCCGCGCGGCGCATGTGGACGCGGATCATGCAAGGACGCTTCAATGCGAAGAACCCGCGCTCGCTGATGCTGCGTTTCCACACACAGACCGCCGGCTCCACGCTCACGGCGCAGCAACCGGAAAACAACATCGTGCGTACGGCCTTGCAGGCGCTGGCCGCGGTGCTGGGCGGAACGCAGTCACTGCACACTAACGGCTTCGATGAAGCGTTGGGTTTGCCGACGGAAGAGGCGGCGCGCATCGCGCTGCGCACGCAGCAGATCGTGGGCTATGAGACCGGCGTGGCCAATACCATCGACCCGTTCGCCGGCTCGTACTACATTGAATCGCTCACCAGCGATATTGAGCGCCGCGCCCAGCTTTATCTCGACAAGATCGAATCGCTCGGCGGGACCCTGCGCGCGATTGAGCTCGGGTACATCCAGCAGGAGATCCAGAACGCCGCCTATGATTTCCAGCAGGGCGTTGACCGGCTGGAAAACGTCGTGGTCGGCGTGAACCGCTTCCAGACGGAAGGCGAGAGGGCCGTTCCCGTCCTGCGCATCGACGAAGCGCTGGAAGGCCGGCAGGTGGAGCGCCTGCGGGCGCTGCGCCAGCGCCGCGACAAGGCGGCCTGGGAATCCGCGATCCGCCGGGTGGAAGACGCGGCGCGCGATGGTTCCAATCTGATGCCGCATATTGTTCATGCCGTCGAAAACTACTGCACCGTCGGCGAAATTTCCGACGCGCTGCGGCGCGTGTTTGGAGAGTACCAGGAGACGGTGGTGATCTAGGGGAGATCGCCGGAATTTGAAAAACCAAAACCTACCACGGAGGCACGGAGAAGAACAGGTCAGATCGGAAAACCAAACCTCACCACTGATCAACACGGATGACACGGATCAGAAAAGAGATTGCCAAAATCGCCGGAATTCCGGACCCAGGATTGCCAAAACATTCGCGGCAATTGTTTTCCGCCGCTGGTAGAATCGCACCATGCCGAGCAAACAAGAGCTTGAACGCCTGGACGCAGTCCTTCTGGCGGTGATGTGCAAGAAGCTGGCGCAAGACGAGTCCCAGAGTGCGGACATCCGCGAGACAGCGCGGAAATTCAAGGAGGAATGGCTCCAGTTGGTGGAGCGAGAGACGCCGAAGAAGCAAAACGGAAAACAATTCGGCCAAATCCAGGCCGAGGTCGCCGTGCTGAAATCACGCATGGCTGAGTTCCTGGCGCCGCTGATCTAGCTGCGTCGCCGCGGGATCTCCGCGAGAACCCGGTGATCGGAAAACAAAAACTCACCGCGGAGACGCAGAGGCGCTGAGAAAACCGGCCATTACCACCGCGGGTATTACCACAAAGGACACCCGTTCGCCTCCCCTTTCGCAGGCTCAGAGTCACTCAGGGCAGGCTGCGGAACACGAAGGTTCGTTGCAGGACGCTTTGGGCGGAGCAGGTTCCTCTTCCTGTAAGGTCTAAGGTAATCCCGCTAGCTTGCGGGCGGCATCCCGCCATCCGCGGGAACGTGCGCGGCTGAAACTTCAGCGCTTCGCCTTAAGTACATCCCGGACCCCGTTACTATTCCCGTAAGTGCATGAACCTTAGAGGGGAAAGGGACAATTGACAATTTCTGTCACCCGGCTCACAATCGGGCCTGCTCAAGTTCTTCCCACGACCAGCGGCTGTCCCCCCGGCCTCTTCAGAAATGGTGCGCTTGAGTCAAATTTCATTCCAGGACCTGCTCGCACATGTCGCAAAGGCTAGGCGATCTTCTGGTCAAAGAGAAGATCATTACAGCGGACCAACTCGATAAGGCGCTGCGAGCGCAGCGTGAATCCGGCCCCAATTCGCGCCTTGGTTCCACGCTGGTGCACCTGGGATTTGTGAGTGACGAGGAGGTAACCAACTTCCTCTCGCGCCAGTACGGCGTCCCGGCCATTAACCTGCAATATTTTGAAATCGATTCTTCCGTGGTCAAGCTGATTCCGGAAGAGACGGCCAAGCGATACCAGATCCTTCCGCTGAGCCGCGTGGGCGCGTCGCTGACCATTGCCATGGTGGACCCGACCAACGTTTTTGCCATGGACGATATCAAGTTCATGACCGGCTTCAATATTGAGCCGGTGGTTGCGTCCGAATCGGCCATCATGGACGCGATTGACAAGGCGTACGGCGGATCGCAGCAGGACGCCAATGTCGATGAGCTGCTGGCTTCCATGGGCGAAGAGGCCGATGTCGAGCTCCAGGCCGACCAGGACGACATCGACCTGGCCGAGCTGGAGAAATCGGCGGACGAAGCGCCGATCGTCAAGCTGGTAAACATCATCATGACGGACGCGGTGAAGCGCGGGGCCAGCGACATCCACATTGAGCCTTACGAAAAAGAGTACCGCGTGCGCTTCCGCATTGACGGCGTGCTGCAACACATCATGTCACCGCCGATGAAATTGAAAGACGCCATCACTTCGCGCATCAAGATCATGGCCAAGATGGACATCAGCGAAAAGCGCCTGCCGCAGGACGGGCGCATCATGCTGAAAATGCAGATTGGCGGCAAGAAAAAGCAGCTCGATTTCCGCGTCAACTGCCTGCCCACGCTGTGGGGCGAAAAAGTCGTTATGCGGCTGCTCGACAAAGAGAACCTGCGGCTGGATATGACCAAGCTTGGCTTTGAGCCGGAGTCGCTAGAAAAGTTCCAGCGCGCGGTGCTCAAGCCTTACGGCATGGTGCTGGTGACGGGCCCCACGGGTTCGGGCAAAACCAACACGCTTTATTCGTCAGTTTCTCTGCTCAACAAGGCCGACACGAACATCATCACCGCGGAAGACCCGGTTGAGTTTCAATTGCACGGCGTGAACCAGGTTCAGATGAAAGAGTCGATCGGCCTGAATTTTGCCGCCGCGCTGCGCGCCTTCCTGCGCCAGGACCCCAACGTGATCCTGGTGGGCGAGATCCGCGACTTTGAAACCGCAGAAATCGCCATCAAGGCCGCGCTTACCGGCCACCTGGTGCTCTCCACGCTGCATACGAACGGTGCCCCGGAAACCATCAGCCGCATGATGAACATGGGTATTGAGCCCTTCCTGGTGGCGACCGCGGTCCACCTGATCTGTGCCCAGCGCCTGATCCGGCGCATCTGCCTGGAGTGCCGGGAAGAAGTCCCCATGCCTCCGCAGGCCAAGGTTGAGGCCGGCTTTACGCCGGAAGAAGCCAAGACGGTCAAGATTTTTAAAGGCAAGGGCTGCGGCAATTGCAATGGCACGGGGTACAAAGGGCGCGCGGGTCTGTATGAAGTGATGGAAGTGGACGATGAAATTCGGGAGCTGATTCTGATTGGCGCGTCCGCGGTGGAGCTGAAGAAAAAGGCGATCGAGCGGGGCATGATTACGCTGCGGCGCAGCGGGCTGACCAAAGTCAAGGACGGCGTGACCACGCTGGAAGAAGTGGCGAGGGAAACGCTGCACTAGAGAGTTTGCTGTAAAGGGGACAGGGCTGGACCATGAATGTAACACTGAGCGATCTGTTAAAGAAGATGTTGGATATGGCGGGCAGCGACCTCCATATCACCACCAATTCTCCGCCGCAGGTGCGGGTACACGGGCATTTGCAGCCGCTGGACATGCCGCCGCTGACGCCGTCGGAGACCAAGCAGCTGGCGTACAGCGTGCTCACCGACGCGCAGAAGCACCGCTTTGAAGAAAACCTGGAGCTGGATTTCTCTTTCGGATTGAAAGGGCTGGCCCGCTTCCGCGGCAACTGCTTCAACCAGCGCGGCGCCGTAGGCGCGGTCTATCGCGTGATTCCTTTTGAGATCAAGACCTTTCAACAGTTGAACCTGCCGCAGGTCATTTCGAAATTGTGCGACAAGCCGCGCGGCTTGATTCTGGTTACCGGTCCCACGGGCTCGGGCAAGTCCACCACGCTGGCCGCGATGCTGGACAAGATCAACACGGAACGGCACGATCACATCATTACCATTGAAGATCCAATCGAGTTCGTGCACCAGAATAAAAGCTGCCTGGTCAACCAGCGCGAAGTGCACTCGGACACGCAGTCGTTTTCCAATGCCCTGCGCGCCGCGTTGCGCGAAGACCCGGACGTGGTGCTGATCGGCGAAATGCGCGACCTGGAGACGATCGAATCCGCGCTGCGCATTGCGGAAACCGGCCACTTGACCTTCGGTACCTTGCATACGAATTCGGCCGCCTCCACAATCAACCGTATTATTGACGTTTTTCCGTCGCACCAGCAGTCGCAGATTCGCGCGCAGCTTTCGCTGGTGCTGGAAGGGATCCTTTGCCAATCGCTGCTCCCCCGCGTGGGCGGGCAAGGCCGCGCCATGGCCATGGAGATCCTGGTACCCAACGCCGCGGTGAGAAATTTGATCCGCGAAGACAAGATCCATCAGGTGTATTCGTCCATGCAATCAGGACAAGACAAATTTGGCATGCAGACGTTCAACCAGTCGCTGGCGACCCTTTATTTCCAGAAAGTCATCACGCTGGAGACCGCGTTGGCGCGTTCTTCCATGCCCGACGAATTACAGGACATGATCAACCGTGGCGTACAGGCCACAAAAGTTGCGGCCGCTCCGCAGCGCAGATAAATCTTTTCGACTCTCCCCTGGTCGGTAGGAAAAGCTGGTAGGCAAATAGGAGAGGAGTTCACGGTATGCCGGTATTCACGTTTACAGGGACTGATTCCCAGGGCAAGAGGATCGCCGGGGAACGGTTAGCCGATAGCAAAGCCGCGGTAACCATGCAGTTGCGCCGCGAGCGCATTACGCCGGGCGCCATCAAGGAGAAGGGCAAGGAATTCGCCCTTCCTAAACTGGGCACCGGCAAAGTGCCCATTAAGGACACGGCCGTCTTCTTCCGGCAGTTTTCTGTGATGATTGACGCCGGCCTGCCTCTGGTGCAGTGTCTGGAAATTCTGGCCGCAAACCAGGAAAACCAGATCTTCCAGAAATGCCTGACGGGCGTGCGCACCAGCGTGGAAGGCGGTTCAACGCTCTCCAACGCCATGCGCCAGTATCCTAAGATCTTTGACGATCTCACCACCAACATGATCGAAGCGGGCGAGGCCGGCGGTATTCTGGATACCATTCTCCAGCGCCTGGCCACGTACGTGGAAAAAGCCGTCAAGCTGAAGTCGGCGGTGAAGTCAGCGTTGATTTATCCCGTCTCGGTCATTTCGATTGCCTGCCTGGTGGTGGGAGCGCTGCTCAAGTTTGTGGTGCCCATCTTCGCCAACATGTTTAACAGCATGGGCGTCGATCTGCCGCTGCCCACCAAGATCGTGATCGGGCTCAGTAACTTCGTCGGCCGTTTCTGGTGGCTCATGTTCGCCGTTTGTATATTGGCGTTTGTCGGCGTCAAGTACATCCGCAAAGACCCCAAAGGCCGCTACATGTTCGACAAGATGTTGTTGAACTTGCCGGTTCTGGGTTCGGTGTTGCGCAAGATCGCCGTGGCGCGCTTCACCCGCACCCTGGGCACTCTGATCACCTCCGGCGTGCCGATTCTTGAAGGTCTTTCGATTACCGCAAGAACGTCCGGCAACGCCGTTCTGGAAGATGCGCTCATGAAAGTTCGCAAAGCGGTGGAAGAGGGGCGGACAATCGTTGATCCCTTGAAGGAAAGCGGCGTCTTCCCCAACATGGTCACGCAGATGATCGGCGTGGGTGAAGCCACCGGCGCCATGGATGCCATGCTGCAGAAGATCGCCGACTTCTACGAAGACGAAGTAGACGCCGCCACCAAGGACATGCTGACCTTGCTGGAACCGATCATGATCGGGTTCCTCGGCGTCGCTGTCGGCGGCATCGTGGTTTCACTGTACCTGCCGCTGTTCTCGATGATTTCGAAGCTGGCCGGATAACGCGAAGCCGGACAACAAGGCCAAATGTGACCCGCCTGTTCGCAGGCGGGTCTTAAACCAAAAACCGGCATAAGAAACAGGCGTCGATGGGAGACATTCGTTTTAACGAGCGGGCATGGCTGGCATGGCTTGTAAAAGTTCGTGTCATTATTATTTCTTTCCTGCTCGCCGTTGAACTCCTGATCCTCAATCTGACCCCGAACAATGTCTCCAGCCGCCTTTTCATTACCGTTGTCCTTGTCTGGTACACGATTTCAGTCTTCTTTATTGTCCTGCATTCGCTGTGGCAGGAATACAGGCTTCAGGCGATTGTCCAGATTTTCACTGACCTGGCTTTTGCCACCGCCGTGGTGTACGTAACCGGCGGCATCGATACGTTCTTCAATTTTCTCTATCCGCTGGTGATCATTGTTGCCAGCATTCTGCTGCCGCGTTACTGGGCCTATTTGACGGCGGCGGTCTCATTCATCTGTTTTGGGGCCGTGCTGGAGCTCAGCTATTTTGAGCGGATTCCTTCTTTCCAGTTTTCCCCGCGCGCGGATCTGAAGTCGCTCCAGGTGGTGATCCTGGTCAATTTCTTCGCGTACCTGGCGGTGGCGCACCTCTCCAGCGCTCTGGCGGCCAAGCTCCGCCAGGCCGGCATGGAATTGCGCGACAAGAGCGGCGAGCTGCTCAGCCTGCAGGCTCTGCATGAGAACGTGATCCATTCCATCCGCAGCGCTCTCATCACCACCGATCTTGAAGGCCGCATCACCCTGGTGAACGCGCCCGGGCAAAAATTGCTGGAGCGCACCGCTTCATCGCTCTACGGACGGCACATCTCGGACCTGTTTGTGGACCGCTTGCCCAGCCTGGAGTCGCTGTCGGCGCAGTGCGAAGTCCGCGGCCTGACGCCTTCCGGCAAGGAAAAAACTTTTGCCGTGAACGTGACCGCGCTCATTGTTCCCGAGCAGGGGACCATCGGCTATGTCTATACTTTTGAGGACCGCACAGAACTGCGCCGGCTGGAGGGCGAAGTCCGCATGCGTGACCGCCTGGCCGCCGTGGGGCGACTGGCTGCCGGCATTGCGCATGAAATTCGCAATCCCCTGGCCTCGATTGCCGGCTCCATCAACGTACTTTCCCAGGTCACGCCATTCAACGACGAGCAGAAAACGCTGGTGGATATCATTACCCGCGAGTCGACCCGCCTGAACGCCATTATTTCTGATTTTCTGGTGTATTCGCGGGAGAAGAGCTTCAAATTTTCCCGTCGGGACCTGGTGCCCTTGCTCGAAGATGCGCTGGTCCTGCTCGCCAACCGCTCCCAGAACAAAGAGTTGAAGATCGTCCGCGATTACGCTCTGCCGGAGGCCTTCGCCGCCGTTGACGCCGACCGCATCAAGCAGGTGTTCTGGAACCTGCTGGAAAACGCTGTGCGCGCCATGGAAGGGAAGGGGACCATCATCGTGACTACCCGCGCGGCAGGTGATTTTCTGCGTATCGGCATTCGCGATACCGGACCCGGCATTCCGCCGCATCTTGCGGAAAAAATCTTTGAGCCCTTTCAGTCAAACTTTGAGGGCGGCACCGGATTGGGGTTGGCCATCGTTTATCAGATCGTGCAGGCTCACGGCGCCAAGATCTTTGTGCAGTCGAACCCCGGCAGCGGTGCTGAATTTGTGTTGGAAATTCTGCACGCCAAAGCCGCGGAAAACGAGCCTGAGGTTGCGCCGGTGAGCGCGGAGGTGTCACATGGCTAGCATTCTTGTCTGTGACGATCAGCGTTCCATCTGTGAAATGCTGGACATTTCCCTGCGCAAGGAAGGCCATCGAGTGGAGACCGTGAACGGCGGAGAAGCGGCCAAAAAGAAGCTCAGCTCCGCCAACTATGAACTTCTCATCACCGATATCAAGATGCCCCAAACCGATGGCATCGAAGTCCTGCGTTTTGCCCGTCAGTCATCGCCGGAAACTTCGGTGATCCTCATTACGGCGGTCGAGGATTATGAAGCGGCCGTGCAGGCGGTGAAGGGCGGGGCCTTCGATTACATCCACAAAGGTCCCGGACTCCTGGAAGAGTTGAAGATTTCCGTGGGACGCGCGCTGCAGACCCTGGTGCTCCAGCGGGAAAACTTCGCCTTGAAGCGCGATGCGGCGACGCGCAACTCGCTCGATAACATCATTGGCGCCAGTTCGGCCATCGAAAAACTGAAAGCCACCATCCGCACCGTAGCCCCTACCGCCAGCACCGTGCTGATTTACGGCGAGAGCGGCACCGGCAAGGAACTGGTGGCGCGCGCGGTCCATTCCTGTTCGCCGCGCTCCAGTGAGCCGTTTGTCTCTATCAACTGCGGCGCGTTTCCGGAAACCTTGCTGGAAAGCGAACTCTTCGGTTACGTAAAAGGCGCTTTCACCGGCGCCAGCCAGAACAAGCACGGGCTTTTCGAGGTGGCCAGCGGAGGCACCATCTTCCTGGATGAAATCGCCGAGATGAGCGTCTCCATGCAGGTAAAGCTGTTGCGCGTCTTGCAGGAGCGCACCGTCCGTCCCGTGGGGGGTACGCAGGAAACGCCGGTGGACGTGCGCGTGATTGCCGCCACCAACCGCGACCTGCGCGAGATGGTGGCGAACAATACCTTCCGCGAGGACCTTTATTATCGCGTGAGCGTGATCCCGATCCAGGTCCCGTCCCTGCGCGAGCGCCGCGATGACGTGGAATTGCTGGCCAACCACTTCCTCAAGAAATACGCCGGCGCGGCGCAGAAAAGCATCCTGCGCATCCATCCGGACTCGCTGGAGGCGCTCAAAAACTTTGACTGGCCCGGCAACGTGCGCCAATTGGAGAACACCCTGGAACGGGCCGTGGCCATGGAGAAGGGCGATGAACTCCGGGTCGACCTTGAGGCCGATCGTCCGCGCGTCCGTACCACTGCTGTGTCGACCAATGGCAGCAGCCCGCACGTTCCTACGGATGGAATGGACTTTGAAAAATATGTCGCCGGAGTTGAGCGTGCGCTCATTGAATCGGCCCTGGAGCAATCCGGGGGCGTGCAGATCCGCGCCGCGGAATTGTTGAAGGTCTCTTATCGCTCTTTCCGCCACCTGCTGAAGAAATACGATATCTAGTTTTTCTGATAGTCTGCGTCAGACTTTTTCTGAAATCCCGAGCGCAGCGAGGGAACCCTATCATCTGGAAGATCACGGACAGAAATACGTGGCTGGGTGCTCTTTGCTATCACGCCGGCCGTGATTTCAGCGACTCCAGAAACGCCGCCACCTCGGCAGCTTCCTGCCCACCCTTTTGCGCGTGGACCATCAGCGGGATGCCATGGGGCCCTTTTGATTCCGCCAGATGAGGGAACGCGGTAAGCATCGGCTTAACCACGTCAAGACGTCCGAGCATGGCCGCCACAAACAGGTCAAAACGGCCGCCCTGTCCGATCAGGAACAATGCGATGTCTCTGCGGCCCATGTGGCCGGCGCCCCCGATGGCCATTTCAAAATCCCCACCGCCCCAGTCCCATGTGGCGTTCAGCAAACTGGGGGTTTCCGCCAGCATGACTTTGGTTTTTTCCAGATCGCCGTGCGCTGCCACAACAAATTCCTTCACCAGTTCCGGCTTCAGCGGATCAGGCCGGGGCTTGGTTGCGGCGGCCAATGACGGACTCTGTGCGGCGGTTGCGGCCCCCGCCGGGCTCGCCGCCTGGCCAAACAGCAATGTCTCCGGATAAAGCACCAGACCGGCGGTTGCCGCGGAACCGATCAGAAATCTCCGGCGATCGGTAATCACTTGTTGACCATGCCTCATTGCGTTCGGCTCTTGTTTCATGACGGCCTCCAGTTTGTTCGACTCCTCGCTCAGAAAAATGAAAGCATAGTCCTTTCTGCAATCCCGCTTTTCTGCAATCCCGAGCGCAGCCGGGGTCCTCAACGTGTGGTTTTTTTCGCATGTTGGAGTGGGCAGCGAGGAATCACTGTGGCCGCGGGGATGTGAGGGACGCGTGGATTTCCCTCGCGAGTGTGTTGCCGAAGGATGAATTTTTGAGGTGATACTCAGGCCTGTGCGTAAGACTGTAGGGCTCCCTCGCTTACGCTCGGGATTGTAGTAAAGAGCTTAGGGATTCTTCGGCTTCGGGCGCGCGTAATTGTCCATTTCGGCCGTCCATTTCAGAAAGCGGCGCAACTGCTTTCTCTCCCGGACCATGAATCCCCAGAATTCCACAAAGCCGATTTTGTCCATCTTCAGGCCGGAGTAGGTTTCCATGCGCCAGCGCAGGTAAGGGCTGCGCCAGGGAGCCAGGCGATGTCCGCGGGTGGAGTGCCACAAAAAACGAAGCAGTTGGCGCATGAATGATGAGTATAACAAGCGACTATTCCACCCGCGAATACACGTTACGGGGCTGTGAAGATGGCACAATCTCACCGTGGTGGCGGCCTGATGCTACTTCTTCTTTTTTGCCTCGTTCTTTTTCATTCGCGCCTTCACCAGCCGTCTGATGAGCGCAACAGGCAGTTTCTTGTCGAAAGGGAAGCGGACAGTAGCATCAGTGGTTTCAAACGCGGCCAGTTCTTTTTCGTGCTCCTCGATCACCGGCGTGGGTATGTAGAGACCGATATGCGCCTTCCAAAGGCTAAAGTACGCCAGCCGCCCATTGTAGGCATAGTAAGGCATTCCGTAACTGATACGCTCCTCGGCAGCCGGCGCGGTTTTTCTGATGACTGCCCGAAGCTCTTTCAATTTGCCTTGTACTTCTTTTGGGGCCGCCGCTATGTAGGCGTCCACGTCTTTTGGTTTGGGCATCTTTTTCATGGCTTGAATATCGAATCATGGAGACAACCGGCTTGCTTCTAACTGGCGATCATGACCGCAACCTCGCTGCCTTTCTCCGCCCCCGCCAGCCGAGCGGCCGCGCCTTTGTTCGTGGAAATCTCGAGAAAACCGGAGCTGCCTAAAATAGCGAACATCTCTCCCGGAACTCCTTCCGCGTAGTTGGAGCGTAGCGTTGTGATCTCCGCTTTGCCCACCGTGATCTTGAAGGCGCTCGACGAGCCGTCAAAAATCTGGGGAATATCTTTGGGCGAAATGTTGGTAATCAAGTTGCCGAATTTGTCCGTCTTGAGCACGATGCCCTTCCACGCATTGGCGCCAGTGGCCTTCGGCCTGGGTGCGGCAAAACGCACAAAATCACTGATTTCCTCGCCGAACTTGCTGGCATCCACGCCCTTGCTCAAATACGCGGCGACCGGCGCGAACACATCGCGGCCATGGAAAGTATTGCTGACCGGATGATGAAAGTAGTGATCTGAGGTGATATGACGGACGCTCACCCGTTCTTCTCGCTCGTAGACCAGGGAGAGCACGCCATTGTCCGGCGCCACAAATACATATTGCCCGGCGCGGGCGATGATCGGTCGTCGCGTTCCCCCGACGCCCGGATCAACCACCACTACGTGCACCGTATCTTTGGGAAAATAGCTATATGCCTGGGAGATGGCGAGTGCTCCGTCCAAAACGTCAAACGATTGTACGGCATTGGTAATTTCCACCAATTGGGCTGTTGGGTTGATGCTGTAGATAACTCCTTTCATTGCACCAACATAATGCTCCGTCAAACCGAAATCGGTTGTGAGCGTGATCATTCGTTGAAAAGGCACGTTTTTCTCCCGGTATTGGTTGGTGCTTGTCTGGCGAAGGTATCGCGTGGCTTTAGCTTAAGTCAAGCCAGCGTAGTTCTTCAGTAACAATCAAAAGTGCGCCATCGGCGGGATGAGGCGGCGGCCTGCCGATTCCGGCCGCGTGTTCTGAAAGTAGAAATTTTTAAGTCAAACCGTAGAAAAGCCTGACCTCTCGTTTAAGTTTTGAGGTGCATTTAACTTTGTAAAGCGAACACCGTTAGCGGCGGGGATCGCTAAGTTTTTTCCTGAAGACGATAAACGATTCAAACGGTCTGCGGCGCAGTGCCTCAGGCCGCGGCTTCGCCGCCAACCACAGACCGTTCAAAACCTAGGGCCAGGCAAGTGGGCCGCGTTCAGAGTCGCAGAAAGGGAGTCTATGTCGTCGATTGCAGTGCGGGCTTCGCGGGAAGATGCTTCTCCTGCTGAATCATTATTTCTGTTAGTTGTGGATGGAGAACGATGGGTCCGGGACTTGTGTAAAGAAGTTGCCGGCGGCATGGGGTTTAAGGTCTACACGGCCGATAACACCCGTGCGGCACTCCGCCAGATGGAGATGCAGCCGGTGGATGTGGTTCTACTCGACGTTCGCCAATCACCCCATGACGGCTTGGATCTGCTGGCCAAGTTTAAAGAAATGCATCCTCAAACGGAAGTCATCATGGTCAGCGGTCAGGCCACTGTGGATTCCGTGGTAACTGCCATGAAGAGCGGCGCCTGTGACTTTCTCCGCAAGCCCTTCAAAGGCGAAGAACTCAAGGTGCTGCTGACCCGCGCCGCTGGGCGCTTGCGGAATTCCCTTGAAGACCGCATGGCCCATGAAACCCTGCAGACGAACCCAGGATATAAAGGCATGCTTGGACTTTCGGCCGAAATGCAAAAGCTCTATCGCATCATCGCTAAGGTAGCTACCAGCAAACATCCGGTATTGGTCCATGGTGAGAGCGGCACGGGCAAGGAAACCGTGGCGCGGGCCGTGCACGCCGACGGACCTTTCCGCGACCGTCCTTTCTTGCTGCTGGACTGCGCTTCTCCCGCCCCCGGAACACTGGAGAACGAGCTGTTTGGTCCCATCAAGGCAGCCGCGGGCGTAGCCAAGAATAAGGATGGGTTCTATGCGCTGGCCAGCGGCGGCACCGTCTTCTTTGATGAAATCGGGGAGATGCCGCTCGATATGCAGGGCCGGTTGCTCCGGGCCTTGCAGGAAAGGGAGTTCCATCCCCTGGGCAGCACTAAAGCTGTGCCTGTCGATGTTCGCATCATTGCCGCCACCAGCCGCGATTTGGAGATGGCGGTCCAGCAGGGGACTTTCCGTCGTGACCTCTTTTTCCGTCTCAACGTGGTCAGTCTCCGGTTGCCGCCTCTGCGCGAACGCAAAGAAGATATTCGTCCCCTGACAGGGCACTTCCTGGAGCGGATCGGGCAGACCCGTCAGGCGCAGTATTCCGTCAGCCCTGAGGCCATGAAACTGCTCCAGCTTTATGATTGGCCGGGCAATGTGCGCGAGCTGGAAAACTGTTTGGAGCGTGCCGTGGCCATGAGTCCCGGCCCAGTGTTGCAGCCGGCTGATTTTCCTCCTCACATACGCACCGCCGCCCTGCGTGCCGTGGTTCCAGGAAAGCAAACCAGGATCCTGCCTTTGGCCGAATTGGAAAAACAGGCCATTCTGGATGCCTTGCAGCAGCTCAATGGTGACAAGCTGATGACCGCGCGGGCGCTCGGCATTGGCAAGACGACCTTATATCGCAAGCTGAAAGAATACGGAATCACGCATTGGGTCGGAGCACCCTTGCCTGGTCCGTCTATCATGAAATGATTTTCACCTGCCGTCTGTAAGCGCCGGAATCTCGCTGTCGAGATTCCGCCTTGCAGCGCATGCCTCCAGCCAAACGAAACCCAGGCATCGCTTCGCCCGGGCTGTCCAGACTCTGTCAACCGCCAGAATTTTTGGTTACGCCAGGGGACAACTCCGCCCTGAGAAGCTGCCTCTCATCCCTTGTGGAGTCGATGTAGGCTTCTGACAAGGGGTATTTATGCTTTGGACGATCTTTGCAATCCTCGTCATCCTCTGGCTTTTAGGCTGGGGGTTCCATGTGGCTGGCGGCCTGATCCATCTCTTGCTGGTGATCGCTTTGATTGTTGCGGTCATTAATCTGGTCACGGGCCGTAGGACGGTTTAGCGGTCACACGTCGCGGGTTGGGCTGCATTTTTGAGTTCCGCAAACGGGAGAGGGGCTGACTTAAGTGAGCGGCTCCGCTCCCAATTTTTTGAGCAAGGGAAACACCGGGGGAATTCGCGCAGATTGCGCCACCTGGAACAGGACATCCCGAGTTCCTTTCGCCGAGTCTAATCCAACTTAAATAGGCATTTGGCGGGCGGAGATCGGTCATCAACGATGGTCACAACACGAGCGAACATCAGCCAGGACGCAGCTCAGGACGTAACCCGCGACCTGCATCATCACCAGGAACTCACGCGCCGCATCTCTGAAATGGGCGAGTGGTTCCACAACATCAACCTGAATGGCGTTCTGACGGCGCCGGGTCATTTTCTGGGCGATTTTCCCAGCGTGAAGTGGAAAAATATCGCTCCCGCGCTGCCCATGGACTTGTCGGGCGCGACCGTGCTCGACATCGGATGCAATGGCGGTTTTCATTCCATTGAACTCAAGAAGCGGGGCGCCAGCCGTGTTCTGGGCGTTGACGTGGATGATCGTTATCTCGACCAGGCGCGTTTTGCCTCGCAGGTCCTTGGCCTGGAGATCGAGTTTGCCAAATGTTCCGTCTATGATGTTGATTCCATTCCCGGCCAGTTCGACTATGTCCTGTTTATGGGGGTCTTTTACCATTTGCGCTATCCTTTGTACGCCCTGGACAAGGTGATCAAAAAAGTCCGGGGCAGCCTGATCTTTCAAACGATGGTTCGCGGCTCGCTCACCAGTCCTGAGTTGCGCGAGGACTACCATTTCTGGAACACGGAGATCTTCAGCAACACAGATTTTCCCTGCATGTACTTTATTGAGAACAAATATGCGGGTGATCCCACCAACTGGTGGATTCCCAATCATGGAGCCATGGAAGCGATGCTGCGCAGCTCGGGCCTGGAAATTACCGCCCATCCCGAGCAGGAAACCTGGATCTGCGCGCCCTCTCATGTCACCAGAGACGACGGAAAGTATATTTTGGACCACGAATTAGCGGGCACCCTGTAACTGGCCCAGCTGTTGTGCAAAGGTGCATGCATGGTTGAAGCAGTTATGCTGTGGAATGAGCCGAACAATCTCTCCCATTGGGATTTCAAGCTGGATCCCGATTGGAAGTTGTTTGCTGAAATGGTGATCGCGGCCGCCAAGGCCATTCGCCGAGAAAACCGCGATCTGCCTGTCGTGCTGGGCGGCATCTCGCCCATCGATCCGCATTTTATCGAACTGCTGGGTTCTTACGGTGTGCTCGACGCCGTGGACGTTGTCGCCGTACATGGTTTTCCCCTGGACTGGAACCACTGGCAGATCCATGACTGGCCGAAGAAGATCGACGAAATCCGGGCTGTCACCAAAAAACCTGTATGGGTTTCCGAGGCGGGCGTTTCTTCTTTCGGCGCTGAGGAGGTCCAGGTGTTCGGATTGCAACGCACTGCGGAACTGCTCTTGCCTGTCGTGGATCGGGTGCACTGGTACAGCCTGCTGGATTTGCCGGCCACATGGACCGCGACCACGCGCCACAAGGAAGCCGAGGGCAGCGCGTACTATCGCCATTACTACATGGGACTGTTGCGCGAAGATGGCTCGCCCAAGCTGGCCGCAGGATCTTTTCCTCCGGGCATGGGCATTTGCCAGTGGTTTCATTATGAAGACCCCAGGCTGGAACTCGCAGTCGAGTGGCTGAATCGTCTGGGTGTCAGGTATCTGCGCACCGGCATCAGCTGGGCGGACTGGTTTCGCCCCAACGCCGAAGCCTGGTTTGATCGCCAGATGCGGGCGCTGGAACCTTTTGCCACCACCTTGACCCTCTGCTTTACGCCGGAGCACCTGGGCATGGCGCCGCATTACACCAGCCCGCCCAAGCGGGTTGAGGACTTTCTGGAGTTCGTGGTGTGGTCCGTACGCAGGTACGCTGAGGCCAGAAAAAGCAATGAGGTCTTGATAGGAGCCCGCTAAGCATGGCAAAGAACATACTCATCACCGGCGGAGCAGGTTTTGTGGGATCGCACCTTGCGGACGCCCTACTGGCCGCCGGACACAACGTGCGTATCTTTGACAACCTGACCAACCAGGTCCATCACCATGGAATCCCTGACTATTTGCCGCGGGAAACAGAGTTTGTGCGCGGAGACGTGCAGGATGCCGGCGCGATGCGTCGAGCGCTGACGGGCATTGACATAGTGTTTCACATGGCTGCCGCGGTGGGCGTGGGCCAATCGATGTATGAGATTGAGCGTTACATGGGAACCAACACGCAAGGCACCGCCGTGCTGTTGCAGGAGCTCTTGCACGGCAGAAGCCGGGTCGAGAAGCTGGTGCTGGCTTCGTCCATGTCGATCTACGGTGAAGGGAAGTATCTCTGTGTCCAGTGCGGCGATGTTGCGCCGCTGCTCCGCTGCGTGGATCAGCTCAGGGCCAGGCAGTGGGAGCCGGAGTGTCCCGCTTGCGGCGAAGCTCTCACGCCGGTTCCCACGGATGAATCCAAGCCTTTGCAGTGCAGCTCGATCTATGCGCTCTCCAAGAAGAACCAGGAGGAGATGTGCCTGCTCTTCGGCCGCACCTATGCTCTTCCGGTGGTGGCGCTGCGCTATTTCAATATCTATGGAACGCGCCAGGCGCTCTCCAATCCCTATACCGGCGTGGCCGCAAATTTTGCCTCGCGAATCATGAACGGCAACCCTCCGATGATCTTTGAGGATGGAGGGCAGCTGCGCGATTTTGTCAGCGTGCACGACGTGGTTCGGGCCAACCTGCTGGCCATGGAAAACTCGCGGGCTGACGGCAGCGCGCTCAATATAGGATCGGGCGAGCCGATTTCCATTCGCGAAGTTGCGGCGGAACTGGCCCGGGCCATGGATTCGGAGATTTCGGCTGAGCTCACGCAGAAGTATCGCGCGGGTGATGTCCGCCATTGTTTTGCCGACATTTCGGCCGCGCGCAAATTGCTTGGCTATAAGCCCAGAGTGCGCTTCGCCGACGGGCTGAAACATCTGGTCGAGTGGCTGTGTTCGCAACAGCCTCAGGACCGCGCCGCCGAAGCCGTCGCCCAGCTCAGTGAGTTCGGGCTGACTGCCTAGACGCCATCAGGTTGAAAGGGGGGGCCATGTGGAAGCAAGAAAACCGCTCGGTGCTCATTTTTGGAGGAGCAGGTTTTATCGGGTCGAATCTGGCCCACGCGCTGCTCACCGGCACTGAAGCGAAGGTGCACATTTTTGACAACCTCTCGCGCGCAGGAGTGCACCACAACCTGGAGTGGCTGCGCAAGACGGCAGGAAACTCCGGGCGGCTGCAAGTTACGCTCGGTGACGTGCGCGACCCGCGGCTGGTGGCGCGGGCCGTGGCCCACGCAAATGAGATTTATCATTTTGCCGCGCAGGTGGCGGTGACCGCCTCAGTGGCCGATCCGCGCCATGATTTCGAGGTCAACCTTGGCGGCACGTTCAACGTGCTGGATGCGGCGCGCCGTTCCGGTCACAGACCCTTCATCCTGTTCACTTCAACCAACAAAGTCTATGGCGAGCTGGGGCCGGGTGTGCCGGTCATGAGCGGCAAGCGTTACGCGATACCGGGTTACGCGGGCACCGCGGAATCACAGCCACTGGACTTCCACTCGCCTTATGGGTGCTCAAAAGGCGCGGCCGACCAGTACGTGCATGATTTTGGGCGCATCTATGGCCTGCCTGCCGTGGTCTTGCGCATGTCCTGCATTGCCGGGCCGCGACAGTTTGGGACGGAAGACCAGGGCTGGGTGGCGCACTTTGTCTATTCCGCGCTGCAAAACCGTCCCGTGGTCATTTACGGCGACGGCCGCCAGGTCCGTGACGTGCTATGCGTGAATGATTTGCTGCGCGCCTTCGAGGCCGTGCGGCAAAATATTGGAACCACCAGGACTGAGATTTACAACGTGGGCGGCGGGCCCGAGAATACTACGTCGCTCCTGGAATTGATGGATGAGATTGAGCGGCTGAGCGGCCACCGGATGGCGTACGTGATGGATGAGCGCCGGATGGGCGACCAGCTTGTGTATGTCACCGATAACGGAAAGATCCGGCGCGATACAGGTTGGAAACCGGAAATCGGGCTCAAGGACACCGTCCAGCTTTTGCAGGAATTCTGGGAACAGAACCATGGCATGCTCTTGCCGCGCGACCATGCTCAGGCGATTGAGGTGTCGTCATTTGAGTTGGCAACGGAACTCTTCGGGAGGGCAGGATGAAGTTTGCCCTGCTCAATCCCAACTGGGACTTTACGGGCTCAACCTATTTCGGCTGCCAGGAACCGCATATTCCGCTGGAGCTGCTGTTTGCCTGCGATCAGTTACGCGCCGCCGGCCACGACTCTCAGTTGATTGACGCGCAAACCGACAATCTCACGTTGCAGGAAGCCAGGCGTCGCGTGCGCGCATTCGCGCCGGACTTCCTGGTGATTCCCACCGCGCCTTCATATCTTTTCTGGCGCTGCCCGCCGCCGGAGTTGCGCGTACCCATGGAGTGGTTTGCCGGCCTGGAAAGTCCTGCGATCAAAGTTGCCATCGGGCCGCACCCTTCGGCAACGCCGGCCACCACTATCCGCAAGACCGGCTGCGACGTGGCGCTGCGCGGCGAGCCCGACCAGGTCCTGGCGGAGCTGGCTTCCAGACCGTGGCAGGAGATCGCCGGCTGCTGCTTTAAGGAAGAAGATGGATTTCACATCAGCCCGGCTTCAGCAGTAGCCGATATGAGCGCGCTGGGCCCTCTCGACTTCGGCAATTACAACGTTGATGCGCACTGGCATCGCCACCATGTTTTTACCCAGGACCACGGCTTGGGCGCCGAGCTGGAGTTTGCGCGCGGATGTCCATGGGCCTGCACCTTCTGCAACAAGACGCTCTTCCGCAATAAGTTTCGCGAGCGCAGCGTGGATGCCGTGCTTCAGGAAGTGGACACGCTGATCGCCCGCGGCGTGGAGTACATCTACTTTATCGATGAAATTTTTGGTGTGGGCCATCATGTCCGCCGTTTGCTCGAAGGGATCGCGGAGCGCCCGGTGAAGATCGGCTTCCAGACGCGCATCGATTTGTGGAATGAAGAGACATTGGACCTGCTCGGCCGCGCGCACTGCATTTCCATGGAGTGTGGCGTTGAATCGATCACGCACGAAGGCCGCGAAGAGCTCCACAAAAATTGCCGCATCGGTACAGACCGCATCGCTGAATTGCTGGTATATGCCCGCCGACTGGTCCCCTGGGTCCAGGCCAATCTGATCCTGACGGAGAAAGATGATCGCGCCGAAATCCGGCGCTGGCAGGAAGATTTGAAGGCCAGGGGCGTTTGGGTCAGCGAGCCTGTTCCCATGTTCCCGTTTCCGGGAAGTCCGCTGTACACGCAGACCTTTGCCGCCGCGCCTGACGACCAGGCCTGGGAGCGGGCCCACCGGCATTACACTTCCACCTTTGCCGGCAAAGGGTACAGTGATATCCAGGAGCAGTCGCCGCTCGCCATTGAGGAATTGGAGCATGCGCATCTTAGTCACCGCTGATACGCTCGGCGGTGTTTGGACATATACGCGAGAGTTGGTGACCGGGCTGGTACGCAGCGGCGAACAGGTTACGCTCGTCAGCTTTGGGGATATTCCCACATCCGCCCAGACCCGGTGGATGCAGGGCCTGGCGAACCTTGATTATCATCCCACCGCGTTCAAGCTGGAGTGGATGCTGGAGGCCGAGTCTGACATGGCGGCTTCCACCCAGTACCTGGAAACCCTCATTCAGGAAACAAGGCCCGATCTGCTCCATTTCAGCCAGTTTTATTACGGAGCGTTAAACTGCGACGTGCCGCGCGTGGTGGTGGCGCACAGCGATGTGGTGAGCTGGTGGATGGCGGTACATCGGAAAGCGCCGCCGGAGACGGAGTGGCTGAGCTGGTACCGCGGCGCGATTACGCGAGGGTTGAGCAAAGCAACAGCCGTGGTTGCGCCTTCCCGCTGGATGCTGAAGCAAATCCAGCTCCATTACGGCAAGCCTGCCTTGAGCGCCGTCATTCACAATGGACGGACTGTAGCGCTGTTCAATCCGCACATGGACAAAGAAGAGAGCATCGTCACGATAGGACGGCTGTGGGACAAGGGGAAAAACGTTTCGCTTCTCCTGCGGGAAGAGATGCCGGCCACCGTGCGCATCATCGGCTGTGACCGTCATCCTGAATCACAGGGCCCGGCCCTCGTCGCGGAAGAAATCCGGCCAAATGTTCATCTTGAGCCGGAGCAGGATGAGCCCCAGATCATCCAAACCCTGGCGCGCGCCGGCATTTACGCAGCCACCTCGCAGTATGAGCCATTCGGTCTGGCCCCGGTGGAAGCGGCGCTTTCACGCTGTGCCATTGTGGCCAGTGACATTCCTTCATTGCGCGAGCTATGGGACGGCGCGGCCGTCTTCTTCCGCAGCGACGATGCAGAGAGCTTGCGTGATGCGGTGGAACCACTGCTCCGCGATCCCGCACGGCGGTCGACTCAGGGCACACTGGCGTGCCGGCATGCACGGCAGCATTTCACCGTGGACCGCATGATCGCCGGCTATAGGGACCTTTATCAGCGCCTGGTGCCCGCCAGGGCCATCAGCGCATGAGGCAGAAGCTCAACATCGTGTTATTTGCCCATTCCCTGGTCTCTGACTGGAACCACGGCAATGCCCACTTTCTGCGCGGCCTCATGCGTGAACTGGTCCGCCTGGGACATAGTGTGCGTTGCTATGAAGATCTGAACTCATGGTCGCTCACCAACCTCATGAAGTGTGAAGGTGAACGCGCCATCGAAGCCATTGACACCTTTCGCCGTACCTATCCTGAACTGGACATCCGCTTTTGCAAGTCCGGCGACGATGAATTTCAGCAGTTCCTCGAAGAAGAATTAAAGGAGACCCATCTGGTCCTGCTGCACGAATGGAACGATCCGCAGGTGGTAAACCGCGTGCTCGCGCTCAAGAAAAAGTATGGGTTCATCGCGCTGTTTCATGACAGCCACCATCGCGCTCACACCCGCGCCGGCGAGATCCTGAAATTTCATTTGCATCTGCTCGACGGAGTTCTGGCCTTTGGCGAGTCGATTCGCCGCATTTATGCCGACGGATTCGGAGTGTCCCGCGTCTGGACCTTCCATGAGGCGGCCGACGTGGAGCTCTTCCGCCCCTTGGACAGAAAAAAAGAGATCGACGTGGTTTGGATCGGCAATTGGGGGGACGAAGAGAGGACGGCCGAGCTGGAAGAGTTCCTGATTTCGCCGGCAGCTGCGCAGCCTGATGTGCGTGTGGTGGCGCACGGCGTGCGCTATCCGGAAACCGCGTTGCAGAAACTCGCGGCCGCTAACATCGAGTATCGCGGCTATCTGCCGAATATTCTTTCACCCCAGGTCTATGCCGAAAGCGTGGTCAGCGTGCACATCCCCCGCCGCCAATACTCCAGCGGGCTCGCCGGCATTCCCACCATCCGCGTTTTTGAAGCGCTGGCTTGCGGCATTCCGCTGGTGTGCTCTCCCTGGAGCGATGAAGAAAAGTTGTTTCGCCCGGGCGAGGACTACTTGGTGACTCAGGATGGAAAAGACATGACCGCGCAATTGCGCCATCTCCTGCATGATGCGCGGGCGCGCCGCCAGCTCGCCGAAAATGGATTGAAGACCATCCGCGAACGCCATACCTGCGCGCACCGGGCGCATGAACTGATTGCCATTTGCGAGGAGATTTCCGGATGAGGATTTTTGCTTTCGGCTCCAGCATCACATCGTCTTATTGGAATGGAGCGGCCACATATTACCGTGGCATTTATAAGCAGCTCCATGCGCTGGGCCACCAGGTCACCTTTGCCGAACCGGATGCTTACGGCCGCCAGCAGAAGCGCGACGCCGGAGATTTTTCCTATGTACACAGCATCGTTTACAAGAACGCTGAAGATGTGCCTGCGCTGCTGCGCCGCGCGGCCGAATGCGATCTGATCATCAAACACAGCGGTGTCGGCGTCTTTGACGAACTCCTGGAAGAGAAAGTCATCGACTGCCGTTCAGACCGGACCAGGGTGGCTTTTTGGGACGTGGATGCTCCCGCCACACTGGCGCGGGTGGAAGAGAATCCCAGCGATCGATTCCGCAAGCTCATCCCCGAATATGATTTTATTTTTACCTATGGCGGCGGACCTCCTGTGGTGGAGCACTACCAGCGTCTGGGGGCGGCCAACTGTCATCCGATTTACAACGCACTCGATCCGGAAACGCACTATCCTGTCCCTCCGGACCAAGACTTCGCCTGCGACCTGTTATTTGCCGGACACCGCTTGCCCGATCGCGAGAGACGCGTGGAACAATTCTTCTTTCGCGCCGCGGAACTTGCTCCAGGCTTCCGTTTTGCTTTGGGCGGAGAAGGCTGGGGCGGCAAACAACTGCCCGCGAACGTCCACTGGATCGGCCACGTCGGCACGGGCGATCACAATCGGGTGAACTGTTCCGCGCGCATGGTGCTTAACATCAATCGGGATTCCATGGCCGGCGTGGGCTTTTCGCCGCCCACACGGGTCTTTGAAGCCGCGGGCTCCGCCGCTTGCCTGATTACGGACCGATGGGCGGGAATTGAAAAGTTTTTTGTTCCCGGAAAAGAGATTCTAGTGGCCGCGGACGCGGAAGAGATTGTGGCTTGCTTGCGGAACATTTCCGGCGCCGCCGCGAAGGAAATTGGCGCCAACATGCGCCTGCGCGCCTTGCGCGACCATACATATGCCCTGCGTGCGCGTGAATTCGATGGGATTGTTGCCAGGGCATTAGCGGAGCAGGCTGCCATATGAAATTGACCATCTTCGGGCTTTCGATCACATCATCGTGGGGCAATGGCCACGCCACCACTTTTCGATCGCTGTGCCAGGCGCTGCATCGTCGCGGGCATCGCATTGTTTTTTTTGAACATAACCTGGAGTGGTACCAGAACAATCGCGATCTGCCCCACCCGGCGTATTGCGATGTAAGAGTTTTTTCCAAGTGGGATGAAATCCTGCCCACGGTGCGCGCCGAGCTCGCCGACTCGGACGTCGCCATGGTCGGTTCGTATTTTCCTGACGGCATAGCCGCGCTGGAGGAAGTGCTGGCTTCCCGCGTTCCGGTAAAGGCTTTCTATGACATCGATACGCCGGTGACCGTCAGAAATCTCAAGGACCACGGGCGGGCAGAGTATCTGCTGCGGCAACATCTTCCTGAGCTGGATATTTATTTCAGCTTCACCGGCGGTCCCATGTTGAAACGGCTCGAGGAGGAATTCGGAACGCCGTTTGCCGTTCCGCTTTATTGTTCGGTCGATCCGGAAAAGCATCGTGAGCTTCCCCCGGAACCCCGGTTCGCGTGCGATTTGAGCTACATGGGCACCTACGCGGCAGACCGCCAACCTAAGATCGACGAGCTGCTCTGCCTTCCTGCTCGCCGGCTTCGGCGCGAAAAGTTTATTGTCGCCGGACCGCAATATCCTTCTCAGATTGCGTGGCCTGAAAACGTGCAGCGCATCATGCATCTGGACCCGCGCCATCACGCCGAGCTTTACAGCTCTTCACGCTTGACGCTGAATGTAACGCGACGCGAGATGGTGCTGGCAGGCTATTCGCCCTCAGTGCGCTTGTTTGAAGCTGCCGCCTGCGCCACTGCCATTGCTTCCGATAACTGGCCCGGGTTGGAAACCTTTCTGGCTGCCGGAAGAGAAGTTCTGCTGCCTGCGGGGAGCGATGATGTTGTCCGTTACCTGTCGGATTACGACGCGACTGAACTGAAACGCATTGGCCGCGCGGCTCGTGAGCGCGTGCTGGCCAGCCATACCAGCGATGTGCGCGCCCGCGAATTTGAGCAAGCGGTGGAAATCGCAGCCAGCTCCACCGCTCGGGCCGGGGTCCTGACGACGTCATGAGGCAAAAGCGCGGCAATACCGCCAGCGAAAATTAAGGCCGAGCGATTGGTCTGAAGATTTCCCAAACCCGGACGCGGCAGGCAAGTTTTCCCGCCATCAGAGTTGGATTCCGCATCTTACTTATTGCTCCGCATAAACCCATGAGAATCGCCCTTATCGCACCTCCGTTCATTCCCGTGCCTCCCAAAAAATACGGAGGCACAGAATTATTCATCGGCGAACTGGCCCGCGGGCTTCAGGGCCAGGAAATAGATGTTACCGTGTATGCCAACGGCGAATCGACAGTCGACGTGCCTGTGCGCTGGCTGTATCCCCAGGGCGAATGGCCGCTGCAAAGTGAAGTGGAAACTACGCTGAAGGGACTGAACCATTTTGCCTGGGCGGTCAAGACGGCAACGCAGGACGCCGATCTCATCCACGTCAACAGCGCTCCCGGCCTGAGTTTTGCCAGGTTCACTGACGTCCCGATGGTCTACACCATGCATCACACGTATGACGCGGCGCTGGCGGAGTTTTACCAGGGATATCCCGAGGTTTCTTACGTCACCATTAGCGACTTTCAGCGTGAAAAGCTGCGCCTGCCCCGCATGCGGACCATCCATCACGGTATCGACCCATTGCTGTATCCAGTGCGGGAAAAGAAGGACGCATACCTTAGTTTTCTGGGCAGGATTGCGCCTGCCAAAGGCACGCACCTGGCGATTGAGATCGCAAAAAAAGCCGGCATTCCACTCAAGATCGCTGGTGAAGTGCAGCCACTCTATAAGAATTATTGGGAGACCATGGTGAAGCCCTCCGTGGACGGCAGGTTCATTGAGTATGTGGGCGAAGTGGGAATGGAAGAGAAGATTGAACTGTTGGGTAATTCGCTCGCCATGGTTTTTCCCGTGCAATGGGACGAGCCCTTTGGACTGGTGATGATTGAAGCCATGGCTTGCGGAACTCCGGTTCTGGCACTGCCCGGCGGGTCTGTTCAGGAGGTGGTGAAGGAAGGCGTAAGCGGACACGTGCGGGAGAGCGCCGCTGCTCTCGCCCAGTGTGTCCGCGACCTGGCGATTCCGGCCGGGACCATTCGCGGCTACATGGAAGATTCGTTTTCCATGCAGCGAATGACGCGGGGGTACATCAATCTCTACACCGAAATTCTGCAAAACCAAGTTCCTGAGACGGAGCAGATTGTGGCATGAGCGCGAAACTCGTTATTGCCCACTCCGACCTGATCGAGATTGTTGCGCCGTATCCCGAACCACGGCTGGTCTATCAGAACGCCGAGCCGCGCAAGGTCAACAATCTCACCTTGATCGACGGCAAGACCTTCCTTTCCACCACGGTTGCCGGTGACATCATGCCTCCGGGGGCGCCTGACGTCGGTTTTTTTCATGACGATACGCGCTTCCTCAGTCGGCTGGAGCTACGCGTTGACGGATATCGGACCGTGGTGCTTTCTTCCAGCACGGAACAGACGTTTGCCTCGCAGATCGAACTCACCACCGGCAAGAGCACCATGCGCGAGACCTATGAGATTCCCGAGAACACGGTGCATATCCGCCGGGAGCAACTGTTGTCGTCGGGCACGCTCTATGACAATTTTTCTTTTGAGAATTTCAACTTCCAGGAACTCGAGTTGGTCATCGAACTGGCTTACGAAGCCGATTTCATTGACGTTTTTCAGGTGCGCGGCGTGGCCCGGCAAAAGCCCGGGCGTTATTACCAGCCGATAGTGCGCGGTGATTCCATCATTTTTCATTACTGCGGCCTGGACCGGGTCGCGCGGGAGACCATCATCCATTTCTCGCCTGAACCCGAACTGGTGGATGGCACTACAGCGCGCTGGAAGCTGCGCCTGCCGCCCTTCAAGTGCTTCCAACTCCATACCACCATCGTGCCCCAGGTGGAAGGGAAGCGCTCGCGCGCCGGCCGCCCCGACTTTGCCCAGCAGTTACGGCTGCGCCGCGAGGCCCTGGCTGAGTGGGCATCGCATTCCACCACCTTCAGTTCCAGCAACGGCATCTTTAACCAGATGCTAGGGACCTGCAAAGGCGACTTTCATGCTTTGCAGATTCCTGAGGCCAAGGAGCGGGTGATCGCCGCCGGGATCCCATGGTTTGCCACCATGTTTGGGCGCGACTCGATCATTGCCGCGTACCAGTCGCTCATGCTAAACCCGCGGCTCGCCACCGAGACGCTGCGCGTGCTGGCCATGCACCAGGGCAAGGAGAAAAACGACTGGCGCGACGAAGAGCCGGGCAAGATCCTGCATGAGTATCGCGAGGGCGAGATGACCTGCGCCGGCGAAATGCCCTTCGGCCCGTATTACGGATCGGTAGATGCCACGCCGCTCTGGCTCATCCTGCTGAGCGAAACCTTCAACTGGACCGCCGACGAGCAACTGGTGAAAGACATGCTCCCCCACGCTTATCGCGCGCTGGAATGGATTGATTCGTCGGGGGACCTGGACGGCGATGGGTTCGTGGAATATCAGCGCCGTTCGCCCAAGGGGCTGGTCAATCAGGGATGGAAGGACTCCTGGGACGCCATCCTGCATCGCGATGGCGAGCCGGCCAAAGCCCCTGTGGCGCTGTGCGAAGTGCAAGGCTACGTCTATGAGGCCAAATACAGAATGGCCTCGCTCATGCGTTCTTTCGGAGACACCCGGACCGCGGACAAGCTGAAAAAAGACGCAACCGACATGGCCAAGCGATTTGAAAAAGCCTTCTGGATGCCAAAGCTTGGTTTTTATGCCATGGCCCTGGACCGCGACAAGCGGCAGACGCAGGTGATTTCGTCGAATGCCGGACAACTGCTTTTTACGCGCATGCTGCCGCAGGAGCGGGCCAAGACCATTACCCAGCGATTCATGCGCAGTGACATGTTTTCCGGATGGGGCTGGCGCACCATATCGCGCGATGAACGCATCTTCAATCCCCTGAGCTATCATCGCGGCTCGATCTGGCCGCATGACAACTCGCTCATTGCCCACGGCATGGCCCTTTATGAATTTCGCGAGCCCGCCAACCGGCTCTTTACAGCGCTTTTCCAGGCAGCGCTCAAGTTCCGCGATTACCGTTTGCCGGAGCTCTTCTGCGGCATTGAGCGGCGCGAGCATGACGATCCGGTGCAGTACCCGGTCTCCTGTTCGCCGCAGGCTTGGGCATCGGGCGCCGTTTTCCTTCTGCTAATGTCCGCGCTCGGCATCCGTCCCAGCGCTCACAGAAGAGAACTGAACATCGTGAATCCATCGCTGCCGGACTTCCTGGAACACTTGAGCATCCGCAACATGCGGGTTGGCGATAGCCGCGTTGGGCTCGACTTCACCCGGCGCGGTGAACGCACCTTCTGCAACGTGGTCGATATTGAAGGCGATAAGCTGCTGGTGAACGTGGCGTTCAAAAAGCGATGATCCAGGCCGATGCCGTACGTGTGATTTAGTAATTGAGTAATTTGGTAAATGCACACCTGCGGCTAAGGTCGCTCATCAAGCGTGATTCCAACATTTACCAAATTACTCAAATCACCCAATTACCAAATTGAGATCGGCTTGCGTGCCGCATGCGCAGCATTTAGATTGTTTCAACGCATATATTCTCGGAGGGAACTGAATGGCAATCAATATCCTGATCAAAAAGACCGGCCCTTATGTGCTCAGCGGAGACCTGAGCCAAGTGGAGATCGCCGACGCCGATGGCAAAAAAGTGGACATCAGCGGGAAGCAGGCGGTCTCGCTGTGCCGGTGTGGCGCATCGACGAATAAACCGTTCTGCGATGGAACTCATTCCAAGATCGGCTTCCTGGCGGCTGAAGCCGCAGTGAAAACCGAGGTATAAACTTCGCCATTTCGTAAAGTTTCCTGGCTGGGGAACCCAATCGGCTCCCCATGCCGTTTCAACCACTTACGCGCCATCTTCCTTGCGTTACCAAAGCCCCTACACGTCCCGCATCTCGGGGAAACCACGGTATCCCGGTAAGCTGTGTTTCCATGCTTCTGGCAACCATCGCTCGTGTGCCCTATTCCACCCTGATCGAGTACATTCCGGTGGCCGCAACCATTGTGACCACGATCCTTAGCGTGGTGCTGGCGCGGGCCACGCTGCGCTATGCCAAGGCGGCCGACCGCGGGCTGGAACTTTCACGCGAACAGTTTGAACGAGAATGGGCGCCAGAGCTGCACGTGCGTCTGGAACGGGCCTCCACGGCCGATGCCAAGATCGTAATCACCAACCTGGCGCGCGCCTCCGTGCTTCTTCAGCTTGTACAGTTGCGCACCATGACGCATGCCATGCCTTTCGAGCGCCAGTACCTCAACGATCCCCTGGTAGGCGGCAATACATGGACGCAGCACATTGGCGAGCGCATCCTGGCCATCACGGGAAACGATTTTGAGGGGACGATTGCCGCCTCTGTCAGCTTCTACGCCGCTGGGCGTCTCTACCGCAGTGACTGGTTCCGCTTTGACGTGGAAGTGCAACGCGGGCGCTTTGAGAAGGTCGAACCGGTCACGCTGCCGGCCCGCCGTGTCCGCGTGCTGGCCACCCGCCAGGCAGACAAGTTCCGCCGCCAGATGGTGAAAGACGTGGTGCATGAGACGGTGGGATCAAAAAAGGCGAATGGGGATTTTGAGTAACTGCGGTAGTCCCTAGTCGCTGCGAAGCTGTCTTTTGGTCAAAAGTAGTCAGGCCAACCTCCTGTATTGTATTTCAACTTGCAGATCCGAAGTCAGGCGACAGTCATCTTTCTTGTTTCAGCGATTGGCGTCTTGCAGAGTCTTGGTATAATTCGCCTCTTCAATTAAAGGGTTTCTTGCTCAGTTAGCGTTTTTTGACAAGGGGGCATCCCATGCCAGAGCCTCAAAATAGGGTACTTGAGACGAAGGAGCGACTTTTGGGACACGAACCAGCTTGGTGGCAAGCTGTTGTTGGTCTTATTCAACTCTGTGTCATAACGATTTTGTTGGGTGGCATTAATTGGTTCCTTGCTTTGCGCGACAAAGAAAATCAAGTGATTGTTCAAGGTGCCAAATTGTCTGATCCGGCCCCGATGATTTATACGGCAGCTCTTGATGTATTGCTTGGCTCTGGTTCACGTGGGAATAGAGAAATTCGTAAGTATATTGCAGCCCATGCAAGCGAGTGTCAGGATTGGAACAAAGCAGTCTTGATCGGGTCGAAGCAATGGCCTGTCAATAATGATCCTGAGGGCAAATCCGCTGTTGTACGAATGATTCAAAGATCCTGGATTTGTCAGGGCGACAGCTTACTCAAAGATGCGCGGTGGCTCGAACTGACGAGCGTGCACGAAAACGACGAGATGTGCGAGTCCTTAGTCGAGATTCCAAAATCCGATAAAGGAAGGATCGCATATTCCAATGGTCGCAATGCGAGCCGTTTGCATCTAGCGGCGTTAATCACGATTCTTTCGAAGTGCAAAACATTTGGAGGAAGCGAGCATGAAAAGCAATTGAACGGCTTCTTTCGCGAGCAATTCCCACCGCCAAACGGGGTCGAGTATAATTTCTACACATATTACTTTACATATGGCTCTAGCCCGCTTCCGACTCTCGAAGAACTATCCAAGCCAAACTTGGAGAGAATGGATGATCTGGCAAACGGAATTGTCCGACAGTATAAAGGAATATCGGATCCCACCTTAGCATTGAAGGAGGCTTATGGTGAGTCAGAACTTTGGGAAAGGCTAATTTTTCTCCAACATCTTTTCCGCAATGATAAGAGCGACAGCAAAGAAATGAGAGAGCTTTTCAGCTTCTCCGAACGTCATGCTCTTAAATCGCGTGATAGCTTCACAAGAGTCGTCGCAATACTAACTGCGGCGCAAAGCGATTGGACGCGATACCGGAATGATTTGGATCGCCTTGCCTGTTGCGATCCAGACCCAAAAGTATCTCGTTATGCCGAGAACGTAGTGACAAAGTTAGGTTCCCTCAATTTAATGAATGGTCTTCATCTTCCGTGACATGTAATCCATCAGCAGGTACTGGCCCAGGTTTTGTGGGGTCGTAAAGTAGGCTTTGCCTTTGCACATGGCTGTGACTTTCTGTACGAACTGGACCAGGCCGTAGTCGGATGCCAGCATAAAAGTGTTGATCATGATTCCCGAACGCTTGCAGCGTGAGACCTCTTCCAGGGTCTGGCTGACCACCAGCGGGTCGAGCCCAAAAGCATTCTTGTAAATCCTGCCGTCTTCCAGTGTGAGCGCCGAAGGCTTGCCGTCCGTGATCATGACGATCTGCTTCATATCTTTCTTCTGGCGTTGCAGAATGCGCTGAGCCAGGCGCAAGCCTTCGCGCGTATTGGTGTAATACGGGCCCACTTTTACGCGGGCCAGCTGCGAGATCGGCATTTCTTCGGCTGAGTCGTGGAACAAGACCAGTGACAGAGAATCGCCCGGGTACTGCGTGCGGATCAGGTGCGAAAGCGCCATGGCCACTTTCTTGGCCGGCGTGAAGCGGTCTTCACCGTAGAGGATCATGCTGTGCGAGCAATCCAGCATTACCACGGTCGCGCACGAAGACTGGTACTCGCATTGGTGCACCTGAAGATCGGAGTATTCGATATTCAGCGGCAGGTGCAGCCCCTCGCGCTGAATGGCCGAAGAGAGCGTCTCGGTGACGTCGAGATTCAATGTGTCGCCGAATTCATAGGGCTTCGAGGCGCCGCTGGATTCGATGCCGGTAGCGAGATCGCGCGTATCATGGCGGCCGAAACTCGAGCGGCCCAGGGAGCCGAGCAGGTCGCGCAGCGTCTTGAAGCCGAGAAAGTCCAGG
Organism: Terriglobia bacterium; assembly: GCA_041488515.1. Taxonomy (GTDB): domain Bacteria; phylum Acidobacteriota; class Terriglobia; order Terriglobales; family Acidobacteriaceae; genus Angelobacter. The sequence goes on along the minus strand of JBGPPK010000006.1, from coordinate 252,041 downwards.
CTCTTGTCGGTGATCTCGAAGCGCGCCTGTGTCTGCGCCTCGCCGGTCTGTCCCGGCGTGGTCGACTGGCGTGAAGGATCGTGCGGTTGGTCCACCGAGATCAGTTCTTCCTGCTGCATGCGCTCGATCAGCCGCTCAATCAATTCTTCCATTGTGCCTTCCGCCTGCATCTGCTCCAGGCGTTCGCGCATTTCCTCATCGAGAAAGTCTCCCATCTCCAACGCCTGCTGGATGGCCTGGCGCAGCGCGTCCAGCGAGTGTTCATCCATCTGCTGGAAGTACATGGAGTCGCTGTGGAAGCCCGACTCAAGCAGATAGTCCGAGAGGGCGCTGAGCAGGTCTTCCATGCTCATTTCGTCAGCCAGGTCGGCAACGTATTTGGTGTACTTGATGTACTTCATGGGTTTTGTCCCGAGCGAAGAGGGACCCCTATTGTCACGCGTCGCGTCGTTCCACTCGCATTGCCGCCCCAGAGTTCATTTTGCTATAGGGCTCCCTCGCCTTCGGCGAGAGACAAGGGGAGCAAATCAGTTGTATGGCCTTCGGTTCCGCAGCGGCGGTGGTTCGTCCTCACCGCGCTCAAACGGACGATCCGGCCGTTTGGGTTGTTTTTCTGCGCTGAAGACCCGTTCTTCTGTGCGCCCAATTCTGCGATGCGCGTGCAGCCCTTCCAGCACAAACTCCGCGGCGGAAACGAGCACCTCGGGCGTTTCTTTGGCTTTTATGCCAACCGGGGCCAGCTTTTCCGTGAGTCCCTGGATGTTTTTCAGGCCATCCAGCACTTCCTGGGCGCTGGCAGTGTCGGAGAGCTTGATCTCGCCGCCCAGTTCAAACCATTGCACCACCTGCTGCATGTTCAGGTCTTTGAAATAGTTGTCGTAGGTTTTGGCGACGGCGGTGCGGATCAATTCACGCGCCACCGTGTCCGCTCCGCGCATCTCGCCTTCGTATTCCAGTTCTAGCTTGCCGGTGATGGAGGGCAGCGCGGCGTAAACATCCCCGATGCGCGGCACGATCATCTTTTCTCCGCTGCGCACGGCGCGCCGTTCGGCATTGGAAATTACATTTTCGAGCACACTGATGGGCAGCCGCTGGCTCACGCCCGAGCGCTTATCGATTTTCTTGTCCTCGCGGGCGAGGAAAGCCACGCGTTCGACCACCTCGCGCACGTACTTGGGCACATGCAGGTCAAGACCGTCGCGGCGCAGCCAGGCTTCCTGCTCGGTGATGTTGATGCCTTCTTCCAGGGTGCCGGGATAGTGCGTGCGGATCTCGGAACCAATTCGGTCTTTGAGCGGGGTGACAATCTTGCCGCGCGCGGTGTAGTCCTCAGGGTTGGCGGTGAAGACCAGCGCCACATCCAGCGGCAGACGCAACGGATAGCCTTTGATCTGCACATCGCCTTCTTGCATGATGTTGAACAGGCCCACCTGAATTTTTCCCGCCAGGTCAGGCAGTTCGTTGATGGCGAAGAGTCCGCGGTTGGCGCGGGGCAGCAGGCCGTAATGCACGGTCATCTCGCTGGAAAGATCATGCCCGCCGCGCGCGGCCTTGATGGGATCGACGTCGCCGATCAGGTCGGCGATGGTCACGTCCGGCGTGGCCAGCTTTTCCACGTAGCGATCTTCCGGAGCAAGATAGGCAATGGGCGTGTTGTCGTTTTCGCGGGCAATTAATTCACGGCAGCGCTTGCAGATAGGGTGGTAAGGATTGTCGTGGATTTCGCAACCGGCGACGAACGGCAGTTGCGGATCGAGCAGAGTGGTGAGCGCGCGCAGGATCCGGCTTTTGGCCTGCCCGCGCAGGCCGAGCAGAATGAAATTGTGGCGGGAGAGCACGGCGTTCACCAGTTGTGGAACGACCGTGTCTTCATAGCCGATGATGCCGGGAAAAATGGTTTCGCCGCTGCGCAGCCGGGAGATCAGGTTCTCGCGGAGCTCGTCTTTTACTTTGCGGGTGCGCAGTCTCTGCTCAGAGAAAGAACTTTTCCTGAGATCGCCCAGAGTTCGGGGAAGATTCATGAAGGGGCCTCTGGAGAGCATTATACGCCGGGCAGGAGCAGATCAATGCACGTGACCGTTGCCTCCGGCCCGCTGCCGGGCGAGCAGGGTCCGTTCGACTTTGGGAATGGTGGCGCGATAGTACTCGGTGAGGGTTTCAATCCTCTCCGCTTCCGACTTCATTTCCAGCAGGGCCTGCTTGAAATCCAGGTCCACCGGCAACTCGTGCGCCAGGCGAAACGAAATCAAGTCAGAGTCCCGCTCAATCTCAACCGTTTGTCCCAGCACGGCGAACAGCTGTTCATGCAACTGGACCACGGTGTCCACGGCGCTTCTGCCGATCGTGGAGAGCTCGTCGTCAAAATACGTAACTTCCGCTTGCAGGAAAGAGCGCTCCTGGTTGACCTGGCTGATCTCAAACCGCCGCGTGCCTTCCGCGGCAATGTCCAGCCGTCCATCGTCATATTTCTTGATGACATTCACGATACTTGCGGCGCACCCGATGGCAGACAGCGCGCTTTCCTTGGCCCGGACCATGCCAAACGGCAGTGCCTGGGCAAGGCACTCGCCGATCATCTCCTTGTAACGAGGCTCAAAAATATGCAAGGGAAGCGGCGCCCCGGGGAAGAGCACGATTTCAAGCGGGAATACGGGAAGCAGGGGCACAAAACAATTCTAATGAATTCTCTCTTTCCGTTCCAACCGGCTGGCGGCGAATGCCGGCATTGAACTCAATCGCCTCCTTGTGGCCCGCCACGCGAATGGCCCGCCGTTATCCGCGCTGGTCTTGACTTACTTGCGGCAACCAACTAGAAACTTCATCCATGAAACTACAGGACAAAGTAGCTGTGATTACCGGCGCTTCCATGGGAATCGGGGAGGCAATCGCGAAATTGTTTTTGCAGGAGGGAGCGAAGGTAGTGCTGTGCTCGCGCGATCTGGGGCGGACCAAGGCAGCCGAGCAACGCATCGGCGGCGGCGCGAATACTTTGAGCGTCGCGTGCGACGTGAGCCGGCGCGATCAGGTGGACGCGCTGGTGAAGGCCGCCATGGACAAGTTCGGGCGCATCGACATCCTGGTAAACAATGCCGGCTTCGGGCTGAATGACGCGGTGGCCGATATGGACATGGCGGAGCTGCGGCGCATGTTCGATACCAATTTGTTCGGCGCGATTGAGTGCATGCAAGCCGTGGTTCCGGTCATGCGCAAACAGGGCGGCGGCGACATCGTCAACATCTCGTCGGTTTCCGGGCACATTTCCACGCCGTACATGTCGGGTTATGCGGCCACCAAGCATGCCATGAACGCCGTGGGCAAGGCCGCGCGCATGGAACTATTGCGGCACAACATCAACGTGCTCACCGTTTGCCCCGGGTACATCGCCACCGATTTTGTGAAGAACATGGTCAAGGGCAAGCACTCGGAGCGCGTAGGATCGTCAGTAAAGTATGCGGTCACGCCGGACGTGGTGGCGGAAGCGACCTTGCAAGGCTTGCTGAAGCGCAAAAGGGAAGTGGTGGTGCCGAAGTTCTACAAAGTGATTATTCGCCTGTATCAGGCTGTGCCTGGAGTGGTGGAGCGCCGGATTCGCAAGGCGCTCAGGCCGACCTCGCAGGTGCTGGCGGATGCGGCGAAGAAGCAGAGCTAAAGAGAACCACAAAGGACACAAGAATCACAAAGGGGAAGTATGCTTTACTTCATGCTCCTTCGTGCCCTTTGTGGTTAAGTCAGTTCCTCCAGCATTCCCGTCATCTCTGACAGGGCATGTTTGTTGCCGGTGCGCCGGGCGGCTTCCACGCCGTTCTCCAGCATTGTCTTTGCCTCGGCGGTGCGTCCGGAACGTTCCAGCGTTTGCGCGGCCATGAAGTAGCCGTTGGTGTAATCGGGATGGAGTTCAAGAAGTTTCTTGAACTCGGCCAGCGCCTGTTCCGTCTGCCCGGCATTGGAATGCTCCATCGCAAGCCCATAGCGGGCAAAGGCGTCGCCAGGGTTCTGTTGGAGGAACTCGGTCAACATCCGCAATCGGCTCGGTTCAGACATGAGAAAAATCTAACACACCAAAGGGCTTACGGGCCGCGCCACGCTGCGTTTTCTTGTCGGTCCTGGATGGCCAATTTCCACAGATCGCCTTGCGATTCATCTTTACTATGGCTGCTGAATCGGGCTACTATCGCCCCATTGTGGCCTGCCCCTTCTTCTTTCCCACCGAGAGAATCTCCATTGGCTGGGCCTTCCCTGCCCGCCTGCCGTTGGGCGCGGGATTTACCGGGACATGCCATGCCGGGGCCGGCGAGATCACACCTACAGAAACCGAGTTGCGTGACTTCTGCAATCTTGGCTACGCCAAGGGATGCTTGCGCATGCCGGCGGGCCGCTGCGCCGATGGGCTGCGCTTTGCGGTGGCAAAAGATGAAGGTTCCCGGATCGTTCTTCATTACGTGAGCGAGCGTGAGCACGAGCCTGTGGAGTATGGCCGGCTCGAATACGATTGCGCCACACAACATTGGTCCGCAGAACTTCGCGATCCCTGCCTGCAACGCCAGGCCGAATGCTATATCGAGGTATATCTTGAGCGGCGGCCGAGGAAAACGGAGTAGCCGCAGATCAGCGCAGATATCCCGGAGCTCTGGCCGCGAATCAACGCGAAAGGGCGCGAATCAGGGCGACTCGGATCAGGATTTGATTCTGCCGAAGAACAACATTGAATTCCTCTGCTCCCTCCCTTTCTCCATGTTTCCTGGGGTTTTGTTTCCCGTATAATCAAGAGTTAATCCCATCCAGAAAGGCTCATTGTGGCCCACGGACATCAGCACGGAGCCCAGCAGCAGGGACCTTTCCCGCTGCCGGGAGTCAACAACATCATTGCAGTCGGTTCGGGCAAGGGCGGGGTCGGCAAGACCACCATCGCCGTAAATCTGGCTGTGGCCCTAGCAAAAATGGGCTACAAGACAGGCCTGCTGGATGCCGACGTCTATGGCCCCAATGTTCCCCTGATGATGGCCACCAGCCAGCAGCCGCGCGTGCTGAATGAGAACCTGATTGAGCCGCTACAGAATTTTGGCGTGAAGATCATCTCCGTGGGATTTCTCAATCCCGGGGACAAGCCAATTGTGTGGCGCGGCCCCATGCTGCACCAGATCATTCGCCAATTCCTGCAGCAGGTGGTCTGGGGAGAACTGGATTACCTGGTGGTGGACCTGCCGCCGGGCACGGGCGACGTTGTGATTTCACTTTTTCAGACCGTACCGCTCACCGGCGCTGTGGTGGTATCGACGCCGTCGGATGTTTCGCTGCAGGACGGGCGCAAGGCCATTGAGATGTTCCGGACGGCGCGCGTGGACGTGCTGGGGTTGGTGGAGAACATGAGCCACTTTCTATGCCCGCATTGCCACCAGGAGATCGATATCTTCTCCAAGGGCGGAGTGGAGCGCACGGCGCAGCAGTTCGGCGTGCCCTTCCTGGGATCGATTGAACTTGATCCGGAGATCCGCAAAGGTGGAGATTCAGGCAAGCCTCCGGCGCTGGAAGGCGAGAATTCTCCCCATGCCAAGTCGCTCTATGATTTTGCCAAGCAGGTGCTCATGCGCCTGGCCGAGGTGAAGAAGGGCGCTCCGGGAGATGTGATTCAGGTGCAGTAAAGCGGCTCTATCGGCCAACATCGAGGCCCGCATTTTTAGCACTCTCCTTGCCCAAGTGCTATCTTGACAATGCCTCACTAACATCCTTAAAATCTAACTGGCAGGAGTTCGGAATGCTTCTGTCAAGTTATTGTAAATAAATCTCTTAGCAAGTCTGCGGTATGCCAAACCCGGGACAAATCGGCCCCCGTGAACGGGAAATTCTAACTGCCATCGTGGAGACGTATATCTCCACCGGTGAGCCGGTAGGGTCCCGCACGCTTTCGCGGCAGAATAAGGATGGACTCAGTCCGGCGACGATCCGCAATGTAATGGCGGATCTGGCTGACGGCGGCTTTCTCGAGCAGCCACATACTTCGGCCGGCCGGGTACCCACCTCACAGGCGTATCGCTATTACGTTGACCAGATTTCCGGCCGGGCGACGATCTCCCCTGCTGACCAGACGCTCATTTCAGACACCCTGCAAGGCACGGTCGACGTTCAGGAGTTCCTCGAACGGACTTCCCATGTGCTCTCGCTGGTTTCGAGCGGAGTAGGCGTGGCGATCGGGAATGCAGGGCCAAAGAACGCTCTGGAGCATGTTTACTTCTCCCGCCAGGCCAACAATCGCGTGCTGGCCGTGGTGGTGACGAAATCCGGCGTGGTGCATGACCGCATGATGCGGCTGGAACGCGATCTTGACCAGAGCGACCTGAACACCGCTGCCAATTACATCAACGAGAATTTCCGCGGCTGGATCATCAGCAACGTAAAAGCCGAGCTGCGCCGCCGCATCGAGCAGGAGCGCAGCGAATATGACCGGCTGATGAAGAGCCTGGAAGAGCTTTATAAAGGCGGTGCGCTGGCAGCCGATGAACCGGCCAAGAACATCTTTGTAGAAGGTGTGGCCAATCTTGTAGGCAATGACCAGGACCGCGAACGCCTGCGCGATCTGGTAAAGACCCTGGAAGAAAAAGAACGGGTAGCCGATCTGCTGTCCGCCTACCTCGATACGCGCCAGGAAGCGGTGCGCGTGGTGATCGGGCTGGAAGAGGCGGTGCCGGAGATGCGCAACTTTGTTCTGATCGGGGCGCCGGCCAGAGTAGGGGAAGAGATGCGCGGATCGCTCGCGGTGATCGGTCCAACCCGCATGGATTATCAACACACCATCACGGCGGTCTCATACATCGCGCAGCTTTTTGACAAGCTGCTGAATGAGAACACGTGAAAATTCCAATCAAGAGACCGGGTGCAGTAATGGGCAAGAGCAATGGAAGGGCTGACGTCAGCCTTGAAGAGCAACTGAAAGACGAGAAACTGAAAGACGAGCCATTGAAAGACGAACGGCAAAAACAGATGCTGGAGCACGAACTTCCGGCCGCCGATCCGGCTGACGGTTTTGAAGAGAAGAGCGCGACCGCCGGCGATCCGAATTCCGCAGTCATAGAGGCGGGAGGCGAGCTGGAAAAGCTGCGCGCCGAGCGCGGGGACTTGTTTGACCGGCTGGCGCGGCTGCAGGCTGAGTTTGATAATTATCGCAAGCGCGCGGCCAAAGAAAATGCCGATTACCGCGACTTCGCGGTGTCCGATGCCGCCCGAGCTTTGCTGCCGGTGGTAGACAGCTTTTCGCTGGCGCTCAAGAACTCATCCGCCAAACCGGAAGACCTGCGCAAGGGCATGGAGCTGATCAACAAGCAGCTTCAGGACGTGCTGCAAAAGCTGAACGTGGAGCGCATCGCCGCGCAGGGCGAGCCGTTTGATCCGCGGGTGCATGACGCCATTGAGATGGTTGAAACCAATGACGCGCCAGATCATCATGTACTTGAGGAATTGCAGCCGGGATATCGCATGAAAGGGCGTTTGCTGCGGCCGGCCATGGTGAAGGTGGCGAAAAAAGTCGGGTGATCTTTTCTTTTGTCGCTTCGCTCCAAACCGCTGCAGAGCAACGCCTGAACCGAAATTTGTCCGCGCTCTTGAGTGCGCGGTTCGCCGCGCGAGCCGGGCTCACCGCAGTTGCGAACGTTCATGCGACTTCTGAACTGGCCCTCAAGGCGTTATTTGAGCAGAATAAGTTTCCACAGAGGTAAATTTGGCGACGCAAGCAAAACGCGATTACTACGAAATACTGAGCGTGACCCGCACGGCCACGGAGCAGGAGATCAAGAGCGCGTTTCAGAAGCTTGCTGCCGAGTTTCACACTGCGGGCAAGCCGCGGAATATCGACGAGGTGGAATACTTTCGAGGAATTGCCACGGCCTTTCGAGTGCTGTCGGATGCGAAAAAGCGGAAACAGTACGATCATTTGGGCTTTGTGCCTCCGCCAGTCGAAGATATTGCTTTTGCCGGCAAGATTCCCGCTTCACCTGACAAGTTCTGGGCAGAGGTCGGCCAAACCTTTGCCGACGTGTTGGATTGGTCCATGGATTCCTGGCATTGAACGATTGGGCCAGATATGAATGTTTCCGGCAGAGGTTTAAACAGAGGTAAATTTGGCGACACAAGCAAAACGCGATTACTACGAAATACTGAGCGTGACCCGCACGGCCACGGAGCAGGAGATCAAGAGCGCATACCGGAAGCTGGCGATGCAGTACCATCCGGACCGCAATCCCGGGAACTCCCAGGCGGAAGAGAAGTTCAAGGAGTGCACCGAGGCGTACAGCGTGCTGATGGACGCGGAGAAGCGCGCGCGCTATGACCAGTATGGCCATGCCGCGGTGAACGGTGGCGGCGGTTTCAGCGGGTTTGATCCCGCGAACTTCGCCGACTTCAGTGACATCTTTGGCGATATCTTCAGCGATTTCTTTGGCGTAAATGTCGGCGGCGGCGGAAGGCGCAGCCGGTCGCAACGCGGCGGCGACGCGCGCGCCGACCTCACGCTCACTTTCGAGGAAGCTGCCTTCGGCAAGAAGACCCAGGTCAAGGTACGGCGCTATGAATCGTGCGAGCAATGCAAAGGCAGCGGTTCGGCGGGGGGCAAGGGACCTTCCACGTGCCCGACGTGCGCCGGCCGCGGCCAGGTGCGATATCAGCAGGCCATGTTCAGCATCGCGCGCACCTGCCCTTCATGCCAGGGCCAGGGGCGGGTGATTTCCGACCCCTGCGGCAAGTGCAAGGGTGAAACCCGCGTGATGAAGGAGCATGTGATTGACGTGAACGTCCCGGCGGGAGTGGAAGACGGCACGCGGATCCGCTACCAGGAGCAGGGCGATATCGGACCCAACGGCGGTCACGCCGGCGATCTTTATGTGGTGCTGCAGGTAAAGCCGCATCCCTTCTTTGAGCGCGAAGGCAAAGACCTGCATTGCTCCGTGCCAATTTCATTCAGCCAGGCAGCCATGGGCGCGGAAATTATCATCCCAACCCTGGATGGCGGCGAGCACAAACTCAAGGTGCCGGAGGGAACGCAGTCAGGGACGACGTTCCGGGTGCGCGGCAAAGGCGTTCCCGCGCTGCAGAGTTCGGGCAAAGGCGATATGTACATCAAGGTCCGGGTGCAGACGCCGCACAAACTCACCAAGCGCCAGCGCGAGCTGCTGGCCGAACTGGGCGAGACGATTGAGAACAAGCCTGAACCGCGCAGCCTGTTTGAAAAGGTAAAAGATATCTTTGGGTAAATACTACATCTGGTTCGTGGTGATCGTGGCCGGTCTGGCCGGCGTGATCCGCGTGCTGCTGCCGCGACGGTTCGCCGAACTACAACTGGAACGCTTCAAGGCAGCCAATGCCATCGCCAAAGCGAAAGTGCGCAGCCTGCTCTTCCTGGTGGTAGGAGTGATTTTTGGCGCCATCTACTTTCTTCCCTGGGGCCACCTGGGCTGGATCATCATCGGCACCATCTTTTCCCTGCTCAGCGCCGCCGAAGCTTACTTTCAGGCGCAGTTCCCCACGCTGGAGGCCCTGGTATTCCAAAGCCGGCTGCTGGGAATTCTCTACCTGGGGCTTGCCGCCGTGTCCTATGTGATGCTGGCGCGGGTATGACACGCCGACGCTGGATCGCCGATCGCGTGGAAGGAGACCGCGCCTACCTGCTCGGCCCAAATGCAAACCATCTTTTCCGCGTGCTGCGGGCCAAGGCAGGACAGCAGTTTGACGTGGCCGCGGATGGCGTGCTGCGCCATGGAACCATCGTCGAAGCCACAACGGAACAAGTTGAGTTCCAGCTTGGCGCCGAAGTTGAAAGCGCGACCCTGCCGCACGTCACTGTTTATCTCTCGATTTTCAAATTCGATCGGCTGGAGTGGGCGCTGGAGAAGTTGACGGAGCTGGGCGTGAGCAGCATTGTCCCGGTGTTGTCGCAGCGCACAGAGCAGCACCTGGCCAAGGCCGCCATGAAGCGCGTGGAGCGCTGGCGCAAGATTGCCCGTGAAGCGGCGCAACAGGCAAGGCGAATCGCGCCCCCGGAAATTGCCTCCCCGGTGACGCTGAAGAAGGTCCTGGCGGAAACGCAAGGATCGCGGATCTTGTTGTCTGAAGCTGAGGAGCACGTCTCGTTGAAAGCGGCCATTGCCGGCTGCATGCCTCCATTGGCGCTGGCCTTAGGGCCGGAGGGCGGATGGTCAGAGACTGAGTTGGAATTGCTTGCCGCGGCCGGATGGAAATCGGCTTCTCTGGGCTATACCATTCTGCGCGCGGAGACCGCCGCCGTTGCCGCAGTGGCAGTGGCGATGGCGGAGCTGACGTAAAGGGCTGAGAAGCCACTGCTCGACTAAGGCTTCGCTTCAGGACAGCGGAGAAATCAATCCACGTTCATCACAAACAAGGTCTGGATCGCATTCGGCGCGACTGGAAGGTGGAACGGCGATCCTGCTACCCGTGTCAGGATGCCGGTGTTCGGATCGATGGTAAAGGCCGTCATGTCGCTGGAGCCCTGGTTCGCTACATACAACTGGAGCGGACGGGTTGTGCCCATCGCCACCGGACTGGTTCCAACCGGGAATGGAGAGCCGGGTACCGGCGTCAGGGTGGAGCTGTTGAAATCAAACTTGTAAGCGGACACGCTGTTGCCTGCGCGGTTGGCCACGTAGACGAAATCGTTAAAAGCGAAAATGATGGCCCCGGGCTGGCTGCCCGCAGGGAAGGGCGATCCCGGGAATGGCGTGAGCGCGCCGGTATCTGAAATCTTGAAGCCGAGGACATGGTTGTTGCCGGCATCGGAAGCCAGCAGAATCGTCCCGCCGAGACGGCCGGTCAAAGCACTGATGTTTGCTCCAACCGCGAAGGGTGAGCCGGCCACTTCGGTCAGCGATCCATCCGCGTTCGCCTTAAACCCGGAGATACTGCCCAAAGCGCCGTTGGCGACATAGATAAAGGTAGTAATGTTTGCCGGCAAAGTTCCACCGGAGACGATAGCGAAGGCCTGCGGGTTCGCTTGCGTTGCGAAGGGAGATCCCGGCACCGCGGTCATATGGCCGGAAGTATCGGTAATCTGGAAACCGGAAATGTTATTGGATCCCTGGTTCAGAACGTAGAGCGCACCCATGTCCACAGGTCCGTTTGCGCTAACGGTGCCAAAGGCGCCCCGCAGCCCCAGTGCTATGGGATTCGAACCAACAGGGACCGTGATTCCAGTCCCGCCAGCCATGCCTGATTCTGGGTCCAGACTAAGCACGACTACATTGTTGCTGGCTGCATCTGTCACATAAAGATTCATGCGCGAGATATCAAAATGCTGCATCACGACGGCGGAAGGCGCGTGGCCGGTAACGGCGCTGGAGACCGGCAAGATACTTCCTGTGTCCGAACCTTTAAAGCTGAAAAGATTGTCTGATGTCTGGCCAACGGTGAACACAAAAGGTCCAATAGGGTGGCCGATGTGAGGGCCGTTACTGTCGCCACAGCTTGTTAGCAGTAGGGAGAAGGTTAATAGGACAGAAATAAGAATAGCTTTCATAGCCGCTCCTTGTGACCATTATTAGGATACACCCAGCGGCAGCTCAGGTTGTAGTCAAGAATAGTTAATGGCTAGTTTGCGGAACCTAGGGACGAAGTAACATCCATTATGAAAAAACTGCCGGTGGGTTATCCATAGATTGGTTGGTGTCCCTGACGGAAATGTGAATTTGATAGGGGCTGCCATGCGGCGAAGGGTCGCGGTGTGTAAGAATTGTGTTTCGAGGAGATGATGTCCACCAATGAGATCCAAATGACTGAACAGCCGTTTCCGGCAGACTTACAGGCGCTGCTCAACGAGTTGGAGCGGGCTGACCAGGAGGCGCGGCAGTTAGCGTCCGGTCTTACCGAAGCGCAACTCAACTGGCAGCCGGGCGGAGGCACGGGCTGGAGCGTGGCGCAATGCCTGGACCACCTGGCGCGGATCAATACTGTCTATATTGCTGCGCTGCGGACGGCTGTGCATGCCGTCAAGCCGGGCACTGTTCCCCGGGGCGGACCAATCCGGCCGGGCTGGTTTGGGCGATGGTTTATCGGTGCGATGGAGCCGCCGCCGCGGAGAAAGCTCAAGGCGCCGAAGAAAGCTCTGCCGGCGGCGCACAAAGATGGAGCCGACGTACTGCGGGCCTTTGTGAAGGCGCATGACGAAGTCCGGTCGCTGATCCAGGAAGCGCGGGACATGGATTTGAATCGCGTCCGCTTCACGAACCCATTCATCCGATTGTTTCACTTTACTGTGGGTACAGGGCTACTGATCATCGCGGCGCATGACCGTCGCCACCTGTGGCAGGCCAGGCAAGTCTGCAAGGCGATGGAAGCGGAGCGAGCAGGCGGGTAGGGAAGGGGCGCTTCGGCGCTCGCCAATCAGGCCGCCCGTCCCAAAAAACGGTTTTCCTCAACTTAATTCCATTTAGCCATTGCTCCCTTCGCTTAAGATTCGCATAATAGAGGCAAGTCTCTCAACGGTGGCGATCTTCACTCCCAATCCGAGGCAGAAACAGGCAATCGAGCACGCTCTGGGGCCCATGCTGGTGCTGGCCGGCGCCGGCACAGGCAAGACCACGGTGCTGGTGGAGCGCATCGCCTGGCTGATTGAGCAGGGGCACGCAAAGCCGGAAGAGATCCTGGCGATCACGTTTACCGACAATGCGGCTGACGAATTGAAGGCCAGGGTGGAGAAACGGCTGCGGCGCAAAGCGCCCATGTTTAAAACTACGATCTTCGCCGGCACGTTTCATGCGTACTGTCTGGGCATTCTCAAGCGCGCGGGCCAGGATTTCAACCTGCTGTTGCCGGAAGACGTTTACGTTTTTTTGCGGCAGCGGATCGACCAGCTGGGATTGAAGCGCTTCATCAAACCGGCCGATCTGGGCCAGTTTCTGGAAGACCTGAAGAACTTCTTCGATCGCTGCCATGAGGAGCTGGTAGGGCCGGAAAAATTCCAGGAGTATGTGGACTGCCTGCGTCCGGGCGCCGGACTGCCGCGCAACTGCCGTTCCAAGGCCGTGCAGGAGATGGGCGAGCAGGAAACCATCGAGCGCTGGCAGGAGATCGCGCGCGTCTACACGAACGCGATGCGCCTGCTGGAACGCGAGAACCTGGGCACCTTCGGCATGATGATCCGTAACGCAGTGCGCCTGCTGGAGTCAGACAAAGAACTGCTGGAGCGCGAGCGGCGGAAGGCGCGATTCATCCTGATCGACGAATTCCAAGATTGCAATTCCAGCAACATTATTCTGGCTGAGCTGCTGGCGGGCGAAGAGCAAAACATTTTTGCCGTAGGCGACCCCGACCAGGCGATCTATCGTTTTCGCGGGGCCTCCAGCGCGGCGTTCGAAGAGTTCCAGAACCGTTTCCCGCGGACGGAGGGGGTGGTGCTGGATGAGAACCAGCGTTCGCGCGGCAACATCCTGCGGGTGGCGTTTGCAGCGATCAATGAGAACCCGCCGGTGCAGTCGCTGGGCGAGCGAGTGCAGTTTCAGCGCGCGCCGCTGCAATCGGGGCGAGACCGGCGCGACCAGCAGGAGGGACGCTTCGCCTTTGACGAGCCGGTGGAGATCGTGATCAGCGGCACGCATGAAGGCGAGGCGGCGGTGATTGGAGAGGAAATCGCGCGGTTGCGCGGCCATCAGGGCCCAGGCGAAAGCTCCATGGCGGTCCTTTACCGCCAACACGTGCAGAGGGAAGAGGTGATGGCGGAGCTGGCGGCGCGGGAGATCCCGTTCATCGTGATCGGGCTGAATGTGCTGGAAACGGCGATGGCGCGCGACCTGCTGGCGCTGGCGGTGGCGGCGGGCAATGACAATGATGCCGACAGTCTGTTTCGCGTGTGCGCGCTGCCCAAATTCAACGTCAACGCCGGCGAGTTGAGGAAGAAGCTGAGCGCGGCGAGCGGCCAGAAAAGCTTCAAGGCGGTGCTGCAAACGGTGGAGTCGGCGGCCCCGGTGCTGGCGGCGTTGAAGGAAGCCCGCGAGTTCATCGCACAGCAGAAACTCACCGCCGAGGGAGCGCTCACCTACCTGGTGCGGCAGTTTGGCTTGCCGGAGGACGACCCGGTGGTCCGGGCGATTGTGCGGTTCGTTGCCGCATGGAAGGAAAAGGCGTTCGTGCGCGACGCTTCCTTGCCGGAGTTCCTGCAATACCTTGAGTACTACCAGCAGGGCAGGGGCATCATTCCGCTGTTTACGGAAGCGCAGATGGACCAACTCCAGCGCAGCTATCCAGATGCGGTGCAACTGATGAGCGTTCACGCGGCCAAGGGACTGGAGTTCGAGCATGTGTGGCTGCTGCGCGTTACCTCCGGAGCATTCCCGACGTATTTCAAGGAAAGCCTGTTTGAATTTCCGCCGGCGCTGCGCAGCTCCATCGCCGTGGGCGAAGGCAAAGTAGTCCATGACCAGGAGGAGCGCCGGCTTTTTTATGTGGCCATCACGCGCGCTCGCGACCGGCTGAGCATCGGGTCGCGTCCGGGCAAAGGGAAGAAAGACCCCACGCCGCCCGGCTTTCTGCGCACGCTCATTGGCGATCGCAGATTGAAAGGGTCGCTGACCACAAATGACAGCAATGGATCCGGCTCAGCCAGGCTGCCGCTGGAGCCGTCACCGGTAGGCCGCTGGATGCTCCTGCCGCCGGCGTTCGCCAAAGACGAGATGGCGCTGAGCGCCAACGCGGTGCAGAGTTATTCCACGTGTCCCATGAAGTTCAAGCTGGAGCGCGATTGGAAGATCCCCGGGGAAGCCGCCGCGGCCATGCAGTATGGCTTCGCCATCCACACGGTGCTCAAGAATTATTACGATCCTGCGGCCCACGCGGAGGTCTGGAGCATTGAGGACGCGGTTGCGGCATTCAAGCGAGAATTTGCCAAGGGCTATATTGACGATCCGGTGCAACGGAGAATGTACGAGGAGCGGGGAGAGGAGCAACTGCGCACGCTGCTGCAATCGAGCCCCAGAGGTTCGGTCGAGGTGATGGCCGCAGAGCACAAGTTCAGCTTCAAACTCGGCGACAGGGAGATCAAGGGACGGATTGACCGGATCGACCGGCTGGAGGACGGCGTGGTGCGCGTGATCGACTACAAAACGGGCGCGCCGAAGGACCGGAAATTCGCGGACGAGAGCCTGCAGCTTTCGATTTACGCCATGGCGGTGGCACAGATGAACCTCACGCCGCGGGAGCTGGTGCTGGCGAACGTGCAGGACAACAGCCAGGCCGTTTCCTTTCGCACGCCGAAACAATTAGAGTCGGCGCGAGCGGAGATTGACAAAGCAGCCGAGGGGATTGCCCGCGGCGAGTTCGACGCCAAACCGGGGCAACATTGCCGCTGGTGCGATTACCGGCGGTTGTGTCCGGCGACGGAGCAACGCGTTTTCCTGCCGGTGCAGCCGCTGGAGCGGGAGACAGAGAAGAAGACCGCCGGGGTGAACGGATGATGGCGGGCAAGGTGATGCCATGCGCACTGGACCAGTTTCGGAGTTACCGTAAACGCTCGAAAAGACCTCAGGGTCTAAAGACGGCAATTTGTGGCAGAGGACCGCAGGCATGAACGCCTGCTCGATCCCGCAATGGTCTACATTTACGTTGAAAATGGTCTGGACGCAGGCAT
Source organism: Terriglobia bacterium (assembly GCA_041488515.1). GTDB lineage: Bacteria > Acidobacteriota > Terriglobia > Terriglobales > Acidobacteriaceae > Angelobacter. Next base: position 236,428 of record JBGPPK010000006.1, on the reverse strand, counting down.
TAAGATCGGAGTTGAGCAATGACGGGGCTTTTCAACATTTTGTTTGTGGCACTGGGCGCGGCGATTGGGTTTCTGATTGCGTGGCTGCTGCTGCGTCCCAATGCGGCGGTGCTGAACTCACGCTTGATGGCGTTACAGCAGGAGCTGACGGGCGCTCGGGCGGAAGCGGGAAAGTCCACGCAGCTGAACAATCAGCTGAATTCCGCGATGGCGAAGCTGGAAACAACCGTGGCGCTGGAACGCAAGGCCAGCGATGAGAAGGTCGCGCTGCTCAACCAGATGACGGAAGAGCTGCGGGAGAGTTTCCAGGCGCTCTCAGCAGAGGCGCTCAAGAGCAACAATCAGGCGTTCCTGCAACTGGCCAATGCGACGCTGGAAAAATTCCAGAGCGAGGCGAAGGGCGATCTGGAGCTGCGGCAACAGGCGGTAGAAAACCTGGTGGCGCCGATTGGGGAATCGCTCAAGAAAGTAGATGCCCAGATCCAGCAGATCGAAAGTGCGCGCAACCAGGCTTATGGGGACCTCACGGCGCAGGTGCGATCGCTGATCGTGACCCAGGAAAAATTGCAGAGCGAGACGGGAAACCTGGTGAAGGCGCTGCGCACGCCGACGGTTCGCGGGCGATGGGGGGAAATTCAGCTCAAGCGCGTGGTGGAGATTGCCGGCATGCTGCCCTACTGCGATTTTGTGGAGCAGGAGACGGTGACGACGAGCACAGGACGGCTGCGTCCTGATTTGATCGTGAGGCTGCCGGGCGGGAAGAACGTGGTGGTGGATGCGAAGACTCCTCTGCTGGCGTATCTGGAGGCCGTGGAAAGCGCGGATGACGATGTGCGGCGGCAGAAGCTGATCGACCACGCCAGGCAGGTGCAAACGCACATGGCCCAGCTCAGTTCCAAGCAATACCAGGAACAATTCGATCCCAATCCGGAATTTGTGGTGATGTTCCTGCCCGGCGAGACTTTTTTCAGCGCCGCCCTGGAGCAAGAGCCTGCGCTGATTGAGCGAGGAGTGGCGCAGAAGGTAATCCCAGCCTCGCCTACGACGCTGATCGCGCTGCTGAAGGCGGTTGCCTACGGATGGAACCAGGAAAAGCTGGCGCGCAATGCCAGGGAGATCAGCGTCCTGGGCAAAGAGCTGCATGAACGCCTGCGGAACCTGGGCGCGCACGTGGAAAACCTAGGCAAGGGGCTGGACCGGGCGGTGGAGGCCTACAACAAGGCAGTGGGTTCGCTGGAGAGCCGGGTGATGGTCTCAGCGCGAAAATTTGTTGAGCTGGGCGCTCCCGTCACAGAAGAGATTGCCGAATTGAATCCAATCGAGACCACCACGCGGAACCTGACGCTCGAGTTCGATGATCCGGAAAATGTGGAAGCCACGGAACCGGAAGGCCAGGGCAATCTTGGGTTGAACGGCAAAGCGTTGCCGGCGAGCAAGGCGTCAGATTAACCGATTGCCAAAATTGCCAAAATCGCCGGAATTGCCAAAATTTGACTAACCCTACTTACACTTTCCTGCTGCCGTGCGGCGTTTCGCGGTGAGTCCCGTGTCACCGAGCCGCACGTAACAGGAGCAGAAGCGATGTTTATCGGTGTGGAGCGGAGCGACGGAATCCAAGACAAAAACCAAAGGGGACGCTTGCGCGTCCCCTTTGGTTTGATGTGAAGAGCTGTTATTTCTTTTTGCTCTTCTTTTTTGCCTTTTTCTTGGTTGCCATGTTTCTATTCTCCCTTTCCATTTTTCATGGATGTGCGGTCCTAAGTAAAAAACCGCAATTGATGAATGTATAGAGGGGTTGAAAATCGAAGTCAAGAAAAAAATTGATGACATGTTTGATTGCCGCCCGGGGCGAAAGAGGCCGGACCTCGTCCTGAAGCGGGATGGCGTTCGGAATTTAGAAAAAAATCGTCGATGCGCGGCAGAAAATCCTTGGTGTTAAGCGGTGCGGGCGCATCCGTGAAATGATTTTTGCATTGCGGTAAACACGCGGCAAAAAAATCACGGAACGGCAACGACGCTCGCGCTGGTACCTTGGTAACCAAGGTTTTTAGACATGCGGGCGGTTTGGCGATAGCGGAGAGACGATGCAGGCGAGAACGATCAATGCCGGGTAACGAGTTTGAAAAGCCCGATACCGGCGATGGAATCCTGGAATGCGTGAGCCATCATACCCGGCCGCAAGCTCTTCCGCAGGTGCGCCAGTATGCCGAAGAAAACTCCAAAGAACCCGATCACAATCATCATTCGTGCTCCCTGGTATCCATGCGCCAGCCCAAAGAGGGCTCCCGAAGCCACGATGCCGACGATCGCATTCCGGCCAAGCGCGCCAAATTGGCGCTGTAAATATCCGCGGAAAATGATTTCTTCGAACAGGCCCGCGCAGATGCTCAATAGCACAAAGAGTCCGGCCTCAAGATAAGTGTGCGGGGCCATTGGACCAAGGAGGCGCACGGTATCATCGACTGATTTCTGCATGTTGTGAAGATCGATGGTGCCTAAGGCAACGCGGATCACGAAAAGCAGTATTAACGACACAATCCAAAAACCGAAAGCCAGAGCTACGTCCAACAGGAAGGCTTCCACGGTCTTCCAGCGTCCGCCGATCAGGTCGCGCATGCGGACTCGGCGCAGCCGGATTCCAAACCAGACCAGGAGGATCAGCACCAGTTGTGTGACAAACGTGCTGCCATAGAGCAGGATCCGGGAACCCGAACCCTGGACCGTGCCGAGCTTTGATGAACCAAGAAAAGAGTTTCCCAGGATCAAGGCGGTGATCAGCAGGGTGTGCCACAACGGCGCGATCAGACCCCGCTCCAGCGGCGCGGGCCCTGCGGCAGATGGATCGAGGATGGTGGAAGGAACTGACTGCTGCTGTTCATTGGGCATAGGTTATGAGAATGTTTTGGCTCCGCGCCCATCTTATAATGAAAAATCCCGATTGTCCCGGCGGGGTGATCAATGGCAGACGCGGAAAGAGTCTTCACCCGGATCTACAAACGGAACTGGTGGGACGACCCGGAATCGAGGTCAGGACCGGGGTCGACTGCGGCACGAACGGAGGTGCTGCGCTTACAGCTGAGCGAGCTGTTCCGGGAGCTGGGCATCCACTCTGTTCTCGATATTCCCTGCGGTGATTTCAACTGGATGCGGCTCACCGACATGCCCGCGGTCAATTACACCGGGGCGGACATTGTGCCTGAGCTGGTGCGAGAGAATGTCAGGCGTTATGGCGGCCCAGGACGCAGATTTATCCAAGCTGACATTACTCGCGGCCCGCTGCCCCAGGCCGACCTGGTACTTTGCCGGGACGGTCTGGTGCATCTTTCTTTTTCCGATATCGAGTGCGCGCTGCAAACCATTCAGAAGAGCGGATCGACCTACCTCCTATTAACCACATTCACGGATTGCAGCAGGAATGTTGACGTTGGCGCGGGCCAATTCAGGTCACTGAACTTCATGCTTGCTCCGTTCGGCTTTCCGCCGGCTTTACGGATACTGGCTGACGGGCCAATGCTTGACGGGTCGTATCCCGACCAGGCGCTGGCTCTCTATCGCGTGGACGATCTTCCCAACAGCGTGGAGTATGCCGCGCGCGCGGCGGCATATCAACGGGTCGCGCACCAGCTGTGGGAGTGGGGAGAGAGATTGCTGTGGGAGGCAGGCCGGGCCTACGCCAGCCTGCGCGGCGACCGGTCCGGGTAACGCATCACGTTCCCGATGTGACGCGGCCTTTCGGCGCGATTGGCTAAACTTTCCGTTTTCACTATCATTGTGAGATAGGAGACGTTATGGAAGACGTTGTCATCATCAGCGGCGTGCGCACGCCGATCGGTAAATTTCAGGGGTCGCTGGAGCCGCTGTCAGCGCCGCAGCTTGGCGCCATCGCAGTGCGCGAAGCGGTGAAGCGGACCAAAGTGGAGCCCGCGCAGGTGGACGAATGCATCATGGGCCTGGTGGTGGCGGCCGGGCTGGGACAGAATCCCGCGCGCCAGGCGGCGCTGGGCGGCGGACTTGCCAATACCGTGGGCGCCATGACGATCAACAAAGTTTGCGGCTCGGGATTGAAAGCGGTGGCGCTGGCGACGCAGGCGATCCAGACGGGCAACGCGGAGATCGTGGTAGCGGGCGGCATGGAGTCGATGACTAATGCGCCGTATCTGCTGCCGCAGGCGCGTAAAGGCTACCGGCTGGGGAACTCGCAGATCATTGACTCGGTGGTGAATGACGGTCTCTGGGACATTTACAACAACTACCACATGGGCATGACGGGCGAGAACGTGGCCCAGAAATACGGCGTCACACGCGAGCAGCAGGATGAGTACGCCGTGGGATCGCACCAAAAGGCGGTGCAGGCGTGGAAAGAGTGCCGCTTCAAGAACCAGATTGTGCCGGTAGAATTGCCGGCGAAAAAGAAAGGCGAAGCGCCCGTGCTGTTTGAGAAAGATGAAGGCCCGCGTGAAGACAGCACCGCGGCGGCGCTGGGCAATCTGAAACCGGTCTTCAAGAAAGACGGCACGGTCACGGCAGGGAACGCTTCGACCATGAATGACGGAGCGGCGGCGGTAGTGGTGACCTCGGCTTCACGGGCGAAGCAACTGGGCGCAGAGCCGATGGTCCGCGTAGTGGCTCAGGCCACCAGCGGCACAGCGCCGGAGTGGGTGATGATGGCTCCGGTGGACGGCATCAGAAAAATCTGGGCCAAGACGGGATGGAAGCCGGACGAAGTTGACCTCTACGAAATCAACGAGGCGTTTGCGGTGCAGTCGGTGGCGGTGATCAAGGAGCTTGGCCTTGATCCGGCGCGGGTGAACGTGAACGGCGGAGCGGTTGCGCTGGGACATCCGATTGGAGCCAGCGGCACGCGGGTGCTGGTGACGCTGATCTATGAATTGATCCGGCGAAACGGCAAACGGGGCATCGCTGCGCTGTGCCTGGGCGGAGGGAACTCCGTGGCGCTGGCGGTGGAGAGAGTTTGAAGAAGATTGGTAATCGGGTAATTTTAAATTTGAAATTTTGCAGCGTGGACAACGCTGCCCACGCACGATCACCCGATTACAAATTGCGATTTTCAACCCGCATGACACCGCCATTCGCCAATGGCTACTTGTCTTCCGGCGAATCGATCACAATTTTTCTCAGCCCGCGGTAAAGCGCCTCCACCTCTTCATAAATTTTCGAGATACCTTCCGTGAAGCGGGTGACGCTGCCGGAATCGAGATCGGCGGTGACGTTGTGGGCCAGTTTGCGCAGCATGTGCATGCGCTCGGCTTCCAGTTGCGGCAGGACCTCAAAAGGATCTCCGCCCGTGGAGTGCAATTCCACCCACTGCACCACGGACCACGCGGTCTGCCGGATGTGCTCCACGGCATCATGAAACTGGGCGATGATGCGCGGGTCAACCTTGTCGATCACCAGGGTCTGCTCCACCTGGTTGAGCTCCGTGATGGTGCGCGCGATCTGGACGGACATTTGGCCGGAGCCTGCCTGGGCGGCCGCCGGACGCACCGTGTTGCCGGAAAAAGGCCGTACCTGCGGCAAGGGATCTTCAGGCACCAGCTTGCGCTGGTCTTCGGGACGCAACTCCTCCGACCCGGCAAGAGTGCCGATGAGGAACTCAAGTTTCTGCTGATCTTCCTTGCTCATATGAAGAAAGACCAGGCCGACGCCGACGGCGTGGTGCGACGTCTTGACCTCAGCGCGGCCGCGTACCACCGTATCGCGCACGCGGAGCATGAAGAGGAGTTCAGTGCCGGCAGGGAGGGTGGAGACGGTTTCGACGTAGCACCCGGTGAGGCTGATGTCGCTTAAATTGCCAAAGACAGGCGGGGCGCCTTCATTGCGGCGCAGCTCAACGCCACCGGTGCAGTGGAAACGCTGCTGGCTTCTTCTGGTTCCTGGCGTGTCTTGCATAGGTCTCCTTGCATTGTGTGGCGGAAACGCCGCCGCTGTTCTTCCGGCAAAGGCTGCGGAACTCTTTGCTGCGTGCAGCCGCGCGCCGAAGAGGGTTTTGCCCGGCTCCACACAAAAAATCCCGATCTGCCTGGCTTTAGCGGAATCACGGCCTACCCATATTACTTTGAAGCGGGCGTTCTGCTCGCCGTGCTGAAGAGAGATTACCTCACCTTCGCGGACGCAGTCGATCCCGATCAGGCGCGCGCCCACGGAGCTGGCGTTGACGGTGCGCGCATGCTGAACGAAAGGCTTGCCGTAAACGTCCAGGCCCCACACCTTGACGTCGAGGCTGATATCAACGCGAGGTTCGGGGTGCCGCATCATAAAAAATACCGGAGAGATTGAGCTGATGGTACTTTCAAACGGGTGCAGGATTCAATGGAAACATGCACTTACGTAACGTCATGGAGGCACGTACCAGAGCGGACTCTACCGCTGGAGAACACAGATCATAAGATTGCCAAAATTGCCAAAATTGCCAAAATTGCCAAAATTGCCAAAATTGCCAAAATTGCCAAAATTGCCAAAATTGCCAAAATTGCCAAAATTGCCAAAATTGCCAAAATTGCCAAAATTGCCAAAATTGCCAAAATCGCCGAAATTGCCAAAATTTGAGGAAAGACCACACCGACGGAATGGACACTTCCACTCGCGATAGATACCGCATGGGCGAAACTCTTGTAGAATGCTCCCGCCAGCCAGGAGAACGTCCGCAAGCATGCTCTTCAAGACCCAGAGCGCCGCAGTCTTTGGAATCGACGCCAACATCATTGAGGTGGAGGTCGATGTCAGCCCGTCCCGAGACCCTAAAGAAAATTTCCAGACCGTCGGCCTGCCCGACGCCGCCGTTCGCGAGAGCAAGCAACGGGTCCGCGCGGCGCTGAGAAACTGCGGTTATGAAGTTCCCCTCACGCAGATCACCATCAACCTGGCTCCGGCCGACATCAAGAAGGAAGGCTCCGGTTTTGACCTGCCCATGGCCATGGGGATCCTGGGCGCGTACGGCGGACTGGTAAGAAAAGAGCTGCCGGAATACGTGATGGTTGGCGAACTATCGCTCGACGGCGGGATACGCGGGGTGCGCGGCGCGCTGCCGATTGCCATTGCCGCGCGCGCAAAAAAGATTGCCAACCTGATTGTGCCGGAAGTGAACGCCCGGGAAGCCGCAGTGGTCAGCGACGTGAATGTTTATCCGGTGAAGTCGCTGATTGACGTGGTGAACCTGCTGAACAGCGGGAATGGCGTCTCGCCGCTGAAGGTGGATACGTCGCAGATGCTGGGGGAGCCGGAGCAGAGCGGCGCGGCCGATTTCAAGGAAGTGCGAGGGCAGTTCACCGCCAAGCGCGCGCTGGAGATTGCCTGCGCGGGCGGGCACAACATCCTGATGATCGGGCCGCCGGGCTCGGGCAAGACCATGCTGGCCAAACGCGTCTCCGGCATACTGCCGCCGCTCACGTTTGAAGAAGCCCTGGAGACCACGAAGATCCACAGCGTTGCCGGCGTGCTGGACGCCAATGCGGGGCTGGTAAGCACGCGGCCATTTCGCGCGCCGCACCACACCATCTCCGATGCCGGGCTGATCGGAGGGGGGATCATTCCGCGTCCTGGTGAAGTTTCGCTCTCGCACAACGGCGTTCTGTTTCTGGACGAGCTGCCGGAGTTTCCCCGCAACGTGCTGGAAGTCATGAGGCAGCCGCTGGAAGACGGCAATGTGACGATTGCGCGCGCGGCCATGTCCCTGACGTTTCCCGCACGATTCATGCTGGCCGCGGCCATGAACCCGTGTCCGTGCGGCTATCACGGCTCGGGACAGCGCGAGTGCCATTGCACCAAGCCGATGATCGAGCGTTACGTTTCCAAAATCTCCGGGCCGCTGATGGACCGCATCGATATTCACATTGACGTGCCGGCGGTGAATTACAAAGAGCTGCGCGGCAGCGACAGCAAGACGGAAAGCTCGGGGCAGATCCGCGAGCGCGTGGTGCGAGCGCGCGAGGTGCAATTGAATCGGTTTGCCGCCGCCGGGGAGCGCAACTACTCCAACGCGCAGATGAGCTCGCGCCAGATCAGGACCTACTGCGACCTGGGCAGCGACAGTGAGCGCATGCTGGAGCGCGCCATGCAACAGCAGGGACTGAGCGCCAGGGCGCATGACCGTATTTTGAAGGTCGCGAGGACGATCGCCGACATGGAAGCCAGCCCGCAGATCGAAAGCAAGCACATCGCCGAGGCGATCCAGTATCGGACGCTGGACCGCACTTACTGGGCGTGAGAAGAACCATACCGCGGATGAACACGGATAAACGCGGATCGAGGCCAACCCCTACCACGGAGGCACGGAGACGCGGAGAAAACCGAGAGCCAAAACCTTGAACCGCAGAGGACGCAGAGAGAGCCCGTTCAGGAGTGAAACCCCAAAACCCTTGAAGCGCAGAGGAATGGTGTAAGCGGAGGAGAACCGCGTTTGCGTTGCGGTCTGCGAACAGTGTCAGGCAGAGGGTCGCAAAAATTTGATACCCTTCTGCGAAGTGGGCCTGTCAAGATGGCCTATTTCGCGCTTTTACGCGAGCGAGAAATGCGCTAGTATCGCGCATCGTCTATTGATCAAGTAGTAAAAAAACAGCTTCGGGCTTGAGGTGCAGAGCAGGGCGAGTATCCCAGACAGAGTCTGGGACAAACCTACGCCAAATTGGGATGATGTGGGACGAATGGGGAGGGGGTAGGGGAGGCAGGGTGTTAACCAGAAAGTAAATTTTGAGAAATTGCCAAAATCGCCGAGATTGCCGAAGATTGCCAGAATTGGAAGCCAAGAGGACTTACGAGTTGATGACAGCGCTCAGGGTGAGCAAGTCCAATGGGCAAGGAGAAACCAAATGATTGTCCGCCAAATTGTTCACCGAACTTCGATAGTCGCAATCGTGACTTGCCTGAGCGTCACCGCACTTGCGCAGACCGCAAGCCAGAATCCGCCCCCGTCTTCAGCCAAGTCGCAAGACGTTGCCGCCGCCGTCGCGCGCATGGCGCGGGTTGGTAGCGCTGTAGCCCCACGCTTCTCCCCCGACGGCAAATGGGTGAGCTTCATCTCCAACATGAGCGGAGCGCCGCAGGTGTGGATTGTGCCGGCGGAGGGCGGATATCCGCGCATGGTCACCAACGGCGACGATCCGGTGACGGGGCAGGAATGGTCTCCGGCGAGCGACTGGATCGCCGTGACGATCGCGCCGGGCGGAGGATTGAACACACAGGTTTACGTGGTGAAGCCCGACGGCACCGGCATGAAGCTGCTGACGCAGGGCGGCAAAGACAACAATGGCTTTGACGCCTGGACGGACGACGGCAAGCAGATCGCCATCGATTCCAGCAGGGACGATCCGGCGCGGCGCGACAGCTTCATGATCGATGTGGCTACAGGCCAGACCAGGTTGGTGGCGAAGAACCCGGGGATCGGCAGCATCGACGGAATTTCCAGGGACAACAAGCGGGCGTTGCTGAACCGGCTGAAGAACCGCGGCGACAACAATCTGTACGTGCTGGATCTGGCCAGCGGCAAGGACACGCTGATCACCAAGCATGATGGCGTGGCGCTGTTTTTCGGCGAGCTTACGCCGGACGGGGGAGCGGCGTACATCGGCACGAACAAAGACCGTGACCTGATGGCGTTTGGGCGAATCAAGATTGCCGCCGACGGAACGCCGGGGGACATCGAGATTATCTCGTCCCTGGGCAACGGCGAACTGGATGGCTTGCGGCTGAACGAGCAGGGCACCATGGCGGCGCTGCTGTGGAACGTGAAAGGTAAGACCATGCTCGGGCTGTACGATCCGGCAAAGAATGCGCACACGTATGTGACGGACCTGCCGGGAGAGCTGGCAGGCGGCCTTGCTTTCTCCAAAGATGGTTCGAAGCTGGCCATGAATATTGGCGGCGCGGCGCAGACCACCGACATTTGGATCATGGACGTGAAGACCCAGCGGTTCCGCCAGCTTACTTTCAGCCCGCATCCGGGAGTGGACCTGGCGGCGCTGGTGAAGCCGGAGCTGGTTACGTTCAAGTCGTTCGATGGGCTGGAACTGAGCGGCTGGTTATACCGGCCGAAAAATCAAAATGGACCCGGAGCATATGTTGTAAGTTTTCACGGCGGGCCGGAGGGACAAGAGCGCGCGCCTTTCCGCAGCGATTATCAGGCACTGCTGGCGCAGGGGATTGGCGTGTTTGCGCCGAACGTGCGCGGGTCGTCGGGCTTTGGCAAGAGGTTTGTGAACCTGGATAACGGCGAGCTGCGGGTCAACGGTGTGAGGGACATCAAGGCGTGCGTCGATTACCTGGTGAACAATCACCTGGCCGATCCCAAACGCATCGGCATTACCGGCGGCTCGTACGGCGGCTATATGACCATGGCGGGGATTACGGAGTATCCCGACCTTTTTGCGGCGGGAGTAGACCTGTTTGGGATCGTCAACTTCATGACGTTCTTCCAGCACACGCAGCCGTGGATGGCGGCGATTTCGACGATTGAATATGGCGATCCGGCAACGCAGAAAGAGATGCTGGACCGGCTTTCGCCAATTTACAAACTGGACCGCATCAAGGCGGCAACCATGGTGCAGCACGGCGCCAATGACACGAACGTGCCGGTGATTGAAGCCGAGCAGATTGTAAAGACGCTGAAAGACCGCGGCGTGCCGGTGGAGTACATCCTCTTCCCCGACGAAGGTCACGGCTGGCGCAAGATCCCCAACCGCATACGGTCGACGGTGGAGATGGTGCGGTTCTTCCAGGAACACCTGGGAGGATAGCGATCGCCGGAATCGCAACGTGATCGACGACATTGCCGTGATCGGAGAAGCAAATCCACCACGGAGGCACGGAGACACGGAGAGAGCCCAGGATCGGGACAGGAGAATTGAATGAAGAAGTATTCGGTAGGGAGCGCGGTATTTGCAATTGCGATGTTGTCAGTTTGCGGGTTTGCGGTTCAGGGGACGCCGGCGCAGCCGCAGGAAAAGAAAGCTGCGACGCAAGAGAAAGCTCCGGCAAAAACTACTGCAAAAGCCAAAGCGCCGATCCAGACGTTTGTGGGCGTGATCTCTGACGGCCAGTGTGCGGCGAAGGGAGGGCACAAGGAGATCATGCAGAAGGCACGGGTGAATAGCGCCGCGAACTGCGTGAAGGGATGCTCCAGAAAATACGGGTATGTGCTGTATGACCCGGCGACGAAGAAAATTTACAAGCTGAATGACCAGGAGCGTCCGGCGGAGCTTGCCGCGAAAAGAGTGAAGATCAAAGGCGCTCTGGACAAGGCCACGCAGACGATTTATGTAAGCAGCATTGAACCGGCCAATTGATTTTGCCGGAAGGAACGGCGTCGGCAACGGTCAAGTGCGTCGGGGGCAGCGGCGGACAAACATCACGGAAATAGCTGATTTGCAAAGAAATAGGCCGTGATCGTGAGCCTGTTTCAATGAAATCAAGGCAGCGAGGTTGGAACAATTTGAGTTATTGATCAGCGAGGTTACCTTGGGACAATAGCGCGTTCCTTTTTTGGTAGCGAACGATTGGGTTACCGGTAATATGGCGATAACTGGCCGAAGGTTCTATAGTTTCCTGAAATCCAAGTGTGTCTGCGAAGAGACATATGGCGCAACTCATTGCACATGAACGAGGGCGCAGAAGCTCTCGTGTTCTTGTTTCGCTAGCCTTGGCGGTTTCCGGCCAGAAGAGTGACGGGTCCCATGTAAGCGGGGCCGCTGAAACGATCCTGGTCAACCGGCATGGCGCGAAGATCCGTTCTACGGTGCCGCTTGAGCCCAAGATGGAAGTGCGCGTGGCCATGCTGGCGCCGTACAAGTGGCGCGTTGGGCAGGTAGTCTGGGCGGATACGGGCGAGCGGGAATACGGGATCGAGCTGTACCGTCCGGAAAATTTCTGGGGAATTTATTTTCCGCCGGAAGACTGGGAGCTGGGCGTGCCCGCAGTGACCGTGGTCAGCGGCGCTACCACCAGCGGAGCAACGCAGCCGCGTGTGGAGATGCAAGCGGAACCTTCGTCCTCTTCGCCGGACCCGCAGCCGCTGCACTTGCCTGAAGGCGGCACCATCGCCATCCTGAGAGGCATTGCCAGCAATGGCCTTCCGTTTCAGGAGCGCGACCTGATCCTTCCCGTGGGCGAACGCGATGCCACCATGTTGATCGGACCGTTGGTCAGCCTGGGCTCAAAGTTGCAGGTGATCTTCAGCAAGAATTGCGTGGAAGAAGCGCTGGTCACGGCAACATCGCACAGCCGCGAATACGACCGGTGGAGAATCTGGCTGAATTTTTCCCGGGTGCTTTTGGTTGCCAAACAGTAGACCCTGAAGCGCGCCGCTTCGTTGATTTTTGTCGCTACGCTCCAAACCGCTGCAACAGTATGGATCTGGTTTGGCCATCCAGCCCTGAAGCAAAGCGGCTCGGCGCGTGATCAGGCTTCCAACCCCGCCATGCGAAACCCGCGCGTGTCAGGGGCCCCGGCCTCGCCGCTTTTCTTCGTATATACTCTGCGGTACTTTGCCCAAGGAGTTTTGGATGAAACGGTTGATTCTCTTCGTTCTGGCGATGGTCGCGGTTGTGCCCGCGTTGGCGCAGCAGCCACAAAAGCCCGCACCCAAAACGGTCTATATCCGTGCAGGACGCCTGTTTGACGGCACCGGAGACAAGGTCCGCGAGAATATGGTGATCGTGGTGGTTGGCGATCGCATTCAGAGTGTCGTGCCCGCCAGTCCGACTTCAATCCCCGCCGGCGCGACCGTGGTGGACCTTTCCAAGGCGACCGTGCTGCCGGGGTTGATCGATTGCCATACGCACCTGGGCGCGCGCGCGGATCGTTACGACGAGATCTACAATTTCAAAGATACGCCGTTCCAAAGCGCTTTTGCCGCTGTGATCAACGCGCGCAAGACCCTGGAAGCCGGATTCACCAGCGTGCGCGATGTGGGCTCGGCGCCGTTTCTGGCCGTGGACCTGCGCAACTCCGTTAATGAAGGACTGATTCCCGGGCCTCGTATTGTGGCCAGCGGGCCGGGCATCTCGATCACCGGCGGACACGGCGATCTGAACAATTTCTCACCGCAGACGCGGGTCAGCATGTTTCCGGAAGAGCGCGACTACCAGATTGCCGACGGAATCGACCAGATCCGCCACGTGGTGCGTGCGCAGGTGAAATATGGCGTGGACGTAATCAAGATCCTGGCCACCGGAGGCGTTCTCTCCAAAGGCGATAGTCCGGGTGCTCCGCAATTCACGCCGGAAGAGTTGAAGGCCGCGGCGGATGAAGCGCACATGGCCGGCCGCAAGATCGCGGCGCACGCGCACGGCACGCAGGGAATCAAGAACGCCATCCTTGCCGGAATCGACTCCATTGAGCACGCCAGCCTGATTGACGACGAAGGCATCCGCCTGGCGAAAGAGCGCGGCGTTTACCTGGTGATGGACATCTACAACGACGACTACATCCTGGGCAAAGCCATCGAGTTCGGGCTGCCGAAGGAGAACGTGGAAAAAGAAAAGATGGTCGGGCGCTTGCAGCGTGAGAACTTTGAGCGCGCAGTGAAGGGCGGCGCGAAGATGGCGTTCGGCACCGATGCCGGCGTGTATCCGCACGGCGACAACGCGAAACAGTTCTTCTACATGGTGAAGTTCGGGCTGACGCCGGCCCAGGCCATCCACGCGGCCACCAGCAACGCCGCCGATCTCATCGGACGCGCCAAGGACGTAGGCACGCTGGAAGCGGGCAAGTTTGCCGACGTGATCGCCGTGACCGGCGATCCTCTGCAGGACGTGCGCGCGCTGGAGAACGTGGGCTTCGTAATGAAAGGCGGCGCGGTGTTCAAAGACGCAATCACAGGGCAGGCGGCGCGCTAAAAGAATTTACCGGAACTTCCTTCAAGCGATCAACTTGGATCAAGAAAGAAATGGTTGGCGGAGGATGTTTGCCGAAGAAGTGCCTCGATGCATCGGGTATACTTGCCGTTGGCGTACAGGACGCCGCCCGTCCGCGGAGAGGACCGAGTCCACCTGATTGGTATCGACGTAAGGCTCATTTACGAATCTCCTTTTCGCCCGAGACAGCGGACCACGGGCATCACCACGAAGGAGGTCCGTCATGGCAGATCGTCACTTTGCAGATCGTCACTTTCCCGTCCGTCCCAACCTCGAACAACTCAAGCACCAGGCCAAGGACCTGCTCCGCGCCATCAAGCAGGGCGATCCTTCGGCGTTGGCGGATTTGCAGAAACATCACCCCAAGCCGGTCAAGCCGGAAACCGCCAAGCTGGCCGACGCGCAGCTTGCGCTTGCCCGCAGTTACGGGCTCCCGAGCTGGCCGCGGCTGGTGATCGCCTGCCGCATGACCAATGCGATCTGGCGCGGCAATGTCAAGACTGTCCGCGAACTGGTGTTGCGCGATCCTCGCTTGCTGCATGAAGACGTGCGCGGTGTGCGCGGCAACTGGGGCCCGCCGATGTCCTATGCCGCCAACCTTGGCCAGGACGCGATCATTCACATGCTGCGCGAACTTGGGGCCGATGACCTGCAGCAGGCCTTTGGCCGCGCCTGCCTTCAAGGCAAGCTTGAAACCGCGCGCCAGCTCTATGCCATGGGCGCCCGGCCCGCAATCGATGAAGTGATGGGTCCGTGTGAAACGCAAAACGGCGCAGGTCTTGCGCTTTTGCTTGAGCTGGGCGCCCCATTAAGTGATACGCGCGGCGACCGCCTGGCCCCGGTGGCGATGCTGCTTCAGACCTACTCCCGTAATCCGCAGGGCAAGCACCACTGTCTTGAGCTGTTTGTCGAACACGGCATCGATCTCCCCGATACACCGGTGATGGCTGTTCATCGCGGCCGGCTTGACTTGCTGGATGCTCATCCATACCGATGAATCGCTTGCCCTGCATGGCGCGCCGCTTGCCGGGGCAACACTGCTGCATTTGTGCGTCGACAACGACGAGATCGAGATGGCGCGCTGGATGCTCGAGCGCGGCGCTGATGTGAATGCCAAGGCCGCTATCGACGCCGATGGCTTCGGCGGCCACACTGCGCTCTTTGGTTGCGTGGTATCGCAGCCTTACCGCACGGGCTTGCGCCGGGATGATGTCTTTGCCGGGCTGCTGTTGGATCACGGCGCCGATCCCAATGCTCGCGCATCGCTGCGCAAGCGCCTTCGCTTCGCCGACGACGAATCTATGCACGAGTATCGCGACGTGACCCCATTGTCCTGGGGTGAGCGCTTTCATGGCCGCGAATGGGTAAGTCCGGCGGTCATGCAGCTCATCGTCGAGCGCGGAGGACACGGCTGATTGCAAGAGAGGGCGACCGTGTGGGCCAAGGCAGGACAGAGATGGTCAAAAGCCACGGCCCCGCAAATTGCCATTCCTTCGGCGGCTGGTTACGATTGCATTTTGAAATTCCTGTCGGTCGCGGCGGAGGGAACAATGTCATTGAAAAGCGCAAGCATGTTCGCAATTTTTTGTTTCATTATTCCAGTAAATGCCATCCAGCAGACGCCGGGCATGGGCGCACAGGCCGCCAACAGCCAGGCCGGAATGGCCCATGCGGCGGAGAACGCGCAGATCAGGCAGATGGCAGCGACCCATGACGACGCGCAGGCGCTGCGTGACGATATCAAGAAGATGCGCGTCCTGGTGCGCCAGATGGAAGCCAATCTGGCCTTTGTCGATACCACGCAATCCCCGTTGAAACACCAGTTTCAGCTTGAGATCGATATGTGGAAGACGGTGATCGACCACATGGAGAGAAGAGTGCAGGGAAACGCGCACTGATCGCCGGGACGATTGAACGCAACCCGTGTTCGGCTGGACAATCCCGCGGGGCTACACAAGTACATTGTCCGCTGTACCGTTGCGGTTTGTGCGTAAATCGCTGAAGATCTAAGACAAGCAGACGACGGAAAAAAATTGAAATGGAATTCCCCATGCACCACGTTGAGAGCGGCCCGGAAGCCCGTCGCTGGGCGCGCCACAAAATTGACGTACGCCTGAAAGTCTCATTCCTGAACGATGGAAAGAACAGCTCCGCCTACGGCCGTGCTAACAGCCTGAGCCGCGGCGGCATCGGCGCGTATATTCCTTGTTCCATTCCCGTCGGCGCAACCGTGAGCCTGGAGCTTACGTTCCCCTACACGTCCACAGAAGCGAAACTTGACGCGGTCATCCGCAGCTGTGAGGGGTTCCGCTACGGGCTGGAGTTTGTGCGCGTCAGCGACCAGGCCCAGGACATGATCGTCGAAAACTGCCGCGGCGCCGAACAGTTGCACTAATCGCATTTGCCGCTTGTGTACAATTCGATGCGGAGATTTCCCGCGCATGCACAAGCCATTTGCCGCAGCTCTGCTTTTCCTTCTGCTCACCGTATCCATGGGCCGCGCCCAGGGTTTCGCGACAAATGCCACCGCGACGGATGCTCCCGCGGCGAACGCGTCTTCGCTGCCCAAAGTCCGCACCGTCACCGCGTTTGTGCGGCTGGATCGCGCCAACTATCGCGCGCAGGTAGCTGAGGCATTGAAGATGTTGCGCGCGGCCAAGGATGCGCTGGCCAAAGCCGGCTATGAAGTCGAAACCATTCGCATCACCACGCAGCCGTTTCCCGAGTACACCAGGGGTTTGACGGCAGACCAGGCCATGGAGTTCTTCCACGCTTATGACAAGCTAGCGCAGCAGGAAGGGTTCACGCCGGATATCGGTCCCGCGATGAGCAAAGACACGGACGATCCGAAGCAGGCTGATCTGCTGGCGCGCATCCTGGCCGAAACGCAGAACATCAACGGCTTCATTGTGATAGCGGACGATGCCGGAATTCACTGGAACGGCGTTCGGGCCGCTGCGCGCGTGATCAAGTACCTGGAAGAACACACGGAGCACAGCGAGGGCAATTTTCATTTTGCCGCCGGCGCTTTTCCTCCGGCGGTGGCCCCATTTTTTCCGGTTTCGCACACCTCGGACGCAGGGCACGGCTTTGCCCTCGGGCTGGAGTCGGCCAATATCGTGCAGCAGGTCTTTGCCGGCGCTAAAGGCGATCTGAAGGCCGTAGGCGAGCAACTGACCGCCGCCCTGGGCGAGCAGGCAAAGAAGGTGGAAGAGATAGCCCGCCGCGTCTCCACGAGTACGGGCTGGCGTTACCAGGGGATCGATTTGACGCCTGTGCCGCTCAAGGATATTTCCATCGGCGCGGCCCTGGAATCGTTGCTGCAAAACCCCATCGGATCGCCGGGAAGCCTGAGCGCCGCCTATACCATCACCACGGCGGTCAAGCGCGTGCCGGTGCAGCAGGCAGGCTATAGCGGGCTGATGCTGCCGGTGCTGGAAGATTCAGTGCTGGCAAAACGCTGGGAATCAGGCACAGTCAGCCGCGATTCGCTCCTGTCGTATTCTTCCGTATGCAGCACCGGGCTGGACGCCGTCCCATTGCCGGGGGATATCTCTCTCCATGAACTTGAAAGCATCCTGGGCGACGTGGCCAGCCTGGCGGTGAAATGGCACAAGCCGCTTTCCGCAAGGCTGCTGCCGGTGGCGGGCAAGAAAGCCGGAGACATGACGGAGTTCAGCAGCCCCTACCTGGTGAATATTCGCATACGCTGAAGGAGACACTATGGCATTGCAGATGAAAGATGAATGTGAAAAGTGCCACCGGCAGCTTCCAGCCGTGGGCATAGCGATGATCTGTTCTTATGAATGCACGTTTTGCGAAGAATGCGCCGCGGAGATGAAGGCTGTCTGTCCTAATTGCCGAGGCGAGCTAGTGCTCCGCCCGCGCAGAAAATAATCATAAGATTAATATCTAATACGTTATTAAGTAATCAGTATATGGCCCTTGCCGTCTTTCCTAAAACGGATCGATCGTCCAGCCAAAGAAAATTCACCATCGCAGCCATTGACAAGCCTTTCCGCAAGGAATATGGTTTCGGACGCCCAATGCAGCTCTCCCTGGAGGTGTTCTACCGCCATGCATACGACCCTCAATGAAAAATATTCATTTGTGCGCCGCACTACTATTCTTTTGGTCGCGGCAGTCCTGCTGACTCCCGCGCTGGCCGCGGCCGCGACGCATCCACTCTTTAACCTGCAATCGAACACGCAGTCTCCCTTTCCCAGCGATCGCTTCACCGCGTTTGATTCGCAGCAGCTTACCGGTTTGCGCGTGAACATGCCGCTGCCGAACTGCGCCACACGCCCATCTGACTGCGCCGACCTGGCCCTGGTGAACCAACTGGACGGCTTCAATCTCCAGCCGCGGCTCTCCATTCCTTTTGACGGCGCGATTGACGTGAACACGGTCAGCAGCCAGACCGTCTTCTTGGTGAAGCTCCCCGGGCGCGGGCTGCGCGAAGCTGAGTTCGAGCACTTTACTCCGCAGGTAATCGGGATCAACCAGATCGTCTGGGACCCGGCCAGCCTGACGCTGTTCGCCGAATCGAATGACCATCTGGATGAAGATTCCAATTATCTGCTGGTGGTCACCACCGGAGTGCGCGATGCGGGTGGCAACCCAATCGCTGCCGGCGATGACTTCGCGGATTTTCGCCACGACGATAATTTTGGCCAGACCAAAGATGCGTTGCTCAAGGCCTATCGCGAAACGCTGAAGAGGGCGCTGTCCGGAGACGTGCTCGAACAGCTTGGCCTGTCGCGGAAGGACATTGCCGCCGCCAGCGTCTTCACCACGGAGAGCGCCACGGCCACGCTGCGCAGCATCCGCGAGCAGATCAAAGCTGCAGCGCCGCCATCCGTGAATTTCAACCTGGGTGCTGGCGGAGCGAAGACGGTCTTTCCAGTGAACACGGTTACCGGGCTGACCTGGAATGTGCAGGCGCTGACGGTGGGACCGCTGGTCCCGACCAGCCTGAATGCGGCGCTCGGAGCTCTGCAGGTGTTCCCCGGATCGGTCGGCACATTGGCCTTCGGCAAGTTCGCCGGACAGCACTGGCAGAACGCGGGCGTTTTTATTCCGCAGGTGCCCACGCGCAACAGCGTGCCGACACAAGGCAGCGAAGAAGTATTTTTCAACTTGTTCATTCCCTCGGGACCTCGCCCGACCAATGGCTGGCCGGTGGCGATTTTTGGCCACGGGTTTACTGACAGCAAACAGGGCGCGCCTTTCGCGGTGGCTTCCACGCTGGCGCACAACGGCATTGCCTCGATCGCCATTAACGTGGTTGGTCACGGCTTTGGCCCCAACAGCACGCTGACCGTAAATCAGGGAGCCACAGCCACGACGTTCCCCGAAGGCGGCCGCGGCTTTGACCAGGACGGCAATGGCCAGATTACCAGCGCGGAGGGCTCTTCCACATTTGTGCTCAGCCCGCAGGGCACCATCGGTTCGCGCGACGCGTTGCAGCAAACCGTGGCTGATCTGATGCAGCTTGTCCGTGCCATCCAGGGCGGAATTGACGCCAACGGGGACGGTCTCCAGGACCTCGATCCCAACCGCATCTACTATGCCGGCCAGTCTTTCGGCGGAATCTACGGCACCATCTTTCTCGGCATCGAGCCTGATGTCCGCGCCGGTGTGCCCAACGTGCCGGGTGGCCCGATCATTGACATCGTCCGTTTGAGCCCGTCATTCCAGCTCTTGCTGACTCAGGCCCTCTCGGTGCGCGTGCCGTCACTGCTCAACGCCGGCCCGCCGATCTTCTTCAATGACAACAGTCCGCTGCGCGATCTGCCTCCGGTCACCAACACCGTGCCGGGCGCAATTGCGATTCAAACCGTGGAGGACACCAGCCGCTGGCTGGCACAGGCCGGCGATCCCGTGGCCTGGGCGCCGTTCATCCGCAAATCCCCGCTTCCTGGCGATCTGGCAAAGTCTGTGATCGTTCAATTCGCCCGCGGTGACAAGACCGTCCCCAACCCAACCGCCACGGCCCTGATTCGTTCCGGCGATCTGGCGGACCGCGCAACCTTCTATCGCAATGACATCGCTTTCCCCCTGGGTGTGGGACTGAACAACCCGCACACGTTCCTGACCTCATTGCCGCGGCCGATCGCGATTGAACCTCAAATCCAGATCGCCGTGTTTTTCACCTCCAACGGGGCGCTTACCATTGATCCGGACAGCGTCGGGCTATTCCCTTCGGCGATACCGCCGTTGTTTGAGACGCCGATTGCCGGAGCGCTGCCGGAAGACCTGGGATTCCTTCCGTAGAAGGGCAGACCCGGTTTGCCGCCGATCAACACTGTGCGGATAAAAATTGAGCCGCGAATTTTCGCGAATGAACACGAATCAAAATCAGATTCGCTTCTTTCGCGTTGATTCGCGGCTGATTTGTTTGATCTGGGAGTATCTGTGGAAATCAGCGGCGATGATCACCGTTTCATCTTTTCCCGCAAGCTCGTAATGTGTGCCACATGATGGTTGCCGTGCCAGGCATACAGGCCGAGCAGCCAGTCGAGGTCGTGCGGGCCTGACTCCGGGTGGGTGAATTTGCGCTGAAAATCTTCCGCCTTGAGCGATCGCAGCAGAACGGTCCAGCGCGCATGCAGGGATTCGAGCAGAGTGAGTGAGATGTCCACGGGCGTGAGCTGGGAATCCTTCAGTGTTGCCCAGGCAGTTTCGTCGTAAGCCTTGATGGTGGGGGAGTCTTCCGTCATTGCCCATTTGAAGCGGATATAGGCATTTAGATGGCTGTCCGGCACATGGTGGACGACCTGGCGGACGGTCCAGCCACCCTCCCGGTAGGGGGTGCTGAGCTGATCTTCCTTCAGTCCGGCGACCGCCCGGCGCATCTGCCCTGGCAATTGGGCGATCTGGTCGATATGGCGGTTGCGCGTTTCGGGGGTTGGATTTGGGTCAGGGCTAAAACGGCCAATGGGATAGCGGGGATCGGTCATTGGTGAACCTCATGGGTAACCAGAGTAACTTCAGAAAAATGCACTCATAACGCTTGGTTTATGAGTAAATTATAAGTAAATAAGGACTTATGATCGAAGCGGGAGCGCAGAAAAATCTTGACGTTTAGCCAATTGCCGTTTACCGTATAACGTCCTACGGAAGGGCTTTCGTACCTGACTTTGTTCCGAGTTTGCCACTTCAAACAAAGTTAAGAAATTAAGCAACTCAGATACCTCTTGGTGCGTCTAATAATCGCACAAGGGTCTCTGGCAACTCCCACAACATCAGATGTTGATTGCCTGATCAGCGAGGCAAAAAAGTTTCTGTTGCACTGTGCCCGGTCCGATAGGCCCGTAAAGATTTGAATTCATTCGTCATTGAAAGAATCAAACTTAATAACTAAAGCGAACTTATATAAGGAGAAAAACCAGTCATGCGCTCTGACTTGATTTATGACGCACTCGACACTGTGCGCAACCGTTATCTTCTGTGTCAATTGATTTCCAAGGCGACGCGTAAGTTCCACAAGCCCAACACGCGTGTCCAGGAAACGATGAATGACGTGCTGGTGCGCGTTGGCAAGGCCGACGAACCGGATGCCGTCATTGAATTGGAAAACGAACAGGTTGCAGAACCACAGCGCCGCGCTGCATAATAGACTTTCCTGAAAAAAATCCCGCCGGGCCTGGCTGCCTGGCGGGCCCCTCAGGTGTTCTTCTGAGGGGGTAGTTCTCGCCTCTGATTCACAAGCAATCCTGCCTATCAATCAGAAAAACTCCCGTAGGTGACAAATGACAATCGCAGAACTCAAAGAAAAAAATATCACCGAGCTTACCAAGATCGCGCGCACCCTCGACCTTCCCGGCGCCAGCGGTCTGCGCAAGCAGGACCTCATCTTCAAAATCCTGCAGGCTCAGAGTGAAAAAGAAGGGCACATTTTTGCCGAAGGCGTGCTGGAAATCCTGCCCGACGGCTATGGCTTCCTTCGTTCCCCCGACTACAACTACCTGCCCGGCCCCGACGATATTTATGTTTCGCCCTCGCAGATCCGCAAGTTCGACCTGAAAACCGGCGACACCATCAGCGGCCAGGTCCGCCCGCCGCACGAAGGCGAAAAATACTTCGCGCTGGTGAAGATTGAAGCGGTCAACTTTGAATCGCCGGAAGAGGCGCGCAACAAGATCCTGTTTGACAACCTCACGCCGCTGTATCCGCAGGAACGCCTGAAGCTGGAAACGGTGAAGGAAAACGTGAGCGCGCGCGTGATGGACCTGCTGACCCCGCTGGGCAAGGGCCAGCGCGGACTGATCGTGGCCCCGCCGCGCACCGGCAAGACCATGCTGCTGCAGAACATCGCCAACTCCATCACCACCAACCATCCTGAAGTCGTGCTGATCGTGCTCCTGATTGACGAGCGTCCGGAAGAAGTCACGGACATGCAACGGTCGGTCAAAGGCGAAGTGATCTCCTCGACCTTCGACGAGCCTGCCGCACGCCACGTGCAGGTAGCGGAGATGGTGATCGAAAAAGCCAAGCGCCTGGTCGAACACAAGCGCGACGTGGTGATCCTGCTCGATTCCATCACCCGCCTGGCCCGCGCTTACAACACCATTGTTCCGCCTTCAGGCAAAGTGCTCTCCGGCGGCGTCGATTCCAATGCCTTGCAACGCCCCAAGCGCTTCTTTGGCGCGGCCCGCAACATTGAAGAAGGCGGATCGCTCACCATCGTCGCCACCGCCCTGATCGATACCGGCTCGCGCATGGACGACGTGATCTTCGAAGAGTTCAAGGGCACCGGCAACTGCGAAATCATTCTCGACCGCAAGCTGGTCGACAAGCGCGTCTTCCCGGCGATCGACATTCAGCGCTCCGGAACGCGAAAAGAAGAGTTGCTCATTCCCAAGGAAGACCTGGCGCGTATCTGGGTGCTGCGCAAAGTGCTGAACCCGCTCTCGCCGGTGGAAGCCATGGAATTGCTGATCGACAAGCTGGGCAAGACGCCATCGAACAGCCAGTTCCTCTCGAACATGAGTTCGATATAAGCAGTCAGGTACACAGCAATCAGCTCAGCAAAAGCAGCCGCAGATTTCGCTGATAAGCCCTGATCAAAAAAACTAAGCCGCGAATTAACGCGAACTATGCGAATTCATTTTTTAGCTTTTGATTCGTGCTCATTCGTGAAATTCGCGGCTGGTTTGTTTTGCTGATGCTGTTTGCTGAGTGGGCTAACAATGCACAATCTTCCCTGACTTGATTCCCTTGGTCGCGTTGCGCGTATCCACCACGAGTTGTGACTCCTGCACAATCTTCTTGTAGTCGTAATCGGAATGGTCGGTCACGATCAGCACGCAGTCATACTGGTCCAGCTTTTCCAGCGGCGTGCAGGTCATCTGCAGGTTGTATTTCCTGCCGCGGCCGACCCGGGGGAAGTAGGGATCGTTGTATGCAACCTCGGCTCCGCGGCGCTGTAGCTCCTCGATAATGGTGAGGGACGGCGATTCGCGCAGGTCATCGATGTCGCGTTTGTAAGCCACGCCGAGCACCAGGACTTTGGCTCCGTTCAGCGCTTTCTTGTGCCGGTTCAGCGCGGCGGCCACAGCGTCAACGACATGGTAGGGCATGGCGGAGTTGATTTCGCCCGCAAGCTCGATAAACCGGGTGTGAAAGTCCCACTCTTTGGCTTTCCACGAAAGATAAAAAGGATCCACGGGGATGCAGTGCCCACCCAGTCCGGGGCCTGGATAAA
Organism: Terriglobia bacterium; assembly: GCA_041488515.1. GTDB lineage: Bacteria > Acidobacteriota > Terriglobia > Terriglobales > Acidobacteriaceae > Angelobacter. Next base: position 212,854 of record JBGPPK010000006.1, on the reverse strand, counting down.
ACGGGTGAAAGCCGAAAGGCTTGGTAGAGGCGGCGCCGATGACCTCCCATATGTCAATCCCCATGCGCAGGCAGAGCATCTTGAGCTCATTCACCAGCGCGATGTTCACGCAGCGATAAATATTTTCCAGCAGCTTGGTCATTTCCGCGACGGCCGGGCTGGAAACAGGGACCACGCGATTGAAGATGGAGTTGTAAACGGCGCCCGCGATCTCTGACGCGGCCGGATTCAGACCGCCGACGACTTTGGGAATATCCTTGCGCGCCACGGTATCGTTCCCGGGGTCTTCGCGCTCGGGAGAAAACGCAACCAGGAACGTAGTCTTGGGATCATCCTGCTCGCTGCGAGCGGCTTTAAGCTTTGCTTTGCTTCCGGCTTCAATCACCGGCACCAGCACTTCTTCGGTCGTTCCGGGATATGTGGTGCTCTCCAGGACAATCAACTGGCCTGCGCGGACGTGGGGCGCAATGGCCTTGGCGGTGTCGCGGATATAGCTCAGGTCGGGCCCATGATATTCATCGAGCGGAGTGGGCACGCAGATGATGATCGCGTCCATGTCGCCGGCATAGGCATACTCGTCGGTCGCCCAAAAGCCTTTGGCTGCTGCCGCGGCAATCTCCGTCGGCTGGATGCGGTAAATATAAGACCGGCCATTGTTCAGGGCCTTTACTTTTTCCGGATCGATATCGAAGCCTGTCACGGGGAAGCCGGCTTCATTGAAGAGCAGCGCCAGCGGCAGACCAACGTAGCCAAGGCCGATGATTGCGACTTTCGCTGCACGCGTCTGAATGCGTCCGCGCAACTGTTCAAAAGCTTGAGAACGGGGTTCAGTTGGAGATGGCATCATTTGATTTTGGGGCCTGGATGCCATTCTAGGCAATTGCTGGAAATGAGCCGGCGAATACAGGGGCATGACCTTGTGGTGGTTCCCGGAACCAACATGGCTACTGCCAGCGAGCGCGGTTTCTGCTTTAATTACTGATTTGACGAGGGTTTTTGAAACTGCCGTATGTGTAGTTAGAACACCTTAGTCGGTCCATTGGGAAGGCATCTGGAGGCAGCACGGGTTGTGATAATCTGTAGCCACTGGAAACTCCCCACAGTTCAAGGCAGTGGCGCAAAAGCGAAAATCCGCCTTTCAGATTTCTTACGTCACCATCACCTATCGCAGCGTGCTCATGGGGATGTTTGGCGTACTTCTGCTTGCCGGCGTGGTGATGTATTTCGCTTTTCCGGATACAGCCAACAAACTCATTCTTTCCGGCCAGATCGGGCTGGGAAAAGCGCTCGCGAAAGTGGGTGTTTCCAACGGAACGAGTGGGAGCGTCACGGAGCCCGGTCCGCAACAGGCCCACTTCACCAACATTGATGGGAACGTGCGCGTGCGCAAAGCCAACGCCAATAACGGGTGGGTAGTGGCGGATTACTCGCTGGCGCTGGAGAGAGGCGACGTGGTGCAAACCTCTCCCGAAGGAATGGCTAAAGTAGTTTTTACTGACGGTACGAATTACACCGTGAAACCGGGCTCGTTGATCACGATCCAGGAGAACTCGGTGAACTCGGCGCAGCAGACCAATGTGAAGGTCGCGGTGACCACGGGCAAGGTTGACCTGGCGACGGCGGCGCTGAACAGCGGGTCCAAGTCGCAGGTCATTGTGGGCGACGCCACCGCCACCATCGCTTCCGAGAGCTCCGCCGAGGTCGTCAACGATATTCGCGCCGACCAGCACGAGATTCTGGTCAGGAAAGGGTCGGGCGAGGTGACGCGCGAAGGCCAGACGGTGCCTCTGGAGAGTTACACCAAGGCTTCGTTCAGCAGCAACTCGAAGACGATGGTCAAGACCAAAGAACTTCAGCCGCCCACCTTGATTTCGCCCGCGCCCATGCAGAACGTGTTTGTAGACCCAACTTCCAAAGGCGTGAGCTTCTCCTGGGCGCCGGTGGAGAACGTCCGGGAATACCATATCAAGCTCACCCGCAACGCGTCATTCACCGGGCCGCTGGTAGTGGATGACACGAAGGCAGCAACCCAGGTGCTGGTTACAAACCTTCAGGAGGGCACGTATTACTGGCAGGTCCGCTCGATTGGACAAGATGGCAAGGAGTCGATCGAGAGCGAGACCTACCGGTTTACGATCGTGCCCAAAGGTACCGGGTCCCTGGCGCTTGAATTGGGAGATTTTGTCCAGCTGGGACACGTGATTGAAGTCAAAGGACACACCGAACCCAACGCCCGCGTCATGGTGAACGGGCAGGAGGCGGTGGTGGCGAGTGACGGCGCGTTCCACCATTTCACCAATCCCCTCCCTACCGGGGAAAACTTGATTACGGTTACGGCACAGGACACAAAAGGCGGGGTGAATACCGTAACCAGGCCGGTGGTTATACAGTAGAATCGCTTATTGTTCCATTTTGGTTTTTGTATCACAGTATTTGGTTCCCCCGAACAGATTGAGCAAGAGGGCATAAGGCGTTTTGGAAACTGGTCCGCTGCCTGAAGACGGTCGGGATCTTATCGAAGTTAAAAACAACGGAAAGAATCTGGTATGTCGAAAAACGGTTTCAAGTCAGAGAATTCGCGCATTCATAATTTGCGCTCGCTCTTCAGCATGTTTTCCAGCGATCTGGCGATCGATCTGGGAACGGCCAACACACTGGTATATGCCAAAGGCAAGGGCATCGTGGTCAATGAGCCTTCCATCGTGGCGATCAACAAAAACACCGGGGAAGTGGAGGCCGTGGGCAAGGAAGCGAAAGAGATGCTGGGCCGGACGCCGGGGAACATTGTGGCCATCAAGCCGATGAAGGACGGTGTGATCGCCGACTTCAAGGTCACGGAAAAAATGCTGAACTATTTCATCCAGAAGGCGCATAACCGGAAGATGCTGGTGCATCCACGGATCGTGATCGGCGTGCCCTCGGAAATCACGCAGGTGGAAAAACGCGCCGTGATGGATTCAGCCTATCGCGCCAAGGCCAGCGAGGTCCATTTGGTGGAGCAGGCGATGGTCGCGGCCATCGGCGCCGGGCTTCCCATCACCGAACCCAGCGGCAACATGGTGGTGGACATTGGCGGCGGCACCACGGACATTGCCGTCATCTCGCTCAGCGGCATCGTTTACTCGCGCTCCGTGCGCATGGCCGGTAATCAGATGGATGAAGCCATCATGAATTACCTGAAACGCAAATACAATCTGCTGATCGGCGAGCGCACCGCGGAAACCATCAAGATTGAAATCGGCTCGGCGTATCCGCTGGACAAGCCGCTTACCATGGAAATCAAGGGCCGCAACCTGATTGAGGGCGTCCCCAAGACCATTACCATCGACGACAGTGAAATCCGCGAGGCCTTGAGCGAGTGCATCAGCACCATCATGAATGCGATTCGCGTCGCCCTGGAACGCACGCCGCCGGAGTTGAGCGCCGACATCAGCGACCGCGGGATTGTCCTGACGGGCGGCGGCGCTCTGCTCAAGAACCTGGACAAAAGAATCCGCGAAGAAACCGGGTTGCCGGTTTCCATTGCCGACGATCCGCTGGCCAGCGTGGTGCTGGGCACGGGAAAAATGCTCAGCGATTTCAAACTCCTGAGAAAGATCTCGATTGAGTAAAGGCTTTAATAAGTAAACCTGGAGGACGGACCTGGTAAGTCCGCCCTCTTCTGGCCCTCCTTAGCGCAGGTCATGGAAAACTTCTTTGTCCGTTACAAGAACCCGCTGGCCCTGATGGCGGTTCTTTTCATTCAGGTGGTCGCCCTGGCCACGCAGGTGAAGCGTCCGGAAAACGCGCGCTCCGGGAACACGGGCAGCGGCACGCGGTTGATCCGCGTGTGGACCGTGACCGCATTTACCCCGGTTGAGAAGATGTTTGTCTCTACTGGACATTTCTTTCGCGATGGCTGGCATAACTACGCCGATCTTCGCGGCGTGCGCAAGCAGAACCGCGAACTGCTGGATGAAGTCGCGCGCTTGCAGATGGAGCAGGTCCGGCTGAAACAGGATGCGGAACAGGCCAGGCGCTTGCAGGCCCTGCTGGAGTTCAAGGAACGATTCATTTCCCGGACCGTTGCCGCGCAGGTCATCGGCACCAGCGGGACCGAGCAATCGCGCGTCGTCGTCATCGATAAGGGCTCGCATGACGGCATCAGGCAGGACATGGCGGTGATTACCCCTGACGGCATTGTCGGCAAGGTCAAAGAAGTTTTTCCGTTGAGTTCTCAGGTTTTGCTGATCAACGATCATGACAGCGGCGCAGGCGTGATTCTGGAGCGTTCGCGTTTGCAGGGCATCCTGAAAGGCACCAGCCAGGGCGAACTCCAGGTGACTGACATCATGTCCGACGAAAAGATTGAGGCCGGAGACCACGTGATTACCAGCGGCGGCGATCGCATTTATCCGAAAGGGTTCTCCGTGGGCACCGTGATCAACGCCACGGCGGACCGGGACAACGATCCCTTCCTCGTCATCAAGATCAAGCCGGCGGCGGACCTCAGGCGCCTGGAAGAAGTGATGGTGGTGACAAAGATGGCGGAGGAGACACCGGCTGTCGCCGCGGGGCCGGCGCCCATGCGCGCCGCGGACATTCTGGCGCAGAGATTGCCCAGCGTCCCCAAGCAAGATACGAATGCGCCGAAGAGTCCGGTCGGTTCGACAACTGGAGCAACTGCGACCGGCGCAACCGCAGCCGCCACACCTGCTGCCAAACCCTCGCCCACTCCGGTCAAGATCAACCCAACGACAGGCACGGGAACGGAGCAGAAGCCCGGCAATACGAGCAATGCGACCGGGCCCGCGAAACAGCCTGCCGGAGGTGCGGGCATGGCAACCGCAAATCCCGTTCCAGCAAAGAAAACGGGGGTGGAAGACAAAAAACCGGCAAGCTCAGGACAAACCGGACCGGTTTCGGCCGGCGCTGCTGGAGCCCCGACTCCTACACCCACGCCGAAACCCACGCCCCGTAAGCCCAGGCCTCCAGCCGCCGCTCCGGGATCAGCGCCGCCGGGAGCTTCCGAACCGAAAGCGTCTGACCTGCCTGGAACCGTGTCGCCAGAAGCGACCCCAACGCCGACACCGGAGAAACCACCGCGATGAACGCCGGCGTTTCATTAACTTCCCGCGAAGAGATCGAGGTCCATCGGTTTAGTTGGCCGGTTTCCATCGGCATTCCGATAGCTGCTATTTTTTTGCAGGTTTTTCTGCGCATCCGGTTTTTTACCGTACTGGATTTGCCCCTGCTGGTGACCATCTTTTTTGCCGTTGCCCGCCGGCGGCCCATTCCCGGCATGATCACCGGCGCGCTCATCGGCACCCTGCAAGACGCGTGGACCGGACATCCCATCGGCCTGTTTGGGATTGCCAAGACCATTGTTGGCTATCTGGGATCGTCTCTGGGCGTGAAACTGGATGTGGACAATCCCGGGTCGCGCTTTCTGATGACCTTTGCCTTTGTGCTGATCCATCGCGTTATTTACATGGCGATCAGCCTGCAACTGGTGGGCGGGAGCGAAGCCTGGAGTTGGGGCCACACGATGCTGTCGGCGCTGGTGAATGGGTTGGCCGCGGTGGTGCTGTTCGCCTTGCTCGACAAGCTCAAGCTGAGAAATTGATGCCCACACAAGCGGCGCTCGTTGCCGCCTGGCGGCGATTTAATCCTTCAGTAACCATATTGAGGTCTTTGTCTTACGCCATGCGCCACGAAATTGCGGTACTCTAAATAGGGAGCCGAACAAGGAGTATCCCCGGTTTGTTGCTCCGGCAGCAGATCGTAACAGGTATGCTCGGTCGCGACGAAAAAATCCCGCAGACAAAATTCACAGTCGTCCAGTACGTCATCCTGGCAGTGTTCATCGTTCTTGCTTACGGCTTGTGGAGCCTGCAAGTCCGTAAGAATGACGAATATGTCACGCGCTCCGAGCAGAACCGCATTCGCCAGGTTCCCGTGCTGGCGCCGCGCGGCAAGATCTATGATCGCGACGGGCAGCTGATCGTCGACAATTATCCGTCCTTTTCAGCGCTGCTGCTGCGTGACCAGATGCGCGATCTCAACGCCGACGCGCAAAAAATCGCGGACGGCCTGCATCTTCCCGTGGAAGACGTGCTGGACAAGATAAGGCGCTATCAACTCGCGCGCAAGCCGGCGTTTGAACCCATCATCATCAAGGACGACATTACTCCCGACGAACGCGCGTTCATCGAATCGCATCGCGACGAGTTTCCCGAGCTGGAAACCTTGATGATCCATCGCCGCCTCTATCCCAAAGACGGTTTCATGGCGCACCTAATCGGCTACGTGGGTGAGGTGAGCGAAGACATGCTCAACTCGCCTAAGTTTGAACTGTATGAGCGCGGCGATATTGTGGGCCAATCCGGAGCGGAGCTGCAATACAACGACATTCTGATGGGCAAAGACGGTTCCCGCCGCGTGCTGGTCAACAGCAAAGGCAAAGAAGTGGGCCGTCCTCCGAATGCGAACATCCCGGCGGTCCCCGGACAAAAGCTGAAGCTCACAGTCGACATTGATATCCAGAAGGCGGCCGAGCAAGCGATGGAAGGGAAGAACGGCGCGGTAGTGGCAATGGACCCGCGCAATGGCGAAATCCTGGCCATGGTGAGCCGGCCAACGTTTGATCCCAATGATTTTGCCGTGCGCATCTCGCGCGACGAGTGGAACCAACTGGTCAATGATCCAAACCATCCGTTGCTGAACAAGGCCATCCAGGCGCAGCTTGCTCCGGGGTCAACCTTCAAGATCATCATGTCTGTGGCCGGCCTGCAGGAAGGTATAGCCCAGAAACTCACCGTAAACTGCGCCGGTGGCGGGGTTTTCTACGGACGCTTTTTCAACTGCTGGGTGCGCCCCGTCCATCAGGCCCCGCACGGGGTCACGGGCATCAGTAAAGGCATCACGCAGTCATGCGATGTGTTCTTTTATACGCTGGCGGAGCGGCTGGGCATTGAAAAGATTGCCAAGTGGGCAAGCGCCATGGGCATTGGCAAGAAGACCGGGATCGATCTTCCGAACGAAGTCAGCGGCACCATGCCTTCCGAAGAATGGAAGATGAGAACGTTCCACCAGAAATGGTACGCCGGCGAGGTTATCTCGGTTGGCATCGGACAGGGAGCCGTTACGGTGAGTCCTATTCAGCTGGCGCGGGCCATCGGCGGAATCACTATGGGCGGGACGTTTTATCGGCCGCACATCGTCAATCCTGATCAGCTCTCCGAGCAATATAAGCATCTGGTCGCCAGCAACTCGCAGGACGACGTTGTCCATCTCCCCATCGATCCGCAGAGCTGGATTACGATCACCGATGCCATGGCGGGGGTCGTCAACCCTGGAGGAACCGCGGCCGCATCGCACATTCAAGGAGTCGATTTCGGAGGTAAGACTGGAAGCGCGCAGGTGGTGAGCAACCAGTTTCGGAAAAGTAAGGGCGGCTCGGGAAATCAGTTCAAAGACAATAGCTGGTTTGTCGGCGTTGCGCCGCGCCGGAACCCGGAAATCGTTGTAGCTGTCCTCTTTGAGGGCGGCGAACACGGCAGGATTGCCGCGCATCTGGCGGCCGACGTGGTCAAGGCATACGTGGAGAAGCAACGCCGGATCCGCAATAATCCCATGTTGTTCAGTGACAAAGCAGATCCAGGCTCTGTGCCGCTTGCCGGCGTGTGGAACCAGCCTGACTCAATCGGAAACAGCCCGGCCGAAACGGCACATGTCCACGAGGGTTCCGGCCAGGAAGCGGAGCAGAGTGAAAACCAGCTGCACGGCGGCACCTTGCTGGTTCGTGTAGGGAGAACGCAGATGCGGAAGCCCACGCAGCCACTCGCAATCGGGTCGGCGGGAGCAGACTGATGCGGCGGCTCATCACTTTCCGTGATTTTGACTGGGTGCTTCTCACGTTTGTCCTGATCATCTGCTCGCTGGGTGTCCTGGAGATTTACAGCACCACTTACAACACAAAATTTGCCGGAGCCCACATCCGGCAGATCTACTGGATCATGGCGGGGCTGGCGGTGATGCTGGCCGTAAGCCTCATCAACTACCAGGTCCTTTTGGAAAATGCGCACTGGTTCTACATAGCTTCCGTTGTTTCGCTGCTGGCAGTCACATTTCTTGGCAAGAAATACCTGGGAGCGCGGCGCTGGATCCAGTTACCCGGCGGGCAGCATTTCCAGCCGTCGGAATGGGTGAAGCTGGTCCTGATTCTGATGCTGGCCAAGTATTTCAGCGGGGAAGGAGAGCGTGAAGCTTCGCTTTCCGACATTGTGAAGGCCGGCGTGATCGCGGGCATACCGATGCTTCTGGTTTTGAAGCAGCCGGATCTGGGGACCGCGCTCACCTACGTTCCGGTGGCGATCATGGCGTTATTTCTGGGTGGGATGCAGTTCCGGCATGCTGCCATTGTTTTGCTGGTCGCAGGCGTGCTCATGCCTACCGTCTGGCACCAACTCAAGCCCTATCAGAAGGACCGTTTGACCAGTTTTCTGCATCCCGAGGCCGATTCGCAGAAGACGGGGTATCAACTTGAGCAATCCAAGATCGCCGTGGGTTCGGGCGGTATTTGGGGCAAAGGCGTGCGCAAAGGCTCGCAAACACAGGGGTCTTTCCTGCCTGAGCCGCATACCGATTTTATCTTTGCCGCCTGGTCGGAGGAGCACGGCTTTGTGGGCGCAGTGGCCTTACTACTGTTATACTTCATGGTGTTAATGCGTTTGATCCATAATGCACAGACCGCACCGGATAGCGCGGGCGGCTTTGTGGTGATGGGTGTGGTAGCAGTTTTGCTCTTCCATATCCTGGTCAACGCGGGAATGGTGGTTGGGTTTATGCCCGTCACCGGTATTCCTTTACCTCTGATGAGCTATGGCGGTTCGTCAGTCCTGTTCATGTTTCTGGCGCTGGGTATTGTGATGAATATTCGGATGCGCCGTTTCGTGAACTGAAGGAATGGAAACCGCGCCAAGAGGCGCGATCAGAAACAAGATTTTTTTAAGATTGAACGTTACGCCCTGACGTTAAAAGAGGGCGCCGGCGCAGATTGAAAGAGAGCCGGAGAGTATCAGAAAGCATTGCCGGGCAGGGAACGGCCCCGCGGAAACTTCCCCAAGCAAGCGCACAACAGCGCTCGATTGGGGCCCGCTGTGTGGCCACAAACCCGGAATGCAAAGGTGCACAGATTTTTCAAACCAGTCATAGGCAGATTGCAGAGGTTGGCCGGAAGAGTTTACTCGCCGCAGCCGAATTGTATTTCCTGCATAAGATCAGATTGAATTTCCGAGCACTGAAAGCCAGTCACCCGGCGTTGCAACTGCCGGTAATCCTGACCTTTTTCTGAACCCTCCCGCGTTTTCTTCCCGCCGGTAGAAACCGGAGAAGATCCATGGCGAAAGAACTATTTGTCTCTTCCACGCCCCACGAAACCAAGGTGGCGGTGGTGGAAGACGACCAACTTTCAGAAATTTATTACGAACGAGAAAACGAATACACGCTGGCTGGCTCCATTTACAAGGGACGGGTCACGCGGGTGCTGCCGGGAATGCAATCGGCATTTGTGAACGTTGGGCTGGAGCGCGACGCGTTCCTCTACGTTTCCGACTTCCTGATGGAAGAAGACGAAGACGCCGATGCCATCGGCGAGGCGGTTTCGCGCTCCCGCAATGAAGCGCCGATCATCGAAGCCCGCAGCTTTGAGGGACACCAGGGACCGATTGAGGCGCAGGAGATCATGCCGCCGGTCGAGCACGGCGTTGAAGCAGACGATGCAGGCGAGGAAGCGGCCGAGAATGCGCCGGCCGAGAACGGAGCCCAGCAGGAGCCGGAGCGGGAAGGCGCGCGCAAATGGCGCGGCCGTCGCCGCCGCGGAAGAGGCGGCCGGGACCGTTTTGCCGATCGCGGCGCGAACGATGCGGGAGCCGCTGATCGCGGAGACCGTGAAAAGCCCGCGGAGGCCGCGCCGGAAGAGCGTGATGAATCCCGGCAGGAGAGCCGGCCGGAGCCACGCCACGAACGTCACGAAAGCCGGCCCGAGCCACGCCACGAAAGCCGGCACGAAGGTAGGTCAGAACCAAGATTCGAACAGCATCGGCCCGAACCTGTGTTGTTGCCCGGTGAATCGATTTCCAAATACCAGCCGCAGGCATCTCATACCGCCGCGCCCCAACAGGCTTCGGTAAAGATGGATTCGCAGCCGCGGCCCAAGCCATCTACCGAGTACTCACTGGATCCGTCATCGTTTTCGGCCGGGTCCATGGTGCTTCCGGGCGAGTCACTGGCCAAGTATGGCAAGCCGATGCCCGCGGCGCCCACGGCGACAGAGACCGCCGAGCCGGAGCAGGCCCTCGCGGAACCGCACATGCCGGAAAGGCCCATTACTGAGCGGGAAGAGCGCGGTTTCCTGCAGGACGCTGAGTCTGCCGGACCGGTCCCGCGCCAGTTCCAACAGCCGGAAGAAGCGGAAGCTCGAGTTGAAGCGCCCGCAGTTTTTCATCGCCGCGAACCGGCGGAGACAACGGCAGAAGCCGAAGCTCCCGAAAAAGCCGTCTCGTTCGAGCATGAGGAGCGTCCGGCTGAGGTGTCGGCGAAAGATCAGCAACGGTTTGAGAGCATGAACGTGGCCAGCATTTTTGGCGGCGGCGCCACGGAAGTGGAAGAGGAAGAGCGGGCTGAAGAGGCCACGCATCTGGATTCGGCGCTGGAAGCTCCGGCCCAAGACCAGCAATCGTGGGTCCCGGCGGCTGATTCTTCCGCGAACCGCGGTGCGCAAGCTCGTGGGGTGATCGAGGAAGAAGAGATCGAAGAAGAGGAAAGCGAAATCCCCGGCTTCGAAGAAGACTCGGATATTTCCGAGTATGAGGAGTTGGAGGAAGAGGTCCTGGGCCAGTCCGGCGATCAGATGGTCCCCATGGGCACCGAGCTGATGGAAGCAGTGCGCGACGCGCACGTGAATGAGCGCGCTACGGGAAAATACGAAGCCGAGGGGCTTGACCCGGACGAACTGGAGGAAGTGGAAGAGGCTTTCGGTCTGGCGGAGGAGGTAACGGAAGGCGGCGAAGAGGGTGGGGAAGAACCTGAAGATCTGGAAGGAGCCAGCGCGGAACAGCGCGCTCCGGCAACCGCCGGCTACCAGCAGCGCACGGAGCGCAGGCCGCAGGACCGTCGTGGCGGGCGCCGCGGCGCTCCAGGGCGGCGGATGCGCGGGCGTCCGCGGCACCAATCGTCGCGGACAATGCCGGCGATCAGCGACCTGCTGAAAGAGGGCCAGGAAATCCTGGTGCAGATCGCCAAAGAGCCGATCGCCAAGAAAGGGGCGCGCATCACCAGCCACATCGCGCTGCCCGGACGTTATCTGGTTTACATGCCCACGGTGCACCACACCGGTGTTTCGCGCAAGATCGCTTCGGAAGAGGAGCGGCATCGCCTGAAGCGGATTGCGCTGAGCGAGCGCGGCGACGCGCAGGGCGGCTTCATCGTACGCACGGCGGCCGCGGGAGCTGAAGAGCAGGACCTGCGCAACGATATTCGCTTCCTCATCAATCTGTGGAATGAGATCCGTGGACGCGCGGACAGTTCCAAAGCGCCGGCGCTCATCTACCACGACCTGAATCTGGTGGAGCGCATCCTGCGCGACCAGGTGAGCGGAAGCTTTTCCGCCATCTGGGCAGACACAGAACAGGAATACGAACGCATACTGCGTTTTGTCAGCCGCTTCCAGCCGTCATTGGTCAAGCGCGTGAAGCTCTACAGCAAAGACACGCCGCTGTTCGAGCAGTTCAACATTACCGATGAAATCAACAAGGCGCTCAAATCGAAGGTCTGGCTGCGCAGCGGTGGTTACATCGTGATCAACCAGACGGAAGCGCTGGTGGCAATCGACATCAACACCGGCAAGTACGTCGGCAAGACAGCGCGCCTGGAAGATACGATCGTCAAGACCAATATTGACGCCATCAAGGAGATTGTGCGGCAGATACGCCTGCGGGACCTGGGCGGCATCATCGTGATCGACTTCATTGACATGGATGAGCGCCGCAACCGGGCCAAGGTAATGCAGGCCCTGGAAGAGGCGCTGAAGGCCGACCGTGCGCCCTCCAAGGTCCTGCAATTTAACGATTTTGGACTTGTGGCCATTACGCGCAAGCGCGTGAAACAGTCCCTGGAGCGGACCCTGGGACAGCCTTGCCCCACCTGCCAGGCTACGGGCATGATCAAATCCGTAACCACGGTGTGCAATGAGATCTACGTGGAAATGCGCAAGATGGCGCGGCACTTTGAGCGCGAAGTGATGGTCCGCGTGAATCCGGAAGTGGCCAAGGCGCTCAAGGCCAACAATGCGCGCTGGCTGCAGGAGATGGAAGAGCTGGTGAAGCAGACGGTGCTGGTGAAGTCTGATCCACTGCTGCACCCGGAACAGTTCGATATTCAGTAAGAGCAGGTCACCGCAAAGGGCGCAAAGATCGCAAAGGAACAGGAACGCCGGAAAATCCCAGCGTGTCTCTTTTGCGCTCGTTGCGCCGCTGGCGGTAAATTCTCTGGTCGGCCCTGAAGAAGATTCTCGACAATCGAACAAATGCCCAAAAAGTTCAAAGGAACGCCCGCGCAGGAGCGCGCTCTCAGCGCGTATGTAAAGCTGGAACGCGCCGCCAGCGCCGCGTTTGCGTATGCCCGCGTCGGACTGGAAGAAGAGGGCCTTACGCTCAGCCAGTTCGCGGTCCTGGAGGCGTTGTATCACGTGGGACCGCAGTGCCTGGGTGACCTGGCGCGGCGCATTCTTACCAGCAGCGGTAACCTTACCCTGGTGATCGACAACCTGCAAAAACGCGGGCTGGTCAAGAGAGAACAGCAGGGCAAAGACAAGCGCTTTGTGCTGGCCTGCATCACCCCAGCGGGAGAGAAGCTGATTGCCAGAATCTTCCCCGAGCACGCCCGCCGGATCACGGAAGTTCTGGGCAGATTGAAACCCGACGAACAGGACCAGTTGGGCGTTCTCTGCCGCAAGCTGGGCAAGGGGGAGTGAATTTGGTCATTGGTAATTTGAAAGGCGTTGCATCCGCGGAAGTCACTCAAATTACCCAATTACCAATTCCGTCTGTTATCTTAGTTCGCTCATGCCCCAACGCGCCTTCCTTTATGCTGCCGCCATTTTTTTAAGCAGCAGTCTTCTTTTTCTGGTTGAGCCCATGGCGGGTAAACGCCTGCTGCCGCTGCTGGGCGGCTCAGCTTCAGTTTGGATGACCTGTCTGGTTTTTTTTCAGACCGTCCTTTTAGCGGGCTATGTGCTCGCGCATTGGATCGCAACTCGAGTGCGGCCGCGAATGCAGGCTGTTGTCTACAGCATCCTTCTGGTCGCAAGCCTGGCGCAAGTCGCGCGCAATCTCACGCCCTACCTGCGTGCTTCCACCCTCCACCCGGTTTATAGCGTGCTATGGCTGTTGACGGTGCTGATTGGATTACCCTTCCTCGTTCTTTCGGCAACCAACCCACTGTTGCAGGCATGGTACGCGCGCGGCCCCGTTCGGAGTGGAGATTCGGCAACGGCGAATACGCTTGCGCCGCCCTACCGGCTGTTTGCGCTTTCTAATTTCGGTTCTCTGCTGGCGCTGGTGGTTTATCCCGCGCTGGTGGAGCCCCACTTTAGCTTGCGGGCACAGACTCTGGCGTGGTCCGCCGGTTTCCTGGCATTTGTGGTGGTTTGCGGCACGATCAGCTTGACTGCCCGCAATGCTGCTGCCGCGGTGGAGCCACGGATGGCGGAATCGCAAACCGCGCCGGCAGGCGCTCCGGAAGCGCCGCCAACTTCGAGTGAGCGAACTCTGTGGCTGCTGGCGGCCGCATGCGGAGCATTACTGCTCTCCGCGGTGACCAGCCATTTGAGCCAGAACATTGCCGCCATCCCGCTCTTGTGGATCCTTCCACTCACCATTTATCTACTCACATTTGTAATCACGTTCAACGGCGGCAAGTTGTATTTGCGGTGGCTGGTGGCGGGCCTGTTGCCCGCGGCCCTGGGAGGAATTGGTTACCTGATCGCCAACCCGGATGAAGACGTGTCCATCAAGACCTCCGTGCCGCTTTTCTGCATCATGCTGTTCCTTGCTTGTCTGTTTTGTCACGGGGAGCTGTATCGCCGCCGTCCCGGGCCGCGCTATGCCACGCAGTACTATTTATTTATCGCGGCCGGCGGGGCCTTGGGATCCATGTTTGTGGGAGTCCTGGCGCCACTGGTCTTTCGCGGGAGCTACGAACTGGCGTGGAGCCTGGTGTACACCGCGGCGCTGGCGGCGGTGCTGATGTGGAAGGACCATCTTGTCTGGCGGCTGTTCTGGCCCGCGGTTGCCATCGCTTTGCTGGTGGTCGTGGTATTGCAAGTACGGGTCAACAGTGAAAATGCCATCGTCCAGGTGCGCAGTTTTTATGGCACGCTGCGGGTGACCGAAGAATCCACCGAAGAGGCAGGCATGTTCCGTACCCTGGTCCACGGGAACATCCAGCATGGCACGCAATTCTTTGGCAGCGATGAATTCCGCGCCGACCCGACAACGTATTACACGCATAATTCAGGAATCGGACTGGCGCTGGACCTCTGCTGCAAGGGCCGGGCGCGGCGCGTGGGCGCCGTTGGACTGGGGGCAGGGACCCTGGCCGCCTATGGACAGCCAGGCGATGTATTTCGCTTCTATGAAATTGATCCCCGGGTCGAGACCATCGCCAACAATGTGTTTACGTACCTGCGGGAATCCAAGGCAAAGATCGAAATCGCGCGCGGCGATGCGCGCCTGTCCATGGAGGCGGAGCCGCCGCAGCGTTATGATGTGATCGCCGTGGATGCATTCTCGGGCGACGCGATCCCCGTTCACCTGCTCACTGCGGAGGCCATCCAACTCTATCAGCGCCACTTGCAGCCGGGCGGGATCGTCGCTTTTCACATCTCCAACCAGTACCTTGATCTGGCGCCCGTAGTGCAGGCCCAGGCGGAACACGCCGGGCTGCGGGCGGTGATTATCTCCACACCGGATGACACCGATACCGGGGCTTACAGCGCAGACTGGGTGCTGGTCACGGCAAATGAGGAGTTTCTGGCGATTCCGGTAGTGTCGGAGGCCAGCGCCGAAATCACACCGAGGCCGGACCTGCGCCTGTGGACCGACGATTACAGCAGCCTGCTGCCCATCCTTAACTTCAATGCCGCGGCTAAGCAGGTACAGCATTAAACTGACACCGGAATAGCTCCCCTTTCTTTCCTTGAAACTATTTTGATATCAAAGCATCTAACGCAAGGAAACGAAAAAGGCCGCCGGAAACCATCTCAATTGAGGAGAAAAAACATGGACTCGAAATGGCAACTGTTGTTGGGCCGTGTGCTTCTGAGCGCGATCTTCATCTTAAGCGGGTTGGGAAAACTGCCTCACTTTCACGACGTTGCGAGCATGATGGCGTCCAAGGGCATTCCCCTTGCGGCGGTGGCGCTGGTGATCACGCTGCTGATCGAGATCGGTGGCGGGTTGTTGGTGCTGACAGGATTCAAGGCGCGTTACGCGGCGCTGGTGATCGCGCTCTGGCTGGTGCCGGTTACTCTGGTGTTCCACCATTTCTGGGGGATTCCGGCGGAACAGCAGCAGGACCAGATGGTCAATTTTCTCAAGAACGTGGCCATTATGGGAGGGCTGCTGGTTCTGGCTTATGCCAGTCCGGAAAAGATAGAAGCGAAAGCATAACTACAGCCGAATTTGGGGGACCAATGATTCAGGTAAGACGTGGCAAGGAACGCGGCCATGCCGATCACGGCTGGCTGAATACGTATCACACATTTTCATTCAGCGACTATTACGATCCAAAGTTCATGGGATTCCGCAGTCTTCGTGTCATCAATGAGGACTGGGTCAAGCCGGGATATGGCTTTCCCACGCACCCGCATCGCGACATGGAGATCATTACCTATGTGCTGGAAGGTTCGCTGGAGCACAAAGACAGTATTGGCACAGGCTCAGTGATCCGTCCGGGCGAGGTGCAAAAGATGAGCGCCGGCACCGGCGTACGTCACAGCGAGTTCAACCATTCGAAAACCGAGCCCGTCCATCTTTACCAGATATGGATCCTCCCGGAGAAGGAAGGCATCAAGCCGATGTACGAGCAGAAAGCCATTCCGGCGGAAGAGAAGCAGGGCAAATTGCGGCTGGTGGCCTCGCCCAATGGCGGCAACGGGAGCAATGCGGTCAAGTTGTATCAGGATGCCGTGCTGTACGCTGCCGAGTTGGGCAAGTCCGAATCAGTAAGTCATGAGCTTCGCGATGGGCGCTATGCCTGGATTCAGGTTGCGCGCGGCGCGGTGAACGTGAATGGCCAGGAACTCAAGGCCGGAGACGGCGCCGCGGTAGCCGAGGAAGCGAAGTTGCAAATCACCGGCACCGCCGACCAGAGTGAAGTGTTGTTGTTCGACCTGGCGTGACAATATCGTAGTGAAGGGGGCCTCTTTGTTGATCTCAACACAGGGGTCCCCTTTAACTTTGGCCTTGAATGCTAAGCCGTTCCGCCCATTTCTTCCCCACAAGTTCACATTACTTTCGGGGTAATCCCCGAGTCCAGCACCGCTCCCTTAGTAACATCTGAGGCAAAATCGCGAACCGTGTGCATCAATACCACAATAACTTGTGGTGCAATGACCTTTGTGTCGCAGGATTTTGATGTCCTTTCGGCCCAAAGCTGGTACTAGCCCCAAAGATACCCCCCAAACAGGGGTAGAAACCGGAAGTTACCTATTGACCTTCCGGTATTTTCCCAGATATAACTCGCTTCGACCTGAAGTTTTCCCCCCCGAGAAGACAAAGGATTTCTCCACAGGCCTTATGTTGAGGCCATCAACTCACTGTGGAAAGGCTACACATTTATGGCGGCAGATTCGCGTGAGGTAATGAACATTCGACAGGCCTCGCAGTACCTGGGGGTCAGTCCGGACACGCTGTACAAATATGTGACCGAAGAAAAAATCCCTGCCTTCAAGCTCGGGAACCGCTGGAAGTTCAAGAAAACCATCCTGGACCAGTGGATGGAACAGAAGAGCACGATGAACATGAGCGGGGCCAAGAAAAAGCCGAAAGCGGCGAAGGCGGCTTCAGCGCGGTAAGCCCGGGCAACCGGTGAAACAAGGAAATCAAGGACAAGGCGGGCGGCATGTTTGGACTAGGATCAGGAAAATCGATTGTGGGATTGGACATTGGCTCCAGTTGCATCAAGGCGATCGAACTGAAGCGCTCCAAGGGCGAGATCGTAGTTTCGCACCTGGGCGTGGAGCCCCTGGCCAGCGACATTGTGGTGGACTCCATGATTGTCGATTCGGGCAGCGTCTCCAGCGCGATCAGCAAAATCTTTGGCGAGCACGGGATCAAGACCAAATCGGTGGCGACCTCGGTCAGCGGCCACTCCGTGATTGTGAAGAAGATCAGCGTGCAGCCGATGAGCGAGAGCGAGTTGGCGGAGAGCATCACCACGGAAGCGGCTCAGCACATTCCTTTCGATATTGCCGACGTGAATGTCGACTTCGATATTTTGAATCCTGACGATACCGGCCCGCAGATGGACGTTTTGCTGGTAGCGGTAAAGAAAGACAAGATTCTGAACTACACCAATGTCCTGTCGCTGGCGGGCAAGGCGCCGGCGGTGGTGGACATTGACGCTTTTGCCCTGCAGAATTGCTACGAATACAACTACCAGCCGCATCACGATTCCACGGTCGCCCTGCTGAACCTTGGGGCCAGTGTGATGAACATCAACATCGTAAAGGGCTCCACGCCGCTGTTTACGCGCGACGTGAGCGTAGGCGGCAACCAGTACACTGACTCGCTTCAGAAAGAACTGGACCTCAGCTTTGATGACGCCGAGTCGCTGAAACTCGGCCGGAAAGTCGGGACGGTGAGCGAAGACGCCAAGCTGCCGATCCTGCAACAGGTCACCGAAATTATCGTGCTCGAAATCCAGAAGACGTTCGATTTCTTCCGGGCCACAGCGTCAGGCGAGCACATTGAGCGCATTTACCTGGCGGGCGGATCGTCGCGCGTTCCCGGCCTGGTGGAGGCGCTGCGGCAGGAGTTCTCATTGCCGGTGGAAGTGCTGAACCCGTTTCAGCGCATCATTCCTCCGATCGATTCCACGGAAAATGAAATTCTTGATCAGAACCCGGGACAGCTCGCGGTTGCGGTGGGTTTGGCCCTGAGGAGCTTTGAAGACCTATGATTCGCATCAACCTGCTAGGAGTTCCGAAGAAAACGTCGCGCGGCAGACGCGCCAGCACAGTTGCAACCACTGGCGGAGGCGGCGAGGGATCCAGCACCGTCGTACTGGGCCTGATTTTTGTGGGCGCTCTTGTGGTGCTGATCGGGCTGGCGCACATGTGGGTGCAGCGTGAACATGACCGCCTGGAGAAGGACCTGCAAAAAGCCGTCCTGGAAAACCAGCGCCTGGCGGACGTGAAGGCGAAGTACGAGGCCAGCAAGAGAAAGGCCGACATGTATGAGCGCCGGGTCAGAGTCATCGATGAACTTAAAGCCGCGCAATCAGGCCCGGTCAACCTGCTGAACCTGGTGGCGGACACAGTCAACAGCACCGACGCGGTTTGGCTTGAAACCATGACCAATGACGGCAAAACCCTGAACTTTACCGGAATGGCGCTCAGCCCCAACTCGGTGGCTGACTTGATGGCCAACCTGAGGAAGACGGGCGCGTTCAGGACGGTCGAGATCAAGGAGACCTTGCAGGACGCCTCTGTGAAAGAGGTGCAGGCTTTCAAATTCGAACTGATTTGTGAAATGGCCCCTAACTTTACGGGGAAGGTGCAGAAGCAGTCATAACGCAGTTATCCGCGGGGACGGTTTGTATATGGCTAAATTTGGTGAAATGTCGTTAGCAGCGCGGGCGGGGGTCCTGTTCCTGGCCGCGGCCATGGTAGGCGCAGCCTACTACTACATCTACTTCAATCCTTTGTACCAGGCCAACCAGCAGCTCGACGCGAAGATCAAGGACAAAAAGGCGGAAAACGAGCGGCTGAAAACCTTTGAGCCCAAGCTGATTGAAGAGAACCGGAAGATGGCAATCCTGCAGCAGCAGCTGGAGATCCAGAAGAGGATTGTTCCGGACGACAAGGATGCGGACCAGTTCATCAAGCTGCTGCATGACACGGCCGCGACCTCGGGTATCGAGATCCGGCGTTACACCGCGATGCCTGTGGGCAACAAGGAGTTCTACAGCGAAGTGCCGTTTGCCATCGATATCGACGGGCCCTATTACTCGGTGCTGAATTTCTTCCAGCGCGTGGCTGAACTGGAGAGGATCGTCAACGTCAGCAACATGCAGATGGGCAATACCAAGAGCAACACCGCGGCCAAGGTAAAAGGCACGTACACCTGGGCGCCTGGAGAAACCGTTCTGGCGAGTTGCACGGCAACAACTTTCTTCAGCCACGAGCCTGAGGACCAAACGGCCTCGGCGGCCAAGCCGGGACAACCGGCCGCGGCTCCGGCAGCAGCACCGGCAAAGTAGTGAAGATTCTGTATGAAGAGTGCACCTAAAGGGAATTGAGAATGAAGCTGATAAAAATTCTTGCGCTCGCAATAGCCATGGCGACGATGGCCACGGCGCAGAATTCCGGCGCCAATGGCCAGACCAAGGCCACTCCATCTCCGACTCCGGCTGCCGCCGGCAAAACGGGCGGCGCTGCGCAGGCGGGAACGAAAAATGCCGGCCAGAAGCCCGCTGCCAAGACAGGGACGGGGACGCCGGCCAAAGCGGCGAACACCAAAGCGGCTGCAACCAAGACCAGCCCTGCGGTCCAGGGAGGCGCTACGCCAGGCACTCCCGCCAAGCCCGAGATAAAGACCGCCACAATGCCGGTAAAGGCGCAGACCACAGCCACGCCTTCGGCAAAAGGCTCGCCAACGCCTGTCGTGGCGGCCAAGGGCGGCGCCAAGCCGGCGGAAACTAAAAAGACCGAGGCGAAGAAGCCAGACACCAAGAAAGGCGCTGCGGCAAAAACACCGTCGGTAATCGCCGTCAAGCCGACCGATGCAACCAAGAAGGCCGCATCGAAGGCCGCATCGACGCAAGCCAAGCCCCCGGCAAAACCGGCTGCTCCAAAGGTTACGCAGGCGGCTCCTGCTCCCAAGCCCGCGGAAAAGCCCAAAACCACAGCAAGAAGTTTCGGCCCGCGTGGCCGCAGAGACCCATTCGTGAGCCCCATTGTCAAAGAAGGCGTTAACACGCCCAAGCCAAACTGCACCAGCGGGAAACGGTGTCTTGTGATTCCGGAGCTGGTCCTGCAGGGCACGGTAAAAGACACGTCGGGCAAGATGATGGCGGTGGTCGCCAACAGCGTCAAGAAGACGTATTTCCTGCGAGAGAACGATCAGGTGTTTCAGGGAAGCGTGGAGAAAATTACCAGCGACTCCATCATCTTCCGCGAGTATGTGAGAGACGCGCTAGGACGCGAAACCGCCCGCGAGGTGGTGAAGAAACTTGTTCCCACGTCGTAAGCGGGACCTTGTGGATTTTTGAATGGTAGTGAACGCAGCAGTCGAAATTGCAAGAGCAGTCG
Organism: Terriglobia bacterium; assembly: GCA_041488515.1. Lineage (GTDB taxonomy): Bacteria > Acidobacteriota > Terriglobia > Terriglobales > Acidobacteriaceae > Angelobacter. Next base: position 192,279 of record JBGPPK010000006.1, on the reverse strand, counting down.
GGCCGAACCCAGGGGAAGTAGTCAGCCGTTTTAAACGATGGACTAATTTCTAAGCGGCTGGAAGTTGTTTGATAAGCACCCAGCAATGCCGCGTATGACCGGGGGAAATTGACCACCGGGATGGGGAGACAAAGAGATGAGGCTTAAGCAACTGCTAGGAATCGTTCTGTTGGCCAGTGCAAGCGCCATGGCCGCAGCTACCGTTTCGCAACTGGGGGACGTTCTGGTGAAGAACCAGGACAGCGCTGCGGTGATCACCATCCTGGCGAACGGGACTTTTACTCACACCGAGTATCGTCCGACCGACAACTTGATGCTGGTTGACCTGGCAGGGGTCTCGATTGCGCATCAGGACGCGAAGGTGCACGAGCTTTCCGCGCCGGGAGTGCGGTCCTACCGCGTCACGGGTTACCGGTCAGCCAGCGGCGCCGAAGTGGCGCGGCTGGAATTGGAATTGGCGCCGGGAGCCAAGGTCAACGTCAGCGAAGTGGAAGGCGGACTAGAGTTGCACGTATCCGGCTCATCTGCTGCAACGCCGGCCGGGAATGCTCCGGTTACAGCGCCGGCGATCCAGAGATCCGGTGCGGTGACCCGCATCCGGGAGATTGCTGTTGCCCGCGGCGGCGACGCGTTGAATATCGAAATCAGCGGCAGCGGTCCGATGACGGCGAAGACCATGAAGCTGACACATCCTGACCGGGTGGTCGTGGACATACCGAATTCGGTGCTGCAAGGACGCGCGCGTGAGATACCGGTCAATGCCAGCGACGTGAAATCCGTGCGTGCCGCCCGCTACCTGGAAGGCACGACCCGCGTGGTTGTGGACCTGGCGCAAATGCGCGATTTCCAGGTGATTCCGGAAGGCAACAAGCTGGTAGTAAGACTGCGCGAAAATTCCAGCGCCAAGCCCGCGCCTTTGCCGGAGAAGAAAGAAACAATCGTCACGGCGGACGCCGCGCAGCAACCGGCACATCAGCCAGGACCGAATGCACCTGCGGCAATCAATGTAGCCGGCAAGACGGAAGAGAAGACCGTTGAAGCTACTCCGTCTCGCGCCGAAGTTGCAGCTACGCACTTTGCCGGGCCACAGCCCGCCCTCCCCAAAATCAACGAGCCTCCGTTTGCCACGCATGCCAGCCTGGCTGCTCAGCCCGCAGCCATCAACGCGGCCTTGCAGCAACAGCAGCAACAGCCGCAAGCGGTGCAAAGCACGCCGGCAGGAACCACAGTTGCGGTTACCGCTCCCACCAGCGGCAATTGCACCACCGGCCGCTATACCGGCGAGCCTTTTGGCATGAACTTCAAAGACCTTGACCTGAAGGACTTCTTCCGCCTGATTCACGAAATCAGCGGCTTGAACGTGGTGCTTGATCCTTCAGTCAAGGGCTCAGTCACCATCGTTCTGGACGACGTGCCGTGGGACCAGGCCCTGGCCATTGTGCTGGACAACAACGGTCTGGCCTGCACGCTGCAAGGCAACGTGCTGCGCATCGCCACCCTGGACACGATGAAGACGGAAGCCGAAGCACGGCGCGCCCAGCAGGAAGCGCAAGCCCTGGCCGTTCCCAAGCAGACGATTACACGTTATTTGAGCTATGGCCACGCCAAGGACGCCATGCCGGTGATCAAGAAGTTCCTCTCAGCGCGTGGTGATGTTGTGGCCGACGATCGCAGCAACGCCCTGATCGTGGAAGATATTCCCAGCGTACTCCCCAAAGTTGAGGAACTCATCCGCATGCTGGACCGCAAGGCTCCGGAAGTGCAGATTGAGGCCCGTGTGGTGGCCTCTACCAGGACCTTTGCCCGCGATATCGGCACACAGCTGGGCTTCGGCTTTGGCAGCGGCAACAACGCAGTTGGCGGCGCCACAGCGGCCAGTCCGATTCAGGTCACGCTGCCGGGTGGACAGGTGCCACGATTTATCACTGCGCCGGGCAATGCAAACTCCATTCCGTTGTTCTCCAACCTGGGCGCAACTGGACCAACCAGCGGCATTGAATTTGTCAATGCGACCGCCGGCTTCCGGCTTGACTTCATCCTTACCGCGGCGGAGAGCCGCGGCCTGCTGAAGATCCTGTCGCGCCCGACCATTACCGCGCAAAACAATGTTTCCTCGCTGATCCGCCAGGGTTCACGCATCCCGGTGGTGACGCAGGCGCAATTGGGAGGCCCGCCCACCGTAACTTATGTGGACGCCTTCCTGCGTTTGACCGTGACGCCGCAAATTACCGCGGAAAATACGGTCTTCCTGAATCTGGACATTGAAAATACCGTGCCCGATTTCAGCCGTGTGACCGGTTCGCAATTGAATCCCACGCTCAACACGCAACAGGCGACCACGCAAGTGCTGGTCACCGACGGCGGAACGGTCGTTATCGGCGGCGTGATTCAGACGCAAAACAGCGTAGCTATTGCCCAAGTCCCATTGCTCGGCAGCATTCCGATCCTCGGCAATCTGTTCAAGCACACCAACGTCAACACCTCAACCGCGGAGCTGATCTTCTTCATCACTCCAAAGATCATTCAAACCTAGTGTCGCGCATTTTGTGCCCCGGGGACTGATTCGTCCTCGGGGCTTTTTTGTCGTTTGTTTATGTCGCAGCGCTCCAAACGCTTGAAGTTGTCGACGCTTCTGAATGCTATTCGGCGCCTGTGACGGGGCGGTTCGGCGCGCCAGCCGGCCTCACCGCTGGCAAGATTTTTGTACTAATTGTTGCTGTGCTCCAAACTGCTTGAGACATCGGTAATTTTTCTGGAGTGTTCAGAGCTTATGGCCGCTGCAAGGGGCTGTAAACTGACGAATTAGACTATTAAGGGCGAAGGCAGGCGTATGTGCCGAGCCGCTGTAATAAGCGCGAGAGAATCGGCAACATAAGAGATTCGATGGCGGAGCGCAGCGACAAAAACAAATGAACTACCTTGCTCGACAGAAGAAACTTGCAGCCGCATTGCGCCACGCTGGACTGGACGCGCTGCTGGTGACACACCCGCCCAACGTGCGCTATTTGTGCGGTTTTACCGGGACGGCAGGCGTGCTGCTTTTCCAGGTAGGCGATCGCGCGCACAAAGTGACTTTCTACACCGATGGCCGCTACACCCAGCAGGCCCATGAAGAGGTGCAGGATGCCAAAGTTGTGGTCGGCAAGAGGCCTGCCTTTGTTGAAGGATACGAAGGCGCGCAAAAAGCCAGGATCAAAACCCTGGGCTTTGAGGCGGAACAGCTTCCTTACTTCGCGTACAAACTGATGGGCCAGGCGCTGCGCGGGAAGACCAGGCTCAAACCGATGTCCGGAATGGTGGAGCAGTTGCGGCTGATCAAAGATGCCGATGAAATCAGCCAGATTCGCGCTTCAGCGCTGCTGGCAGCCAGTTTGTTTCAGACCGCGCTCTCGGTGATCAAGCCGGGCGTGGCGGAAACCCTGGTAGCGGGAGAATTGGAATTGCAGGCGCGCCGGGCTGGGGCGGAGAAGATGTCGTTTGACACGATTGTTGCCGCCGGACCCCGTTCAGCGCTGCCGCACGGGCGTGCTTCGGCGCAAGCCATTCCTTCGCCAGGATTCATAATCCTGGATTACGGTGTTATACTCGCAGGTTACTGTTCCGATATGACCCGGACTGTACATGCGGGGCCTGTTTCCCGGGTGCATCGCCGCATGTATGAGGCAGTCCGGGAAGCCCAGCTTGCCTCGATTGGAGCTGTGTCGCCGGGTGTGGAAACGGGTGAAGTGGACCACGCCGGGCGGGAAGTACTTAAAAAAGCGGGGTTTGACGCTTTTTTTACCCACTCCACTGGCCACGGAGTGGGAATTGAGGTGCATGAGTCGCCTCGACTGGCCAGGGGCCAGACCCAGAAGCTTGTGCCGGGGATGGTCGTCACGATTGAGCCAGGCATCTACATTCCTGAAGAGGGTGGAGTCCGAATCGAAGACATGGTCCTGGTCACCGAGACAGGGCATGAAGTCCTGACGCCTACCACCAAGGACCTGATCACGCTTTAACTCCGTGGTGGACCCAGCATACGCGGCGTTTGCGAATGATGGGACAGAGGAGAGCCGAATACATTCATGAATCAGAAAGAGCTGAAAGAGCTTATCGATTTCCTGATAGAAAAAGATATCTCCGAGTTTGAGCTCGAGCGCGGGGATGTGAAAGTGCGGATCAAGCGCGGCGGCGATGCGGCTGCGTCGGTCATCGCCCACGCGATGCCTATGGCTTCCATGCCTGTGGCCATGCCGAGCCAGCCCACCCGTTCTGACGCTCCTGTTCCCCCTGCAAGCCATCCGCCTCCAGTGCCGCCAGCCGTGGAAGAGGAGCTGCATTCGGTGAAATCGCCGATTGTCGGGACGTTCTATGAAGCGCCCTCGCCCGGGTCTTTGCCCTTTGTCAAACCAGGAGACCAGGTGGCGGCCGGCCAGGTGCTGTGCATCATTGAAGCCATGAAGCTCATGAATGAAATAGAATCCGATGCTTCCGGCGAAGTGGTGAAGGTGCTCGTCAACAACGGGCAGCCCGTGGAATACGGCCAGCCGCTGTTCGCGATACGGCCTAGAAATAAATGAGCAGCGAAGCCGGCTTGCGCGCTGAGCTGCGTTTTTGCAAGCGCTGACGGTGCAGGCGACGAACAATATCCTCGGCGGGTTGGAGCGCAACGACATAAAATAAATGTTCAAAATCAGCGGCGAGGCCGGTTTGCGTGCCGAGCCACAGGCATCAGGGCAGCAAGCTGAACATAAAAATTCAAGCTTTCAAAGCGGTTGGAGCGCAGCGACATAAAATAAATGTTCAAGAAAATTCTCATCGCGAACCGTGGTGAAATTGCCCTGCGCGTCATCTGCGCTTGCAAGGAACTGGGCGTGAAAACCGTTGCGGTTTACAGTGACGCCGACCGTAATTCGCTGCACGTCCGCTTTGCCGACGAAGCCATCTGCATCGGCCCGCCTCGTTCGGCGGAAAGCTATCTCAACATTCCCGCGGTGATCAGCGCGGCGGAAATCACCAACGTTGACGCCATTCATCCCGGCTACGGACTGCTGAGCGAGAACGCCAACTTTGCCGAAGTGTGTGAAAGCTCGCATATCAAGTTCATCGGCCCGCCGCCCGAGGTGATCCGACTGATGGGCGAAAAAGAAAAAGCGCGCCAGGCGATGAAGAAAACCAACGTCCCCATTCTTCCCGGGTCCGATGGCGTGATTGCCACAGCCGAAGAAGCGCGCGAATGGGCGCAGCAGATCGGCTACCCGGTGATCGTCAAGGCCTCTGCGGGCGGCGGCGGGCGCGGCATGCGCGTCATCCGCGGCGAAGCCGAGCTGGAAGGATCGTTCAACGCCGCGCAATCGGAAGCCGCGGCCGCTTTCGGCAACGGCAATCTTTACATGGAAAAATTCATCGAGCGCCCGCGCCATATTGAGTTCCAGGTGCTGGGCGACTCGCATGGGCGCGTTTTCAGCCTGGGCGAGCGCGAGTGCAGTATCCAGCGGCGCCACCAGAAGCTTCTGGAAGAATCGCCCTCCACTCGCGTGACGCAGGAGATGCGCACCGAGATCGGCAAGAAGCTGGAAAGCTGCCTCTCCGAAATCGGCTACGTCAACGCCGGCACCGTGGAGTTCCTGATGGACGAAGACGGCAGCCTGCACTTCATTGAGATGAATACTCGCATCCAGGTGGAGCATCCGGTCACCGAGATGGTGACCAGCCTGGACCTGGTCAAGTCGCAGATCCTGCTGGCTACCGGCGCCAAAATCACGGACATCATTCCCAAGGTCGACCGCCAGGGCCAGCGCGGACACTCCATGGAGTGCCGCATCAACGCCGAACATCCGGAGAAATTCACGCCCTCCGCGGGCAAGATCAAGACTTTCCACATTCCCGGCGGCCTGGGCGTGCGCGTGGACACAGCGGCCTACGCCGAGGGCGTGATCCCGCCTTATTACGATTCGCTCATCGCCAAGCTCATCACCTTCGGCAAGGACCGCGCGGAAGCCATCATGCGCATGCAGCGCGCGCTGGAGATGTTCATCGTTGAGGGCATCCATACCACCATTCCGCTGCACCGCCGCATTCTGGCCGATCCCGAATTCCGCGCCGGCAACATCGACACAAAATACGTGGAGCGCCTGCTGGCCCGGATGAACGAAGAGCGAGCCGAAGAGGCGGCGACGTCCAGCATTTAATCCAGCCTTACGCAATGTGTGCTCTCGTCTCCAGGTCAGATTCTGAAACTCACCACGCTTCCAGAGCATCTACTAATCGGGCAAGAGAGAAAATCCCTGGGAGGCGGGAAATGACGATCACGTTCGCGGACGGCACACGGATTGAAGTAGCGGCATCGGCTTTCGATGACTTCGTAAGACACGACCTGAAGTGGGTCGAGTTTGTACATGGCCGCGCATCTGCCAAGCAACCTTCCGGCAATCTTTGCCGCGACTCGCATTGTCAAACCGCCACGTCGATAAAACAGAACGTCCATCGGTGTCCTTCGTACGGCTGCTGAAGACCTAAATTCTTACCACGGATGAACATGGATAACCCGGATTAGCACGGATAACGCTGATCTGCTCGACCATGAAAGAATCAGGGTGTTGACTGTGCTCGCAATTGCCGGATGTCCCATTCTTGATCCGCGTTCGTCCGTGGTAAGGTTTGCCTTTCATTCACCAAATTTCCTGAGTCTTCATTCCTCCGTCCGGCATCCCATGGTTCATGCTTCTCCAGAGAAAACTTGGCACACAGGGACTTAAGGTCTCCGCGCTCGGGCTCGGCTGCATGGGCATGTCAGAGTTCTATGGCGCAAGCGACGAACAGGAATCCATTGCAACCATTCACCGCGCCATCGAACTCGGCTGCACCTTTCTTGACACGGCCGATATGTACGGCTCGGGCAAGAACGAAGAGCTGGTGAGCCGCGCTCTCAAAGGCCGCCGCGACCAAGTTGTACTCGCCACCAAATTCGGTAATATGCGCGGACCGAAGGGCGAATTTCTCGGTGTGAACGGCAAGCCGGATTATGTGAGGCAGGCCTGCGACGCCAGCCTCAAGCGGCTGGGCACTGACGTGATCGACCTGTACTACCAGCACCGCGTTGATAAAACCGTTCCTATTGAAGATACCGTTGGCGCCATGGCTGAACTGGTCCGGGCCGGCAAGGTGCGTTACCTCGGACTCTCCGAGGCCTCGCCCAAAACTATTCGCCGCGCGCACAAGGTACATCCCATCTCCGGGCTGCAGACCGAGTACTCGCTCTGGGAGCGCGATCCCGAGGACGAGATCCTGCCCACCGTGCGCGAACTCGGCATTGGCTTCGTTCCTTACAGCCCGCTGGGACGCGGCTTCCTCACTGGACAATTCAAGCATTTTGAAGACCTCGCCGCGGATGATTTCCGCCGCATGTCTCCGCGCTTCCAGGGAGAAAACTTCCAGAAGAACCTTGATCTGGTGGCGAAGATCGAAGAAATCGCGCGCGAGAAAACGTGCACGGCCGCCCAACTCGCCCTGGCCTGGGTACTTGCCCAGGGCGACGACATAGCGCCCATACCCGGCACCAGGCGTCGCAAATACCTGGAACAGAACCTCGCCGCCGTCAACATCAAGCTCACGCCGGACGACATGGCGCGCATCAACCAGGTCGCTCCCAAAGGTGTCGCGGCCGGCCTACGCTACCCCGAGATGGCGATGGCGGCTCTGGACAAGTAACGATTACATCCAGCCCGACAGAGGTCGCCTTCGCAGTAGAATCCCAAGCGGAGGTGACCGATGCCAGAGAGCGGCCCAATCACCGTCCATTTCGAAAATAGCCAGCCGATCCTGCGCGTGGAAAGCATGGAGGCCAGTCTGCGCTTCTACGTGGACGTGCTCGGCTTTCGCAACGCCGATTGGGGCAGCCATGACTTCACCTGCGTCAGCCGCGACGACGCGGTTATCTACCTATGTCGCGGTGACCAGGGGCGCGGCGGCGCATGGGTCTGGGTCGGCGTGGAAGACGCGGAAAAACTCCATGAAGAACTCAAGGCGCGCGGCGTGGCTATCCGTATGCCTCCAACGTACCATTCGTGGGCCGTGGAGATTCAGGTGGAAGACCCGGACGGCAACGTGCTGCGCTTTGGCTCCGAACCGAAATAGCCCACGGAGCGTCCATCTTCCCATCTTGGGAATTGAGGCGGGCAGTTTGAAACGCAATGCCATTGGCGATCACTTGTTATCAGGGAGGAGGCGAATGCCGGCAGGTTCCCGCCGCCTCTTGGTTCGTTTGTCTCGGAGTGCGCCGGTACAACGGCCGGTTCCGCAGGCACCCGTGCACTAGAAAGGATCGTTACGACCATGGCAAACCTTACGCCGCCATCGATTATTTTTCAGCTCAGTTTCTCCACTCTGGGAGGAATGGAGGGAGGGGCCCTTCAGATACCCCAGGTCCACCCGCGAATACTGATGAACTACAACATTCTGGTCTTGTTCAGGCATGCCGGAGATTATCTGTTCCATAACCCGACGTTTGACAATCCGAACTGGGAAACCGTGCTGGTCCCATCTACGGGCATTCCCTTCACCACCACAGGTCCGGTATTCAATCAGGTGGTTGCCTTTGGCATCAATACCAACTCAAACACGCCGGGAATCGTAACCATGACTTTGAAAGTCACATCGCAATCCGGCCCTCCCCTTACGGGCGTGTTTACGCAACAATTCAACGTCTTACAATTTTGAAGCCAAGGCTGAGAGCAGCCGAAGGTGAAACAACGCTACGACGGAGGGGAGTCGAGGAAGCCTGGCAGCCTCCCCTCCGCGCAGGTCTTTTCCGGACGATCTAATTTTATCGTGCAGTTTGTCCGGGCTGAGCTTCTGGAGTGTATTCATGCCCGGTAAACATACTCCAGCCGGTGCATTTCCCGTGCCTGTTTTCGATTGCTCCCGCGCCCCGTCCACAGCATCAGCCCCATCCCTACTACCCAGACTACAACCACGATTACCTGCAGGAAATGGACGTCTGCCTCATTCCGGGGTAAAGGCGCCGGCTGAAAGGGAGGAAAAGAACTGATGTGCGCTTGCCGATTCATTGCAGGGCGGCTCGATTATACCACGGTCTAAATATACCGTGGTCAAAACAGTGTCAAATCCGTACAACATCCTTGCGTGGCCAACGACACCGAAATTGCGGGCAAATTCTTTGCCAGCCTGGGACGCCGCATCCAGGTCCTGCGCAAACGCTCCGGCTATAGCCAGGAGGACATGGTTTCCTTTGGCTATACCGTCCGTTACTGGCAGCGGGTCGAGGCCGGCAAGCCCATCACCCTGCGCACTCTGCTGCGCATCTGCAGCATTCTCGGCACGTCCATGGAAACTATTGTCAAAGGGCTGGGGCCGGACGTAAGGGGAAAACAGCCCAAGCGGCCGTAGGATTTTGCTCCCGCAGTTAGTTTCGGCGCTGAAAAAGACCGAGATCTCGCGCCGCCATCAAATGGTCGGGAAACGCCGATGAACCAGTGCGGGCGAACCACCGCCGCCGAACTACAAAAGAAGAGTGGGCATCCATCTTTGGGCGCTAGGAGGGAAGAGAAGAAGCGCTGCAATTCGTCATTCCTCCTGGGAAGCTTGTCACGGGAATCTGTGATCCAGAGCACATTCAGAAGTACATGCCCGGTCTACCTTGGAAGTGAAGGCAGATTGCCCTGGCATCGTTACCGTCGGAGACGGGGCTAATCTCAAGGAGGTAGTTGAATGAATTTCATACAAGTCCGACGTCTCTTTGCAGTAGCGATATTCCTTATTACAGCCGTAGGATTCTCATTCGCGCAGCAGCCGGGTGCAGCGAAGGTCCGGGTTGAGGTCAGTCCGGAAGAGGCCTACATTTTCGTGAATGGCCATCCCTATAATCATCGCAGCCAGACGATCAGCCTGGCCCCGGGCGATTACACCATCGGTGTCTACAACTATGGTTTTGTGCCCCAGGTACAGAAGATCACTCTGAATGCCGGTGAGAACCCGATGATTCAAGCCCAGCTCAAGCCGGCTATGGGCATGGTGGCCGGCCCGTGGGGACGCATTCAGATTGAAGGCAACCCCGATGATACGGCGGCCGTTTTCCTCAATGGCACCACGCCGGAATATTTTGTCGGCCATATTGACGAGATGAACCACGCAATATGGGCGGCGCAGCAACTGATTGTTCCGGTAGGAACGTACGAAATGTTCATCGTGCACCCGAGAGAGACCACGCCGTTCTGGTCCGGAAAGGTCGAGGTCAGGGCCAATGAGCGTGTCATCGTGAACATCTCCAAGGATGCCAGCACATGGAAGTACGAGCTGTGGCGGGATGCAACCGACATCAAGGAGCGGAAACGCTTTGACGCGAGCACTGCCACTGCCACCATCGTGGTTGCTCCGGTAAGAGGCAACATCACCGTTGACAAGAAGCAAGTCAACTGCGGAGAACCGGTGCGTTTGGCCTGGACTTCGGCGGAAGCCGGCGATGTTTTTATCACCGCAAATCACCGGCCCCTGGGCAGGCTGCCCTTAAGCGGCGACCAGATGTTGCAGCCCAAAGAAACCACCACCTATGACTTCCGCGCCGTGGGACCAGGAGGAACTATCACCACCTCGGCCACCGTGGATGTCAACAAGACTGTACAGACTTCGCTGCTGGTTTTGCCGGCAGAGGTCCGCTTTCACAAAGTTGGCGACGAACTGGCGACGCTGGATCCAAGCACTCTGAAATGGACCGCCGCCAACGCCGATGCCGTGCACATCGCCCCCTTTGGCCTGGTTACCGGAACTGAAGGCAGCGAGCCTCTGACGCTGGTTCCTGCGCAGATGACCCCCGGTCCCATCGATGAAATGAGGATGTACACCATTACAGCCACCAACGCCTGCGGAGGCACTGACACCAGCACGGCGTCAGTTCATCTGACTGGCGCGATCGAGCCTGCGCAAGTAGCTAAAGCCGAACCGCCGGCCCAGTTGCCGCAGACTGCTTCTTTGCTGCCGCTGTTGGCATTGCTTGGTTTTAGCTCGGCTGCTTATGGCTTCGTGCTGCGCGGCATGCGCAAAGGCCGTTGATGAATGCATGCTGTTCGGCTTGATTGATCGACTGCAGGTTGAGTGATCTCCCTTCGGCCCGCTGGACTTCCGTCCGCGGGCCGGTTTTTAATCCCTGTAAACTAGCCCCATGCCCCTGCCTCCGCTCTACCCCATCATCGATTTCTCCTGCTTCGCGGCGAACGCAGACCCCATCTCCGCCATCGCACGCTACGCGGAAGATATGATCGGGGCGGGCGCGACGTTGATCCAGCTGCGCGACAAGTCTCAGGCTGGGTCGGGGAACAATGTCGCGCGGCGGTTCCTGAGCTGTGCCCGCGAACTGCGCCGGGTGACGCTCGGCCGGGCAACGCTGATCATCAACGATCGCGCTGATCTCTGCCTGGCCGCCAACGCAGACGGCGTGCACCTGGGCCAGGACGATCTTTCTCCCATTGCGGCGCGCCGGATCTTCGACCAAATGAAAGATGGAAAAAGCCGGATCATTGGTTTTTCCACCCACAACCTTGGCCAGGTACGAGAGGCCGACGCGCTTCCCATCGACTACATTGCGATTGGGCCTGTGTTTGCCACGGGGTCGAAAATCAATTCCGATCCGGTGGTTGGGCCGGAGGGTGTGCGGCGCGCGCGGCAGGTTACAGCGAAGCCCTTAATCGCCATTGGAGGCATCACCCGCCTGAATTGCGCTCAGGTAAAAGACTCAGGCGCGGACTCGGTAGCCGTGATTTCTGACCTTTTTGAGTCCTCAGGCAAAGCAGTTGCGGATTTTCTGCGCGTTTTGGAGTAAAACATACAGAACCATATGTCTTCATCCGCGGAAGTCCGCACTATGCCGCCTCAGGCCGCCTCCACAGGCGCGCCTGAACTCGTGAAAGGTCTGGGACTCACCAGCGCGACCACCCTGGTGATGGGGTCCATGATCGGCTCCGGCATCTTTATTGTGTCGGCCGAAATTGCCCGCGAGGTCAACTCCCCCGCGCTGCTGATTGGCGCGTGGCTGGTCACCGGCTTCATGACGATTGTGGGCGCGCTCTCTTACGGCGAACTGGCCGCCATGATGCCCAAAGCAGGCGGGCAGTACGTCTATTTGCGCGAAGCTCTGGGGCCGCTCTGGGGCTTCCTCTATGGGTGGACGCTGTTTCTGGTGATCCAGACCGGCACCGTTGCCGCCGTGGGCGTGGCCTTTGGCAAATTTATGGGATATTTCTTCCCGTCGATTGCCGCCGACCACTGGATCCTGCACATTGCTCACGTCCCGCCGATTCCCATTGGTCCCATGGTGCTGGGCAATATGGATGTGGGGCTGAACACGCAGAACCTTTGCGGCATCGTGATTGTGGTCTTCCTGACGGTGTTGAACATTTTCGGCCTCAGGCTGGGCGCGGCGGTGCAGAACCTGTTCACCATCGCCAAGGTTTCGGCGCTGGCGGGCCTGGTGATCGCCGGAGTTTTCGTGGCGCGCAACGCGCAGGCCATCGCGGCAAACTTCGGGAATTTCTGGCGGTTGGATTTTCCGCATTCCGCCACCGGCACCGCCGCCGGCCCGTTCGTCGGGGTGCTGACGATTCTGGCCGTGGCGCAGGTGGGGTCATTGTTTTCGGCTGACGCCTGGAATAACGTGACCTTCACGGCCGGCGAGGTGAAAAACCCCAGGCGCAACCTGCCGCTTTCGCTCGCGGTCGGAACGGGAGTGGTGATCCTGCTCTATATTGCCGCCAACTTTGTCTACCTGATGCACCTGCCGTTTGACGGCGATCCCAACAGCGCCGACGCCGTGGCCCGCGGCATCAAGTACGCAACGTCTGACCGCGTCGGCACCGCGGCGCTACAGCAGATGTTCGGATCGTCCGGGGCATGGTTGATGGCGGTTGCGATTCTTATTTCCACCTTCGGCTGCTGTAACGGCCTTATTCTCTCCGGCGCGCGCGTCTATTACGCCATGGCCAAAGACGGCCTGTTCTTTAAGTCCACCGGCAAGGTCCATCCCAAATACCTCACGCCCAAGAACGCGCTGATCGTGCAGGGTATCTGGACCTGCATCCTCTGCCTCTCCGGCACCTATGGGCAGCTTCTGGACTACATTATTTTTGCCGTCCTGGTCTTCTATATATTGACCATCGCCGGCCTGTTTGTTTTGCGACGCACTCAGCCCCAAGCCGAACGGCCCTACCGCGCCATTGGCTATCCGGTGCTTCCCGCCATTTATATTGTGATGGCTTTATTCATTGATGTCGTATTATTGCGCTACAAACCGCAATACACATGGCCGGGCTTGATCATCGTGCTGCTGGGAATTCCGGTGTATTTTATTTGGTCACGCCGGAGCGCCGCAGCGGTGCAAGCCTGAGCCGGCAGAGTGGAAATTCTGCATGGCAAAGTAGGCGCTTCTGCCGTGTATAATCGGCGGGCTCTTGCCGGGCGAACCTGCGAACGATCGCGCGTCTGGCTGTAGGATCAAAAAACTCTATCTAGAGAACTGAGAGGAATATAGTGGCTGGATCATTGTTTCGCACCAAATCAATTGATCGCCTTCAGGCTGAGAGCGGTAGCGCGCCACTCAAGCGGACGCTGGGTTCCTGGTCGCTGATTGCGCTCGGAATCGGGGCCATCATCGGAGCGGGCCTTTTCGTAAGGACAGCGGCAGCCATCGCCGAGCGCTCCGGACCTTCCGTGACACTGGCCTTTATGCTTGCCGGTGTCGGCTGCGCGTTTGCCGGGCTCTGCTACGCGGAGTTTGCCTCCATGATTCCCATCGCAGGCAGCGCCTACACCTATTCCTATACCACCATGGGTGAGCTGATCGCATGGATCATCGGTTGGGATCTGGTGCTTGAATACGCGGTCGGCGCAGCAACTGTTGCCATCGCGTGGAGCCAGTACTTCAATAAAGTTCTTGAGTACGTGGGCCTCCATGTTCCTTTCGCGTGGTGCCATTCGCCGCTCGAAGTCGGCATGGGGAGTGACGCCGGCGTTCGCGGGATCATGAATCTTCCTGCCATCGGCATCCTTCTCATTTTGTCAATGCTGCTCGTCCGCGGCACCCGTGAATCGGCCTTCGTCAACAGCATCATTGTCATCACAAAAGTGACGATCGTGATCATGGTCATTTTCGTAGGCTGGGGATTCATGAATTCGGCCAATCACACGCCGTACATTCCCGCTTCCACCACGTATACCACTACCCAGGGCGTCACCCACGCATACGGCGGCCTGATGGGGATTCTGGGAGCGGCAGGCGTGGTGTTTTTTGCCTTCATCGGATTTGACGCCGTCTCTACCGCGGCGCAGGAAGCCAAGAACCCCAAGCGTGACATGCCGATCGGCATCCTTGGGTCGCTGGTTATCTGCACCCTCCTCTACGTTCTGTTCTCGCATGTGCTGAGCGGCGTGGCCACGGTCGAGGACTTCCGCACCGCAGGCAAAGAAGCCTCTGTGGCCTATGCCATTTCAAAATACATGATCGGTTATGAGTGGATGTCGAAGCTTGTCACCATCGCTATTCTGGCCGGGTTCTCCTCGGTCATTCTGGTCATGTTGCTGGGACAGTCGCGCGTTTTCTACTCCATGAGTGAAGACGGCCTGGTTCCCAAGGTGTTTTCCCAGGTTCATCCTAAATTCCAGACGCCCTGGAAATCCAACATGCTGTTTTTTGTTTTCACCTCGCTTTTCGCGGCCTTCCTTCCCGATAGCATCGTCGGCGAGATGACCAGCATTGGCACGCTGTTCGCATTCATTCTGGTGTGCGCGGGTGTATGGATCCTTCGCGTCCGCCGGCCGGATTTGCCACGGGCCTTCAAGGTCGCGGCGTTGCCCGTGGTTTCGATACTGGGCATCGTCGTTTGCGGCGCCATGATCTACGGCCTGGGCTGGACCAATTGGCTGCGGCTGGGCCTGTGGTTGTTTGTCGGTCTGATTTTCTATTTTGGCTATGGCAGGTCGCACAGCCGCCTGCAAAGAGAACAGACGGCCATGCCCGCCGCTTCCGGCAAAAACTAAAGGCTGCAGTTCGTCCCAACCCTCCGCTGCGGCGGAGGGTTTTGTTTTAGAATGACCAGTCATTTTGCGTTGGGCCGCGTCTATTTTGAAATGAGGGAGAAATGAATGGCTAACCTGTTTGCCACCAAACCGCTCAAAATCATTCTGGACGAAGCTCACGAAACAGGCGAGCACAGCCTGCGCCGGGCATTGGGCCCTACCAATCTGATCACGTTGGGCATCGGCGCCATCATCGGTACCGGTATTTTCGTCCTCACGGGAACAGCCACGGCACTGCACGCCGGCCCCGCCATCGTGCTCTCTTTTTCCCTGGTTGGCCTGAGTTGCGTCTTTGCCGGACTGTGCTATGCCGAGTTCGCTTCCATGATTCCCGTTGCCGGATCGGCCTATACCTATGGTTATGCCACCTTGGGTGAAATCTTTGCCTGGATCATCGGCTGGGACCTGGTGCTGGAATACGCTTTCGGCGCGGCCACCGTAGCGTCAGGATGGAGCGGCTACTTTATCAGCCTGCTGGGCGACTTCGGCATTAAATTGCCCGCATCCATCGCCGGCACGCACTGGGATGAATTTGTTTATTACAACAATCATTGGGAAAACCTGGCCCGCATCGGGCCGAAGTTAAAAGTCCTCGGGATCGATCCAGCCACGCTACAACACACGCACGGCGCCTTCAATTTATTGGGTTTTCTGGCCATTGTGTTTTGCACTCTGGTGCTGGTGATCGGCATCAGGGAATCGGCGAATTTCAATAGCACAATTGTCCTGGTCAAAGTGGGAGTGCTGCTGGTGTTCATCGGGATCGGCGTGCGCTACTTGTTGCAGCATCCGCAATTGACCGCGGTGAACTGGCATCCTTTTATTCCGCCCAGCAGCGGAGGCGAGTTTGGATGGACGGGGATCAGCCGTGGCGCGGCCATCATTTTCTTTGCCTATATCGGCTTTGACGCTGTATCCACCGCCGCGCAGGAAGCCAAAAACCCTTCCCGCGACATGCCCATTGGCATTCTCGGATCTCTGGTCATCTGTACCATTCTGTATATTCTCACAGCGGCTGTTCTTACCGGGCTGGTCAACTATAAGGAACTGAACGTTCCAGACCCGCTGGCTATCGGCATTGACGCCACGGGAAATCGCTTCGGCAGCCTGCTGGTAAAGCTTGGCGCGCTGATGGGCCTGACCAGCACGATTGTGGTCATGCTGCTGGGGCAGTCACGGGTCTTCTTTTCCATGTCGCGCGATGGGCTGCTGCCTCCGCTGTTCAACGTTGTCCATCCCCGCTTCCGCACGCCCTGGATCTCCACGCTCACCGTTGGGTTTTTCGTGGCGCTGCTGGCAGCGTCTCTGCCCATCAACCAACTGGGCGACATGGTGAACATTGGCACTCTGCTGGCTTTTGCCATTGTTTCCGGAGGCGTGTGGGTAATTCGCCGCCGCCACCCTGAGTTGCCGCGCCCCTTCAAGACACCATGGGTGCCATTTGTTCCGATCATGGGCATCGTGGTCTCTCTCTACCTGATGTACAACCTGCCTGGGATTACCTGGCTGCGGCTGGTGGTCTGGCTGGCTCTCGGTATGTTCGTCTATTTTGGCTATGGGCGATCGCACAGCAGGGTGCAACGCGGCGCGGTTTGAAATCCCGAGGGTAGCGAGGGATACGTGCCGCCATAAATCCCGCTAGGGTCCGGCCTTACCATGGATTTGCGCGGATTCACGCAGATCAGTTTTTATCCGTGTTTGATCCGCGTTTATCCGCGTTAAGCTTTTCTTTCCTCTGCCGCAATGCTCTAGAATCTTCTCGACAAGGGGAACCACCTCTGAACCTGCATCGCTTTCGCCTGCTGAAAATCTTTACCCTGGCCCTGCTAGTGCTCAGCGCGGCCGGCACGGTGGGTTTTCATTACATTGAGCACTGGGGCTGGTTTGACAGCTTCTATATGGTGGTCATCACCCTGAGCACCATCGGATACTCTGAAGTACATCAGCTCTCCCAGGCGGGCCGCGAATTCAACATCGCATTGATCGTCTCCGGCGTGGCCCTGGTCTTTCTCATGATCGGGGCGCTCACCCAGGCTTTGCTAGAATTCGAATTGGTCAGGGTTTTCGGTAAACGCCGTATGGAACGCGATATCGCCAGTCTCCGGGACCACTACATCATCTGCGGCGCCGGACGTGTCGGTCACAGCGTCGCCAACGAACTGTCGCGCAAGCCGTGCCCCTTTGTCATCGTCGAAAGCGAAGAAAAGAGCGTGGCCGAACTCGACTCCAAGTGGCTTGTCCTGGTGGGCGATGCCGCCAGCGAAAAGACGCTGCGCGCGGCCGGCATTGACCATGCTATCGGCCTGGTGGCCGCCACTACCACCGATGCCACCAACATTTACATAGTGCTGACTGCACGCGGCCTGAACCCGAAGCTCAAGATCATTGCCCGCGCCAGTGAACAGCGCGCCGAGAAGCACCTGAAAACCGCCGGCGCCGATACCGTAATCTCTCCCTACGCTGCCGCCGGCCACCGTATTGCGCAGAGCTTCCTGCGCCCGCACCTGCTCGACTTTCTCGATATCGCCAGCGACCGCTCGGGAACGTTCCAGATGCTGATTGAAGAAATCCGGATAGCCGCGCAGTCTCCGCTGGCGGGGACCACCGTGGGCAGTTCCGGAATCCACCATAAATTCGGCATCATGATCCTTGCCATACGCCGGGCGGATGGCAGCACCCGGTTCAACCCTGAGGCCCAGGAGCCGATCCAGGCCGGCGATTGCCTGATCGCCATGGGCGAAACCCCGCAACTCGTCAAACTGGAAGGCCTGGCAGCAAGTGCCGCTTCGTCGCGCCCATGAAGATTGTTACCGTGGAAGAGATGCGCGCCATTGACCGCGCGACTATAGAGAAACACGGCGTTCCATCGCTCACTTTGATGGAAAACGCCGGCGCCGCAGTCGCTGAATTCGCGCAGAAGCACTTTGAGTTCGCCACGGTCTGCGCCGTCTGCGGTAAAGGCAACAACGGCGGTGATGGCTTTGTGGCCGCGCGCAAACTGCATGAAACCGGCAGGAAAGTTTCAGTCATCGTGCTGGCTCAAGGCTCCGAGGAATTGCGCGGAGATGCCCTGGAGATGTTCAAAAAGCTGCCGGTCCCTGTTTTGTGGATCGCCGACGAAGGCTCTTTCAACAGGGCGGAAGTGCAGCAGTCACTTGCTGCCGATCTGATCCTTGACGCGATTCTCGGCACCGGCTTCAAACCTCCGCTGAAGGGGATTGCGGAAAAAGCGGTTGTTCGCATCAATAAGGCGTCCGGCTGGGTGGTGGCCGTGGACCTGCCTTCCGGGATCGACGCGGATCTTGATCAGCCGGTGGAACCCGGAAGCGTCTTCGTGCATTCTGACGGAATCATCTCTTTCACCGCCGCCAAGCCGGCGCTGGTGTTTGGCAATCTTACTGACGGTCCCATTGTTGTAGCCGCCATCGGCTCGCCGGAGAAGGTCATTTCTGAGCATAGCCACCTGGCTGAAGAGGTTCTCACCAGCCGTGGCGCGTATGCCATCACCATGCTGCGCCCACCAGACGCGCATAAAGGCGATTTTGGCCACGTTCTGGTCATCGGTGGTTCCGTAGGAAAGTCCGGCGCTGCCGCAATGGCTGGACTGGCAGCTCTCCGCGCCGGCGCAGGACTGGTAACAGTCGCCGCTCCAAAATCAGTCCAGCCCTTGATCGCCGCCCACGCTCCGGAATTGATGACGGAGCCGTTGCCCGAAACCGCAGAAGGCACAATCTCCCTTCTGGCCCTGGCCGAACGCGAACGGCTGCTGAAAGGGAAGTCCGTGGTGGTGATCGGCCCCGGCATCTCCCGCAATGAAGAGACGGCGGAGTTCGTACGAGATCTGGTGAGCGTGTGCTCCGCCGCAATGGTCATTGACGCTGATGGCCTGAATGCTTTTGAAGGTGTGGCGGAGGAACTGCAGCCCGATAATGACGTTGGCCCATTTTCGGTGCGTGTGCTCACGCCGCATCCGGGCGAGATGTCCAGGCTCACCGGGCATCCGACCGGCGAGATCCAATCGAACCGCATTGGGCTGGCTGGAAAAACTGCAAGAGATACACGGACATGGGTGGTGCTCAAAGGGCATCGCACGGTCGTCGCCAACCCCCTGGGTCACACATGGATCAACACCACGGGCAATCCCGGCATGGCAAAAGGCGGCTCAGGGGACGTTTTGTCTGGGATTGTGGCGGCCATGCTTGCCCAGTTCGTGCAGATGGAAAGCACCAGCTTCATGTCTACGGAAATGGGATTGGATCCTCCAACCGGAAATCTTTCGCCGACTTCCATCTACCGCTGGGTTTCCAGGCACGACGCCGGTGCGGAAAGAATCAGGGCTTTGCGAGACGAGTACATGAAGAAGCATGACGTCGCCTTGCTCAAAGAAGTGCAGTCGCTCATGAATGAGAAGGTCGGGCAGGCAATCGCGTTGGTGGCATCGCTTCACGTGGCTAAGGCCGTATATCTCCACGGCCTCGCCGGCGATATCGCCGCGTCGCTCTGCGGCCAGCAATCCATGATCGCCACGGACATCATCCACTGCCTGGGAGAAGCTTTCGCTGTCTGTGAAGACGAAGCCCTGGGCAAGTTCGCCTACCTGCAACGATGAACACCTTTGCGACCCATTCTGCCGAGGAGACGACGGAACTCGGCCGCCGCCTTGCCGCTGAGCTGAAGCCCGGCTCGATTGTCCTTTTACGGGGCGATCTGGGGGCAGGGAAGACCACGCTGGTCAAAGGGATTGCCGAGGGTTTTCAGGCGGCAAAGGCAGAAGACGTCACCAGCCCGACCTTTACTCTTATTCACGAATACCGCGGTCCCGAGGTTACGCTCTTCCACATCGATCTCTATCGTATCGACACCCAGCGCGAACTCGACACGCTGGCCCTCGACGATCTGATGACCCCGCATAGCATCCTGCTCATCGAGTGGGGAGAAAAATTTGAGAGGTTCGCAAAGGAAAGGGATGTAGAGATTGCGATTGAACACAAAGGCGGCGACGAGCGGCTGATTTTTTTTGCATCCGAGAGAAGCGAGGGAACCCCATGATCTTGAAAATTTAAATGGCCAAGCCTATCGAATAAGACTCCCTCACATTCGTTCAGGATTTCAGGAAGAACCCGGCGGCGTCTTTCTTACCGTCATCACCACCAGCCACAGCCCATTCACCGTGAACAGCACAATCGCTGGCAGCAGGTATTTGCTCACCGGCACTCGCTGGAACACGCACCAGACCACGCCGGCAACGATCAGCAGATCGATCAGAATAAAGATGGTGAAGATCCAACCGCGCGACATGCTGCGCTCAGACTCCCATGATGTTGTAGCCGCAATCCACGTAGATGGTTTCACCGGTGATTGCGCTGCCCAGTTCGGAAGCCAGGAATAGCGCCGTATCGCCCACTTCCCTTGGTTCCACGTTGCGCTTCAGGGGCGAGTGCTCGGCATGGTTCTTGAGCATCACGCTGAGGTCGCCAATGCCGCGCGCCGCCAGGGTCTTGATGGGGCCGGCAGAGATGGCGTTGACGCGAATGGCTTTGGGCCCCAGGCTGTTGGCCAGGTAGCGTACCGTGGCCTCCAGCGCGGCCTTGGCCACGCCCATCACGTTATACCCGGGCACAACTTTTTCCGCGCCGAAATAGGTAAGCGTGATCACGCTGCCGCCATTGGTCATCAGCGGGGCCGCTGCGCGGGTCAGGGCAATCAGGGAGTAGACGCTGACGTCATGTGCGATGCGGAAGCCTTCGCGCGAGGTGTTGAGGAAGTCACCCTTCATGTCCTCGGTAGGCGCATAGGCCACCGAATGTACTACCACATCGAGTTGGCCAAAGTGCTGCTTGAGCTGCGCGTAGAAAGCGTCGATCTCCGCGTCGCTGGAAACGTCGCACTGAAAGGCCTGCGCTCCGGGAAGCGAGGTGATCAGGTCATGGGCCTCGGCTTTCAAGCGCTCGTTCTGGTAAGTAATGGCAAGTTTTGCGCCGGCATCGTTCAAGCGCTGGGCGATGGCCCAGGCGATGCTGCGTTTGTTGGCCACGCCAAATATGACCGCGTTCTTTCCCTGCATGCTCAGCATAACGTCATCCTCAACAGCTGCGAAACCGGACAGGATAACAGGAAGCGGTGAAGAAGGGGAGTAGCCGCCGAGTGACACTGAGTTTGTGAGGGAAGTTGATGCCTATTTCCCCCTTTACAAGAATTTCATGGACATTTATCTTCGCAGGTTCTAGCATGTTGGCAAAATCTGGTTAGAGAGCTGCACGGTATCCGGATCTGCAGCGAAAGCAAACTTACAAATCGCACGTGATTTGCCTGACAGGAGGCCACCTCTATGGGCTTATCCAGACGTGAATTCTTCAAGGTCGGAACCGGGAGCGCCGCCGCGCTTCTTCTTGGGTTTGATGCTCGCCCGGTTCTGGCACAAGCGAAAGAACTCAAGATTGCCCGCACCACTGAAACCCGCTCTACGTGTCCGTATTGCTCGGTGAGTTGCGGCGTGATCATTCATACGCTTGGCGATAAGGCCAAGAACGTGACCGCGCAAGTGGTCCACGTTGAGGGTGACCCCGACCATCCGATCAATCGCGGCACTTTGTGCCCCAAGGGCGCTTCCCTGCAGCAGGAGATCCTGAATGACAGGCGACTTAAGCAGCCGCAGGTGAGGCGTCCCGGCAAGAGCGAATGGGAAGATATCTCATGGGACAAGGCGATCGACGAGATTGCGCGCCACATCAAGAAGACCCGCGATGAAACCTTCGTGGAGAAGAACGCGGACGGCAAAACCCTGAACCGCTGCGAAGGGTTCGCGTTCAACGGCGGCTGCACCGACACCAACGAGTTTAATTATCTGGTCGTCAAGACGATGCGAAGTATGGGCGTCGTCTATATGGAAAACCAGGCCAGAGTTTGACACGGCCCCACGGTCTCAAGTTTGGGACCAACGTTTGGGCGCGGCGCAATGACGAATGGCTGGGTGGACATCAAGAATACCGACATGATGCTCATCATGGGCGGTAACCCGGCGGAGAACCATCCTTGCGGGTTCAAATGGGTTGTGGAAGCAAGAAAGGTCCGCAACGCCAAGCTGGTGGTGGTGGATCCACGATTCCAGCGGACGGCTTCGCAGGCAGACCTGTTCTGCCAGATCCGCGCGGGGACCGATGTGGCGTTCCTCGGCGGGTTGATCAACTATGCCATCCAAAACAACCGCTTTGCCAAGGAATACGTTACCAACTACACCAACGCCGCCTTGATCATCAAGAAGGGCTTCAAGCTGCCGGAAGACGGGCTGTTTTCCGGTTACGATCCCGCCGCGATGAAATATGACGTCTCCTCCTGGAATTACGAAGAAGGAGGAAACGTGACCGGCACCGCTGCCGCAGCCATCGCTGCGGGCGATGGCCCGGCAACCGCGGATAC
Organism: Terriglobia bacterium; assembly: GCA_041488515.1. GTDB lineage: Bacteria > Acidobacteriota > Terriglobia > Terriglobales > Acidobacteriaceae > Angelobacter. Next base: position 169,803 of record JBGPPK010000006.1, on the reverse strand, counting down.
TGCTTCCCACGCGGCCCCTCAACCTGCGGCCATGGCTACGGGTCAGGGACACACTGCCGGTGGTCCGGCGGGCGCCAAAGCGACTGCGGGTGCGGCTCCGGCTGCTCCGCCACCTCCAGCCCTGCCACCCAACACTGCCTACGATCTTTCTCTGGAACACCCACGTTGCGTATTCCAGTTGATGAAGAAGCAGTTCTCCCGCTACACCCCTGAAATGGTGTCCAAGATCACCGGCATTCCGGCTGACAAATTCCAGAAAGCCTGTGACATGTTGACCTCCATCCGCAAGGATGGAGACACCAAGAAGGTCGGGACCATCATTTATTCGGTGGGCTGGACGCAGCACAGCAATGGCGCGCAGATGATTCGCACTGCGGCCATGTATCAAATGCTGATGGGCAACGTAGGGCGCGCCGGCGGCGGCGTGAACGCCCTGCGCGGCCACTCCAACATCCAGGGCGCTACAGACATGGCCGGCGTTTTCGATATCCTGCCCGGCTATCTCAAGGTGCCTGTCCCTGCTGACGCTGACTTGGCAGCTTACCTGAAGCGCACAACGCCCGTTGCGGCCAAACCCAAAGAGTGGGACTCGTTTAATTACTGGTCCAATACTCCCAAGTTTTTCGCCTCCTTCATGAAGGCAATGTACGGAGACGCCGCCAAGAAGGAAAACGACTGGGCATTCAATTATCTGCCCCGAATCGGCGACAAGCGCTTCTCCTGGGTTGACCAGTGGGACGCCATGTATCAGGGCAAGATCAAGGGCCTTATCGCTTTTGGCATGAATGGCGTGTCCATCGGGCCGAATTCGCAGAAAAACATTGATGCCTTGAAGAAGGCGGAATGGCTTGTAGTCTGCGAGATCTATCCGGAGGAGACCGCTGAATTCTGGGCCTCGCCCGGCATCAGCAAAGAGGATCAGGCGAAAATCCAGACTGAGGTCTATCGTCTGCCTGGCGCAGGTTTCGCCGAGAAAGACGGCACCTTCGTCAACTCTGCCCGCTGGTTGCAATGGAAGTGGGCGGCGGTGCCAACCCCGGGAAATGCCCGCCTGGACCACGCGATTCTGGCCAGTATCTTCCTCAAAGTCCGCGAGCTGTATCAGAAGGAAAAGGACGATCCCAAGACGAAGTTCCCGGACCCGATCCTGAACCTGACCTGGGCTTACACCAACCCGGCCAGCCCGTCTCTCGCCGAAGTAGCCAAGGAAATCAACGGCAAAGCCCTGGCTGACCTGCACGATGACAAGCAGACACCTACGGACTGGAAGGCTGGGCAGCAGCTGCCCGGCTTTGCCTGGCTGAAGGATGATGGCACCACGTCGTGCGGCAATTGGCTCTATTGCGGTTCCTGGCCGGATGCGGGTTCCAACACGCAGCGGCGCGATCCCGCTGATCCCTCCGGGCTGGGCATCCATGCCACGTGGGGCTGGTCATGGCCGATGAATCGCCGTGTGATGTACAACCGCGCCTCCTGCAACGTGGAGGGCAAGCCCTGGGATCCCAGCCGCAAGCAGGTCTGGTTCAATGAAGCTACCGGGAAGTGGGCCGGCAATGACGTGCCCGACTTCAAAGCGGATTCCAATCCCAAAGACCACATGGGCCCGTTCATCATGAATCCTGAGGGCGTCGGCCGCTTCTTTGTTCCGCTTGCCCCCATGGCAGATGGTCCCTTCCCCGAGCATTACGAGCCCATCGAGAGCCCCATCAAGAACCCGCTTCATCCCAATCAGTCCAACAGTCCGGTGGTAAAGAAAATGAAGACGGACATGGACAAGTACGGGACTGTAGACAAGTTCCCGTATCCTTGCACCACCTACCGCCTGACCGAGCATTACCACTACTGGACCAAGAACAACCGCATGAACGTGCAGCTGGTTCCTGAGCCTTTCGTGGAAATACCGGAAGAACTGGCTGCCAAGCTGCAAATCAAGGGAGGAGACAAGGTCAAGGTGACCAGTGCGCGAAGTGCCTACTACTGCAAGGCCATGGTGACCAAGCGCATCAAACCGCTCAAACTTGAGGGCAAGGACGAGCCTGTTTATCCCGTCGGTATTCCCATCCATTGGGGCTATCAAGGGCTGGCGGACGGACGCCCGGAGAATGAGCGTACGCCGGTCAATCTGCTCTCTCCGACGGTGGTTGACCCCAACGCTTACACACCAGAGTTTAAAGGCTTCCTGGTGAACATCGAGAAGGCCTAAGGAGATACGCCATGAGCAATGGAAATTTAGAAATCAAAGCGATCTCCGGTCACAGCGGAAAAGCGCCGGGTAGCGGGGTCTCCCGCGACTATGACGTGTGCAAGCTGGTGGACACCACCACTTGCATCGGCTGCAAGGCCTGCGAGGTTGCCTGCGTGGAGTGGAACGGTTATGAGTTCCGCGAAACCACTTTCGACAATACTTACCAGACCATGCCGGAAACGGCCTGGAACTTCTGGAACCTGATCAAATTCAACGAAGTTGAAACCGACAATGGCATGCAATGGTTGATGCGCAAAGACCAGTGCATGCACTGTGAAGAGCCTGGATGCCTGATTGCCTGTCCCGCCGACGGCGCGATCGTGCAATACACCAACGGCATCGTCGACTTCAATCAGGCAAACTGCATCGGTTGCCAGTACTGCGTGAGCGGCTGCCCGTTCAACATTCCCAAATTCAACGAGGCCACCAAGAAAGTCTACAAGTGCACCTTGTGCTCGGACCGTGTGGGCGCCGGCCTGGAACCCGCGTGCATCAAGTCCTGTCCCACCGGCTGCCTGCACTTTGGCAGCAAGGAGGATATGAAATTTGAGGCGGGAAAGCGCGTCGACCAGTTGAAGGCCAACGGCCATGCGGACGCTGGTGTTTATGATCCCTCCGGTGTTGGCGGCACGCACGTGATTTACGTGCTGAACGATGCCAAACATCCGGAGAGCTATGGCGGCCTCCCGGCTGATCCCAGCGTTCCTCTCTTCGTGAAGATGTGGAAAGGCCCGCTGAAATGGCTGGGTGGACTGGGCATCGCGGCCGGCGTGCTCGGCGTCTTCATGCATTACATCCGTTACGGCCCGAAGGAAGTTGACAAGGGGGAGGTGAAGCGATGAGCGGCGGAGTCATAGCACGTCCGGCAACGGCTTCGGAAGAGCAGGTCCAGCGCTACACCTTTGTGGAGCGGGCTTATCACTGGATTAACGCTTTCGCCTACACCTATTTGCTGCTCACAGGGCTGGCGCTCTTTACGCCACTGCTCTACTGGCTCGCCTACGTTCTGGGCGGCGGGGCAACCATTCGTTACTGGCATCCCTGGGTGGGGCTGGTCTATGCCTTCACCATCGTCTGGATGCATCGCAAGTGGAAGCGCGACATGGAGCCGATTCCCCAGGACGACCAGTGGAACAAGAACATCAAGGCCTACGTGGAGAACCGCGATGAAGCGATGCCGCCGCAGGACCGCTTCAACGCCGGTCAGAAGAAATTCTGGTGGGTGATGTTTTACTGCACCTTCATTCTCCTGATCACCGGTCTTGTGATGTGGATGCCGGAGCGAATTCCGCCTTCCATGCACTGGCTGGGGCCGCTTGTGATATTCATTCACTCAGCCACAGCGCTGATTACCATTGCCGCCTTCATCATTCACGTCTACATGAGCGTCTGGGTTACCCCGGGCAGCGTGAAGGCAATGATGGATGGCAACGTCTCCACCAGCTGGGCGCGGACGCACCATCGCCTCTGGTATGAGAAGATCACCGGCCGCAGGAACTAGGGCTTGATGTCTGGGTTTTCCTGGGACCTTCGCATTGCACGGGCGAGCGAGCTGGCAAAGACGCATCCCGCGGTTTCCGAGTTGCTCGGTTTTTATCAGCGTCTCGCCCGTTTTCAAAAAAGCGTCTATGAAACTGTGGCGTCCTCTGACGAGCATGACGTTGCCTCGCTCGTCCGCCACTTTGAGGGACTGCTCGCCCTCACGCAAGAAGCGGGCTCGCCGGCCCTGAAAGCCGCAGCCACGGCGCTGGAGCAGGCGTCCCCGGAAGAACGCCTGGAGCTTTTGACGGCTTTCTGGCAACACGAGGTGGAAAGCCACCAACTTTGTGCTGAATACGAATTTTTTGCTCAGGCCCTCCTCCAGCCCTTCGCTGAATACCTGGCGGAGAGGACCAACTCCTCGACGGAAGCATCTCCGCCGTTGTGTCCTTTTTGCGGGTCCAAGCCGCAACTGGCGGTGCTGCGGCCGGAAGGCGACGGCGCCAAGCGTTTTCTCTTGTGCTCGCTCTGTGGGACAGAGTGGTTCTTCCGCCGCGTCCTGTGCCCCAACTGCGCGGAAGAGAACAAGGACCATTTACCGGTCTTTGTGGCCCAGGAGTTTGACTACGTGCGCGTGGACGCCTGCGATACCTGCCATACGTACATCAAGTCGATTGATCTCTCCAAAAATGGCAAAGCTGTTCCCGTGGTCGATGAGCTGGCGACGGTCTCACTGAATCTCTGGGCCCAGGAAAACAGCTACCAGAAGTTGCAGCCCAACCTGTTTGGGGTGTAAGAGCTAAACCGCCTTCGGTGGAGCTGCGGCTTTTACCGTCATCCCTGGGCCGGCCAGGGCGTGGATTGACTGCCGTAACCCGCGCAGGCGCAATGCCAGTCCTGCTATCGCCAACCCGTTGGCCAACGCATAGATGGAAATCCATGTCAGGACCGGCTGGACGCTCTCAGCGCGGACCAAAAACAGGCATAAAGCGAAGGCGATGGAAGTCAGCCCGCCCACGATCAGGAGCCATTCGTCGGTGAGATGGCGGCGCAGGTGAAAACCGGCCACCAACTCCAGAATTCCCATCACCAGCGCAGTCAGAGCAATCAGTTGGATTACGTGCTCCAAGGTAAGCCCTGGGGAGAGCAAGACCATCATGCCGCCGACGGTGACAACAATGCCTTCAGCCAGCAGCAGCCACGACGAACCACCCTGGCCCGCTCCGCGTACCGCGGCGGCAATTGTGATTACGCCAGTGACGGCCGCGAACACAGCGAAAATCACCACCAGGCCGGCAAAGGCCAATTCGCGCACCAACGGCGCCGGGACGAAGGGCAGAAATATAAAGATGAATATCGCAAATGCAACTGCCAGTATGCCGCGCAGTAACAGCAACCACCAATTCTTGATCAGTAAACGTATCATATCGAGTTCCTCCTTTCGGCGTTCTCGAATGAATTCGCCATCCTTTATGCTTTAAGTATTCACTCATTGCCGGCCGCAGCGATGTGACGGAGCGCACTCCAGTCAGGCCCCCTCTCTAATCCTGTTCCAGGTGCAGTTCTGCTGTGACTACGCCGTCTTCCGGAAGGGCAAAACGGAACCCGGCCTTGATAAACATGTCTTTCATGTTGAAATTATCAGAAAGGGTTGCGCCTTCCAGGGTTGAGATCCCTTCTTTGCGCGCGATCTCGATGACCCGTTCCAGCAGGTGCGTTCCCAGGCCCCGATTCTGGAACTTGTCCGCCACCAGGAAAGCGACTTCAGCGCTGTTATCGGAATGCTTGCGGATGAGCCGCGCGATACCGGCGATGCGGCGCGCTCCTTCTTCGTCGGCATATTCCGCCACCAACCCGATCTCGCGGTCGTAATCGATGAAGCACTTGGTGAAGAGCCGTTCATGGGACACGCGGAAATCCAGCTTCAAAGGCAGGAAGAACCGCATATAAACGCTCGTTTCCGAGAGCTGATGATGGAAATCCACCATCAGCGGCTCATCGTCCGGACGGATCGGGCGCAGCGTAAAACTGGTGCCATCGTGTGTCTGCCAGCTGGAAATGTATTGGCTAGGATACGGACGGATGGCCGGGCGCGGCAGCCTGGCATCGGGCACGCTGGCCGGATGCAGGATGACTCTTGCGTCCAGCGCCACAAATCCTTCGGCGCTGGCCAGCAACGGATTGATTTCAATGTCAGCGATGCGCGGGTTCTCGACCACTAACTCGCTGAAGCGCACCAGCAGCTCTTCCAGTTTCTCCAGGTCCACGGGCTTGCGCCCGCGCACCCCCTTCAGGGCCTGAAAAATACGCGTATTTTCCATCATCAGGCGCGCCAGCGTGGTGGTGAGCGGCGGCAGAGCGTGCGCGTTGTCGCGCAGCACTTCCACCAGCTGGCCGCCCAGGCCGAAGGCCAGCACTGGTCCGAACTGCGGGTCCGTTGAGCTGCCCAGAATCAATTCGTAACCCGAAGTGCGAACCATCGGCTGCACCGTGACGCCCTGGAAGCTGCCATCGCCGGAGAAGGCGGCTTGAATCTGCTCAAAAGCCGAACGGACGGCGGCCTCGTCTTTCAGATCCAGGCGCACGCCGCCGCGATCGGACTTATGCGTGATCGTTTCCGAGTGCAGTTTGAGCACAACCGGATAGCCGGTTGTCTCCGCTGCCGCAACCGCTTCGCCGGCCGACATCGCGATTTGTGAAGGCGTAACCGGCAGTTCATATACGGCCAGCACCTGTTTGGATTCGTGTTCGGTCAGAACAGTCCGGTTCTGCGCCACGGCGCCTGCGATAATCTGGGCCACGCGCCTGGGTCCATCTTGCGGAAGCTCGCCGGCAAACATGGGAGTTTCATACAGCGCCTGCAGGTTGGAACTGTAACGCCACATATAGGCAAAACTGCGCGCCGCTGCGTCTGGATATTCAAACGTAGGAATGCGCGCTTCGTTCAGCACGTTGGCCGCTAGCTGCATGCGGCTGCCGCCCATCCAGCTTGCCAGCAGCGGTTTCTTGATGGTTTCAGCCGCTTTGCGCACCAACCCGGCGGCTTGTTCCGGCTCGGTCATTCCCTGGGGCGCAAGAATGGAGAGCACAGCATCGCAGTTCGGATCGCCGGCCACGGATTGCAGCGCTTTGGCATACATTTCCGGACTGCAATCACCCAGCGTATCCACCGGGTTGGCATGGCTCCATGCCGCGGGCAAGAGCCTGTTGAGCGCCTCGCTGGTTTCGGCGGAGAGCTGTGCCAGTTGTCCGCCGTTGGCCAGCAGAGCATCAGTTGCCAGAACGCCGGCGCCACCGGCATTGGTCAGCACGGCCAGCCTGGGCCCGCGCGGGCGCGGCTGCTTGCTCAGGACCTCAGCCATATCAAACAGCTCGCTGATGCTGGCCACCCGTAGAATGCCGCAGCGGCGGAAAGCAGCCTCAAACACCTCGTCTGATCCGGTAATTGAGCCGGTATGTGAAGCTGCGGCTTTACGCGCCGCTTCCGTCCGGCCCGGCTTGATCACGATGATCGGCTTGCGCAGCGAGACCTCGCGCGCCGCGGAGAGAAAGCTGCGCGCATCGCCGATCGACTCCATATAAATCAGAATGCTGGACGTGTACGCGTCATCGCCGTAGTGGTAGATCAGGTCGCCCCAGCTTATGTCCAGCATCGATCCCACGGAAACCACGCCGCTGAAACCAACGTTTTCCCGCCGGCTCCAATCCAGGACCGCTGTGCAGAGAGCGCCGCTCTGGCTCAGGAAGGCGATATTTCCCGGCAGCGCGTTGGATTGTGCGAAGGTGGCATTCAATCCGGTGCGCGGGTTCATCACGCCCACGCAGTTTGGGCCAACCAGCCGCAAGCGGCCCGACGCCAGCACTTGTCGGATTTCTTTTTCGCGCGCCTGACCCTCCGCGCCCAGCTCGGCAAACCCAGCGGAGATCACAATCGCGCCGCCCACGCCCGCTTCCACGCATTCCCGCAGCACCTCAGGGACTGTGGCAGCCGGTGTGACCACAATGGCCAGATCTACATGCTCCCCGATGGATGCGATGTTGGGATAGCAGCGAATCCCCAGCACGTTGGGACGGTGCGGGTTGATGGGAAAAATCGTGGCCCCGGAAGGCTGCTCCAGAAGATTACGCAGCACCGTCCGTCCCACGCTGGCGGGCTTTTCCGTGGCGCCAATGACGGCCACCGTTCGCGGATAAAAGATTGGAGCCAGCGGGCTGGGCGGCCACATGGGCGTCATCGATTCATGTTTCCGGTGCTCCGGAGTTGTTCCCGGCAGAGATGGCATTGCGTGTACTAGATTACTACTCATTGGTCCTCGGGTATTTTTCTCCCCAGAAATGAGACTATCAGGTACAAAAAAAGAGGGACGTGAGGTAACTCACATCCCGGGATTCGTTCGAGTTAAGCTCTCTTTGAAAAGCTGTAGGTTCCGCGCGTCTTTGGAACCTGTGCGACCGTGCCTCCTTGTTAAAAAAAATTGCTGTGACTGCTTATAAAAGAATTTGTCCGAGATAAATGGGTTCGGCCCGATTCGGCGTTGCTAGAACACCCGGGTACGCCGGCACATCTGGAGTGAGGAAAAGTCTAAGGCTCACCTGTTCACGATGTGCAATCGTACTGTCTTCAGGACAATGCCGCTGTTCAATTTGGAACAATTCTGGCCTGGCTATGAATATTTGGATCCGGCCAGTTTGCTATAAAAATTCTGGATCGCAGTGAAAATTGGTTTGGCTGGGGCGTTTGCCAACCATCTCTTACCCGCCGCTTAGTTCTTATTAAGGCGACCTTGAGCGACGTGATCAGTATCTATCTTTGGCCGCACACCCGTATGTGATGATGGTCACACTGCATCACACCCGGCTGGGTTACCAGAAGATGGTCCCAATCGGCACCGGTTCCTGCGATGGCAGGCTTTTTGCGGCGCCAGTGAGGGCCATTTGGTCAGCGAAATATTGGCGATAGAGTAAACTCAGATGGCCCTATGTGCGGTGTGGATCGTGAGGCCTTAGGGTTGTGTCGGTGCCACGCGAATGAATTTTGCTCCCAGGAATTCTCCCGCAGCGTCAAAATCAAAAGCAAAGATGGCCTGGGCAAGAGGGGCACAGCCGTCGCAACGTTCCTGGAGAGAATAAGGGACAATAAATCTTTCCCCGCCATCGGCGAGAGGTTCGATTTGCGGTGACGAGTCTGGGCTGCGCTGGTCGCCGGCAACAGCCAGTTGCAGTTGCGGATGGTCGCGGTGCAGGATTCCGAACTGTGGATCTTTTTCCATTTCGGAACGGGGCAGCATGGCAAGGTCATCCACGTTAACGAGCGCGGGAATGCCATTCATCAGTACCCAGCCATGGTCGGATTTCGTGCTGCCGGGATAGATGACGTATCCCAGATCGACCAGACCCGCTTCGCGCATACCGGCAAGATACCCGACCCGCGGCGGCTTCTGCGCGGCCAGCAACTGGCTGAAAGCTACGGCGTCGGAGGAAGCATATCCACCCATCTGTTCAATGAAACATTGATTGTATTGCACTGGTTCAGCGTTGTCACAGGCCTTGCCGATCTCGTTAAGATCCTCGCTGGAGGCATTCCATACCGCTTCATCGCCGATCTGGTCGTCGGTTTCATGATTGGCCTCCACCTGCAGGAACGTTACCAGCGAAGCCACGCCAACCACCACGAACGCTGCCGTAAGTCTCCGTTTCAGAACGCTCATGACTGTACTCCGTAGGCATGCCATCCCGCCGGCCAGCGCGTCTGGGCCTTGAGAAGAGGAACACTGCTGTGCGGCAAATGTTGCGCAGGCCGTGCAGGTCCACCAGTCCACCGTGCCGCACCGCCCGGTGGACCGCGGCTGCATCACCATCTTACGACTGAAGGCATTCGCCAAGCACAACCTTTACATTTCTTAGCAAGGGAAAATTGGATCGTTGCAATCGGCCCGGCCGTGATGAGTGAGGCCCTGCTTACAGTTTTTTACAAATCCCCTGTTCAAAACCGTAACACGATCATTTACAAATCCGTAAGCCAGTGCGACGCTCAGCAGAGCTGCTGCACGGAGTATAAATTCGGCAATGTCCTCTTGCCGGATGCAACTGGTACTTCTGACAGGGGCTAGGCGAACCAGCACGAGTATGATGAGAGGGTTGAGCAAATTTTCCCAGTGAACGGACTCGTGGAACAACTGGAACTCACAGATGTTCAGGCCCCTACGCCAGCGCCAGTTGTGCGTTCGCATTTGCATTATGAAATAGCGCTGCTGCTAGTCGCCGTCATTGTTTTCTTTGGCTGTATCGTCTCTCCTCCCGGCTTGATGGACGATGTGGACGCTGTGCACGGGCAGATCGCGCGCAACATGGTCGACTCCGGTGATTGGGTCATCCCGCATCTGGATGGCGTGCCTTACATGGAGAAAGCCCCGCTGCCGTATTGGCTGATTGCTATCTGCTATCTGGTCCTGGGAGTGCATGACTGGGTGGCCCGAATTCCAACGGCACTGGCGGCGGTCCTGCTTTGTTTCGCCACAGCACGCTACGGCGCATGGGCCTTTGGCCGCCGCGCCGGTTTTTATGCCGGACTAGCGCTGGCCACGTCTGCAGGACTCTTTCTTTTTACCCGCATTCTCATTCCCGACGTGATGCTGGCCCTTACGGTCTGTCTCGGCTTCATGGCGTTCCAGCGCGCACTGAATGAAGACGAGGAAGAACCCAATCCACGCCGATGGGCCGCGGTTCTCGGCGTTTCCCTGGGAGTGGGCGTCCTGCTCAAAGGTTTGATCGCCCTGGTTGTTCCCCTCGGTGGTGCGCTGGCCTATTTGGTCCTCACGCGCCAACTTTTTTCGCGCGATACCTGGCGGCGACTGCGCCCCGCCAGCGTGATCTTGATTTTTCTGCTGATAGCAGCGCCGTGGCATGTTCTGGCCACGCTGCGCATGCCTCCATATTTCGATTTCACCATGCACAGCGGTCCGGGCCAGTATCACGGTTTTTTCTGGTTTTATTTCATCAATGAACATGTCCTGCGCTTTTTGAACTTGCGCTATCCACGGGATTACAACACCGTGCCGCGGCTGGCATTCTGGTTGTTGAACCTGCTGTGGCTTTTCCCCTGGAGCGCCTATCTTCCGGCCGCGGCAAAGCTTAGTTACAAACCGGTTGACCGGGGGGGCCGCACACGCCTGCTTGCGCTCTGTTGGGCGGGATTCCTGCTGCTGTTTTTCACGTTCTCCACTACTCAGGAATACTATTCCATGCCCATGTATCCGGCGCTCGCGCTCTTGCTGGGGTGTGCCCTGGATGGCGAAGGAAAGCTGGTAACCGCCGGCACCAGGACGATTGCTGCTATTTCCGGCGTGGCTGCACTGGTGATCGCCGGGGTCCTGTTTATGGTCCGCCATGTGCCTGCGACGGGCGATATCTCCACTGCGTTGCAGCAACACCCTGAGTCCTACACGCTTTCTCTGGGGCATCTCGGTGATTTGACCCTGCAGTCGTTTGCCTACCTGCGAGCGCCGCTCGTGCTGGCCGGCGTGGCTTTTCTGTTGGGCGCCGCAGGGGCATGGCTGCATGGCCGCCGGGCCTTGATTGCCCTGGCGGCGATGATGGTGTTGTTCTTTCATGCCAGTCGGATGGCGCTGGTGGTCTTTGATCCATATCTTTCTTCCCGGCCGCTGGCGGAGGCCCTGCGTCACGCGCCCGAGGGCCGCCTGATTGTGGATGGCGCCTACTATCCATTTTCTTCTGTCCTTTTTTACACCAACAAAAGCGCGTTGCTGCTGAATGGCCGGGTGAACAATCTGGAGTACGGCTCTTATGCTCCGGGGGCGCCTCCGGTTTTTATTGACGATGCTGAATTTGTGAGGGTCTGGTCAGGTACAATTCGCTGTTATCTGGTGGCCGACCGCAGCGGGCTCGCTCGTCTGAGCGCATTGGTCGGCCCGGCGGGTCTTCGCCAGGTAGCTGCAAGCGGCGGCAAGTTTCTGTTTACTAACGGCCTTTCCGGCGCGATTGCGGACGGCTCCAGGATGGAGAACAAACCCGCGTTATGGTGATTCTTACTACGGTATTAGCGGTCCTGCTCGCCGGTTCACTCGTCTATTGTGTGCTTATCATGGTGGCGGCAAGAAGATTCCTTTCCGCCCGGCTGCCGGCACCCGGAGCCCAGCCTCCCGTCAGCCTGCTCAAACCGCTTTGCGGCCATGACGATGGCCTGGAGGAAAACCTGCGCAGCTTTTTCGCGCAAGACTATCCCGAATATGAAGTGCTGCTGGGCGTTCATCGCGCGGACGATCCTGCCGTGCCCGTGGCCGAGAAAATCATGCGCGAATTCAGCGGCAGGATCAATGCGCGCCTGATCGTCACTGGGGAATCTCCCATCCCCAATGCCAAGGCATTCAGCTTGAACCGCCTGGTGCGTGAGGCGCGCTACGAGCTGCTGGTGATGAGCGACAGCGACGTACGCGTCATGCCTTGTCTTTTGTCACACCTGGCGCAGGAGTTCCAGGACGGACACATCGGATTGATTACCTGTCCCTATCTGGCGGTGCCGGGTGCGAGTGTCTGGTCGCGCCTGGAAGCCATTGGCATGAATACTGAGTTGCTGGGCGGAGTGCTGGTAGCGCGCATGATGGAAGGCATGCGGTTCGCACTGGGCTGCACGGTGGCCGTGCGCCGCGGCGTGCTGGAAGACATGGGCGGGTTCGGCTACTTGCAGGAGTTTCTGGCGGAAGATTTTGTGATTGGCCACCGCGCCGCGGAGATGGGACACGGCGTGCTGCTCTCTTCGTATGTGATCGAGCATCGCATCGGAAGCCAGGGCATGATGCGCAACCTTGGACACCGGCTGCGCTGGGCGCGCAGCACTCGCCGGTCGCGCCCCGCCGGTTACTGGGGCCAGATCTTTACCTATCCCCTGGCCTGGGCCTTGCTGCTCTGTATTGCCCACCCCAGCGCCTGGCCGGCCATCCTGCTCACGCTGGTCTTGCGCAGCGGCGCCGCGGCCGCCACGGCGCGTTATGTGTTGCACGATCCAGTCACACAAGAACAATGGTGGCTGCTGCCGCTTCAGGATGTCATCGGTTTCCTGGTGTGGATCGGCGGGTTCATGGGCGATACCATTGTCTGGCGCGACCGCAAATGCACCGTCCTGCGCGACGGCCGCCTGCACGTAAACTCCTAGGATTCCATACAAAAAAGAACCCCCGGGCGTCCGTGCCAGGGGGACCAAAAGACTTGCGGTTGCTGCTTATTTGTTGGTTGGGCAGCTGCTCGAGATCATTTTGACTTTCTTCACCGTAAACGTGGATTGCGCTCCGGAAGCTGCGCCTGTTCCACCCGCTGTCGCTGCGCCGGCACCGGCGCCGCTGCTCGGGCTGGACGACGAGGAAGCTGCTCCGCCGGCTTCGCTTCCAGTGATCCGTACCTGGTGGCCGACATGGTCGCTCAGTTTTGCGGTGTCACCGGCAAGCTGCCAGGTTTTTCCCGATTGGTCCGTCAACGTCCAGTTGCCCGCCGAGCCGCCCAGACAGCCTTCAATCGAAGTGCCATTGTCGGTTGAGGTCTGCGTGGTTTGCGTCGTTGTGGTCTGGGTGGTGGTTGAACTTGTATCGGGAGTAGCGGGCTGCTGGCTTGGTGCGGTTGACGATGGAGATGTGGACTGCTGGCTCGATGTATCCGGCGTGGTTTGCTGCGGTGTGCTGGGTGTGGTTTGCGCCACGGCCCAAGCCGCTGACAGCAACAGAATTGCTGTGATCAAAAAGGTCTTTCTCATTTATGTTCCTCCTGTACTTTTGGCCTTGGTTGACTCCGGCCCCAAAGAATCAGAGGAAGCGGCGCTAAGCATTTAGATAGCAGGGCGCCGCGCCGGTTTGCCTGCGCCGGCGCACAGCTTTTCAAGAAAGCAGAGTTGCTGAAAATGAGAGAGCGATTTTCGTGCTTCTAGTCTGAAGAGAGAAACGGGCGCACGGCGGGATGGAACTAAGGGATTAAGGGATATAGATATTTTTCCTGCTGATAGCTTCTATTTGTTGTCAGTCCGGCCGCCCGGTTTTTGGAACGTAACTGCAGCAGGGATCTTCGGCGAACATATTGCCGCTGACGGCATAGGCGCGGGCGCGGGAGCCGCCGCAGATCTCCTTGAATTCGCAGGCTCCGCATTTTCCCTGCAAATTGGAAGTGTCACGCAAGGACACAAGCAGCGGCGCATCGCGATAGATATCCGTCAGGCTGCGCACACGCACATTGCCGGCGGACACCGGAAGGAACCCGCTGGGACAGACTTCACCGGTATGGGAGACAAAGACGAAGCCCTTGCCGTCATTGATGGGCAGAAGTCCAGGAACGGCTTTTTCCCAGCCATCGCCGCTGGTTTCAATGGTGCCCCGGCCTTTGCTCTGCATCCGCTGCTGGATCACATAGCGGCGGTAATGCTGCGCCTCAGTGGTCTTGACCTTGAACGGCAGCTCCTTGGAAAAACGGTACAGGGTGGCGAAAGCCTGTTCCACTTCGGCGGCCGAGAGCATGTCGTCCATCTGCCCGCGTCCCGTGGGCACCAGAAAGAAAGCGCTCCACAGCACCAGCTTGAACTGCTTCAGCAGATTTGCCATGTTTTCCAGATCATGCATGTTGCGCTTGGAAATGCTGGTGTTTACCTGGATGGGAAGACCGAACTCGTTGGCCCAGTGGATTGCCTCCAGGGTGCGCGCATAGGAGCCGGCGACGCCGCGAAATGCATCATGCAGCTCCGGGACCGAACCGTCCAGGCTTACGGCCATTCTGGAGAGGCGCGCCCGCTTCAGATCGGCAATGGCCTCGCGCGTCAGCAAAGGAGTAGCGCTGGGCGTCATGGCCGGATGGAGACCGTGGGCCACAGCGCGGCGTACCAGATAGAAAATATCCGAGCGTTTCAAGGGATCGCCGCCGGTCAGAATGAAGATTGGCGGGCGCAGGTCGGCGACATCCTTGATCAGTTTCTCGGCTTCGAGCGTGCTCAACTCCAGCGGGTGCCGCTTCGACTGCGCGCACGCGCGGCAATGGCAACAGGCCAGATCACAGGCTTGCGTGGTTTCCCAAATCACAAGCAGTGGGCACCGGTTGAGGTCAAAATTTGCATTCATCGCACCCGTCCTTAGGAACCGTCTTAAATTTTTCAAACTTATCCTAAAGTGTTGGTCGCACCGGAGATGTGATTGAGGTCACACTTGGCGCCGGCGCGGAGGACAGGCGCGATGGCTTCATTGTGATATTTGTCACATTTCACAAACGGTCCCATTGTTTATACTGCTCGGCTGCAGTCTCGAAGGTGCCAGGAGGAACGGCACCGTGTGCTTAAGGAGAAGAGGAGACCCGGTCGCAATGAAGAAAACCTTCCGTGCATGGCTTACACCCCTTGTTTTTCTTTCCAACAATTGGATCAGCCTGGTGGGAGTTATCGTGGTCACGGCAGCCATCGTCACATGGCTGGTGTTTCTTCCCATCACGCTGCGGGGCGGAAGCGTGCATCCCTACATCGGGATTGTTGCCTACCTCTTATTGCCGGGGATCTTCATTGGCGGGCTATTGCTCATCCCGATCGGTATTTTTCTGCAACGGCGCAGGCTGCGCAAGCAGGGTCACCTTCCCGCGGAGTTCCAGCCGATTGATCCGCGAAGCCCCGCGGTACGCAGGCTGGTTATCTTCATCGGCGCCACGGCCTTTATAAATATCATTATTGCCAGCCAGCTTTCCTATAGCGCCGTCCGCTATATGGAGACGCCCAATTTTTGCGGCACGACGTGTCATGTGATGAAACCCGAGTTCGCCGCTTATGAAGTGGCGGCGCACTCCAAGGTGGAATGCGCAAGCTGCCATATTGGCGCTGGAGCATCGTCGTTTGTGCGCAGCAAGCTCAATGGTGTGCGCCAGGTGGTCCATCTCGTCCTGAATACCTATCCCCGGCCCATTCCTGAGCCTCTGGAGAAACTTCGTCCCGCGACCGAGACCTGCGAATCGTGCCATGCCCGGCGCCGGTTTTTCGGTGACCGCATGCGTGACCTGGCCAGCTACGGCACTGACGAGCAGAATACAGTGACGCACACTGTGCTGATGATGCATCTGGGCACAGGCGGACCTCATAGTTCCGGGGTACACGGCGCGCATCTGGGCGAAGGCGTTACGCTGCGCTACTACGCCGCCGACGATATTCGCCAAAATATTCCCTACGTTGAATACACCGCAGCCGGCAAGACGACGATCTTTGCCGCGCCCGGCGCCAAGCCTGAGCCTGACAAGCTGCGCGCCATGCAGTGCATTGACTGCCACAACCGCCCGGCGCACACCTTCCAGCTTCCAGAACGCGCCATGGACCGCGCCATGGCGTTCGGCGACATCTCACCCGCATTGCCCTTTGCCAAGAAGCAGGGATTGGAGATCCTGAAGCAGACGTATGCCACAGGGGAGGAAGCCGCGGCCAAAATTCCGGCAGCGTTCGAAGACTATTACAGCAAGAACTACCCTCAGGTTTACGCTCAACAGCATGACAATGTGGCCCGCAGCGCGCGGGCGTTGCTCGGGGTCTATCAGCGCAACGTCTTTCCTGAAATGAAGATCGTGTGGGGGACTTATCCCAACAATCTCGGACACACCGATTTCACCGGGTGCTTCCGTTGCCATGACGAGCAGCACGCCAGCTCCGATGGCAAGACGATTACCCAGGACTGCGGCTCATGCCACAACATTGTGGCGTCCGATGAAAAGAATCCCAAAGCGCTCGTCGACCTGGGTCTGTCGCCGGAAGGGAAGTAAGCTTAGTCTTTGCTGTGGGCCTTGGCCGGACCTGGCTGGTTGTCCGCGGAGACGGGATGTTCGCCCTTCTCCAGCAGTTGGTAGGCTTCTGAGATGGTCAGGGCATCGCTTACACGACGAAAGTCGGACAGGCGTTGCAGTTGCTTTACGTTGATACTCTTGAAAATGACCGCATGACCGGACATTCGCACATCGAGAGAAACAACTTCCCAGTGGTCCTCGCCCACGCGGCTCTGCGTCACGGAAAAGGTGCCGCCTTTATTCAGCCGTCCCAGAAGCCCCCATCCAAAGGTGACATCCTCAAATAAAGAACCGTCCATGCGCGCGAGCCGGCGGCTGGCGGGGTCAATCCACATCTTGCCGCTCAGCGAGCGGAATACCTGCAATTCCCGATTGGGCGCGTTGTAGTGCGGATTGGGAAAGAAAGAGAGGCGGACCTGGCCGTTCTCCGTGCCATCATACTTGAAGATAAAAGCGTCAGGAATTGCCTTTACCATCTGCGTAAGCTTGTCTTCGTCGTCTTTGGCGCGTTTATCACGCTTTGCGCGTTCGCCCGCATCTTCAACCAGCTTTTTCATCCGGGCTTCATCGGCGGCGCGCTGCTCAGTGGTCAAAGGCTGGCCGTTGATGAACAGAGTCCGGGCGATCTGTCCTTCCTTGGTATCGATAACATCGCGGTCCTGAGAGCCCTTTTCGTCTTCGCGATGGATGCGATAGCGCCAGTGCGTGTGGTCAGCGGCCTCGGCTTGCAGCTGGTGTTGAATGATGTCCCTAGCGTACTGGGTGGCGTCTTGTGGAAGCGACGGCTGGGTTTCCGATGCAGGGGTATGACTTTGAGCCAAAGCGAGAGCCAGGCTCGCTGAACACAAGTACATTGCCGCTCGCCAGAGGGGCCTACAGTAATTCATAACCAGTTCGAACCGGATACTGCTTTAGACGCCAACAGAGCAGCAGCTAGTTGCATTTTTTATTTGGAAGGAGATTCCTGGCTGGCCTACAACCCAATAAAGAAGAGGCGGCTACGTAGCCGCCTCTTCCTGAAATCGACCTCGGAAAGGCAGTCCCATTGGCTCAAATTGCCGCGAGCCCGCTCGTAACCGCTGTTCCCCTGGTTATCGGTTTCCGCTCGGTCATCGCGACATTCCGTCCGGTCGACGCTTAACTCAAATGCAAACATACCGCCAAACCACCTGGGTCTAAAGGTTCTTTGTGTTTTTGTAAGTAATAGAAAATAAACATATTAAATGCGACAAAGAACAGGTAGTAAAAGAGTTAATATTTACTATAATGTAAACACGAAAAATTAGGTAAAACGATGCCGCGAGTGAGCACCGGAGTGCCTCTCCGGCGCACACCTACAGTAACTATTTGATTTCGAAATACAGCAGTAAACTAACCTGACAACTCCTGATTGCTGTCGCGAAACAGGTGTTTGCGAATCTGTGAGTCAGATTTTTGGATTTTTCTCTGAAGAGAGTGACAACCAAAGAAAAAGGTGGCCGAAATGTGGAAAGCACGTCCCGAGGACAATAAACCCATGAGCATGAATCCGACGCAACCTGCGCAGCCCGTGCCCCCGCCCGCTGCGACCGCTGCACCCAGTGTCCCTGTACCGCATAAAGAAACCCCGAAGGCCAGCGATCCGTACAAAGCGGACGTGGGGCATATCGGCAAGTCAGTGCAAATCAAAGGCGAGCTCACCGGCAGTGAAGATCTGTATCTGGACGGCGAGATCGAAGGCACGATTGACCTGCGGGACCATAGCTTGATCATCGGCCCCAACGGCAAGATCAAAGCGGGAATCTCCGCTCGTGACCTGGTAGTGCATGGCAGGGTGGAAGGCAACGTAACGGCCACCG
Organism: Terriglobia bacterium; assembly: GCA_041488515.1. Classification (GTDB taxonomy): domain Bacteria; phylum Acidobacteriota; class Terriglobia; order Terriglobales; family Acidobacteriaceae; genus Angelobacter. Next base: position 151,449 of record JBGPPK010000006.1, on the reverse strand, counting down.
GCCGCGTGGAGTTGCGGAAGTCCTGCACGCTGATTGGCGATGTGAGCACACAACGCATTGTGATCGAAGATGGCGCTTTCTTTAAGGGCGCAATCGATATCAAAGAGAAAGATGCCAGGACAGAACCGCGCAAGCCCATGGCAGCGGCGGCAAGCGCCGGCATGAGCTCCTCCGGGCCGAGTTCAGGCGTTGCCAGCTATAACGCCAGCTCCGGCGCGCAGGGTTCCTTTTTGGACAGCAAATAAGGTAAAGTGAGAGGAGCGTGAGCTCCTCCGGTAACAATTTGAGGCGATGGTTCCGTGGGGCAGATAGCTCTCATTCCAAGCCGGAAGAGGGCGCCAAGTCTGCGCCGCGGACCACACGCCACTGCATCGGCCTGGGCGATTTCATCCGCAACCTGAGCAGCAGTCAAGAAAAGCTGTGCGTCCTCGATCTCGGTCCCACCTCACCGACCAACATCGCGTTGCTTACCGATCTCGGTGCGCGTGTCTATAACGAAGATATCTTGCGCGAATCTCAGGACCAGAATTATTTCGTCAAACAGGAGGATGGCTCGGTGCAGATCGATCCCTCCAGGTTCTTTGCCGAGAATCTGGATTATCCTGCAGGCCACTTTGATGCCATCCTGTTTTGGGATGTTGCGGACTACCTTCCGGAGATGCTGGTCAAACCGCTCGTTGAACGGCTGCAGACCATGCTGAAGCCCAAGGGAAACCTGCTCGCTTTCTTTCATACCAAGGACGCCGGGGCGGAATCACTCTACTCGCGCCACCACATTGTGCAAAAAGATACATTGGAACTGGAGCCGATTCAGGGCTTTCGCCTGCAACGGATCTTTAATAACCGCCATATTGAGAATCTGTTCAAGGAGTTTGCTTCCCGCAAGTTCTTCCTGGGACGTGACAATATTCGCGAAGTGCTGATGGTCCGATGATTTTTGGTATTTTAGTGCCCTTCTCCTGTAAATTTTACCCGCTGCCGCAAAACTGTCTAGGTATATGAATGGCTATAAGTGGTATCCGGATACCTATAAGTTATATCCAGATTAGGGCCGCACCTAACCCACCAGGTTCGGATTGCCAGCCTGTCTCTCGCAAAATCAGCGCTGCCCGTTAAAAATCAACGACTTAATTTCCCTTGCAAAACTTGATGGGCCACAGCGTTCCTTGGGCATCTGGATTGCTCTTATCCCAGTGTCGAAGGACTGTACGGTATTCAAAAAAAGGGACCCTCCACGGGCGGAAAAAAGAGGTAGGTGTAATGTCTAGCAGCTTGGGTGTCATCAGCAATCTGGGAATACTCGCTCCCGCATGTGAAAGCCGCGCAGCCCAATACGATGAGATATATCGTGAACACTGCCACAGAATATATTCCCTGGCTTTCTGGATGACGGACAACGAACTAACGGCGGAACAGCTTTCCGGGAATACGTTTCTGCGCGCGTTCGCGTTGTCGGTAATCCCTGGGACCGAGCAAATTGATCAGGCGTTCCTGGCGGAAATTCGCGAGATGACGCAGGTCGGCAGGCTCACATTGAACAGCAGCGCTGGCCTTGAAATCAGGAGCGTCCGCGGCAACGTGAAGCGCATTCATTTGGAGCGCGCCGTGGTGCAATTGCCGGCCACTGAGAAACTGATTTTCCTTCTGCACGACGTGGAAGGATACACACACGAGAAAATCGCCCGCCTGCTTGGCATGGATGTGCAGGAATCGCAATTTGGTCTTCATCAGGCCCGTCTGCAAATGCGGGAATTGGTATCGCGCATGTCGTAGTAATAAACCTTGAATCTCCTCTCTCCTCATTCTCTACCCCTCGCCCACGCGAGGGGCTTTTTTTAGAATTTACCAATGTGCCGCTACCTATTAACTTTGGGATTATTTATTTATGTTAATTTCCGCTGATCTTGAAACTTTTTGTCCATTCTTACGTCTATCCTAATAACAACATACGCAGTACCCCCACGTGGGCGTCGCCCCTATACCGGCGCCCACTTTCTCTTTTCAGATATTCCCATTTCGAGAATCGCCTCCGCTAAGAACATTCGCACCGTCGCAGCCATCGCTGGTCTTCATTCCTCGGGGTTGTCACATTGAAGGATTGAAGCCAAGCATCTCAACAAACCATTTTAGGACGAACCAACCCCACTACACGTGCGGCTGTCTCAACGAAAAGGTTGCAGGGGCAACAGTAATGCTTCCCAGCGGTTCTAATCAATCCAAGTAGAAGGGAGATGGGATGGCTTCCATGGGGGGCGAAAATAAATTAGAGTTTAAGCCACAGCACACCATTCAGGAGGGCGGGGTGATGGATTGGAAGAAGACGCTGATGTACGGGTCCTTTGCGGCAGGGGCAATACTGTTCCTTACCGGGCGAAGACCAGCAGGCCTGGCGGTTGCCGGGATCGGCGTGGCTACCTTTGCCGCCGAGCATCCTGAAAAATTTGAAGAGTTGTGGCATCGCATGCCTGAGTACATTGAGAAGGGCAGCAAGTTTGTAGATATGGCGTCGACTTTCCTGGAGCGACTAGGAGAGGAAAAAGGCGGCTACAGCAACATGCCCGTCGCCGGCAGGACGCGCTATTAGGCGCTGCGTTGTTTTCAGTGGGCATTAGAAATCTGAAGAATCATGGGCCGATCCATCCGGCCCTTATCTTTTGAGAGCGATCGGCTGCTGCACTCCGTTCTTCGGTTGTCCTCCACTTGCATCTTTTACCACCTCCAGCGCGATGCGCTGTCCTTCGGCTTCGTCGATCTGGAGCGCGAAATTGAGAAAAGCGCCATATTTTTCCGGCGCCACCACCTGCACCGGAATGTGAAAGTCGCGATGAATATCCACCTGGCGCGGGAAGCGGACAAAGCGCAACGCATATTCCCCGAACTCAGTTTTGCCGGTAAAGTCAGCCGGCAGAGATCGGACATCCATCCCGGGGGGCAGGTGTAGATGGAAAACGGTGCTCTCAAAGAAGAGTGATTCAATATAAAGCGGGAATTTCCGCGCGGGCGTCCTGGCATACAGCGTAGCCAGGCCAAGCGCCGGGGCGAGTTGGCTGATTTCAATCGTGCCATTCTGCCGGTTGATGAATTGCTGGACCGTACAGCGGAAAGAGAGCTTCAGAGGCTGCTCGGGATCGTCTTCATGCGCCGCAGTCCCGGTAACGGCGGTGGCTCCGGGAAAGATGCGCAGGGCAAGCTGCTCAAAAAAGGCCTGGCGCTCGTGTTCGCCGGCGTTGCGCAGCGTGCTTCTGACCTCTTGCGCCCGCACCGGGCCCAGTTGCACCTGAATGTTGGCCATCAAGTCGCTTTCATGAAAAGACAGATCGCCTTCAGCCACGCTCTTCTCGTTTGCCAGCCGGTTTGTCAGGGACACGATTTCCGGCTTCTTCTCTTCCTCCGCCAGCAGAGGAATGAAGAGGGCGTCGCGGGTATCGAGAGAAGGCGGTATTGCGCCAAAGGGAAGGTCGTCGGATTCGGCGTCAACATCCACCGCTTCACCTTTGACCAGCCAGAACCGTACCAGCGGCTCGGTGTAACAGGAGAAATCGGGCTCTTTGTCGCAGCGCTGGTCCACCTTGCGCGCCAGTAGCAAGCCTGCCTTGAGTCCGGTGGTTCGAGCCAATGCCAGCAGAGCTGAGGTGCGGCTGCCTTGTCCATTCTGGAGCGTGTCCTCGGCCGGGCCGGCTGCCCAATCGGGGCCGGTAGAATCAATTTTGGTGGTCACAAACCGGTACAGACGTTTGGCTTTCTCAGTCTCACCGGCTACTTGGGCCAGATGGAGCGCGAGCGCGGTTTCATGCACGTGTACGCCGGTACGCGTGGCCTCTATTAAATCATCACGCAGCCGGTCGCGCGTCTTCTCCACGGCGGCTACGGTCACGGTGGGAAGCAGGTTGGCCGATGGCAAAAATGATTCAGGGATGGTCTGGGCGATGTTGTCGCGCTCCCATATCCTAACCAGCGTTCCCTGGTTCTCTCCTACCAGCGGCTGGGGTGCGCCGGCCTGTTCCCGAACATTCATCCTGGCATCCCGAGGGCCAAGCACGACGAGGCGGGAATAAAGTATGGGGGCTGCAAATGAACCGAAGGTGAGAGAGGTAATGCCTTCGGGCGCCTGCTCCAGCACTGCGTGATGGGTGACATACTCTTCTTCAATCGTATCGCCGGGTTCCAACGCGGGCATGGAAATTGTGGGCTTTTGCTGGGTCAGTTCGGGCTCAATGATCTGGCCCGAGGCCTTGATCGTGCGCAGTTCCAGGAGGTCTGCACCGCGCGGGAGCGTAACCTCACCGTAACGGCTGATGCCATCTTTGTTGAGAGGACGCGTGAGGCGATGGGTATAAACGGACACCGAGCCATCGCCACCCGCTTGGATTACCTTGTCCGATAGCAGGAATACGGCGGGCCCGCCGGAAAAAATTCTTTGCGCCGACTTGCGGATCAGATCAGGTCCATCACGCCGGTATGGGACATAGAACTCATTGTGCTCCATGAACCCGGCAGCGCGCGGGCTCTTGCTATCCTGGAGGGGGCCAGGATCTTCCGCAAGGCGAGCGTAGCTATGCGCATTCGGCGCCAGCTCACGCAGTTGCTTTGCCTGCAAACGCGCGGCCCCTTGTTGGTTGGACAGGAGTAACTGCTCCACCAGAAGCCGCCGAGCAACGCGATGGTGAGGGTTTCTCACAACTACCTGTTGCAGGTACGCCGCCGCGGCGCTATTACGGCCGGATTCAGCCAGGGTCCGGGCGTATTGCAGTGACTCCGGCGCGCAGGCAGCCAGTTGCTGCTCAATTTGCCGGGCTTTGTCCTGTTCCGCGGTGGAGCTATAGAACTTCACCGCTTGCGCCAGCCGTGCGCAAGAAGGATGCAACTCAAGCAAGCGCCCCATCAGTCCCGGCGCTTCTGTGCGGCCGCGTGAAAGATTGAAAGCCAGCTGAAGGGCGGTTTCCGATTGTGGACGCTCCGCCAGAATCCGCATGATTTCCTGCCGCATATCGTCCGTCTGCCCATGGACAACGGCGCTTTCGGCGGATTTCAGCCGCGCCAGGAACGCTGATGGCTGCGCCGTCGCCACGGCCTGCCAGGCCGCGTCAGCCCGGGGGGAATGTTCTTCCGCCGCAGAGTAAAGCAGGGCGCGGAGATATTGCGTGGAAACAGCGTTGCGCTCCAAGCCGGCGTCGAGCATGCGCTCCAGGCCCACAAAGTCGCCATGGAAGTACGCGATCAGCGCTTGCGTGTATTTCTCCAGAGGCTGAGGAAGTTCTGGTTTCCCGCTCCAGCGCGGCGATTGCGGATGCAAGGCAACGCTCAGCGGGGCCGCGTCGATCGTGAATTTGACCACAATCCGATGGCGCCCCTGACGGAGCCGCAACGAGCTTGAGTCCCGGCTGGGGCCTGTGCCGTAGCGCACGTCATGCAGTAGAGCCTGTTTGCCATCCACAAAAACCACATAAGAGCCGGAGCTTAGAACTTCAATCTGAGAAGTTTGCGTGTTCGGGATTTCTACGTCGCTGGCGGCGTAAAAGGTCCCCAGGCCGAAAAGGTATTCAGGCAGGGCAAGCATGCCATCGCGAAACCAGAAGCGTTCCGTGATCGTCTCGTAAGCCGGGCTCCCCCTCGTTTTATGGCCATCCAAGGCGCTTCCCTGTGTTGGCTCGCTCGCGTACTGCTGCCGCGCAAGCTGATCGTTCTCCGGCGGCCAGCGGCGCTCAAAGTCGACATTATTGTAGTGTCCAAACGGTCCGGCAATTCTCCAGCGTGTAAGGAGTCCGGCGGAGCGCGCTGCCTGGTCAAGATCGAGCCTGGGCAGGCCATCCGTGGCGGCGGCGACCAGGGCCAGCCTCAGGTTGAACGTGCAGGCATTGCTCATCAAGGCCTCGGACTTCAAGCGGCGCAACACAGAATTGAAAACCCGAGTATTGGCAGCGTGTTGCAACACGCGATTGGAAGCCAGTTCCTTGAGCGCGGGATCCGCGGGCAATGCGCAAAGTCGCAACGCCGAATCCAGGACAAGCTCCGTGCGCTCTTGCAGTTCCGCGGTCTCCATGCGCACGAAGAGCGCTGCAATGTCATTGGGCGCGTGCTGCAGCCGGGCCTCGGCTTCGTCGCCGGCGGCAGGCAGATCAAAATCGGCAATAAACTTTTGCAGCAGGGAATCCGCAGGTTTACTGGTCTGGGCCGGCGCGATTGTCTGGGAGAATGTTGCGACCGCGCTCAGGCAGCCAGCCAGCAGGGCAATGCGGGCCGTGAATCTCATTGCGGCAGGCTCACGGTGATTTCATTACGGAAGCTGCGCTCCACCTGGGAGCAGAACTGGCGAAACGCGGGATAGTCCTGCGCGCTCACGCGCACTTTTTCAAATTCCACATGGCTCTGAACCACAATTTCATTGCCGGATTTTTTATAGTGCAGCCGTATCGAGCCGAAGCTGCCGCTGATGTTCTGGTCACGCGGCAGAGTCACTTCCGCACCCGGCGGCAGCGCGAAGTGTATTTCTTCTTCGGTGGTCCAGGGTGAAGGCAATACCAGGTCCTGCGTGCGCGTGCTGGCGCCGGCCAGCGCGGCGACGTAAGTGCGAGGCATCCATGACGAGCGGAGCGAAACTTCGCCCTTCTGCAGGAAAGAATTCAGAGCTCCCTGGAAGTCCACGCTTACGTCAGAGGAAAACTCCTCGGCGCCGTGGACGGCGACGCGGTCTACCTGCACGGTGGGAAAGACTTCCGCTAGTTCGCGGCGGAACATATCCAGCTGCTGCGAGCGCACCGCCAGGTCGTGGCGCAGTCCGGGAGCGTCTTCACCGCGCGTAATGCTCGAACCGCTGAATTGAATTTCTCCTTGCGGCGAAAGCGAGGCCCGGATCATGTGCCTGGTGTAGTTGTCGGCCGCGTGGCTCATCGGCACGTGGCGCAGCTGGGCTGATCCGCTCAGGCTTACCGTCAACGCCAGCGCGCCCTGGTCATCCAGCGGAAGCTCGCGGCCCGCGTATTCCGCGGTGCCGTCCAGCCACAGCTCATACTTGGGGATAAACACAATAGCGTGGTTGAACAAGGCGATGGACGCCGGCCCGGAGGCAACGTCTCCCAAAGAACGGGTGCGCACCAGCGCGATCTCGGCTTCGATTCCCGCCGCCCGCAGCAACGCGATCATCAGGCTGGCCTTGTCCTTGCAGTCGCCAAAGCGCCGCGCGTAAATTTGCGCCACGGGATAAGGCTTGTAACTGTAAATGCCGAATTCAAGCGCCACGTAGTGGGTGCTGCGCAGCACAAATTCCTGAATGGCGGCGATTTTTTCCCGCTCGTTGCGCGCGCCCTTGACGACCCGCGCCAGCTCGCTTTCCAGCGGCGGATCGAGCGCGAACTGCGGCCGAACAAGATCGGCGTACCAGGCGCCGAGTTGCTTCCAGTCGCCAACGGTGGAGACGTGCACATAGGGAGATATCTCGGTGATGCCCGGGCTGCGCGGCTCGCGCGGCAAGGCAGCGACCGAGCGGGCTTCCCAAACGAAGACCTGTGAACTGTTCCTGGCAGAGACAATGGCCGGAGCAATCTTCTCCGCATGGACAAAGATCTGCTGCGCGGCGGGCGCGATCAGGACATAGCGCTTCAACTGGGCGGGCCCACGGCCGGCAAAGAGGACCAGTTCGCCGAAGTATCCGTTGGAGGTGCTGGAGCGTTGCGTCGGGGTGAGCGAATATTCCAGTTCGATCACGTCGCCTTTTTCCAGCCCGGCAAAGCGAAGCTGGTGCGAGCGCATGTCGTAATACATGGAGACATAGTTGTCCGAGAGTTCACGATCGCCCAGATCCTGCGCTTCCAGTACTGCGCCATCCTGCTTCCATACCCGCGCGCGGACCACTTTCAATTCTTCTGTGGAAGGCGAATAGCGAATGGAACTAATGCGGTGCGCGTCCACGGCGGCATCCGAGCCCATGAAGTAGATTTGCTGCACGTGAACGCGGTCCAGGCCGCTCGAAAGAAGCTCCTGCACACGAACATCAGCCAGGGCCAGATCCGAGGGCTCCGGCGGATGCACCATGGCCGCTTTGACCAGAGTTTGCGGGTCCAGCAGATATTCCGCGTCGGCCTTGATCGCGCTGGGGCGCGCCGGGCCGGAAGCTGCCGCCACTTCCTGTTGTGCTTCGCGGGCAAGATGCAACAGCTCATAGACCTGAGCCAGCCGGCGATGCGTTTCGGCATTGCCGCTGTCGAGCGCTACCATGCGAAGCAAGGAATTCTTAGCGCCCTCCGCGTCGCCGCAGTCGATTTGCACATGGGCCAGGCGCGACCATATGTCGGTCTGGTCAGGTTGCAGGCGCGATAAGGCGATGTAGTCCGCCTGCAAGTCATATTTCATGTGGCGGCGCTCATGGAAGCGGGCCAGCAGTTCCAGTTGCTCGCGGTCATCGCTCTTTTCCGCAACCACCCCGGCTGCCAGCCGCGCCGCATCGTCCAGCAGACCCATCTGTTCGTAGTCCAGGGCGAGCCGTGCCTGCAGCCAGAGCGGAGCCGGCCATTGCTTCTCCAGCCGGCGCAACTCAGGCAGGGCCGCGGAACGAAGGCCGAGGTTCAAAAAGAGACTGGCCTTGCGTTCACGGATGACAAAATCTTCCGGTGCGGACTCTGCAGCCGCGGAGAGCACGTCACGGGCTTTCTCAAGCTGCTGCCGGCCAACGTAATAGGTTGACAATTCCACGTTGAGGCCGGGATTGGCAGGCTCCAGAGCCAGTCCACTGCGCAGAGCAGAGAACTTGCGCAGGGGATCATCAAGAAACTGAGCGGCGCGCAGCCACCGTGCGGCCGTGGGTTCCAGGCGGGCTGCCTGCAGCATATGGTCGGCTGCTTCCGGCGCGGCGACCAAATGCTCCAGTTCGGCCAGGATTGCGAAATCGTCGGCTTGCCCGGAGTTGGCACGGGCTTCCGCCAGCACGCGCCGGCGCGGTTCGTCAACGGCATACCAGTGCTGCGCCCGGGGCTGTGAAGGCACTTTGAAGGCGCGGAGATCGTCGAGATATGCCGCAGCCTCATTTCTCACCAGATCGTTTTCCGCCGCCGATTGCCGGATGTTTTCCAGGACAAGCTGTACCTGGCTGCGATCGCCGGTGTAATCGCGCAAGCGGCGGACCTGGTCGAGCAGCGCCAGCTTTTCCAGCTTGCTTGCCGAAGTCAATTGGGAGCGGAGATTTTCGAACGCAAGGTCGTAAGGATTGCGAGACTGCGCGCCCAGCGCCAGCGATGGCACAAGAAGACAAACCAGCGGCATGTGATGCAGCAGGTTACGCATGTCGTCTTCCGGAAGAACTCGCCTCGGGGGAGGAAATACGAATGCCCCAGGCGGCTGTTTTACCGCCCGGGGAAAATCGCAAATCAATCTGAGTCGCCCTGCTCCTTCGGCTCCGTTTCCCCCAGGTTTTTAATCTGCCGTCGCCGGAGAGATCAGCTCACTCTTCTTGATTGAGGTTAAGGTGGGATAAGTATCCGGCTACACACCATTTACGCCCATTCATCGAAAGACCTAGGAGGGTGCGCAAATAGACCTTAGGCAGGTAAAAGGGCGGCTTACATCCCTGGGTTACTTAGGTTCATCTGACATGACGAAGATGGAGGTAGCTTGCCCGGTATGGCACGTTTTGTGCTCTCGCTTTGCCTTGGCGCTGCTTTCGCCATTGCCGCGCAGGCGGAAGACCTCCATCTAACCGAGCCTGGCTCAAAAATCGTGTTGTCGCACTCTGCCTTTGCGCATGGATACAGGCACGGCTACGAAGAGGGCTACCACATCGGGAATACTGACATCACTCTGGGCACGGCGCCCCGCGCCAAACTCAGGCAAGCCCATGGATTGAAGCTTGGGTATTCGTCGCAATTTGGACCACGGCACATCTTCGAACAGGGCTTTGATGCCGGCCTGAAGGCTGGATATGGCGACGGCTATTCGGGACGGATATTTCGGGCCGTGGACACTCTCCGCTATGTAGCAGCTTCACTGGAAGAAGCGAGCCTGGCGGCGGACCCCAAGTTCGCCTACTTTGATCAAGGGTTTTTCTCCGGTTACAACGAAGGTTTTGAGAGCGGCGGCTCTGACCACTCCTCTTCCGCGCAGGTGGATTTCCGCCAGGTCGATTGCGCCAATTCCCACGCGGCAACACAAACCGACTCGCCCACCCAGATGAATTATTGCGAAGGCTACCGGCGCGGATTTGCCCTTGGCCATGCCGATGGTTTTTTTCTCCGTCCGGACGCCGACCGCCTGGAAGCCAGCAAGTAACCCCAGACACGATGACGGAACCTTGCGCTTCAACATCAGTACATGTACCCTGCTAAGGAATGGGCTTGGGCTGAGGTTCATGATACTTTCAGATCGCGCGCTCCATTTTTTGCTTACAATGCACACTAATACGCCACGGTCTTGGAAGGAGTATTGATGAAAGCAGGCGCATCCAAAAGAACGATTCGCATAGCTGTGGTAGAGAGCGATCCGCTGCGGTTTATCGGATTGAAATCGCTGTTCGATACAGAAACAGACCTCGAACTGGTCTCTTGCAGCCTTGCCGAGTTGGGTCCACGAAAGGATGTTGACCTTGTTCTGCTGGGCACTCGGGCAGGACAGAACCTGTTTGATGTAATGGCTGGACTCAAAGCCGCGCGCCCCGATTTGCGCATCATCGTTACCGGCAGCGGCGCGGATGATGAAACAATTTTGAAAGCCCTTGCCGCAGGCGCGAAAGGGTATGTGGATGAAGCCGCATCACCAGCGGAGTTTATCCAGGCCATGCGGATCGTGCACCAGGGATCAGTATGGGCTCCCCGGCGCGTGCTCTCGATCTTCATCGAACGCGTGACTTCATCTCCGGGGCGTATCTTCCCCGCCGGCAGGGTCACCTTCACCGATCGCGAAAAGGAAGTGCTCGAGCTACTGGTGGTGGGCCGCTCCAACAAGGAGATCGGCTCGGTGCTGGGTATCGAAGAGCGCACCGTAAAAGCCCACGTGGCCAAACTCATGCGCAAAGTCGGAGTGCAAAACCGAATTGCCCTTTCCGTGCACGCGATCACGCATTCGCTGGTTACTTCGTCCAAATAGCGCGGCAGGAATTGATGGCCCGGCAGACCCACTTGCCGGGCCTTTTGCTTGCGTGAAAAGAGCGCCGGCTGTTGACCAATCAGGTATCTCCCTAAGTACATGTCCGGATTGGCATTGCGTTTACGAACCCCGGTTACTTGCCGGAAAAATGGCGGGGATGGATACTCTACTCACCTACCACAGAACCTGGGAGACGGGGTTGGACACGGTCACGAGGGTCACCGTATCCAACCCTTTATTATTTTTCCGCATCTTCTTACCTGCTTCCAGCGACTAAAATCATTTTTGAGGGATTTATGAAAACACTGCTTCGCGCCGTGCTGTTTGCCATAACGCTATCGAACATAACTTTTGCTGCAGAAGCAGCGTCCAGCCGGTTACAGACTGCTGCAACGGTCTTGGATGAAATTATGGCTACGCCTGACAAGGGCATTCCTTCAGATATTCTTGGCTCGGCGAAGTGTGTTGCGGTTGTGCCGTCACTGCTCAAGGGCGGGTTTGTGGTGGGGGCAGCGCATGGCCGCGGCATGGCTACCTGCCGCCTTGCAACCGGATGGAGCGCCCCGGCGCCGCTGACCACTACAGGCGGAAGTGTCGGTCTGCAGATCGGCGGCCAGGCCGTCGACCTGGTGATGGTGGTGATGAATGATCGCGGCATGCAGGCGCTGCTGAGCAGTAAATTCAAGCTCGGCGCCGACGCGTCTGTCGCCGCGGGCCCAGTGGGACGCCACACCGAAGGGTCTACCGATTGGAAGCTGCGCGCCGAAGTCCTGACATACTCGCGCGCGCGCGGTCTATTTGCCGGAATAAGTTTCAATGGAGCGGTCATCAAACAGGATGAAGACGCCACGCGAGAGCTCTATGGCCGCATGGTTGACTTCAAGACGATTCTCACCGGGTCCGTGGCGTCGCCGCAGACCGCGGAGTCGTTTATCGCAGCGGTGCGCAAAGCCGTGGGAACGGACACCGCCCCCGCGACTCCGGTAAATTCGGCGCACCAACCGGCGTCAACGGCTCCCGTGAATCCGCCGCCGTCCGCTACACCGGCTCCCGCACCCGCCACGGAAACCGCTCCGGCATCTGAGCCGGCGCCAGCGGCCACACCAGCGGCCACGCCGGCGTCTCCACCTTTCTTCACCGCAACAGGCCTTCGCGGGCGGAACAACGACCAGATCATTGACAGCGTAAATTGAGACTCGCAGAGTGCGCGTGTCAAGAGGCGTCGCCGCTAGCCGAGTTTCGGCTGCAAAAAATAAACGGGAGCATCAAGCTCCCGTTTTGTTTTTTCAACGCGAAGGCTCTTAGTGTTTGTGAGTGTGCGGTGTCGCTTCTTTGTGGGCTGGAGCAGCGGCGCCATGCATATGCTCGTGTTCTTCCGCTTCTTCTTTGAAGATTTCGGGCGCGCCCAGGCTACCCTTCGGCGGGAGATGGCGAATATAGTGGACGATGTTCCACATCTCCTCGTCGTCCAGAATCCCTTTCCATCCCGGCATGCCGGAAGGCTTGATGCCGTTTTCGATGATCCACTTCAATTGGCCGTCGGCGTACTCTTGCACGTCTTTGCTGGAAAGATCAGCTACGGGCGGGTCCATTTTGGCAGCGAAGGGAACGCCTGTATTCTGGCCGTCGAGCCCATGGCAGATCTGGCAGTGATGCTGGAAGTGTTCACCGCCTTCTTTGGCGGCATCCGGCGTATAGGCAATGGGATTCTTCACATCTTTGCCGCCGATGGTTACTTCGTGCTTGACCTCGCTGGCCACCTTATCCTCAACCTTGCTGGGGGTGCCTGCCTTGCAACCGGCAATCATGAGCACGATGGCAAGAGCGGCTGGTGCGTGTGGGACTTTCATTTCTTTCGCCTCCTGGTACCAAACCATCTTACTGCTTGAGTTGTTCTGAAGGAAACCGCCGGGCGTAAACCCATCCCAGCATTGAGGCGGGAACAAGCCAATGGTTACGCCCGGTTTGAAATATTTTCCCTGCGATGATACCGTCCCATGTTGTCGACACTCCGGCACAAGCTTGAATATTTTCCGGTCTGGCTGCTGGCCACCGCCATTGGCGCGCTGCCGCGTCCCCTGGCGAGGTCATTCTGCCAGGGCATTGGCATGCTTATGTACACGGCGCACCGGCGCTTGCGTGGCGTCGGCCTGCGCAATCTAGACCTGGCCTTTCCGGAGAAAAGCCACAAAGAAAAACTGCACATCCTGCGGGGACTGTTCCAGGGCCTGGGGCGGCAGCTGGCCGAGTTCGCGCTGTTCCCGCGATACACGAAAGAAAACGTCTCCCAGACCGCGATTTATGACGGCTTCCAGAACTTTGCCGAGGCCCGCGCGCGGGGCAAGGGAGTATTGTTTTTGACGGCGCATTTTGGCGGCTGGGAGATTGGCTCGTTCGTCCATTCGCTCAATGGCAATCCGATGAACATTGTGGTGCGGCCGCTCGACAATCCCTACGTGGATGCGTTTGTGGACCGCTATCGTACTCTCCACGGCAACCAAACCTTCGGCAAGCAGGATTTTGCGCGCGGGCTGCTGACCTCCATGAAGCGCGGAGAGGTCGTAGGCATTCTCATGGACACCAACATGACGCCGCCGCAGGGCGCGTTTGTGGACTTCTTCGGCGTACCCGCATGCACGGCCACGGGAGTGGCGCGCGTGGCGCTCCATACCGGCGCCGCGGTGCTGCCGGCATTTACCATCTGGGACAAGGAACTGGGCAAGTACAAGATCAGGTTCGATCCGCCGCTGCAACTGGTCACGACCGGCGATATTGAGGCCGATGCAATCGCCAACACGGCGCTTTTTACCAAAGTGATTGAAGGTTATGCCAGGCGATACCCGGAGCAGTGGTTGTGGGTCCACCGGCGATGGAAGACGCGGCCGCCGGGCGAACCCTCGTTGTATTAGCGAAAAGAAAAAAGCGCAAGGCAAGCGCCATGCGCTTTGGGGAAACGGAGCCACCAGGGTTCGTCAGTCGCCAATTGCCCGGCTTGCCCCCTCAGGTCTTTCTTTCTCAAAGAAATCGGTAAAGTCGCCGACAAAGGCCATAATCGCGACCACCAGCGATCCGGCCAGACCGATGAAGAATATGGATTCGAGGATTAATACAAGGAAATGCAGCATAAAATTGGACTTTCTGCTCCAAGTCCAAAATAAGCCGCAGGCGCATTAAGAAATTATAAAGAGATTCATAAGAATCCATTGTGATGGCCGCAGGCAGCGGCTCTGCCGCAGCGGGAATCGCCCACTGAACCGCAGCCGGATCCGCGGTCCTCGCTGGTATTCAGTACTTTTATTTCTTCACACCTTTGGTGTCGCGGCCGTTCTGGTGCAACACCAGGCTGGCAACCTGCCCCTTGCCGTCTTTCACGAATTCGACTTGCGCATCCACGACCTTGAGGAAGAACAGCGTTTCCGATTCGGCAAAAAGCGGGAGCTTTTGCTGGTTGGTGGCCTGCGTCATCAGATGGTCGTTTTCCAGAGTCACAGTGATGCTGAAGTTTGGCGTCAACTCGTAGGTCCCCACATACTGCGCCAGCACCTTGGGAGATACGGTAATCTCCTTGCGCTCCGAGGCCAGGACCACTTTTTCTCCGTGCGCCACGGAAGCCAGGTTGGCAGCGATTTGTGCGGCAAACGGCCCATTCAGGTTCGCCAGCACTACCACCACCAGCTTGTCGTCGGGGTAAAAAGAGAGCTGCGTATTAAAGCCTTCAATGCCGCCGCCGTGCTCGATTACCTTGTGTCCGTTTTTGGTCTGTACACCCAACCCGAACGCGTAGTCCTGCTTGAACGGCGTGGTCATTTTTGCCAGCGAAGCCGCCGATACCACCTTGCCGCCGAACAGGCCCTGCTCCCAGCGCAAGAGATCTTCGGTAGTGGAGTAAAGCGCGCCAGCGGAGAAGGGAATCGTCATGTCGATATAGCCGGTGTTGACGGGACCATTGGGACTTCGCGAATATCCCGCCGCGCGGCGCGGGAGGATGGCCGAGTTGGAGTCATAACCGGAATCTTTCATGCCCAGAGGAGTGAAGATGTTCTGCTGAACAAAATCGCTGTAGCTCTGGCCGCTGATTTTCTCAAGCAGGTATCCCAGCAGCACGTAGCCGGAATTTGAGTAGTTCCACTTCTCTCCCGGCTCAAATTCGAGCGGCTTGTCGCGAAACCGCGCCACCAGCTTTTCCGGGGTGGTGGGCGTGGCCTCGGTAGAAGCGTAATCAGGAAAGCTGGTGAAGCTGGGAATGCCCGAGGTGTGCGTCAGCAGATGGAAGATAGTGATCTTGTCCCAGGCCGCAGGCGAATCCGGCAAGTATTTTTTCACCGGATCGTCAACCTTCAGCTTGCCGCGCTCCTCCAGCAGCAGGATGGAAGCCGCGGTGAATTGCTTGGTGATCGAGCCCAGCCGGAACTTGGTGGTGGGCGTGTTGGGGACTTCCCACTCCAGGTTGGCGAAACCGTAGCCCTTGTCGAACAAGACCTTGCCATCCTGCGCCACCAGTACGGCGCCCATGAACTGCTTGCTGGGAACATGCGACTGGACAACCTGATCCATGCGCGCAACGATGTCAGTTTGCGGCTTATCTTGGGCCAGGCATGCAGCGGCCAGGATGAATGTGATGGCAGCGCGGCGAAACATGAGCTTCTCCTTTAAAACTCGAAGCATGAGCGGGGCAATTATAGATCGTGGTCTTAAAGAATGCTGAGCTCAAAATGTGCGTTGGGATTGGCCGAATTCTGCATTTTCCGGCCACGGTCAGTCACTTCTGGCGGATGCGGAGCGATTGCACAAAACATTATTCCGGATCAAACCTGTAGCCAATCCACGGCTCAGTCTTGATGTATCTTGGCGCGCGCGGATCGAGTTCCAGTTTCTTGCGGAGATTGGCGATGAAGACACGCAGATATTCCGGTTGCTCCGTGTTATTGCTGCCCCAGATCGCGGTGAGGATGGCGCGATGGGTAAGCACTTTGCCGCGATGGGCAAGAAAATACTGGATGAGATCGAACTCTTTCGGAGTGAGGTGCACCGGCTTGCCGCTCACCTCCACCAGGCGCTGTTGCGGATCGATTTTGAAATCGCCCGCTTCGAAGGCGGCATCAGGCTGCAGTGACGTGGCGGAGCGGCGCAACAGCGCGCGAACGCGTGCAGTGAGCTCAGCCATGCCAAAAGGCTTGGAGACATAGTCGTCCGCGCCCAGATCGAATGCCTTGACCTTGGTAGGCTCGTCTTCCTTGACCGAAAGAACGAGCACAGGCACTTCCGACAACTGGCGGATGCGCTCGCACAGTTCAAGGCCGGTGTAGCCGGGCATGGAGAGATCGGTGATGACCAGATCGGGGAGCCACGTCCGGAAACTTTCCAATCCCGCGCGCCCGTCGTTGGCGACGCGCACCTGATATCCGGCGGATTCAAGGCCACGCAAGAGCACGCGGGTGATCTGGGCCTCATCGTCCACCACGAGAATTTTTTTGGGCTCGTCCATCATTCGTCGTCACCCAACGGAATCGCATCCAGGGGGAGCTGGAACTGCACGCTGGTTCCTTTTCCGTTCCGGCCATCGGCAATCCATATTTTGCCGCCGTGCGCCTGCACAATACCGCGGGCGATGGCCAGCCCCATGCCAAGGCCGGGTTGCGGTCCGGAGCGAAAGAACTTTTCAAACACCTGCGCGCGCTGGTCCGGAGCGATGCCTGGGCCTTCATCGTCCACGGCGAAGCAGATGTTGTTATCCTTCTGCCCGACTGAAACGACGATCCCGGCGCCTGCGCCCGAGTACTTGGCCGCGTTTTCCACCAGGGTGAAGATTACCTGCGAGATCAGGCGGGGATCAACCCGCAGCGCGGGCAGGCCGCTTGCGATCGTTACGTCCACGGCGTGGCCCGCGAGCAGGGGCTCAGCGCGGAACAGGGCATCTTCGACCATCTCATCGGCAGAGACGTTCTTGCTGGCCAGCGTGACCTCGCCGGCTTGCAGCTTGGCCAGGTCCATCATGCCCTGGATGAAATGGTTGAGACGGTCGGATTCCTGCTCAATCACCTCAAAAAGCTCGCGCTGGACCTCTGGCGTTACCGGTTCGGAGCGAATGGTGCTGATGGCGGCCTTGATTGAGGTGAGGGGCGTGCGCAAGTCATGCGTGACCGCGTCGAGCAGGGCGGTTTTGAGCTGTTCGCTCTTGCGCAGAGCGTCGGCTTCGGCGGCCTGGGCCGCGGCGCGTTCAAATTTTCCACGCACGTGCACCAGTTCTTTGCGCTGCTCTTCCGTCAGCGCGACGCGCTTCTCCAGGCGAGACGAAAGCTGGCCGACCAGCACCGCCGTGGTGACGAAGACGAGGAAGGCCACCACGTCTTCCGGGCGGTTGATCAGGAACGAGTAGAACGGGCCGATAAAGAAAAAATTAAAAGACAATCCGGCAAGGACGGAGGCATAGAGCGCCGGTCCCCGGCCCTGAGTTACCGCCACCAGGACCACGGGAAGGACCAGGATAAGAGCAATGGTGGTCTGGCTCAACTGCGGGCGCAGCATTTCCAGCAGGGCAATAGGCAGCGCCACGGCAATGGTCGCAATCAGGTAACGGACGGGCCAACGCCCGCTCCAGGAGGTCACGCATCTCATTGTAGGACATGGGCGGCGAGACAGCCCTGCTTTGATCTTCCTAAAGCCCTGCAAAGCTGCGAAAATAGCAGCATGGCCATCGTGGTGATCGGCGGGCATTCGCGGAGCGTGGGCAAAACCAGCGTGGTGGCCGGGTTGATTGCGGCGCTGCCGCAGTTCAACTGGACCGCGCTGAAGATCACGCAGTTCGGCCACGGCATTTGCTCCGCCGACGGCAAACCCTGCGACTGCGATACCGGGGACGACCACTTCCGCGCATTGAGCGATGAGAAAGACCTGAGCGGCGAAAGCGACACTTCGCGTTTTCTTGTGGCCGGGGCCAAACGCTCACTCTGGGTGCGCACGCGGCAAGGCCGGCTGGGCGAGGCCATGCCCGATATCGAACGCAAGATTGCCGGAGCCGAAAACGTGATCATGGAGTCGAACAGCGTGATCCGCTTCCTGCATCCGGACCTCTACCTGACCGTGCTTGACGCCGACACCGAAGATTTCAAGGATTCCGCGCGCGAATTTCTAGACCGCGCCGACGCTGTGATCCTGCACCAGTCGAACGGCAGGGCGAAGTGGAAGACCGTCTCCATGGATGCGCTGGCGGGGAAGCCGATCTTCAGAATCGAGCCGCCACCGTACGTCACGGAAGAGATTGCGGCGTTTGTGCGCGAGAAGCTGGCGGCAAAGACCCTGAGCGTTGGCTAACCAAAAACACTTGAGACGCCGAGGTTAAGTTGTTATCTCGGCCCAGTGACCGGCGGCATGGGCTGTTCGCGGCGCGGGCCGTCTGTGCGCTTTTGCGTGCCTTCAGTGTCCGGCTCGCGGACAAAGCCGGCCGTCTTGGGCGGGGTCCCGCGTACACCTTTCTTCAGGTTCTTGAGGACGTCGTCTTTATCCAGGTTGTAGTCGCGCGAGAGCCGGGTCAGCGCCAGGGTAACAATGTCGGAGTGGTGTATGTCTTCCGTTCCCTGGACCCTTTTGATATCCAGCCAAATCTTGTGGACAAGGTGCACATCTTCCGTCTTCATCGTGGGCGTGTGCGGTCCAATGCGGTACGTTTCCACCGTTGAGTCAGGGCGCACTACCTGGAAAACGAATTGCCGCTTCGGTTCCGGCATGGCCTCCCAGGCTTGACCGAGCTTGAACGCCTGCTCCTCGCCGGTCATTTTGCTGGAGAGCCCGGAGACCACGGCGGAAGATTCGATCGAATTTGCGGTCTGAACGATGGCGGACCAGACGTCGCGCGCCGGGACAACCAGCAGCGAGATGGTCTTGCCATAGCCTTCAGCGATGGAAACGGCTTTGGTGAAGAGCGTCTGCTCGTAGTCGCTGAAGATCTGCTCCATCGCCAGGTCGGATACCGCGCTGCCATAGCCGGTGAGCCGGGCTTCCATAACGACGATATCGGTGTCGTGAATATCCGTGTTTTCCAGGACCCAGCGCAGATGGTTCAGGGTATTGTAGTCACGCACCGTTACCAGGATGCTGCCGGGGCGGACCTGCACCGCGTCACGGCCGATCGTTTCCTGATGGAGTAGTTGGAAATGCTCCTTCATCTGCTGTTCCACGTGGGCAAATTTGCGCTTGTTGATCTTCTCCGAAACCGTAAAGATAAAGAAGAAGGCAAACGAAAACACCAGACCGGCCACCGTGGCGACCTGCTTGGTGAACAGATTGACAATGGCCGTGGAGAGCAGCACCAGGTGAACGGAAACCAGCCCGATGGGAATTTCAATCTTGCCAATCGTGATGTTGGGCGGCACGCGCCATCCGCGCTCACCTTTGTACTTGAAGCGCAGCACCAGCATGGCCAGGCTGTTGAAGGTGAAGCTCCAGATCACGCCGAAAGCGTAAGCTTCGCCCAGGACGTAGACATCGCCCCGGCTGAGGATGATGGTGATCAACTGCAAGCCGACAATCAGATTAATAATGCGGTAGCTGGTCCCGAATTTCTTGTGCGGACGGCGAAACCAGTCGGTCAGGACGCCGTCTTCGGATACCCGGTTCAGCACCCCATTGGAGCCGATGATCGAGGTGTTGATGGCACCGGAAAGGATCAGGAAGCCGACTACAACCACAAATACGCGAAACACCAGCTTCAAGGCATGCGGACCCACCATGTACATGGCCATGCCGGAAATCAGATTGTCCTTGTACAGCGGCACGCGGACTTCGTCGGGAATGATCATCACCGCCAGCATGGAGCCGATGCCGGTGAAGACAAAGCTGAAGATGGCGATAATGAGAGCGGCCCGCTTCAGGTTGCGCAACTTGGGGCTGGCAATTTCCCGGTTGACCTGGGCCAGCGATTCTTCACCGCTCATGGCCAGCACGGAGTGGCCGAACGCGATGAGGATGCCGAACAGGCCGATGGATTTTCCCCAGTCGACGTTTTTCAGGAATCCGAGCGCTTCAGGGCTGAAGTGAAGGTTTTTCGGGATGGGCAGAGGCGGCAGCGGCGATCCGTTGTGAAAAACCGTGTAGAAGGCCCAGCCCATCAGTATCACCACCATCACCGTGGTGATCTGCATCACGCGGAGCGCTTTGTCACTGGATTCTTCAATGCCCTTGATGTTTTCCCACCAGTAGTACCCGGTCACCAGCAGGGCAAACGCCGCGGCGGCATAATTCTCATTGATGTGCGGCGTACCCTGGAACATGGCGTGCATAGCGCGCGGGACCCAGCCGTGTGCGTCGGCGGCGGCAAACAATTCGTTGATCAGGCCGGCAATGTATTGTCCGGCGGAAACGCCGGAAATGGGGCCGGTGAGAATATAGTCAAACATCAGCGCGGAGACGCTGAACTTGGCGAAGGTCCCGCCCAGGGCCTCCTTCACCACGCGGTACACGCCGCCGCGGGTGAACATGGAGCAGCTTTCCACGTAAACCGAGCGCACAGCGAAGGCAAAGAGCATGACGCCGAGAATGAACCATGGGGCGGACTTGCCTACAGCCTGTTCGGCGATGCCGCCGGCATAAAAGGCGGACGAGCCCAGGTCATTCAGCACAATGGCGGCGGCCCGCCAGTAAGAGATGAATGTGAGCATGACCGAGGTCGCAACAACAATGCGGACCCGGTTCGAAAGTGGTGGGACAGCTCCTGAGCCTGCTGACATTTTAGAAAGCAATAACGGCCGCTGCCAACAAGGACACAAAAGCGCCTGTTCGCAGGGGCCGCGCAAATTCTTTAAAATCCTCTTCCAAGCCCTTGCTCGTTAGTCCTCTTCCAGCATGCTCTGGGCCGTTTTTATGGCCGTGATAATAATCACCGGCACGGCGCCGATCAGCCCGGCAAGAAAGAGGTACTGAAAAACCGGTAAAACATGGTGGACCAGGAAGTTCACGATTGTCATTGTAGTCCTGTGCCAGAAAGGAATCAAAGGAAAGCTGGGTTTGCTAGAATCGGTGTTCAGTGCGCCACATTCCCTCCAGAGCATGGATTCTTGCGCTGCTCTCCAGCGGGCTGCAGGTCCTCGTCTTCCCCAACGCCAATCTCTATTTCCTTTCCTGGGTGGCGATGGCGCCGTTGCTCTATGCGCTTTTGCGCGGGCGCGGCGGAGAAGGCGAGATGTTCGATTCCGAAGGCCGTTCGCTGCGGCCGTTTACCCTGTGGCAGGG
This sequence comes from Terriglobia bacterium, assembly GCA_041488515.1. GTDB lineage: Bacteria > Acidobacteriota > Terriglobia > Terriglobales > Acidobacteriaceae > Angelobacter. Next base: position 130,158 of record JBGPPK010000006.1, on the reverse strand, counting down.
CTTCCTGATCGCATGGCTTAGCGGAATCGTCTGGTATCTGGGAACGGACTACTGGGTATTTCCGGTGATGACCGGCTATGGCGGCCTGCACTGGCTGTTGGCCGCGCCGATTACACTGGCGGCCGCGTTTGGCATGGGGCTGCATCACGCCATGTTCGGCCTCCTGGTGGTTCTGATGGCGCGCCGTTCCAACCTGGGAAACCGCAGGCCGTTGCTGATGGCGCCGGTGTTCTGGGTGGCCATCGAGTTCTTTCGCGATCGCATCACGGGTTTCCCCTGGAACCTGCTGGGCGGCTCGCAGGTGGATAATGTTCCCTTCGCGCGCATTGCCCAGACCACGGGCGTTTATGGGCTTTCGTTCGCCATCATGCTGGTCAATTGCGCCTTTGTGGCGGCGCTGCTGCTCTATGGCAAGCGACGCAAAAACCTGATGATCTCGGCGGTGGCGGCCGCCATCGCGCTGCAAATCGGCGTACTGGCCAAGCCTGCTCCCATTCCCGCCACGCACCAGGCCGTGCTGGTGCAGGCCAACGCTCCGGTGCTGAACCAGCCGGAGTGGACACCGCGGTACTTTGATCAGACCATCAGCGATCTGGTGCGAATCAGCGTTGAAGCGGCCAAGCCCAGGCGTTCTTCCGAAAATCGTTCCTCCGATAGTCGTCTTTCCGATAATCATCTTTCCGATAACCCTGGTCTGATCATCTGGCCGGAGTCGCCGGCGCCATTCTTTATTGCCGATCCAAGGTTGCAGCAGTGGCTGGTGGCCATGGCGCAGGACACGAACTCATACCTGGTGGTGGGCAGCCTGGGCGAAACGCAGGATGCAAGCGGCAAGCAGCAGCTTCTCAATTCCGCCCTAGTGATGGACCCGCACGGCAACATGGTGGGCCGCTACGACAAAATCCATCTAGTGCCGTTCGGCGAATACATCCCGTTTCAAAACCTGCTCTTCTTTGCCAGCAAGCTGACGCGCGAGGTGGGCGATTTTGGCCGGGGCACGGAACGCAAGGTATTCAACCTGAACGGGACGCATGCGGGAGTCTTCATCTGCTATGAATCGGTTTTTCCGGAAGAGATACGCGAGTTCACCGCGAACGGCTCCCAGGTGCTCATCAATATCTCCGACGATCTCTGGTACGGCGAAACCGGGGCCCCGGCGCAGCACCTGCAGATGGCGCGGATGCGCGCGATGGAAAACCATCGCTGGATCCTGCTGGCCACGAACAACGGCACCACGGCTTCCATCGATCCCTTCGGGAGGGTGGTGAAGCGGGCGCCGCGGAACGTGCGCACCGCCCTGGTCACGCCCTTCGAGCCGCAGAATGAAAGCACCTTCTACACGCGGAATGGCGACGTCTTTGCCTGGACATGTGTGGTAATCTCATTGCTAGCGGTGTTTGTGCGCTGGCGCTACCGCGCGCGCACCATGATTGAAGCCCGCCCCGCATAACAAACTATGGTTGAAGAACTGGAACGCGAATACACTGCCGTGCGCGACAAAGTGCGCGACCTGCGGAGCTATCTTTGACGCTACTTCACTCCGCAAGCAACTAGCCGAAATCGAAACCAAGGTTGGCGATCCCAGTGTCTGGTCTGACCAGGAGAAGTCGCAGCAATTGATGCGGCAGCGCCGCCGCCTGGAAGAATCCCTGGCCATGGACGCCGATCTGGCGCGCCGCGTGGATGACATCCAGGCCTATTTCGACCTGGCGCGCGAAGGCGAAGCCGTGATTGAAGAGCTGCGCAAGGAAATCGATGGGCTGCGCGAAGTTGCCGACAAGCTGGAAACCCAGACGCTGATGTCGGGCGAGCACGACACGCGCAACGCGATTGTCACCATCCACCCGGGCGCGGGCGGGACGGAGTCACAGGATTGGGCGGAGATGCTCTTGCGTCTCTATCTGCGCTGGGCGGAGCGGCAGGGCTTCAGCACGGAGATCAACGAATATCAGCCCGCGGAAGAGGCGGGAATCAAGTCGGCGACGTTTACCGTTTCCGGCGATTACGCCTATGGACTGCTGCTGAGCGAGATTGGGGTGCACCGGCTGGTGCGCATCTCGCCTTTTGACCAGGCCAAGCGCCGCCATACTTCTTTTGCCAGCGTCTTCGTTTCGCCGGAAATCGACGATTCCATCCAGGTGGATATCAAACCGGAAGACCTCCGGGTGGATACGTATCGCTCCGGGGGAAAGGGCGGGCAGCACGTGAACACGACGGATTCCGCGGTGCGCATCACGCACATTCCCACCGGAATCGTGGTGGCGTGCCAGAACGAACGCTCGCAACACAAGAACCGTGAACGGGCCATGAAGATGCTCCGGTCCAAGCTCTATGAGTTTGAGCTGGAGAAAAAGCGGGCCATCACCAAGAAGCTGGAAGATTCAAAGCTGGACATCGATTTTGGCTCTCAGATACGCTCGTATGTACTGCATCCCTACAGGCTGATCAAGGACCATCGCACCAAGCTGGAAGTGGGGGACGTGGACCGCGTGCTGGACGGCGACCTGAAGCCTTTTATCCGGGCATTTCTTGTCGCCCGGCGCGACCAGAATTAACGCACGAAAATTATGGCGCCTATTCTTGAGCAGATAAAGAAGAATGCAGTGCCAGTGAATGTGATGCGCTCTGCCGCCAAGGGCGCGCTGCCGATTCCCGCCGAAGAGATGCTGGAAGTTCTGGTCTACCTGACCCAGAACCCTCTCTTTGGGCAGGATGCACGCATGACGCTGGCCAAATGGGACGCGCAGTCTGCCATAGAAGTACTGGGCAAAGATACCGCCACGCCCGAGGTGCTCCTTTATTACTGGCAGCCGGAAAACCGGCGTCCCGGCCTGATGCCCACCCTGATTGAGAACCCGGCGATCCCGGAAAGCCTGCTGATGGAACTGGCCGACACCGCTTCCCGGGAGACCGTCAATATGCTTCTGGCCAGCGCGCGAGTGCGAAACAGCCCCGGAACCGTCGAGGCGCTTCTTGGAAACGAATATGTAACGCCGGCTGAGGCGCAGAAATTGCGAGGCGAATCCGACACAGAAGCCGCAAGTGTCCCGCCGCAAGAAGAAGCACTGGAGGAATTTGAGGTCCACCCGGAAACCGAAGCCGCGCTGCGGATGTTTCAGACAGAGCATGCTTCGGAGATAGCGGCGGAGGAAGACAAACCGTTTGAGCTGACGAAGGAGGAGGCTCCGTCCGAGGCAGACAACACGGCGCCCGTGGCCAGCGCCGAGGATGCCGCACCGCCGCCGGCTGAAGCTCCGCAGGCGACCGTGGCTGAGGCAGTGCCCCCGGCGGTCGTTGCCCCGGCAACCATCGTTCAGGAAGCCGCAGCTCAAGCGGCGGTTGCTGCAGAAAAGCTGGGCGAATTTGAGGCTACTGAGCAGAAGAAACTCACCGTACTGCAGAGGGTTTCCAAATTGAACGTAGGCCAGCGGATCAAGCTTGGTTTCATCGGGGGAAAGGAAGAGCGGGCCCTGCTGATCCGGGACACAGCGCGCCTGGTGCAGAACGCGGTGCTGGCTTCGCCCAAAGTGACAGATGCGGAAGTGGAATCTTTTGCCGGATCGAAAAACCTGCAAGAGAACGTCTTTCGCGAAATCGCGCGGCAGCGGCGCTTCCTCAAGCTCTACCCGGTGGTGCGCAACCTGGTGAACAACCCCAGGTGTCCCTTGGATATTTCTCTAACGCTGGTCAAGACGCTGATGGTCTATGACCTGAAGAGCCTGCGCCACAACAAGAATGTTCCGGATACGATCCGCAAAGTGGCGGCCAAGCTGTATCAGGAGAAGGCGACGCGCGGCGGATCGAAGAAGGAATAAGGACTCACCACCGATAACACTGATTGAAACAAGGCGTGCTGCCGGAGACGAATGTGAAAATGCCTGTAAGCGACGAGATCGGCGAATTACTGAAAAAAACCAAAACCATTGCCGTGGTAGGGCTGTCCGACAGCCCGCTGCGTCCCAGCCACGGCGTGAGCGCCTATATGCAGAGCCAGGGATACCGCATCATTCCCGTCAACCCGGCGATCAAGGGCGCGCTGGGCGAGAAAGCCGTGGCTACCCTTGCTGAGGTGCGGGAAAAGATCGACATCGTGGACGTTTTCCGCCGCTCTGAGTTTGTGCCTGAAGTGGTGGACGAAGCCATCCGACTGAAGGTGCCGGCGATCTGGTTGCAAGAGGGCGTGGTCCACGAAGAGGCAGCAGAAAAGGCGCGCAAGGCAGGGATCTTTGTGGTGATGGACAGGTGCATTTTGAAGGAGCACAGAGCGCGGTTTGGCTGAGAGCTCCCCATCAAGGAAAGCTCGTCAATCCTGACGGCCGTCAAGCGCGCGCTTTATTCAACGTGCCAGTACGCCGGAAGGATCTTGTGCTTAAAAAAACCATCCCTTATAGCTGTCGCAGGATCGCTGAAATAATGGGATATCCCCAAAATGATAAAAAAGTAATAGCTAATATTAATCTGAAGATATTTTGAACCCACAAAAATGGTATGCGCTGTACCACAACAAATGAGTATGAAGAAAAAGCGGTCATGAGTCTGTCTTCTTGCTTGCGCCGGATTCTAAAGGAGCCTTCAGGAATGAGTGGAATCAAAAAAAAGATCCACCATAAGGTAGTGTCAAATTCTTCAAATGCAAATGTTTCATTGAAAGTAAGGTGCGTTTTTCCGTAAAAAATCCTACCTATTCCTTTGATATTCGAGACACTTCCGATCTTTTTAGTCAGGTCCGGATCGAACCCATCAGTCAAGGTAAGTGGCAACTTAAGTTTTCTGCCGGCCTCGATGGTCGCTGAAATGGTTTTGTCCGTTTGACCGCGCGTTCGTAATTCAGCAATAAGACAAGACTGGGCAGTCTCCAAGAGATCGTCAAATTCCCTGAGCAGTTGTTCCAGTTCTTCCTCACTAAGGCGGCGATACTGCTCGAATAACTCGGGAGCGTTCATACCTGGCGCTGCTTTCATCTACAAGACTCCATCCCAAAGTTTGGCGTATGCTACCACACTTTAGAACATCAGAAAGAAAGGAAACTATTCCGTTTCATTCTTCTTGTTGGATGATGTCTCCATCCGGCGCAGCTCTTCTTTCTTCTGCCGGATCTCCTCCATCCTCTGCCCCAGCAGTTTCTCCCGGCCTTCCTGGGTCGGATGGTAATATTCGCGGCCGCGCAGATTGTCGGGCATACATTCCATGTCGGCGACTTTGGATTCCAAGTCGTGGGCATACTGGTAGCCTTTGCCATAGCCGACCTGCTTCATCAAATTGGTTACGGCGTTGCGAATGTGCAGCGGCACCGGCTCGGCGGCGGTCTTCTCCACGTCTTCAAGAACGGCGCTGTAGGCGGTATAGAGCGCATTTGATTTCGGCGCCAGCGCCACATAGACCACAGCCTGGGCCAGCGCCAGCGCGGCTTCCGGCATGCCAAGGAAGTCGATGGCGTCCTTGGCGGAGAGACAGAGATTCAGGGCCTCGGGCGCGGCCAGACCGATATCCTCTGAGGCCATACGCACCACGCGGCGGGCGATATAGAGCGGGTCTTCACCGGATTCAAGCATGCGGCCCAGCCAGTAAAGCGCAGCGTCCGCATCGCTGTTGCGGACGGATTTGTGCAAGGCGGAGATCAGGTTGTAATGCTCTTCGCCCGACTTGTCATAGAGCAGGACGCGTTTCTGCAAGGCGTCTTTGATGATCTGCTCGGTAATCTCCCCGCTCTCTCCGGCGGTAGCGGCGGCGACTTCAAGAACGTTGTAAGCGGAGCGGGCGTCGCCGCTGGAGTACGCCGCGATCTGCTCCAAGACCTGGCCGGAGACGCGCAGGTTCATCTTGCCCAGGCCGCGCTCCTGATCTTCCAGCGCACGCCGCAGCAGGACGACGATCTGATCTTCAGTGAGCTGGTTGAGGATGTAGACGCGGCAGCGCGAGAGCAAAGCCCCGTTGATTTCAAAGGACGGGTTCTCGGTGGTGGCGCCGATGAGCCGGATGTTGCCGCGCTCCACGTGCGGCAGAAAGGCGTCCTGCTGGGCGCGGTTGAAACGGTGAATTTCATCGACGAAGAGGATGGTGCGGGTGCCGTAAGCGCGGGCCTTTTCCGCGTCGGCCATGACCTGCTTGATCTCTTTAATCCCGGAGAGCACGGCGGAAAACTCAATGAACTCGGCCTTGGTGACGTGGGCGATGATCTGCGCCAGCGTGGTTTTGCCCGTACCCGGCGGCCCCCAGAAGATGATGGAGCCGGGATCGTCGCGCTCGATCTGGAGCCGCAACGGCTTGCCCGGGCCGATGATGTGCTCCTGGCCGACAAATTCGTCGAGCGTGTGCGGGCGCATGCGATCGGCGAGCGGGCGCGCGCCTTTGCCTTGCTGCTCCGGAAGGGATTGAAACAAAGACATTCTGACAAAACCTTACCACCGATGAACACGGATGGCACTGATTGAAATGCGACAGGAAAAACTACCGCGGATTAGCGCGGATGCACGCGGATCAAGAAACCAGCAGAGTTGGGTCAATAGGACCAACAATCGGGCCTTTTGTGAATACACAGCCAATCCGCGTTATCCGCGTTCATCAGCGGTAAGAGCCTTTCTCTGCCTCGCTGCTTCATACAGCAAAATTGATGCCGCGATCCCGGCATTGAGCGACTCCACGCGCGGCGAATGCGGGATGGTCACCAATTCGTCGGCCAGAGATAGTATTTCCGGCGGAACGCCTGCGCCCTCGTTGCCGACCACGATCATGGCTGCGCCCAAGAAGTTGGCTTCGTGAAGCGGCTTGCCTTTGTGGGACGACGTGGCCAGCACGCGCATGCCCTGTTGCTTCAGGAGCGGAATGGTTTCCGCCATCTTCACGCGCAGGAGCGGTTCGCGAAATAGCGATCCCGCGGAGGCCCTCACGGCCTTGGGATTGAAGTGGCTGACCGTCTTTTCTCCCAGCAGCACGGCGCGCGCGCCGAAGGCTTCGGCGGAGCGGATAATGGTTCCAAGGTTTCCTGGATCCTGGATGCCGGCCACGCCCACGAGCAGCTGATCGGGAGCTGCCTGCTCCAGCAGGTCTTCCACTTTATGCGAACGCAACGTGACCAGAGCAGCGACGCCTTGCGGGGATTCGGTGCTGACGGCGCTCAAAAAGACATCGTCGGGCAGCAACAGGACCTCAACGTGGCTGGCGATCTGGGGTAGCAGGCGGGCGGCGTGAGCGCTGCCGGCGTCGCTAAAGAAGACCGCCTGAAAGCGCAAGCCGCTGCGGATGGCTTCTTCGATGATCCGGACGCCTTCCACGGCAAGGCAGCCTTCTCCGGTCGGCTCACCCTGGCTGAGGGCCTTGCGCAGGTCTTTGACCAGCGCGTTCTGGCGGCTGGTGACGCGGCGCAGGCGAGAATCGGCTTCTTTTGGAACAGGCATTGACAGCCATCATACTGATGCGGCGAACGATTAAGAAAGTCCGGCTCTAGGTTTTCTGGGCAGGCTGGTTTATTCTTAACCGTTTATCGCGATGCCTTCGGCAGCTGTTTTTACCGAACCGCACTGCGCGGGCCGTGCTGGTATTTGTTTGAAAATTGCTAAGGTTGTGGGGGAGTCGGTTTTGGCTGCGGAAATTCTCAAAATTAATCCTGATACGCCGGACATGCGTCTGGTCTCTTATGTTGCCGATCGGATCAAGGCCGGGCAGGTCGTAGGCATGCCAACGGACACATTCTACGGGCTCGCGGCCGACCCGCTGAACCTGCGCGCCGTCGACCTGATCTACGACGTGAAGACGCGCAGCCGGCACAAGCCGCTTTCCCTGCTGATTGAGAGCGTGGAGCAGGCGGAATACCTGGCGCGTCCGCTGCCCGACGCGTTTTACGATATCACTCGGAAATACTGGCCCGGACCGCTGACCATCATCGTGAAAGCGTCGTCGCGACTGCCTTTGAAGGTGACCGCGAATACGGGGAACGTGGCGCTGCGACTGCCCGCTTCGCGCGTGGCGGTGGAGGTGATCCGCGCCGCGGGCGTGCCCATTACCGCGACTTCGGCCAACATCAGCGGGGCCAGCGAATGCACTACCGCGGAAGGAGTACGCCAGCAGCTGGGCAACCGCATCAGCCTGATCGTGGATGGCGGAGCCAGCCCGCGCGATGTGGCTTCCACGATCATCAACATGAGCGAGCCTGACCGCATCACCATTCTTCGCCAGGGCGCCATTCCTGAGAGCGAACTGGCCGAGTTCCTGAATTGAATGGGCACAAAGCGCTGGAAACGATGGCTGCTGTGGCTGCTGGCGCTGGGGCCTGTCTGCTACGCGGCGGCCGTCTATTGGCGCATCGTGAACCAGTCGGCCAGCGACGAGGCGCGAACAGCGGACGCAATCGTCGTGTTCGGCGCGGCTGAGTATGACGGACGCCCGTCGCCGGTCTACAAAGCGCGGCTGGACCACGCAGCCCAGCTTTACCATCGCGGCCTGGCGCCGATGGTGATTATCACCGGCGGCTCGGGCAACGATCCCCGTTTCAGCGAAGGCGTGGTTGGCCGAGAATACCTGAAGACTCTCGGCATCCCCGATACCCAGCTCATCGCGGAAACGCAAAGCGCGGACACAGCCGAGTCGGCACGCCGCGTCAGCACCATCATGTACGTGAACAACATGCGCTCCTGTCTGGCGGTGAGCGACGGCTACCATATCTTTCGCATCAAAAAAATGCTGGGGCACGAAGGCATCACGGTGTACGGAGCGCCGCGCCCGAATTCGCGTCCGCAGACCTTCTGGAAACGTCAGGAGTCGGCCTGGCATGAGATTGGCAGCTACACGCTTTGGCTCATGCACCTCAGCTAATTTTCTGTCGCTCCGCTCCAAACCGCTTCGGCTTATCGATCTCACAAGAGCATTCAGCGCCCGATGCAGGCGGCTCAGCGCGTGGTTGCTGCTCCAAGCGATTTTGCCATTTGCGGCAGCTTTCCTTTATAACCAGCCATATGACGAGCCCAGCAGCGCAGAAGCCCGCGCAAGCCAATCGGCCGATCGCGTCAACGCGGCATTTCGTCATGATGTTGCTCATCCAGCTTGCGCTCGTAGGTCTGGGCTTCTGGCTGCAACAGAGGCCGGGATCGGACACGGTGATACCGCAGAAGCGGAATGTTCTGCCGCTGTACCTTTCCGTCATCGCCCTTGAGTGGGGGCTGGTGGCGACCGTCCGCGGCGCCGCGAACGACCGGGGCATCAGCCTGCGCGAAGTCATCGGCGGGCGCTGGAGCAATTGGAAAGAAGTTGCTCGCGACGTGCTGATCTGCATTCCTTTCCTGTTTGTGTGGGAAGGTTCAGCACGGTTGATGCACCGTCTGCTCGGTCCGGACCAGGCGAAATCCATCGGTAGTTTGCTGCCGCAGAGCACGGTTGAAGTCATCTTATGGATTGCGGTCTCCATCACGGCCGGCATCTGCGAGGAGATCGTTTTTCGCGGTTATTTTCAAAAGCAGTTTGCCGCATATACCAGCAGCGTCACCGCCGGAGTGATGCTGCAGGCGGTCGTGTTTGGGCTGGGTCACTCCTACCAGGGCGCCAAGCAGGTTGTGCTTATCGCGGCGCTGGGAGCCCTTTACGGATGGTTCGCCGCCTGGCGCCGAAGCCTCCGCCCCAACATGATTGCCCATGCCTGGACCGACATATGGAGCGGGTGGCTTAGCGGAGTCTTCCGTTAGCTCAGTGGCTCTTCACCTGACGATCCGAAAATGCCAGCTCGATATGCGTCGGCGCGCCGTCCAGGACGCTGTCCGCGATCAGGTTTACCGGCAGTTGCAGCCCGCTTACCGGCTGATGTTCCAATTTCACGTCCAGCTTCACCACGCCCGGCCCCGAGGTTGGCTTGTAATCCGCCATGTAGCCTGAGAGCACCAATCCTTTCGCGCTACGGCTGAATTGCGGCCGGACAGAGCTGGTAAATTCCGCCGAAGTAACCTTCACCTCGGCAATGACCAGGTCTTTGCTCATCAGGATGACCACATCGGAAGACCCTTCTTTGTAGGAAAGCCGGTATTGGCTGCCCAGGTCTTCCAGTTGGTAGTCAGCGTCCGTCTCCGGGAATGGCGAGTTCACCATGAACATCGACCACGTGGCGAAGAACCCCGAAACAGCCTGGTCAAGCCCTTCGTAAATCTGGTCAAAGCCCTTGCGTTGCGTCTCGTTCTGGGGCTCAACATCGGCATGGTGGCTCATCGTGACCTTGCCGTTCTTGTCCAGCACCATGGAGAAATGCAGCCCATTCAGAAGTTTCAGCGCCGCTTGCGCGTTTTCAGGACTCGCCTTGAGTTCGTCCTTGAGCACCACTTCCCAGTTCGGCCTGATCGTGGACTGAAACTCCTCCAGTCCGATGGTCCGCAGGCTGTAATAAGCCCGGCGCGCCTGATCGACGATCTGCGCGCTGTTGGGGGCCGGGGGTTGCGATGCGGCGGCTGCCGTCACGCCCAGAGCACAGGCCAGCGCCATCAGGAAGCAAGCTTTGAGCCAATAGGGTTTCATTTTTAGGGACCTCCGCGGTCGTTTTTCGGGGGGATGCCCTACTATGACGCCCAATCGCCGCGAAACCCAATGAAAACCGCCCCCGCCAGGTTACCGAGGTTTGCCGGTTTTCAAACCACAAAGCATAAATGCCTGCTCCACCCCGTTGAACCAGAAAGCATCGCTGTTGCCTGCTCCACCCGGTTCATGCGCGGGGATATTTGTTTTCAGGTCAATGTACCGATTCCTGGCCGCCGGAGAATGGCCGATCTGACGATTGGCGTTCGAGACGCGAGCGTGCGCGGCCGGCCATGGGTATGCCGCCGGATTCTTACGCCCCAAGAAAGAGCGCGATGAACGGTTTCGTGCTTCCTTCGCTGCTGAAAACGCGCTAAGGTAGGCTGGGCTGAAACCCAACTGAAAACGCAAAATGAAGCGATTGTCGTTGGTTAAGAAAACCAGCGGAAAGGGAGAGGTGTGCGATGCGGTACTGGATTGTGGATGGGAAGCAGATGACGGATGCGGAATATGAGGAGCACCAAAGACAAGAGTTAGAGGCCAAGGAGCGGGTGCAACGGGAGACGGCTGCCCTGATGGAGAAGCTGGGCCAGACCTATGAAGCTCTGACCAGCCTGCTGCAACAAAACCCGGAAGTTGGCCGGCAGGTGACGGACAGGACGGCCACAACGAAGAGATTTACCGGAAGCTGCGGCGAAGCCTGGAGCGGGCCGACGAAGCGCCGCGCTGCCGCTGGGTGAAGCAGGACGGAACGACCTGCGGTTCACCGCAGATACGGAAACACATTTACTGCTACGCCCACAAACAGATGATGGAAGCACGGGCGCTGGCCCTGCAACTCCCTGCTTTGGAAGACGCGAACGCGATCCAGATTTCGCTGATGCGGGTGCAGAAGGCGCTGATCGACGACACGATCACGGCCAAGAAGGCCGGGCTGCTGCTGTATTCATTGCAGTTAGCGATGACGAACATCGGCCAGACGACGTTTGGCGAGGCTGACGAGGGGGAGCTGGTGACGGAGCTGGTGGATGAGCAGGAGGCACTGAACCAAAACCAAGACTTACCACTGATTGACGCTGAAGACACTGAAGACACTGAAGACGCTGATGGGAGCAGCTTACCGCGGATCAACGCAGATGAACGCGGATTGGAACAAGATGGGATCCCGAATGTGGTGAGGATGCGATGTGAGGCGGAGGTGTTGAACAGCGCTCTGGGACAAACCCACGCCAAATTGGGATGCAGTGGGATGAGTAGGGCAGGGGAGGGGGAGGCATGAGATCGGGTGATCCGGTGATCGGGACATCGGGTGATCGGAAACCCGAAAACCTTACCACGGATGAGCGCGGATGGCACGGATCAGAGCGGGGATCGGGTGCGGAGTCTCTAAATCATTGCCCACGCCACGCCTACCGCTGTCGCCGTGCTGAACAGGTTTACCAGATCGTTGTCGAGCCAGCCACGGCGTTCAAAGAGAGCGCCAAACAGGCTATCGGCCATGGTTCCGAGAAAGCCCGCCAGAACGATGACTGCGGCCTGAGGCGGGGTGACGAGGCCGGAAAGCATCGCCGCCGCCGCAACCGTCGCGGCGCCGAGGCAGGCAGCGATCGTCCCAAAAAGACTGATGCCGCCATCGGTGCCAGCGGGCACGGGCTTGAAAGTCGTAACCAAAAGAGTCTTGCCGGGGAAGGCCATGCCGATCTCGCTGGAGCCGGTATCCGCCGCGGCCTCAGCCAGCGCAGCCAGCGCCAGCAAGGGCCATTCTGCACCGGCTATGGCCACCACCAGCGCGGCGATGCCGAGATTGGCCATGGCTTGCGCGGCGGTGCGTCCGCCGGCGGGCTCGGCGGTGCGGAGCTGTTGTTTGCGCGCGTATCCCACGCGGGTAGCGGCCAGCGTAACGGCGAAGACCACCAGCAGCGCCAGAAACATGCGCAGATCGCGGATCGCCATGATGAACGCCACGGCCGAACCGGCGAGTGCGCCGCTGAGATTGACGCCACCGGCAAACCAGGCCAGCAATGCGAACCCCGCGGTGATGCCAAGAGCGGTGAGGAAGCGCGGGCCGGCGGGAGGGAATTCGCCATGATGCAGCCACTCGAAAACTGCCAGGATGACGGCGGCAAAGGCAAGCGCAAGGACGTCGGCGATCTTGAATGGGCGCGATTTTTGCAGTCGTTCCTCCGTGCCTTATCCCGTTGGGGAGCGCTTCCGCGACCTGGCGCCAACTGGCTTGTGCCCGCAGGCTGGCGCCATGACCGGTCTTGGCGGCCTGAAAGCCGTTCTATCGCATCGTACACAAGAACGGGCTGCCGCAAAACAGCGGCCCCAACCATTTCCAGTTACCGGGGTGAACGATGGCTGCATCTGTCTGGACGGGATATCTTACTTTTGGTCTTATCTCCATGCCGGTACGGCTTTTTTCCGGCGCGCGGGGCTCCCGCGTTTCTTTCCACATGCTGCATCGCGACGATAACGCCCGGATCAAGCAGCAGCTCTACTGCCCGCAGGACGACAAGGTGGTCGAGCGCAGTGAGATCGTGAAAGGCTACGAGTTTCGCAAAGGCGAATACGTGGTGGTGGAGCCGGAAGAGATCAAGAAGATTGAGCCCAAGACGGCGAAAGCCATGGAGATCCTGGAGTTCGTGAAGCAGGAAGAGATCGATCCCGTGTACTTTGAGTCTTCCTACTATCTGGCGCCCGAGGAAGCTGCGGGAAAAGCTTACGCCCTGCTGGTGAAGGCGATGAAAGACACCGGTTATGTGGGCATCGCCAAACTGGCCATGCACAACCGCGAATACACGGCGTTTCTGCGCCCGTACGAAAAAGGGCTGATGCTGCATACCATGTACTACAAGGATGAAGTCCGTGAAGCGCCGGATTTTGGGGCCGCCCATGCCAGCCTGAAAGAAAGCGAAGTGAAAGTAGCGCACCAATTGATTGAAGCCCTGGCCGCCAAATGGGACCCCGGCAAGTATTACGACACTTTTGAAGAAAACCTGAAAAAGCTGATTAAAGCGCACATGGAAGGCAAAGAGATTGTCGCCGCGGAAAGGGCGAAACCCTCTGCCGCGCCCAAGGACCTGATGGCGGCGCTCAAGCAGAGTCTGGCGCAGATGGAAGGGAAGAAGAAAGGACCTCAGCGAGTGGAAGCCGCACAGCGAGAGTCGGAGATTGAGGTCCGCGGGAAGCAAAAGGCGGTGGCGGGAAGGAAGAAGCCAGCGAAGAGAGCCGCCTGAGTCAAACTGCAAAAACCTTTGAAACACGGAGGAATGGAGGAAGGGAGGGGCAGAAATCGATCAACGAGGGGCTTCTGTATGATCAGTATTAAGGGAAGCGTATTCACTGATCTACCTTTGTCTCCTCGAGGTGCTGTGTCCAGGGCGAAAGGGCTGATTGTCACACCCTTGCTGTACAATAAAATCCTTCGCAATAATTAGGAATTTCTGCGTTCAAACCGGTAAGACCGGTGGAGTTTTGATGAAGTCACGTTTCAAGACATTGTGGCTGTTGGCCGGCCTGGGCATTCTTGTCGCCCTGGCGGCGGGCTGCAATGATACGTTGCGGCAATTTATCGTCCCTGTTCCGCGGCCATCGGGCGATCCTGGGGCGCTGGCGAATGCGATTACACTATCGACCAACCCAGTGGCAACCTCGAACGGCAGCGACATGCATATTGATGTTTCCGGGGACACGAATGTAGGAGTGGTGCCGGTAGGGTTGAAGCCGGTTTTTCTGGGGAAGACCTTCAACCGCGCCTTCGTGATCAATGCCGGCGATCCATCTGCCGCGCCGCCGATTCCACCTACGGTCTCCGTTTACATTGCGCTGCTTCCGCAGTCGGCTACGGTAACCACGGTGACGCTGCCGGCAACCAGCAGCGGCCCTATTGCCGGCGCCACCAGCAGCACCAATGACATCTACATCGCCAATAGCGGCAGCAATAATGTGGACGTGATTGCAGGGACGGTGCTGGCCGTCACGGCCACCATCCCCGTGGGAACTCAGCCGGTTTCGATTGCCGGGAATTCGTCCAACAACAAGATTTTCGTGGTGAACCACGGCAGCGACAACGTCACCGAAATTTCCACCATTGACAATACGGTGGTGAAGACGATTCCGGTCGGGTCCAGCCCGGTCTGGGGCGTGATGAGCACGGACGGGCTGTTTGTGTTTGTCGTGAACCAGGGGAGTGGCACTGTCAGCGTGATCGATACGTCGCTGGAGATCGTCATTGCCACTGTTCCGGTGGGGCCTTCGCCGAACTTTGCTTTCTACGAATCGAAACTGAAGCGCGTGTATGTCTCCAATACCGGAAACAATACCGTCAGCGTGATCAAGGCCAATGGAATCGACCTGGGAGTTACGCCGCAGGTGCTGCCGGTCAAGCTGGCGGACGTTACCGTTTCCGGCTCGCCCACCTCGGTCACAGCGCTTTCCGATGGGACCAGGGCGTACGCGGCCCTGGGGAATTGTCCGGCGGGAGTGAACCAAACGACCATTATTGCCACAGCGCCGAGTTGCAACGGCAACCTGGTGAGCGTGATTGATGCCGTGGCGTTGCGTGAGACCAAGACGATTACCGTGGGCGTGGGAGCGATTTCGATTGATGCTGCCAGCGACGCGTCGCGGGTCTTCGTCGTCAATAACCACGATAGCGTGACCGACGCTTCCGGAACCCATACGGCAGGCACCATCTCCGATATCCGCACCAGCACGGACACGCAAGTGATGAAGATGCTGGCCCCGCAACAGGATTTCAACTGTAAGGTGAGTGCTACTGTTTTCTGCCCGATCCAGGTTCCGTTCCAGGTGGTCACCGTGCCATGATTTCCGGATGAAAAAAGGGCGGCCCTGAAGCCGGCCCATAAGGAACTGCTGCGAGGAGAAAGCTTTTAACTGGGCCGGCTGTCGGCGCGCCGCCTGCGGTTATAGCGCATGGCAATGTTCATGAAGATGTTGCCGTTGTCGGTGTCAAAGCACATTACCAGCGCCTCCTGGTCTTCACTGCTTTTTTCGCCGAGTTCATCGGAGTGGACCACCGGCGGATAAATTTTGAATTTAAATCCCTGGTCATTGAGCGCGGAAATGGCGCTGCCAATCACCATGTTGGCAAGTTCGCAGACCGTCTCCCGCGCCACTTCATCGCTTTCCGGCACCGGCGACCCGGTGAGATAGCTTGCTACTTTGGCCGCGGTCGGCGTATCGATATCGAAGATGATGCGGCCTTCGATGTCGCCTTTGATGGTCACCAGGGAAGCGACGCCTTTGCGGCGATAGGCTTCTTCGTCCATGGTCACGTCGCCCATGCGTGTGGGACACTGCAGCGTCTCCGCCAGCACGGCGTCAGCCGCGTTGATGAACGGTTGAATCAGCTCAATCTTCATCGTTTCAGTTTCCCTGGGCTGCCGGCGTGGCCACGGCCGCGTCGTCGCCCATCACGTACTTGATGACTTCGTACAGGATTTCCGATTTCACCGGTTTCTGGACAAAGTGACGCGCGCCTTTCTGCAGCGCGGCCACAATGTTTTCCTGATACCCGACGGAGGAAACCATGACGATGCGCGCGTCAGGATGCGACCGGACGATGCGCTCGGCCGCTTCAATGCCTTCCATTTGCGGCATGGTGATGTCCATCAGGACCATGTCGGGCGTTGTGCGGTCGTATTCAGTGATGGCAGTGCAGCCGTCGCCGGCTTCGCCGGCGATTTCGCCGCCGAAAGACTCCACCATCTTGGCCACGTTCTTGCGCGCGAAGACGGAATCGTCCACCACCAGGTACCGGATCGGTTTGCCGTCCTTGCGAATCAGAATCGGAAATGTTTCCATATGCTTGTTCTCCTTACAGCTCCAACTAAACTCTTACAGCTCGTCCAATCTTTTCCGGATTGCACTGCATGGCCAGCGTGTTAGCCAGCATGTCCAGCGGGACCACCCGCATGGCGTGTCCGCGTTCGATGGCGGCCTTGGGCATGCCAAACACCGTGCAGGAATCTTCGCTCTGTGCGATCGTCAGTCCGCCCGCGTCTTTCATCAATCCCAGGCCTTCGGCCCCGTCATCGCCCATGCCGGTCATCAATACGCCGACCGCCCGGCTGCCAAATTCCTGCGCCACCGAGCGAAACAGGATGTCGACGGAGGGCCTGTGCCCGTTCATGCGCGCCTCATCGGAAAGCACCACGGTGTTGCCCAGCGGCATGCGCCTGACTTTGATGTGGCGGTCTCCGGGGCAGACCAGCGCGCGTCCCGCAATCAGCAGGTCCCCGGATTGCGCTTCCTTTACGTCAATGGCGCACGACTCATCCAGCCGGCGGGAAAACATCTCCGTGAATCCCTCAGGCATATGCTGCACCACAACAATGCTTCCCGGGAAGTCACCAGGGAGTTGCTGCAGCAGGTATTGCAGCGCGTTCGGCCCGCCGGTGGAAATCCCGATGGCCACAACCTTGGTCGGCTCGCGCCGTGGACGCAAAGCCGGCTTGTTCGGCCGCGGCCGGTCCAGCACCACCGGCGCCGTGGTGTTGCGCATCTTGCTCTTGGCCGCGACTTTGATCTTGTTGATCAGGTCCAGGGCGATCTCATCCATGTGCGCGGACGCCGCGTCACGCGGCTTGGCGACAAAATCAAACGCTCCCAGCGCCAGCGCCTTGAAGGTTGCGCTGGCCCCTTCCGTGGTCAGCGCGCTCACCACGATTACCGGCACGCGGAACCGGCGTGTGATCTGGCGCAGCGTTTCCAGCCCGTCCATGCGCGGCATCTCCAGGTCCAGCGTGACTACGTCCGGCCTGAGGTCCTCGATTTTTTTCAGTCCAAACGCGCCATCCATGGCCGTTCCTACGACTTCAATTTCGCTGTCCCTGGCAAGGATCTGTGGAATCAATTTCCGCATCAATGCGGAATCGTCCACCACCAGGACTCGCAATTTGCTGCTCATGCTGTGGCCCCCACCATCTGCAACCTTCCCAGCTTTGCAACCACACTTGAGAGATTCAGGATCAGCACCACCGTCCCATCGCCCAGGATGGAAGCGCCGCTGACCAGGTCCGTGGCCACCAGATGGTCGTCCATGGCCTTGATGACCAACTCTTCTTCGCCCACCAACTGGTCCACCACCAGCCCGAATTTGCGCTCGCCCGTGGAAATCACGACCACGAACATCTTGTCCGTGCCCGCGGGTTCCTGTGCCAGACGATTCAGGTGCAGCAGCATGAGGACTTCATTCCGCAGCTGCATCACATCGTGATTGTCCACGCGATGCAATGCCGATTGCGTGGTGCGCGTGATCTCCACCACCGAAGCCAGAGGCACTGCGTACAAGCGGTCGCCCACGCGGAACAGCAGCGCCTTGATGATGGCCAGCGTGAGCGGGACTTTCAAATAGAACGTGGTCCCTTTACCCGCGGTTGTCCGGATGCTGACCGACCCTTTCAGTTTTTCCAGTACGGTCTTTACCACGTCCATGCCCACGCCGCGTCCGGAAATCGAAGTGACCTGGTCGGCCGTGCTCAGTCCGGGGTGGAAGATGAGGTTGTTGATGTCGGTTTCGCCCAGGACAGTCGCGTCCCCTGGCTTGAGCAGGCCGCGTTCCACGGCTTTGGCGATCAGCCTGTCCCGGTCCAGGCCGCGTCCATCGTCGCTCACTTCAATCACAATCTGGTTGCCCTGGTGATACGCGTCAAGTGTCACCGTACCGTGGGCCGGCTTGCCGTCGCGGATGCGCTCCGCGGGAGATTCAATGCCGTGATCCACCGCATTGCGCACCAGGTGGGCCAGCGGCTCGGCCAGCATGTCCAGAATGCTCTTGTCCAGGTCCGTGTCCTGGCCGGTAACCACCAGGTTGACTTCTTTGCCGCAGGACTTGGCCACGTCGCGCACCACGCGCGGAAAGCGGCGGAAAAGGTGCTCCACCGGCACCATGCGGATCTTCATCACCGACTTCTGCAGGTCGTTCATGATGCGAGCCTGGAACGCCATGGCGTCAGAGAAGCGCATCTTCAGCGGATCTTTGGGATGGCGTTTATCAAATTCGTTGATCGCCTGATGCAGCATGCTTTTGGCGATAATCAGCTCGCCCACCAGGTTCAGGACGGAGTCGATCTTCTCCGCGTCCACGCGCAGCAGCGTCTCTGACATGCTGGCGAAACTGGTGGACTGTGAATCCATCGCGACCGTGGCATTTGCCGCCGGGGAAGCGCTGGCTTCGGCGCGGGACGCTATCGTCTGCGCCGCTGTCTCCTCCGCCCGGATTGGCGCTTCAGGCTCGTCGTCCGCCGGCGCGGTTACGTGCTTTACGATGTCGAGCACGTCTTCCATCTGCTCCTGAGGCTGTCCCGCTTTTTGCACCAGAACATCGGCAACCACAGACGGGATGCGACACTTCTTGGCAATCCAGTCTTCGCTGTGTTCGCTGGAGATGGCCGCTTCCACTACGTCAAGATCGTTGCTCAGCGTGCTCTGGTCCGGCGCCACCGCCAGCAGCCGCCCGCAATCCTGCAGCACGTTGCGAATGAGTTGCATGGCCGCTCCGCGCATGGGGCACTGCGGCTCAATGGAGAAGGCCACGTTATAAACGCTCTCGCCGTGGCCCAGCGCGTCCGCCACCACAATCTGTTCGTACTCGCTCCATACAAAGCGCGCCTGCAGCTTATAGCGGACATTGCCGGCCGGCTTGCGCGTGAGCGAGAGGATCTGTTGCTTCAACTCTTCACCCGCGGGCGGTTGCAGGCTGCCGCGATAGGCGGAGAGCATGGAGCTGAAAGTATCGGCGGCAATCAGGACCACTTCCGCCAGCGCCTGCTTGCTCAGAGCGGCGATCTCCGGTCGTAATACGTCTTCCAGGGCGTGCGCCAGCTCGCTGAGTTCCGTGTAACCGCAAGCCGCGGAATCGCCCTTGAGCGTGTGCACCGTGCGGCGCACGCGGCGCAGCACCTCTTCGTCCTCAGGACGTTTCTCCAGCTCCAGCCCTTCTTCATTGAGGGTCTGCAACAGTTCCGTTGCCGACTCAAAGAAGAGTTCGCGGAGCTCGGAGGCGCGATCGTCTGGGAAGAAGTTCAACCCGCCACCTCAATGCGTTGGTATGCCGTGCCGTTGTTCTGGTGCACCATCTTGTACTTGTCGGAGAGCCCGAAGAGGCTTTCCGCGTGCCCGATGAACAGGAACCCTTCCGCGTTCAGGCAGCGATAGAGTTTTTCCACCAGCCGCTTCTGCTCGGCTTCGTCAAAATAGATCATTACGTTGCGGCAGAAAATCACGTCATTGCGCTGGGGCAGAAATTCCGTTTTCAGGTTGTGAAAGTCGAAATGGACCAGGTCTTTGAGCCCGCGCTTGACCGCATAACGGTCGCCCACCTTATCGAAGTAGCGCAACCGGTACGCGTAGTCCACCGCATCCATCTGGCTTTCCGGATAGAGGCCTTCCTGCGCCGCGCGCAGGACCGAATAGTTGATGTCGGAAGCCAGGATCTCCACCTTCCACGGCGGCGGAATCAGCGGCTTGGGGCTGGGCATTTCAAAGGGCAGGGGATTGCGCAGGTAGTAGTAAGCCAGCGCGTCGCATACCATCATGGCCAGCGTGTATGGCTCCTGGCCGGTGGAACATCCCGCGCACCACAGGCGCAGGCTCCAGTCGCGCCGGTCCTGTTTGCGCCGCAACAGTTCTTCCAGCACCGTCTTCTGGAACAATTCAAGCTGCGGCTTGTTGCGGAAGAAACTGGTTTCGTTCACGGTGAGGTTTTCCACCAGTGCGCTCAGCTCCGCCTTGCCCTGGTGACTGGTGAGCAGGCGGTAGTAAGCGTAAAACGTGTCCAGCCCGCAGATTTTCAGCCGCCGCTGCAGGCGGTCTTGCAGGAAATGCGCCCGCCGTTCGTCGAAGTACATGCCGCATTCCTGGTACACCAGGGTCTGCAACAGCTTGTATTCCGGTTCACTGATCTGGATTGGAACGCTCGTTGTGGCCATGGTTTCCGTCTAGTCCTCGATGCCGCTCACAATCCAGCAGAGGCGGCGGTCAACTGGGGCTCCGCAATTTCACCCAGCCGCCGCAGGTCGCCTTTTTGCAGGATCCTGTTCAGGTCAATCAGTATGATCAGCCGGCCATGCAGCTTGCCCACGCCGGTCACGTAGTTGAGTTCGCCCTGGTCAAACACGGGCGGCAGTTCGATATCGGTTTCGGGGATCTTGAGCACCTCGGATGCGCTGTCCACGATCAGCCCTACCAGCTTGCCGTGCACCTCGGTCACCAGGATGCGGTTCTTCTT
This sequence comes from Terriglobia bacterium, assembly GCA_041488515.1. GTDB lineage: Bacteria > Acidobacteriota > Terriglobia > Terriglobales > Acidobacteriaceae > Angelobacter. Next base: position 109,418 of record JBGPPK010000006.1, on the reverse strand, counting down.
GGTCGGCTTGATGTCTTTTTCTCCAAAGCGCCGCCGCAGGTCAACCACGGAAACAATCTTCCCCCGGAGATTGATGACCCCCTGGACGCAGCCGGGCGAGTCCGGCACAGAGGTGATCTCCGGCACGCGCACGATCTCGTGCACCAGTGAGATGGGCACGCCAAATACCTCGCGTCCCACGCGGAAGCCGACAATGTGTAGTTCCTTGGCCATGGGTCTCCCTTCCGCTTAGTTGTACTGCGCTCCCGCCCCCGCGGCGGCATATTGCGGCGCTGCCGCGCGCCCGCGATCGTCGGGCCGGCGCGGGCTGGCGCCGCTTTCGCGCGCCACCATGTTTTCCAGAACAAAGCGGTCCATCGCTTCCAGCATGGAGCGTGACATTTTCGACATCTGCTCCGCCGAAGCCGCCAGCTCCGTGGAACCGGAGGAGGAACGCTGCACCAGTTCGCGCATCTTCTCCATGGCGCGGACCACCGCCTGCGCTCCCGAGGCCTGCTCTTCCACCGAAGAGTTGATCTCATGCGTGATCTCGTTGAGCCGCGTGGTCGCCTTGGCGATCTGGGAGGAGCCATGCGACTGTTCGTTGGTCGCCGCGCCGATTTCCTGCGCGAACTTGTAGACTTCGGAAACCACGCTGGAGATTTTCTTCAGTGCGCCGCTCAGGTCGCCGCCCAGCGAGATGCCTTCGTTCACAATGCTGGTCGACTTCTCCATGTTGTCCACGGCTTTGCGGGCTTCCTTCTGGATGCTCTGGATGAGCTCGGAAATCTCCCGCGTGGACTGCGCGGACTTTTCCGCCAGCTTGCGTACTTCGTCGGCCACAACCGCGAAGCCCAGCCCGTGCTCGCCGGCGCGGGCCGCTTCAATCGCGGCGTTCAACGCCAGCAGGTTGGTTTGCTCGGCCAGATCGTCGATGACCTCGATGATCTTGCCGATGTCGTCCGCGCGCTGGCCCAGGGCGGAGATGATCTCCGCGGAAGAACCGATGGCGGCGTTGATGCGGCTCAGGCCGTCGGTTGCTTTTTCCATGGTGTTGATGCCGTTGTGCACCTCGTCGCGCGAGCGCTGCGAGATATCCAGCAGCACTTTTGCCGTATCGGCCACGCGCTGGATTGACGCCACCATTTCGTCGATGGAGGCGGAAGTCTCGCTCACGTTGGAAGCCTGCATCTGCGTGCTCTTGACCATGTTCTGCACGTTGATGCTCATCTCATGCATGGTGCTGGTGACCTCATCGATGGCGGAGGCCGCCTGCACGCTGATCTTGGCCGAGTCGTCGGAGGCGGAAGCTACCTGGTTGGAGCCGCTGGCCACCTGGGCGGCGCTGTCACGCACATTCTTGACTAGGTTGCGCAGGCCCAGCGTCATCTCGCGGAAGGCCTTGCCCAGGGTATCGCGCGAAGAGCGCGGATTGATCTCGACCGAGAGATCGCCGCCGGCAATCGCTTCTGAAATGCCCGCCATTTCCCGCAGATAAAGCACCATGTTGTTGAACGTCCGCGCCAGTTGGGCGACTTCGTCTTGGCCCGCGATTTCCACCTTTTGTTCCAGGTCTCCGGTGTTGCCGATCTGACCGGCCACATTGATCAATTGGGAAAGCGGCCCAGTGATCGATTTTGCCACCCGCCATGAGACCGAGCCTGCCAGCAGAATCACCAGCGCCAGGCCTCCCAGGGTCACCACCGTAATCAGCATGGCTGCGTTGCTGTCCGATTCTTCAGCGTCGGCGTTGGCTTGTTTGGTCATTGCCGCCAGCTGCAGCATCGGTTGCTCTTCTCGCTGCTTCTGTTCCGGGGTTGGCGTGGCCTGAAGATAGGCGATTTGCAGTTCCGCCACGGTCGCGCTGCCCGTATCCACCTGCCGGCGCTTTTCCATCAGAGGCGTGGCGAAAAGCCTGCCCCACTCTCGTTCCGTTTCAGCCAGCTGGTCCAGCAACTGGCGCGTCCTCAAGACGTCTCCCATCGCGGTGCCGCTTTCCTTGATGTCGTTGATCAGGGCCTCCACCTCGTTTTGGCCGCGGGTAAGGGCGTCCGCCTCGCGCCGGTCGCCGTTGAGGAGGAAGTTGCGCAGAAAGAGACGGTTCTGGTTCCTCGCCCTCTCCAGCTTGGACAGGTTTTCCACCATCGTGATGGACTTCTTGTAAAGCGCACGGGTCGTCTGCTCATGCCGGACCGCGAGCCAGTTCACGATGAACGCGAAGACCACGATTGCCATGATCAGGCCAAAGCCCATATAGAGCTTGCCGCCAATGCTTTTTTGGATACGCATGTTTCGAACCTCTACGGCCGCTTCGCCTGTGACGCGGCTCGTGTTCTCTTTCACGTCGAACTTCTTGTTACCGGCCCTGAATCCTGAAACCTGTCAGAGACTGGGAGCGCTGTGTTTTGAAACTCGCGCAAAAGACACAGCTTCCCCTGACAGGGAATGAAAGCTGATGGTTAAAAGCAATGTCATGGCCACCAGGGACTAGGGCTAGCACCTTTGGCATGTCTGTGTTTAGAAGACGTAGATAAATCAGTAACTTACATGGAGCAGCCATGAGTCAGGCAGCGGCTAGGCCCGAGGATCTGTTTCTCTTGTGTCTCATTTGTCAGCCGGTTACAAGGTCTTGATCTCATTGTGAGATCGTCTCCAAGGTCGATGGTGGGGTGTTGTCCCTGTGATTCTGTCGGATCAATTCCTTATTGACTCAAAATGAGATTCCAGAGTACCTTCAGGCTTCCCGCAATGGAAAACGACTGAGACGGAATGAGATCGACACAGAAAAGCCCACAAGTTCGCTCCAGGACCCAGGTGCGGGCCTCTGCCAGCATGGAAAAGGTGCTTGAGGCGTGCGTCCAGCTTCCAGCTCTCAGCGGAGAACCCTCGGTCTTGCGCCAGCACATCGCCGAATCGGCGAGAACTATTTTTGCCGCGGCGGTTGCCGGCATGATGGTGCGCGATGGCGAGAGCTACCTTCCTGGAGCGGTTTGTACCGCCGTGGACGAGCGTGCAGGGAAGAAAGCGCTGCTGGAGCATGCCCGCTCCTTTGCGACGCAGGCCATCGAACAAAAGCGGCTTCTCAATTTCCGTTTTTCCTACCGGGCGCCCGAAGGCGAGGCCATCTATCACGGCCTGGCGCAGCCCATGGTGACTGCCCAGACCGCGGCCGTACTGCTGGTTGTGCGCAGCAGCGTTTTCTCGCCCGCTGAGGTCTCTGCTTTCAGCGCGTTGGGAAATATTGCCCGCCTGGCGCTGGATAATTGCGAGCTGACCGGCCTTTACTCGACGCAAAAGCAGGACCTCGACCAGTTACTGGAAATCTCCGCCGAACTCGGCGCCACATCGCAGCTGGAAAGTTTTCTTCCCCGGTTTGTGGTGCGCACCGCGGATTTTATGGGCTTTTCCCGCGCTTTTGTGGCCCTGGTGGATTCGGGCGAGTGCCGTTTGCGCTGGGGCGCAAGCAAGGGAGCAGCCAGCCGGCTTGAGATTGACATCTCTGCCGTCGCCCGGCGCGCGCTTGACACGCGGATTCCACACATCTGTGAGGACGTGGGCCAGCTCCCCGCGAATGAGAAGAAGCAGTTACTGCGCTGGGAATCTGACCTGAAGCAATATCTGGGCATGCCTTTGATGACCAGCGATGGCCGGCCGCTCGGCCTGCTGGGTCTGCTGGATAAGAAGAACAAATCGCGCATCTCGCCCGACGACGTGCGTCGCGCCCGAGTGCTGGGCGCGGAGATCACGGTCGCTCTGGAAGCCGCCCACAATCTGCAACTTTCCGATCAGCACCGCAAACGCACGGAAGACCTGATGGAAATGGCCCTGGACCTGGGTTCGGCGCTGCGCCTGCCGGATTTTGTGAAGAACTTCACCGAGCGCGTGGCTGGAATGATCGGCGCCCGGTCGGCCGTCCTGTCGCTGGCGCAAGGCAACAAGGTGGAGAGCGTCGGCTTTTACGGGGCCAAGCCCGAGCGCGAGCTGCAGCGCAAGCTGAACGCTGCATTCTCCGAGTATGCTGAACGTCATCCGGACCTGAAGATTACCGGCAACGGAGTCCAGGCGCTGGGTCCGGAACTGATGGCCGCTTGCGGCTGGCAGAACCTGACCCTGGTGCGGCTGGAGGGAACGGAAGCCGACCTTCTCGGCATACTTGCTTTGGCCGACATCAGCCGCGAACTCATGCCCAACGATCTCAACCTGCTGCAGGCTTTGATCGTGCATGCGTCGGTGGCGCTGGAAAACTCGCGGTTGTTCACCAGGATCACGCAGTCCAGCCGGCAGTGGGCGGAAATTTTTGATTCCATCTCGGATTTCATCGTGGTGCACGATGAGCAATTTGAGGTGCTGCGCGTCAACCGGTCGCTGGCGGAGTTTATCGGCGTGCGTCCCGCGGAGCTGATTGGCCTGAGCATGCGCGCCCTGGTTTCGATTGCTTCCGATTCTCCGCAACCCTGCCCTTTCTGCCGCGGTGAAAACGAGTCCGACGAATATCTTCATCCCGTGCTCGAGCGCACCTATCTGGTCTCCAGTTCGCGCATCCACGGTGCGCTGGATGAAGGGCTCCAGACCGTGCACGTGCTCAAGGACATCACCGACCGCCGCGAAGCCGAGCAGCGTTACCGCGAACTGTTCGATAACGTGCAGGAAGGCGTGTTCTTTGCTTCGCCCGAAGGCCATTTCATCGAAGTCAATGACGCCTTGGTGCGCATGCTGGGCTACCAGACGCGCGAAGAGGTGCTGAAGCTCGACCTCCAGACCCAGGTTTATGTTTCCGCCGAGCAGCGCGACGAAATCACCCGCCAGCTGAATGAAAAAGGGACGGTGCGTAACTTTGAAGTCACGCTCAGCCGCCGTGACAGCACCATGATCCACGCACTGGAAAACGCTTTCGTGGTCAAGGACGGCCAGGGCAAAATCATGCAATACCGCGGTGTCTTTCTTGACATTACCGAGGTCAAGAATTTCCAGGCGCAGTTGCAGCGCGAGCGCGATTTCACCAGCAAGATCCTGAACAACACGCAGACCATGATTATGGTGGCCGATACCGCGGGCTTAATCAGCTACGCCAATCAGCGCGCCTATGAAGGCGGCGGCTTTGATCAGAACGAACTGGTTGGCCACCGTCTGGACCGGATCATTTCCCAGTCGCACAAGCGGGCTTTTGCCGAAGCCTTTGACGCCAGCCTGCACGGCCTTCAATCGGACAACCTGGAGTTGATGATCACTCGTGGCAACGGCACGCCGGGCAAGTTTTCCGTGAACCTGAGCCCCATGCGCGACGATCGCGGCGAGGTCAGCAGCGTGGTGGTGCTGATGACGGACATCACCGACACGTCCATGATCCAGGCCAAGCTGATGCATACGGAAAAAATGGCCGCCGTAGGCCAGCTTGTCTCCGGCGTGGCGCATGAGGTCAACAATCCGCTCACCGCGATCATGGGCTTCTCTGACCTGCTGATGGAGAACCCTGAGGTGCCGGGCAGCGCCCGCAAAGACCTGCAGGTGATCCTGGAAGAGGCGCAGCGCACCAAGGAGATCGTGCAGAACCTGCTGAGCTTTGCCCGCCAGCGGCCGCCGCAGCGCCAGCCGCTGCAAATCAACAACATCCTGCGCAAGACCATTGCCTTGCGCTCGTATGACTTCGCCAATCATGGCGTGCAGATCGTGGAAAAGTTTGACGAGCGTCTGCCGGAGTTGATCGGCGATTCTCACCAATTGCAGCAGGTCTTCCTGAATATTCTGAACAATGCCTATGATGCCGTGCAGTCCGCCGGGCGTCCCGGCCTGATCGAGATTGAAACCATCCAGGACGGCGGCTGGGTCGAGGTATTGTTCCGCGATAACGGCGAAGGCATCCAGCACCCGGAACGCATCTTCGATCCATTCTTCACCACGAAAGAAGTGGGACAGGGGACCGGCCTGGGCCTGAGCATCTGTTACGGCATTGTGCGCGAGCATGAAGGCGAAATCCTTTGCGCCAACAATCAGGAGACGCAGGGGGCCACCTTCAGCGTGCGTTTGCCTGTTCGTACCAAGACTGACCTGAAGCTGGTGGTGGCGGCGGGAGTCAAGCAATGAACACCGCGGCCACGGCGCAGCGCTTGCCGCTTCTGCTGATCGAAGACGAGCGTTCGGTCCTGGACTTCATCCGCACGGCTCTGGAGCGCAATGGTTATGCCTTGCGTACGGCCAGCTCCGCGGCCGAGGGCATCCGTGCCCTGGAGGCGGGCCGCTTCGGCGGAATCATCTCCGATATGCGCACACCCGGAGGCGCCAGTGGCGCCGATGTGCACGCGTGGATCGTCGCCAACCGTCCCGAACTGAAGGAGCGAATGCTGTTTATCACCGGCGACACCGTGAATGAAGACACCATGAAGGCGCTCCAGAGCACGGGTGTGCCCTATATCGAAAAACCCTTCCGCGTCCAGGAGCTGATCAACATTGTGGAAAGGATCTTCGGCAAAGCGGAATGACTGACGACGCCAAAGTCCGGTTCATGATCGTGGATGACCACCAGAGCATACGCAAGCTCTGCATGACCGTGGGCGCGTCCGTGGGTTTTTCCTGCGTGGAAGCGGAGAGCGCGGAAGCGGCCCTGGCCCGGCTGGAAAACGATTCTCCGGACATCATTCTGGCCGACCTGATGATGCCCAACATGTCCGGCCTGGAGTTTCTGCCACGAGTGAAACAGTTGCTCCCCCGCACAGAGGTTGCCATCATGACCGGCCACGCATCCATTGAGACCGCGGTGCAGGCCATGAAGCTCGGGGCATACGACTACATCACCAAGCCTTTCCGCATTGAGGAGCTCAAACTGCTCTTGCAACGCATGGCGGAAAAAGTGAACCTGGTGGCGGAAAACCAGTTTCTGCGCGAACGCGTCAGCACGGAGATGGAGTTGAGCGGCATCGTAGGCTCCTCGCACAAGATACAGGACGTGCTGCGGATGGTCGCGCGTCTGAAAGATACCCGCACCCCGGTGTTGATCACAGGCGAGAGCGGGACCGGCAAAGAACTGGTGGCGCGGGCCATCCATTATCGCGGCCTGTTGTCCAAGCGGCCCTTTGTCGCCGTGGACTGCGGCTCGCTGGTTCCCACCTTGATTGAAAGCGAATTGTTCGGCTATGAAAAAGGTGCGTTCACCGGCGCCATCCGCTCCAAGGAGGGCCTGTTTCAATCGGCCAACGGCGGCACGATCTTTCTCGACGAGATCGGCGAACTCTCTCAGGAATTACAGGCCAAGCTGCTGCGCGTGCTGCAGGAGAAGGAGGTGCGCCCGGTCGGCAGCAATCAGAAGATCAAAGTCGATGTGCGCGTGATTGCGGCTACCAATCGCGACCTGGAAGCGGCGCAAAAAGAGGGCAAGTTCCGTAAGGACCTTTACTTCCGCCTGAATGTGGTCACGTTGCATCTGCCCCCGCTACGGGAAAGAAGGTCTGACGTTCCTCCGCTGGTGCACTATTTTCTGGATAAGTTTGCTCCCGGCCAGGCGATCGCGATTTCTCCGGCGGCGATGAAGTGCATGCTGCAATATGACTGGCCGGGCAACGTGCGCGAACTGGAAAATTGCGTCGAGAGAGCGGTGGCCCTGGGCAATCAGGAAACCATCGACGTTCCTGACCTGCCCCCGGCAGTGCGGCAGCAGCAAACGGAAAATACGTTCGCGGAATCCACGGTTTCGCGCGAGCAACCGGCAGCTTCAAATACTGACCTGGAAGAACTGGAACGCGATACGATTCAACGGGTTTTCGAGCAGGTTCGGGGCGACAAGGCGCGCGCCAGAAAGATGCTGGGGATCAGCCGCGCCACGCTGTACCGGAAGCTCAAACGATACAACATCGGCATCGGTAAGGGCGCGTCGGCTGCTTCGTGAGACAAGGCCTGAGACGCTGTTTCATCCTGAGACGCATTGCATCTCATGCCTGCTTTATGAAGCAGTTTGCATGTTCCGAATCAATAGCTTAGTTAGTTGGAGGTTTGGCCGGGGTCGTGCTCTAAGTGTTTCAGCTAAGTTTTCTCGACACAAGGAGTAATCCCAGTCATGGGGAAAGCAGTCTTCGATGGACCGGAACTGACGGATGGACCAGAGTGCGTTGCCGAGTTGGCGAGATTTTTTCCGGGAGCAGTCCCAGTGCGTATCCCGGTGCTGGTAAGCAAGAGGAACGCTGTAAAGGCAGCTTTAGTGGAACAGACTGTGATTGAGTTTGGCACGGGCGCGGAAGTCTTCTTTGTTTCCGGGCTGCCGCTGGATTTTGACGATACCGTGCGGGTGCGGAACCCGGATGGGTCGCTTGATGTTGAAGCCAAGATCGTGGCTATGCGGCTTCATCACGGCAAGATGGCCATCGCCGCCAGGTTTCTGGAAGAAGTTACAAATTGGATCATCAAGGCATGATGAGGACCTGAAAACTGCTGGATCGTTCCGGGCCCGCAGTTTTTGCAAAAATGACAACGACAACAACAACGCTCAACTTCGGTGAAGTTGCGGAATTTTGGCGCGTCGCGCGGCGGCTGTATACCGTCTATGCCGAACTGGACCGCAGCTTCGAACTCGGCATGACCCCCTGCCGCGATCTGGAAGACCCGGTAGACCGCCCGGAGGCAGAGGTTCGGGAGCGCGTGCTCGAATGGTTTGAGCAGATTGATGCGCACGTGCAGGTGTGGCAGCTGCGGCAATTGCTGCAAAGCACCAGCCTGCAGAACGAAGAAAACCTGCGCTATCTGATCGCCCGCCATCTGGATAAGAAGCAGAAGAGCGAGGCCGACAAGGACAAGATTGATTTCCTGCTGGTGCAATACTTCGCCCACTGCGCGCCCCATGGCCTGGCGGAAACCGCGCTGGACGAAGTGGCCCGCGTGCTTCAGCCCGCGATGGGAAGGGTCCCTGAGAGTTTTCCCGATTGGGCGCCAAGTCTCGACGAAAAGCTGCGCAAGCTGAACGAATCCAACAGCCTGGAAGAACTGCAAAACTCGGGCGCGCTGCAGGAAGTGCGCGAGATGAAGCTGGCCGTGGGGGACGAATATTTTGAGCCCGGGTTTCTTGTCGCCTTCACGCGTTTCAATTTTCTGGCGCGACGCGCTTTCTTCCACGCCATGCATCTTGACCTGCATGCCATCCGCGAGGCGGTCAATGAACTGGAGAGGCTGGGCTTCGCTACCGTCGACTGCCGCGACGCAGGCTTGACGGAAAGCGAATCGCTCGAGCAGGTGCGCCACGTGGTGCATCAGTGGAAAACGCCGTTCCGCGCTCCCTATTCGGGTGGTTCATCATTCCTGCAATTGATCCTGTTGCGCCACGCATTGCAGCACACGCTGGAGAGCGCCAGAGATAATGCCCCTGCTCCTGCCCAGGCGCCCACGCCATTACCGGCACCCGTTCAAGCCGCAGCGGTTACAGCGGTCCCGGCGAAGGCGCAGAAACCTGAACCGGCGCTTCGCCATGTAGAGGAGGGCATTAAGGCCGTCCCGGCTACGGCATCCGAGCCGAACTTGAAAGCGGCGCCAGTTTCATTGAGCGATGGAAAAACCATCGATAAACAAAACCAGGCTGCGGCCGCCGAATCGCCGGCATCGAGCAAAGCGCCTGAGCCCGATCCGTCCGATCTGATTTCCCGGCCCGACAGTGCCGCCGCCGGGCCCAGCGCGGACGAGCAGGCCGAAGAAGAAACCTATCTGGTGCGTTGCGTGGCCGACATCACCGAGCAGTTGCAGGCCGTGCCGGCAAAGAATTCTCCTGCCGTCTCCGCCATCGTCCTGGGCGGATGCAAGCTGCTGATCGCCACCTGGGAAGCGCAGGCTTTTGTCCAGAACGACGAAACCTCCAGGGCATTGCAACGAACGGTTGCGGCTCGGACCATCCTGCATGTCTGCATGGAGCGCCACAAGAAGAACGAGCCCACTGACCTTACCGCGGCCCTTGATATCGCCCGTGGACAGGTGGAAGAGATAAAAGTCCATGTTGAGGCCGCGAAAGAAGCCAAGAACATTGACGCTGCGGTAAACCTGGCCGCAACCTCCAAGCGCCTTCTGTCATTGATTGCCGAGGGCGAGAAGGTAGCGGGATGAGAGAGCTGGTGCGCGATTCCCACGTTGTTCTGATCGCCGACGATGCCGGCCTTGCCCGCGAATTGATGACACGCTGGCAGGAGGAGCGCGCTCTGCCCGGCATCACCGTCATGAGCACCGATCTCCTGACTGCCATGGGAGAAGGCAATTTTGATCTGGCGATCGTGGCCGGTGTGCGCAGCAAGCGCCTGGCCGCGGTGCTGAAAATGGTCGACGCCGGTGATTATCCCGTGATCTGTCTGCTTGAAAACGCCGCCGAGGTCAAGACGGCCAAGTCGGGGCATCCGCGCCTGCACGTGATGCAATATCACCATGCGTGGCTTGATTCGTTATTGCTGCTGGCAACGGAATGCCTGAAACGCGTGGACCTCGCCGGGCGGGTCCGCCGCGCGGAGCGGACAGCCCTGGCTAGCTCTCGCGGGGCCGCACTGGGCCGCTACATGCTGGAAAGCCGTCATGACCTGAACAATTCGTTGACCTCTGTCCTGGGCAACGCTGAGCTGCTCTTGCTGGACGCCGATGCCTTTCCCGAACCGGCGCGCGATCAGCTGCAAACAATCCATGAGATGGCTTTGCATATGCACGAGATCATGCAGCGCTTCTCATCGGTTGCCGCAGAAAGCCGAACCGCTGAGAATTCGTCTCAGGATGAGACAGAAAAACTGTCTCACACCGCTTCCATTCCTTAGTGAAGCCAGATCTAAATAGTATTTAAATTGTTGAAATTAAAAGACTTGTATCTTGGTTGGGAATCCCCTGCCTGAGCGAAAGCTTGGCTGCGCAATTGCTGTACCTATATGGATACACGAACCAGAGGTTTGTCTGTTTGACGAAGATTCTCATAGTCGATGACTCACCTGCAGAGGTCAGGCTCATGCAGTCCGTCCTGGATCGCGCCGGTTACATGTCAGTTCCCGTACACGATCCCATGCGCCTGGAGCAGATGATCGACATGGAGCGTCCGAACCTGATCCTGCTGGACGTGGTCATGCCCCAGCGCAACGGCTTTCAGGCATGCCGCGAACTCAAGGGCAACGCTGATTACGCCCGCATTCCGGTGATCATGGTGAGCTCCAAAAACACTGAGAGTGACAAGTTCTGGGCCAGGCAGCAGGGCGCTGACGGTTACGTGGTGAAACCGTTTACCAACGAAGAGCTTTTGGGAACGGTGCGCAGCCTGGTGGGAAAAAGCTGATGGCCGAACAGATACAGAACCAACTCGAACCGCTATCGCCGGAGGCAGAGCAGCTTGAACTGCTGCCGCAGGCGGAGCCGGAGCGGCAATACTGCTTGTTTCGCGCCGGTCGCGAGCGCTTCTGTTTTTCCGTGCTCGACATAGAGGAAGTTGTGGAGTGGCCAAATCTGACCCGGGTGCCGCTGGCGCCGGCGTTCCTGATGGGGATCTTCAACCTGCGCGGTTCGATCGTGCCGGTGGTGGATATCGCGCTGACGGAAGGCCGCCGTGCGGACTTGCAGCCCAAGCATGTGGTGGTGGCCAGCCTGAAGGGCGAGGGCGATCGCGATGATCTGCGGATCGGCATTGCCGCGGACGAGGTCATCGGCACGTGCAGCACTTCCGAACCGCTGTTGGTGGAGGAAGCGCCACGCGAGATGCCGCACTGCTGCGGCATGCTGCGGCACGAGGACCGAATGGCCCTGGCATTGAATTTGAAGAAATTGACTGAGACGTTTCCCGTCCCGGTGATTTGAAGTTTGCAAGTTGCAAGTGCTCAAGTGGTTACTAGGTTTTTGAACGCTCTGTGGCGGTTTGGACCGGAGCGACAGGAGTGATGGTTATGAAAGGTCGTTTGAACTCGACCCTGTGGACGATGGTGATTGTCGATGTGGTCGCGCTGTTTATGGTGCTGCTGCTGGCTTACAGCGCGGGCGCGCATTCCGGAGGCCTGGGCATCACCGACTTTGGCGCTCTGGGACAAGGCGCGGGCATCAAGTTGCTCATGGCGTTCTTCGTTGCCGCCGCTGCCGGATTGTGGACGTTCATCACCATCGGCAATCGCGTGTTGATTCCGGTGAAGCGCCTCTCCGAATTTGCCGAGCGCTTTGCCCAGGGCGATTATCGCACCCGCGCGGTGGTGGATTCGGCCGACGACTTTGGCTTTATCGCGGAGCATTTGAACCGCGCCGCCGAGAGTTCGTCCCGCGCCATCTTCAACCAGGAAGCGCAGGAGAGCCTGCAGAAGAGCGTGACCGAGTTCCTGACCATCGTGAGCCAGATCGCCCGCGGCGACCTGACGCTGCGCGGCCGCGTGAGCAATGACGCATTGGGCAACGTGGTGGACTCCGTCAACTACATGCTCGATAACTTCGCCAAGGTGCTGGAGCGCGTGCGCAAGGCCGCTATTGATGTGCAGTCCAGCGCCAACGAGATCCTGATTGCTTCGGAAGAAATGTCCACCGGCGCCATCCAGCAGGACCAGGAAATCACCAACACGTCGTCCGCCGTGGAACAGCTTACGGTTTCGATGAAGCAGGTATCGAACAACGCTGAAGCCAGCGCTGAAGCGGCGCGCCGCGCGCTGGACGCCGCCGAGCAGGGCAACCGCTCCGTGCGCGACACGCTGGAAGGCATGCAGAGGATTCGCTCTTCCGTACAGGCAACAGCCAAGCGCATCAAGGCGCTGGGTGACCGGTCGCTGGAAATTTCCGAAATCGTCAACGTCATCAATGACATCACCGAGCAGACCAACCTGCTGGCGCTCAACGCGGCGATTGAAGCCGCGCGCGCCGGTGAAGCGGGACGCGGCTTTGCCGTGGTCGCCGACGAAGTCCGCAAGCTGGCCGAGCACTCACGCGCCGCCACGAAAGATATCGCCGCTCTGATCAAGGCCATCCAGGCGGAGACCAATGACGCGGTGATCGTGATGGAAGAGGGCACCAAGGAAGTGGAGATCGGCGCCAAGCTGGCCGACCAGGCCGGCCGTGCGTTGGACGCCATTTCCAGCGTGGTGCGTCAGTCGGCTGAGCTGGTGCAGGAAATCTCTCTGGCTTCCAAGCAACAGGTGCGCGGTACGGAAGGCGTGGCCAACGCGATGCAGATCATCTCCAACATTACCCGCCAGACTTCACAGGGCGCGCGGCAGACCTCGCGCACGGTGGAACAGCTGGTGCACATGTCAGAACAACTCAACGAAGCGCTTTCACAATTCCGCGTTGCCGGCGGCAATCCCAATTCTCTCCCCAGCGATGCCCGGCCGGAACTGGTGGGCGCAGCGGCGGCCCTGGCAAGGCGCTAGTGAGGTGTTGCGGGTAACCGGCGGACAAGAGGAGAGACATGGCAGGGGGAGTAGTGACAGTCAGCGAGCATGAGCTGAGCGAGATTCGCGGCCTGATTGAGACGCGCTCGGGAATCCTTTTTGATGATTCGCGCGAGCGTTTTTTCTCCAGCCGGGTGCTCGAGCACGTGGAAGCCAGAAAGCTCACTCATGGCACAGACTTGCTGCGCCTGATCAAAAATTCCAACGTGGAGTATGACTCTCTGCTGCAGCGCCTGCTGACCCAGGAAACGTCTTTCTTCCGCTATCCCGCGGTGTTTGAGGCGCTGGAGAAAAAAGTCCTGCCTGACCTGCATATGAAGAAGTTCTGGGAGAGTCCGCGTTCGCTGCGCGTATGGAGCGCCGGCTGCTCTACCGGCGAAGAGGCCTACAGCATCGCCATGACCGTGGCGGACGCGATTGAGTTTGCCGACGCGTGGAACATCCACATACTGGCCACGGACGTGAGCCGCCAGGCGCTGGACCACGCCGACCATGGCGTTTACGAACCACGCGATCTGGAAACAGTCGCTCCGCGACAGCGCGAACAATATTTTTCGCGCCTTGGCGATCATTATCTGGTCCGGCCGCGCATCCGCAACCTGGTCACGTTTGCGCCCATGAACCTTGCTCAGGTCGTCTATATGGGCAAGTTTGACTGCATTTTCTGCATGAACGTGCTGATTTATTTCTCTGAGGAGCGGCAGGCGCAGCTGATCCAGCGTTTTTATGAATACCTGGAGCCGGGGGGATATCTGTTTCTCGGCCATGCGGAATCCATCAACCGGGCAGACGTAAAGTTTGATACGCACATCTATCGCGATGCGCGGATTTATCAGAAGCCGGCCAACGTGGCGCGGGCCGCGGCGGCGCAGGAGAAAGTTTGAACCAGCAAGGGGCAGAATTCGTAGAGGTCTTCCTTCAGGAAGCGTCGGAGCGCCTGCAGTTCTTGCGGGAATACTCGGGCATTCTGCAGGATGCGTACCCGCGTCCGGAGGACGTGGAGCGCCTCCACATCGCGGCCCACACCCTTGCCGGCACTTCGGCCTCGTACGGCTTCCCGTTGTTCTCTGAAATCGCCGGCAAGCTGGCGCATATTTTCCAGTACGCGATGAATGCCAGCATCGCTGCCGACGCCGCTGCCCCGCTGGTGGAATTTATCTCTGAGGCCGTTGCCCTGCTCGAATCTGACCTGATCATGATCAGCACGAATGCGGTGGAATCGGAAGAGGACATCGGGGTTTTCAAGCAGCGTTATCCGTTCGCGTTCCAGACGCCGGTCGAGCCGGCGCCGCAAGAAACGAGACCACAGGCTGCGTCCACGGCAATGTCATCCGTATCGGGCGCGGAAAAAGCAGGCCCCGCTGCCGCACCGCTGGAGCAGGTTCCGCCTGAGCCGCTGCCGGAAGATGGGGAAGTTCCCGCCGAAGTGCTGGAGTTTTTTATTCCTGAAGCGGAAGAGCATTTGCAGGTGGTCACCCACTGCTTGCTTTCGCTGGAGACGAACCCCAGCTCGGAGCAGGTTCATCGCCTGTTGCGCGCCATGCATACGGTAAAAGGCTCGGCCGCGCAAGTCGGCTTGCATAGAATTTCGCACGTGGCGCACCGCGCGGAGGACCTGATCGGGCGGTTGCGCGAAGGTGAGCTGCGCCCCAGCGCTGAGATCATCGATATCTGCCTTGATGCCGTAGATACGCTCAAGAAATTCCTCTACCACCAATGGGCTGACGAGGCCGCTATGCAGGCTTCGGTCCAGGGACTGTTTGCACGCATCTCACTCCTGGCGCCCGCGGAGAAGGAACCGGCGAAGGAAGTTTCCGCTTCAGCAGTGGCGCAGGCAAGCGACGCGGCGCCCGCCGGCTACCTGCAAGAGATACACCTCGCGGAAGAGCACGAGCCCATGGCCGCGCCTGTTGCTCTGAGCCCGCAGGAGCCTCCAGCGGCAGACACTACGCTACCCCCGGTTGCGGTAGCGGAAATCAAAAAGCCCGAGGGAATCGAAAAATTTGCCGACGAGGACTTCCTGCGCAAAGAACCTGCATCCATGCCGCAGTCCAAGTCCGTACGTATTGCGCTTGAGCGGCTGGACCGCATGATGAACGCGGTGGGCGAGCTGGTGATCAACCGCACACGGATGCTTGGGCGCGTGGCCGAGTTGGAGCGTCTGGCCGATGTGCTTAATTTCTCCAAGGGACGCATGCAGGACAAGGTGGCCGAATTCCAGGAAAAATATGAATTCAGCCGCATACACTCCGTCCCGGCGCCAAAGCCTTCTGACAGCTTCCCGCTGCGCAGCGGCTACTCCAGTTATTCGCATACCTATGATCATTCACTGGCGGAGTTCAGCGAGCTGGAGATGGACCGCTATGACGATTTCAATATCCTCTCCCGCTCGCTGACGGAAATCTCCGCCGATATCACCGAAGTCCTCACGCAGCTCGATGGTTTTGTGCGCCGCGTGGATGGCGATATTGACGAGTTCACCAAGCTGGCGCATCGCTTGCAGGATGAGATCACGCAAGCCCGCATGGTGCCGATCGGCAACCTGTATACCCGGCTCTCGCGCACGGTGCGCGACGCCGCCAAGGCTGTGAACAAGAAGGTCGAGCTCACGCTGGCTGGCGCGGAGACGGAGCTGGATAACAACATCATCCAGCAAATCTCCGATCCGCTGATTCATTTGGTGCGCAACGCTGTGGCCCACGGTCTGGAGCGCGATGAAGAAAGATACGAGCAGGGCAAGAGCGATTCCGGCAATGTGGCCGTGCGCGCCTACCATCGCGGCAATCATATCTATATCGAAGTAGAAGACGACGGGCGCGGCATCGACTACGAAAAGGTCCGCAAGACCGCCGTGGACCACGGTTTGGTTTCTTCCGAGAGCGCTGCCGAACTCGGGGAACGGGAGCTGCTCGACCTTCTCTTCCAGCCCGGGTTCTCCACGGCCCCGCGCAAGACTGAGCTGGCCGGCCGTGGCGTTGGCTTGGACGTGGTGAAGTCCAACCTCGCCCTGCTCAACGGAGAGATTGAGGTCGAGACGCAAAAGGGGCTGGGCACGCGCTTCACGCTGAAGGTCCCGCTCACGCTCATTATTTCCCAGGCGCTGTTTGTCCGGTGCGGCAGCTCGATGTTTGCTCTGCCGCTGGCGTTCGTGGAAGAGATCCGGCGGCTTAAGACCACGGAAGTCGAAGAAGTCGGCGCCAAGCTGCTGACCAAAGTGCGCGATGTGGTAACGGAGGTTGTGCGCCTGGACAGCGTTCTGGGGCTCGAGCCGATCCAGCCGATCAACGGCTATTTCCGCATGGTGATCGTGAACGTCGCGGGCCGCCAGGTTGGCCTGGTGGTGGAAGACGTTGTCCGCAAAGATGAAATCGTGATCAAGAGTCTGGGTGAGTTCCTGCGTAACCTGAAAATGTTTCCTGGCGCCACCATCGCGCCGGACGGCAGCCTGATTCTGCTGATTGACGTGAACCGCCTGGTTGCCGGCGAGGCCATCGAGCACCGTCCGCTGATGACCAGCGCTAATGCGGCGCGCATCTTTGCTCCCGGAGCTGCCGCCGTGGCGCATGGCGCGATTCCGCAGGAAGCCATTGATTTTGTTCCGGAAGAAAAACTCGTGGTTCTGGTGGACGACTCCATCAGCGTGCGCAAATTTGTCGGCCGCATGCTGGAAAAGGCGGGCTACCGCGTGAAGCTGGCGGCGGACGGTCTGGAAGCGCTGGAAATTGTTACGCAGACGCGTTGCGACCTGGTGGTGACCGATTTGGAGATGCCGAGGACCAACGGCTACGAACTCTTGTCGCACCTGCGCCAGGACCCGCAAACGCGCGGCATTCCGGTGATGGTGGTTACCTCGCGCGCCGGCGCCAAGCATCGCGAGCGGGCCATCAAGGAAGGCGCGGCGGCCTTCCTGACCAAGCCGGTGCAAGAAGACCAGTTCATTGCGGCGGTTGGAGCGCTGATTGGATCGCCCGCCAACTCGCGGTTAGAGCAGGTTGCGGCGGCGGGAGTGCGATAAGGAAGTCAAGAGCTTCAAAAGGGCCGCGAAGCCGGGCCCCCGGCACGCCCGAATTTGGCGTGTTGGGGTGGGAAGCCGCCCACGCGCTGAGCGGCCTGATGCAAGTGCTGAAAGAAGAATCAGGGTTGGAAGGCTCTACGGCGGTTTGGAGCGGAGCGACAGATTGAAATGACGTACACGGGAAAGAGAATTCGGGTGCTGGTGGTGGACGACTCGGCGTTCATGCGCAAGGTGCTGCAGAGCATCATCGCCTCCGACCCCCAGCTCGAAGTGTGCGGCGAAGCGCGCGACGGGCGCGACGCAGTCACGCAAACCGAAGTGCTCAAGCCCGACGTCATCAGCATGGACATCAACATGCCGCACATGGATGGATTGCAGGCCACGGAAATCATCATGTCCAGCAATCCCCGGCCGATCCTGATTGTGAGTTCAGAGTCAAGGGAAGGCGCGGACGTTACCCTGAAGTCGCTGGAACTGGGCGCTATCGATTTTGTGGCCAAGCCCAGCGGCGGCATCGATCTGGACATGAGCTCGGTGAAAGAGGAGCTATGCCGCAAGCTCAAAATGGCCGCTAAGGTTCGAGTGGTGCGCACCGCGACGCGTTCCAAGTTGCAGCATGAGGTGGCTTCATCGTCGCCGCGGGTCGAGCCGGCCGCAAAGAACGGTGACAGCGGCTTGCAGGAAGTGCGCGCGGCTGTGAATGCGGCGGCAAAAGGCGCGGGAAAATTTCCCATCGTGGTGCTGGCTTCTTCCACCGGCGGTCCGGCCACGCTCATGAAATTCATTCCCTATTTCCCCAAGGATTTTCCCGGCGCGGTGATCCTGGTGCAGCACATGCCGGGTAACTTTACCTCGCAATTCAGCAAGCAGCTTGCGGAAGCATCGCAGATCAGGGTGAAAGAGGCGGAAGCCGGCGAGATCATTGTTCCGGGACAACTTTATGTTTGTCCGGGCTCACACCACTTGCGCGTCTCGCCTACCGGAAGAATTTCTCTGGACGATGGGCCGCGCATCAGCGGCTATCGTCCTTGCGCCGATCTCACGTTTGAAAGCACGGCGGAGTACGCCGGTCCCATGACGATTGGCGTGATCCTGACCGGCATGGGCAATGACGGCGCCAAGGGCGTGCAGACGATACGGTCGGTGGGCGGGCACGTCATCGCGCAGGATGAATCTACCGCCGTAATTTTTGGAATGCCGCAGGAGGCCATCAAGACCGGCGCCGTGGACCAGGTACTTCCGATGGAAGCGATCTATCACGGGATCGAAAAACGCGTTCTGTATATTTTTGGCGCCGCGAAAGTGGGGGCGGTATGAAGTCCCTGAAACAGAAGCGCCCGCAGCCGCCTCAGCCCGCGCGGGAAGACATGATCGTGTTTGCCGTCGGCGGGTTCAAATTTGCCATCGCCGCTGGCGCGGTGAAGGAAATTCGCGGCATGGAGGACCTGCATGCCTTTACCCTAGGGGGCATCTCCGGGCAGATTGCCAAGCTGAAATACACGCTGGAGCGCGGCGGGACGACCTATTTTGTTGTGGACGCGGCGCGTCACTTTCAGCTGCCGGCGTCGCATGCGTCGCGCGTGATGGTCCTGCGCAATGCGCCGACGGGCGTGCTGGTGGATTCGACGGACCGCATTATGGAGATCTCATCGCTGCACGCCCTGCCGCGGGCTTTTACCCATGAGGAGCGTGGCTGGTACCGGGGCCTGGCTGTGGTGAACGGGACCGTGGTGCCGGTGGTGAACCACAACGCTTTTTTGAACCGGGCAGAGCTTGAGATTCTGCGCTCCGGGCTCGAACGCGTGCGTGGAGTTGTAACCGTATGATCGCGGAGGGGGACAAATCGTACGTGCTATTTCCCCTGGGAGGGAAGCGGTTTGCTCTGCCCGCGGAAACCGTGACTGAACTGGCCCGGCCGGACAGCGTGCAGACCTTCCCTCATCGCACGCCTTTGCTGACCGGCGTGCTGGTGCGACGGGGAAGGATTGTTCCGGTGTGCGATGTGGCCCAGGTGCTGGTTGGGCCGGCCGCGCCGGCGAGGAAGTTTTATTTGATCGCGAACTGCAATCTCGAATCACGCCAGGAGTTGACCGCTGTGCCGGTCACGGGCGAATGCGAACTGGCCAGCGGCGCGCTCGTGCCGCGTACAGGGCAGGAACCGCCGTATATCCGCGGCCTGCTGATGATGGGCGACGAGATCGTGGAGATCGTGGCGCTGGAAAAGCTGATTGCCGTGGAGGAGCCGGTATGAACCCGACCGTCTCCACTCCCGCCAAGATCCTGTTGATTGATGCCAACGTCTTTCTGGCCCGCCGGATTACGGAAGCGCTGAAACTTGAGGGCTTTGAGGTGGTGCACAGCACGCAATCCGGCTACGCGCTGACCATGCTGGAATACGACACGCCTTCTGCGATTCTTTGTTCGACCAGCATGCGCGAGATCAGCGCCCACGACCTGCCGCCGATCATCCACGCCGATCCCAAGACCGCGCATATCCCGGTAATTGCGCTGGGCGATGGCGGCGATCAGGCGCTGATGGAGGCATTCCGTTCCGGCTGCGCCGATTATGTGGACAAGCGCCTGGGCCCGGAGCTGATCGCGGCGCAGATCAAGACCTTTCTGCGCAGCAACGCTGAAGGGTTTCATCCTGTGCAGATGCTGGGCTCGTCGGATGAGGGCCTGAGCGGCAGCCTTTCCCATCTGGACCTGCCGGGCGTGGTGCAGATGCTGGTGCACTCGCGTCAGACCGGTTCGCTTTCCGTGAACGCGGGAGACATTGACGGGATACTCTTTTTTGAGAACGGCACGATTACCCATGCGGAGAACGGCGACCGCATCGGGGACGACGCGGTGGTCCACATTGTGAAGCACTGCAACGGCGTGGAGACCGGATCCTACAAATTCCTGCCGGGCGAGAGCGCAGCGACGCGGACCGTGCTCCGTTCCGCTACGGAGCTGATGCTGGAAGCCCTGCGCGAGCTGGATGAAGCCGCACAGGACAACGGCGATGGAGGTTTTCGATGAGCACCATTCCCACTGTCTACTTCATCGATGACAGTGCGACCATGCGCGAGGTGATCAAGATCGCTTTCCGGCGGGAGAACATCAACGTGGTGGCCTGCCACGATGCCGCGACTGCCCTCAAGGAGATCGAAGCGGCCAGGCCGGATATTGTGATCACGGATGTGATCATGCCGGACAAAGACGGCTACGATGTCTGCCAGCACATCAAATCGCATCCGGAGCTGGCGAAAACGCCGGTGATCTTGATGTCGGGTGTGGTGAACCGCGCGGTGGCGGAGCGAGCGTTTGCCGTGAAAGCCGACGAACTGCTGCGCAAGCCTTTTCAACCCCAAGACCTGATTGCCCGGGTCAAGCATCTGCTCAAGCCCAATGGAACGCCGGCGCCCACGCACGCCGCGGCCGCAAATGCAGCGGTGGCTCTGAGCAGTATCTTCTCGGGGGCAGGCGCTCCCATACCGCCGCGCTCAGTTCCTGCGCCTGTGCCGGCACAGCAGCGCGCTGTGGCGGCGGCCGCAGTGCCTGCTCCAGCGCCGGCGCCCGTACCAGCAATGCCATCGCTGGTGACAGCCGTTGCCCCTGCGCCCGCGCAGCCGCAGATTCCATCTGCCCAAGCAGCAACACCGTCCATGGGGCAAGCAACCCCGGCTGCGCCTGCAGTTCTTACGCCCGCAGCTCTTGCGCCCGCAAAAGCCGCCCCACTCAATGACGCAGCGAAACTAAAAATTGAAATTCTGCGTCTGGAGGGCCTGGTCAAGAAGCTCCAGTCGGAATTGCAGGCCGAACGCGAGTACTCGAGAGCGCTTGAGGCCCATGTGAAGACCTTGCAGGAGTCCGACTAACGATCGGCCGCGCCGGTGGGCGCTCACCGCGCTTTCGAAACCGATTGTGCCGGTTGGTCCATGCCGGCGCCGCGCTGGGCGACCCCGGGAATGGTAACGGGCAAGCGTCCACGATATGGGATCTCGCCAAACAGGGCTTTCACCGCACCCACCTCGGAAGTAAACGCATTGGAGTAGGCGCAGACGTAGTTTTCGATCTGGGGAAAGTCCGTCAAAAAATACGGCGAGCCAAAGCTGACGACCACCGTCTTATCGCGCTTGGCCTGAAGGATCGATTGCAGCAAGGCGGCTGTGGAGTCTGGCATGGAGATGGTGTTCACAGCCGCGGCCCCTTCTCTGCGTACCGCTCTGCCAGGGACCGGAACCAGGTAGATCGCTGCCAAAACGTTTTCAGCCTCGTTGACCGCGCTCTGGATTTCCGGCGTGCTCCCCGCGGAGATGCGCGGATCGACGAAGATCACGCGCACATCAGGCACACGCACCCGCAGTTCGCGCTGCAGCTGGCGTCCGTTGTCACTCCTCACGTCATCGGTAAAGATGACGCAGAGCAGTTTGCTTCCTTCTTTCTGCACAACTCCGTAAGCCGGGGCAGCGGCCGAAGCGCCATGGCGCTTCAGCGGCAGAGCGTGGCCATTTTCACGGACCAGAGTGATGGCGGAATCGGCCACCTGCTGCGCAAAGGCCAGGTTTTCCGGACTGGAAATGATGGAAGACAGGGCGTTGATGTCAATCTGTGTGGCGCGGTTCAGTCCAACGCTCGCCTTGGCGCGCAAAATCTTCAATACAGACTCGTCGATGCGTTTCTCCGGAATCTCTCCCTTGCGCACGGCGTCCACAAGGCCCTTGTATGCGCCCTCGAGATCGGAGAAAAGAAGCAGCATGTCATTGCCGGCTTTGACTGTGTCAATGGCAGCGTGGCGCGCCGCCGCGGAGCCGCCTTCCGGATACACACTGGTGAGTCCACCCATATCCATCGCATCTGTGACGATCAGGCCTTTGAAGTGGAGCTGCTGCTTCAGGATTCCCGTAATGATGGGGCTGGAGTTTGTGGCGACCCGGGATGGATCTGGTTCGAGCACTGGCGCAGTGATGTGCGCCACCATCACGGCATCCGTTCCGGCATCGACGGCTGCGCGGAAGGGCGGAAGATCGATCTGCTCAATCTGTTCGCGGGTCCGGTTCACCGCCGCCACGCCCAGGTGCGAATCGGTGGCGGTGTCGCCGTGTCCGGGGAAATGCTTGGCTGCGGTCAGTAGCCCTGAACTTCGCGCGCCGTGGATATATGCGGTCACCAGCGAGCCCACTTGGGCGGGATCCTCGCCAAACGAACGGGTATTGATGACCGGGTTGACCGGATTGGAGTTCACGTCAGCGATCGGCATGAGGTTCCATTGCACGCCGATGGCGCGGGACTCCTGCGCCACCACCCGCCCAAACCCCTCCGCCAGTTCCGGCTTGCCGGCGGCGCCAAAGGCCATGCTATGCGGGAAAACCGTTGTTCCATTCAGCCGCATGGAGAGGCCTCGTTCGTAGTCGGCAGCCACCAGCAAAGGGACCTTGGCGGCGTGCTGAAGCTGATTGATCAGCATGGCAGCTTCATAGGGTTCGCTCTTCGAGAGAGATGGGCCGTCCGCGGGCACGGTGAGAAGAACAGAGCCCAGGTGGTAGTTCTTGATCTGATCGAGCCATTTCAGGTAGTCAGGGTTCTTGATGTTGACAAACTGGGGCATGGTCAGACGAATCATGAACATCTGCCCGACCTTTTCCTCGAGCGAGAGCTTCTTGAGCGTCTTTTGCGCCCATTTTTCGCCATCGTGATCGACATGGACCGGGGCCGCGCGCTGAAAGTCGCCCGCTGCGACAGGAGAAGACAGGGCCAGCAAACAGAGGCCGGCGAACATCAACTTTTCCACCATGGCGCAACAATATCAGAAATGGCGCGGGCGGACGGCGGGAATCTGCAACACTTGCGGCCAGCGCCAGCAGTGCTTTTTGCGGGCGTTAAC
The DNA here is from genome assembly GCA_041488515.1 of Terriglobia bacterium. Classification (GTDB taxonomy): domain Bacteria; phylum Acidobacteriota; class Terriglobia; order Terriglobales; family Acidobacteriaceae; genus Angelobacter. The sequence continues at coordinate 86,212 of JBGPPK010000006.1, read as the reverse complement.
GTTGCAGGCGCCCCCGGTTGTTAAGCGGTTTCCCCGGGTCCCGCGGGCGCTTTGATCTGCTAGTCTGGCCGTGAGCCGCGAGCCTGGGCTTGTAAAACCGGAGAGCGTATGCCACTGACTTCGATTGACTGGATCGTGATTGCCGGCTACCTGATGATCAACCTGGCGATCGGCATTTATTACCGCCGGCGCGCCAGCGGCAACACGGAAGAGTTTTTTGTCTCCGGACGAAATGTCTCCTGGTGGCTGGCCGGGACCTCCATGGTGGCCACGACGTTTGCCGCGGACACGCCTTTGTTCGTCAGCGGCGTGATCGCCACGCAAGGAATCGCCGGCAACTGGATCTGGTGGACCTCATGCCTGGGCGGCATGCTGACAGTCTTCTTCTTTGCCCGTTACTGGCGGCGGGCGGAAGTCCTGACTGACGTAGAGCTGACGGAAATTCGTTATGGCGGAAAGCCGGCGGCGTTCCTGCGCGGATTCAAGGCAGTCTATCTTGGGCTGCTGATGAATTGCCTAATCCTGGGCTGGGTCACGAATGCGATGGTCAGCATCATAGCTGTGCTGCTTGGGCCGCTGATCGCTCAAGGGAAAGTAGTGGAACTCGCCCTGGGAGGACACACGCTGCTGCATTACACGCTGGGCTCGCCCAGCCACACAGCGCTGTTGATCTGTATTTTCGTGCTCATTCCATTTACCGGCATTTATACGTCCATCGGCGGCCTGTGGGGCGTGCTGGTTACGGATTTGTTCCAGTTCATTCTGAAGATGACCATGGTAGTGGTGCTGGCCTGGGTGGCCGTGGTGAAAATCGGCGGCATGCAGGCCCTGAAAGTTCAGCTGCAAATTGTGGGCGATGCCGTGCACAAAACCGGGGCGCAGACTTCCAACCCGCTGGCCTTCTTTCCCGATTTTCATTCTGGCTTGGCCTCAAGCGCCATCTGGACCTTGCCGCTGCTGACCTTCCTGATGTATCTGGGGGTGCAGTGGTGGTCGGCGTGGTATCCGGGAGCGGAACCCGGCGGCGGAGGCTACGTGGCGCAGCGCATGTTCTGCGCGCGCGACGAAAAAAATTCCCTGGGCGCAACGCTGTGGTTCAACATCGCGCATTATGCCGTCCGTCCGTGGCCCTGGATCATCACTGGACTGGTGGCGCTGGCGGTGTATTCGCCGCACGGCGGCCTGCGTCCTGACGCGGCTTTCGGCGCGAATCCGCAGCAGGGATACGTGATGGTGTTGCGTGACTTTCTTCCTCCGGCGCTGCGCGGCGTGATGGTGGCCGCGTTTCTGGCGGCGTTCATGTCAACCCTGGGAACGCAGTTGAACTGGGGCGTCTCGTATCTGGTGAACGATCTCTACCGGCGTTTTCTGGCGCGCGAAAGAACCGAAAAGCATTATGTGGCCATCGGGCGGCTGTTCACGATCCTGATGGTGCTGATCAGCGGCTATGTGGCCTCCCAGTTGCATTCGGTCGGCGAAGGATGGCAGATCGTGCTCGGACTGGGCGTCGGGACCGGAGCGGTGTATATCCTGCGCTGGTACTGGTGGCGCATCAATGCCTGGAGTGAGATCGTGGCCATGCTGGTGGCCGCTGTGGTGGCTATCTACCTGCACAAACATCTGCCCGGCGACGATCCCGTGACCTTTGCCAAGACATCATTGATTACGGCCGGAATCACCACCGTAGCGTGGATCGCAGCCACGTTTCTTACGCCCTCGGAATCAAAAGAAAAACTGCTGGCTTTCTATCGCCGTGTGCGGCCAACGGTATACGGCTGGAAGAAAATTGCCGCGCTTGCGCCTGAAATACCTCAGGTGCGCGATGTGAGCAGCAATGCCTTTGACTGGCTCATGGGCTGTGTGCTGGTGTACGCAACACTGTTCGGGATCGGCAAGGTTGTGTTTGGCGACTGGGCGCTTGGCCTTCTGCTGCTGGCGCTGGCCGCTGGCGCCGGTTACCTGATTTTCTGGGACCTTTCGCGCCGCGGGTGGCAGGCGCTCTCCGGAACGGACCAACCGGCTGGTAAACTCAAGATGGACTCGGCGCAGGCGCAGCAAAGCAATTCCTGATTGCCGGGAGCCAATCCGTCGTTAATCCTTCAAGGAGCCGCTGCTCAAAAATGGCCTTCAAGATAGAGTCTGTTCACCTGAACGATGTAACGGTTGTGCTGCCGGAGGTGCGGGGCGACTCGCGCGGCTTCTTCATGGAAACCTACCGCGCAGACCAGTTTCGCGAATTGGGCCTGCCCACGGACTTTGTCCAGGACAACCACTCCAAATCCAAGAAAGGCGTTTTGCGCGGTCTGCACTTTCAGTGGGACCCGCCCATGGGCAAATTGATGCGCGTGACCCGCGGCGCAGCGTTCCTGGTTGCGGTGGACGTTCGCAAGGGCTCGCCGACGCTGGGAAAATGGTTTGGGCTGGAAGTCTCCGAGGAGAACAAGAAGCAGGTCTGGGCGCCCTACGGGTTTGCCCGCGGATTTTGCTCGCTCACAGACGATTGCGAGGTGCAGTACAAGACGACCGGCGTTTACAACCAGAAAGGCGAGAGCGGGATTTATTTTGCCGATCCTGAGATTGGCGTGAAGTGGCCGATTGATCTTGCGACAGCGGAAACATCCGAACGCGACCGTAACGCGCAAAGCCTGGCCGAGTGGCTGGCTTCGCCGCTGTCGGACAACATTGTGTACCGATCTAAAAAGTAGTGTTACGGGTTTAGAAAGCGCGCAAAAACTCAGTCGCGTTCTTTCAGCAATGCCTGCCGTGCTGTTTCCAGTTGCTTGCGCCGGTCTTTGTCGACCTTTGGAAATTGCAGATCAAGGCCCTTGAGTGTCTGGATGATGGCCGAACTAACGGCGATGTGAGTAAACCACTTGTGGTCGGCGGGCACAACATACCAGGGCGCTTCCGGCGTGGCGGTGTGCCGGATCATGTCTTCATAGGCGTTCATATAGTCGTTCCAGCACTGGCGTTCGTGCACGTCGGCTTCGGAGAATTTCCAGTTCTTTTCCGGCTCGTCCAGGCGGGCCAGAAAACGGCGCTTCTGCTCCTCCCTGGACACATTGAGAAAGAACTTACGGATGACAACGCCGTTGCGCGTGAGATATTTCTCAAAATTACAAATGTCTTCAAACCGCTCTTTCCAGATTTTTTTAGTCACTAATTCCGGAGGAAGGTGCTGTTTTGCCAGAAACTCCTGGTGAACACGGACGACCAGTACCTCTTCGTAGTACGAACGGTTGAAGATGCCGATTTTGCCGCGCTCCGGCAGGCGGCGCGTAGTCCGCCACAGGAAGTCATGGTCCAGTTCTTCGGCCGAGGGCTGCTTGAAGCTGGCGACGTCGCATCCCTCAGGATTCACGCCCGACATAACATGCTTGATCAGGCTGTCTTTTCCGGCGGCGTCCATAGCCTGAAAAATCAGCAGTACGGCCCACTGGTCCTGGGCGTAGAGTTTTTCCTGCAGGTCCTGCAGCACGGAAATGCTCTCCTGCAAGAGCTGGTTGGCCTTCTCTTTGGAATGGGAATGCATGCCGCGGAGATCGCCGGGGTCATAGTCTTTGAGACGAAAAGAATCTCCGTGCCTGACCTCGAACGCATCCGCCAGCTTCAGGACTTTCTTTGCGATTTTCATCGCATCTGTTGTACTCCAAAGCAGACACCAACCGCAAAACTTTCCCCGGCCTCATGCCTCCATGGAGAGGAACGGGTCGTCCGCGCGGCCCCGCGCGGTGGGCGGCACCTGCTCCCGCTTGAGCAGGTCCTCGTATTCTTCCAGAGAAGGGAAGAGGTTTTCCCGGGCCTCGAGCGGCGCGGTTGAACCTTCGGGCGCCGTAACGAAGGCGCAGAATTTTTCCAGCAACCTGGCGCTACGGTTGAACTGATCGATCCAGAGGAATTGTCCCTGCTCGTTGATTTCCAGGAACCACCATTGTCCCTGAGCATCGACGCCAAAATCGAGCGAGCCGAAACAGATTCCGGACTGGCGCGCAAATGCCAGCACGCCTTTTGCGACCTCAGGCGGAGTGTCAATGATATCCGCCTTCACGTGGCCAAATCCGGCGTCCTGCCGCCAGTCCAGCGCCTTTTTTGTGTTGGTCAGGGCATAGGAATAGATCTTCTCCCCCATCAGGACCATCCTTACATCAAATTCCTTCCGGACCATCTCCTGGTAAATTGCGGGGGCGTAAGTAAGGATTTCATCAGTGGGCAGTTGTTCGCTGGCGATCTCAAAGGTTTCCGTAATCGCGACGGAGCGCTGGCCCTCTTTCTGCCACACATGCGGGGTAAAGCCCTTGCAAATGTTCCTGCTGCCCTGGCGCGCCAGAAAGTCTCTGACGGCCGCAGGCGTGTTGGACATCAGGGTGGCCGGTGTCTTCAGGCCGCATTGGCGGGCCAGCCGCAGTTGTACGGCTTTCTGGATGATGACCCGCGCGGCCGAATACCGGTTGATGCACCATACCGGCAAGGTTTCCAGGAGATAGGCGATGGAATGATAAAAAGACCGGTATTCCATCGATGCGAATTTCTTGTCCGCCTCGGAAGTGTTGGGATTGGGCAGGGGAAGCTCCGGGCGGCGGACCCATACCACGTCGCCGGGATCAACCGAGTGCCCGCCGAGCACGAGGGTATCGTCCTTGTCCATCAGCAATGAGGCTTGACCCTCTTTGGTCCAGGAAAGCCCGGCCCAGCAAACTACGCGATGGCCAGCCTTCTCCAACGCCCATTTAATGGGAGCTGTGTGGTTATCGTCTTCCGGCGCTAAAACTATGAGCTTCATGGCAATTGCCTCCGCTTGATTTTGTCTCGTTGTATGGAATGGCAGGTGGCGCCAGCGTGGCCGCCACCTGCGAATTGACTTATCCGCCGCACTCGCCAATGTTTTGATCGCCATTGAGCAACTGCTGGTGCTTGTCGATAAAACACGGTGACAGAGTGTGGCGTATTATGAGAGCGCCAGTGACGCTCTCCACTTCCTGCGCGGTAAGTTCGCGCGCGCCCTTGCGGCTGAGTACTCTATTGTCTTGGTCCATACATTTCTCCTTTTGCTTACAAAAATTACGAGAACATGAATTTCGCTGGGAATGAAGTCCCAAGAAATTGAAAATGGTGGCGCCGGCGAGGCGCCACTGTTAATTACCCGAACATTCGCCGTCGAAGACGCCTACTGCAACCAGGGTGCATGCGGTCAACGTCCTGAACCCGCCGCTTACCTGCTCGACTTCCTGCTCATTCAGTTCACGAGCGCCCTGGCGAATCAATACTCTGTTTTGGCTATTCATGCTTTCTCCTTTCGTCATTGGGTCCGTTGAACGGGCTCAATCTCTTCAAGAGAGTTTGTTCGGCGGCGCCGGCAAGGACGCCGCCTGGAATCGGCTCAACTGCATTCGTGGAGATCTCCGTCGAGAGCTCCGGCTGCAGTCAGGGTGCATTTGGTCGCCGTCCTGAGGCCGCCGCATACCTGCTCGACTTCCTTCTCGGTCAGGTCACGAGCGCCCCTGCGCATCAATACTCTGTTCTGGTTATTCATACTTTTTTCTCCTTTCGTCATTGGGTCCGTTGAGCGGCCCCCAAGTTCGTCAAAAGAAGTCTTCACGGCGGGAATGGTTATACATCGGCGCCGCACTCGCTGTTGAAAGTATCTCCGTCCGCGCTGGCGTGAGTCGAAGTAGGGGCGGTGCAAAGGGTTGTGGTACGTATTCCTCCACCGACGTGCTCGACTTCCTGCTCACTTAAGGCACGAGCGCCTCGGCGAAGCAGTACTCGGTTCAGGTCATTCATGCTTTTATCTCCTTTCGTGATTTTGGGCCCATCGATGGCCCAGGGTTTGCAATAGAGCTTTCGGCTGCGCTGGGCGCAGCCGAAAGCCTTTAGCAGCCGACTTCACCAACGTGCTTATCTCCATCCGGAGAAGGGTCGTTTGTGCAGAGTGAAAAAGTAACAAATCCTCCATTGACGAGGTCGGCTTCAGTCGGTGTTAATTCGCGAGCACCCCTGCGAATTAATACTCTGTTCTGGTTATTCATGCTTATCTCCTTTCATCATTTTGGGTCCGTTGAATCGAGCCCAAAGCTCTTCAGCCAGACCGCCCGCATGAGGGCGATCAGTTTAAGGGCTAGCACTCGCCAATGGAAGCATCTCCGTCCCTGTGGTGCGGCCCATGTCCGATGGTGCAGGGTGTAAGGGTACGCAGGCCTCCATTGATGCGATCGGTTTCCTGCTCGGTCAACTCACGAGCGCCGTTGCGGCAGAGTACGCGATTGTCCTGGTCCATACATCTACTCCTTTGTTGCGGCATAAGACTTTCTGAGACCATCAATATCGCCGGGGATAAAGTCCCGGATTTGAACGGTGGCGCCCGGCAAGGCGCCACCTTGTTTCAACAAATCGACGTTCAGCAAATAGGCCCGCACTCGCCGATCTGGGCATCCCCGTCCTTGTTAGGGCAAGTCTCAGTGGGGATGGTGCAAAGAGTTTCCGTATGCAGCCCTCCGCCAACGCGCTCGATTTCCTCCGCACTCAATTCATGAGCGCCCCTGCGGACCAACACTCTGTTCAGGTCATTCATGCTTTTCTCCTTTCGTCATTTTGGGCCCGTTAAACCTGACCCAAACCTCTTCAACTGAATTTCTCCGGCCGCCGCGCAAAGGATGAAAAAGCGGGCCGCCGCGGAGGGCGGCCCACCATGAAACTAGCACTCACCAAGGAAAGTGTCGCCGTCCCTATGGCTTCCCACACCAATCGTGCAGGCTGTAAGGGTGCGCAATCCTCCACTCACGCGCTCGACCTCTTCCGCTGTCAGATCACGAGCACCACGGCGAATCAATACCCTGTTCTGGTTATGCATACTTTTCTCCTTTCGTCATTTGGGTCCGTTGACGGTCCCAAGCTCTTTAAAAGAAATCTTCCCGGCAGACAGGCGAAGGATGAAAAAGCGAGAGCGCCGACCGAGCAACGCTTAAGCTAGCACTCACCGAGAAAAGTGTCTCCGTCCTTGCCTTTAGGGCCGTAAGTGCAGACCGTGTCGGTGCCTAGACCTCCGCCAATCTGCTCGGTTTCCTCCGCACTCAATGCACGAGCGCCCTTACGCATCAATACTCTGTTCTGGTCATTCATACTTTCTTTTCCTTTCTTTATTTTGGGTCCGTTGAGCGGTCCCAAGCTTCAAAAGAATCTTTTTCAAAGATGAACTTCGCGAGATGAAAAAGGTGGGGGGACGCCAACCGGCGGCCCCGCTTCAAGAGTTAGCACTCGTGGATGGAAGCATCCCCGTCCCTGCCGCTCAGGTCAGGAGCCAAGGTGCACTTAGTCTTGGTGCCCAGGCCCGCGGGAACACGCTCCACTTCTTCCTGTGTCAACTCACGCGCGCCCTTGCGCATCAATACCCGGTTTTGGTCACTCATAACTTTTCTCCTTTCAATTTGGGTCCGTTGAGCGGTCCCAAGCTCTTCAAAAGAGTCTTTTCAAAGATGACTTCGCGAGATGAAAAAAGGCGGGGGACGCCAACCGGCGGCCCCGCTTCAAGAACTAGCATTCAGGGGGGCCATCTCCGTCCCTGCCGCCCAGGTCCGGGTCCCAGGTGCAGGCGGTGAGGGTCCTAAGACCTCCGCTCACGCGCTCGGTTTCTTCGCGGTCCAATTCACGTGCGCCCTGCCGAATCAACACTCTGTTTTCGTCGTTCATGCTTGTTCTCCTTTTCTTTTTGTTACATCCGTTCGCCTGCCCTACAACTCCGATTTACGGACAAAATGTGTCCTCGTCTGAGCCGCCTTTTGGCAGGTGCGTGAACGTCAGCTGGCACGGAGGGCCGGCAGCGCTTACGCTTTCGACTTCTTCTTCCGTGAGTATTCGAGCGCCCATGCGATTGAGCACCCGATTCGGTTTATTCTGGTTAGACATAGTGTTCTCCTTCGTAAACTGTTGTGTCCGCTGCGGGCTCAGCCCGCAGTGCAGACGGTCCTTCGGTAATCTTTCCTGTGCGTGACAAGCTGATCACGCGGTCGGCGATCCGGATTGTGTCCGGCCGGTGGGCGGCAAAGACGCGCGTCATGCGAAGTTCTATCAGCATGGCGGCAATGCGCTGCTCCGTGGGGACGTCCAGGTGGCTGGTGGCCTCGTCCAGGATGAGGATGGAGGGCCGTGGATAAAGAGCGCGCGCCAGCAGAAGGCGCTGCTGTTGTCCTCCGGAGAGAGCGGAGCCCATGTCGCCGATCAGGGTGTTGTAGCCCATGGGCATGGCGTTGATCTCATCATCCAGGCAGGCGAGCCGGGCGCATTCCTCAACCCGGGACATATCGGCAACATCAGAGGCAAAAGCAATGTTGTCCGCGATGGTCCCGGCAAAAAGGCAATCATCCTGCAACACAAAGCCAACATTTCCCAGGACGGCAGCGCGGCTGGCGCATACGGAATGCCCGTTCACGATCACATCGCCCGACTGGGGACGCAAAAGGCCCGCCATCAACTTGAGCAGCGTCGATTTTCCCGCGCCGGAAGCGCCGACAATGGCCACACACTCACCCGGTGCGATACGGAAGGTGATGTCTTCCAGCAGCCATGGTTCAGTATCGGAATAGCGGAAGAAGAGGTGCTTGACATCGATGGAGGAGTCTTCCAACTCCAGGCCGGTGGATTCGACGAGCGTGGATTCCGGTTTTTCCTGCACCACGTCCGCCAAGCGCTGCACCTGCAGAGAAAGCATGCGAAATTCATAAAGGCGGTCCACCAGGCTGGTGATGCGGGCCTTGAACTGCTCCTGATAGGCGACGAAAGCGAAGAGCATGCCAACGCTGAATTGCCCGCCCAGCACCAGGGTGGCTCCGAACCAGACGACCGCCACAGACTGCAAACCAAAAATCAGGCTGTTGGCGGCCTTGAAGAGCAGCGTGAGTTTTTCCGTAGCCACCTGGGCGTTGGTGGCGCCGACCAGCAGGTTCATCCAGCGCGTCTTCCGGCTGTCTTCGCGGCCCAGGACCTTGATGGTGCGGATGCCGCGGAGCGTCTCAATCATAAAGGTCTGCTGCTTGGAGAGACGCATGATCTGTTCTTCCATGGATTTTCGCAAAGGAAGATAAGCGAAGTTGCGCAGCGCCACATAAAGCAAAACGCTCGCGACCACGATCAAAGCCAGCGTGCGGCTATAGAAAAACATGACGGCAAGCACAAAGATGGAAATCAGGCCGTCGAGGACCGTTTCAATGAAGTTGTTGGTCAGGGTGCGCTGGATGGCTTCCGCGCCGTCAAAGCGGGACAGGATATCGCCGAAATATCGCTTCTCAAAAAACGAGACCGGCAAGCGGACAAGGTGCGAGAACAAGTTGGCATACCACTGCAACTTGAGTGACGTGCCAAAATAGAGAGTGGTCCAGCTGCGTAACCCTCCCAGGAAGGACTGCAAGGCGATCAACAGCATGAAGCCAACGCCCAGCGTCAGGAGAAGGTCGCGGTCCAAGGCGGCCAGCACCTTATCCACCGTGAGTTGCAGGAACAAGGGGCTGATAATGGAAAACAACTCCAGAGCGGAGGCAAGCAGAAAGATCTGCCCCAGGGCGCGCTTAAGGCCGACGACGCGGCCGATCAGGTCCCGTAGGCGGAGCGGGCGGCGCTCGTCGCGCGGAGCGAAGCTGGGGGTGGGCGTAAGTTCCAGCGCCACGCCGGTGAAATAGCGGTCCGCTTCGGCAAAGCTGACCCTGCGCGGGCCCATGGAAGGATCATGCAGAAAGATGTATTTCCGGGTGACTTTCTTGAGCACCACAAAATGGTCCATCTTCCAGTGGAGAATGCAGGGCGTCTTGAGCCAGGCAAGATCTTCAAGTTCCACGCGGACGGGGCGTCCGGTGAGATCAAGAGCGCTGGCGAACTTGATAACGTGGGCCAGGGTGGCGCCGCGGAGCGAAACGGAGAAGCGCTTCCGGAGCGCAGGCAAGTCGAATTGCGCGCCGTGGTAGCCGGCGATCATGGCAAGACACGCCAGCCCACACTCCGCCGCTTCAGTCTGAAAGACCAGCGGCAGTTTTTGTCCCCAGGAAAATTTCATTTTTCCGCTAGTACTTCGTCCCGCGGCCCGTTCAGCTTCCAGACCGTTCGAAGAACCACTTGATTAGAGGTTTACGCCCAAGCGGGATTTCCGCTTCCATTTTCGTTCCCGTTTGCGGTGAAGGGTTAGCTTGCGCGAACTGTGCCGCTGGTGGCGGGAGCGACACCTTAACTTTGTACACCGGGATTTTGTACGCCGGCCCGGTCAGGTTCAAATCCATTCGTGAAAGCTCCGCCGGGTCGAGCGGAGCGTCTGAGATTCCCAGGACAGTCCCGGTTGGCTGGGCAAACTGCGCGGAGCAGGCTTCGCAGCGCAAAGACAGTTGCCTGCCTGGTTGCAATCGGCCTATCCAGCGGCCAGGCACATAGAACTCCGCTTCCAGGTCCGATGCAGAACGCAGGCCGGCGGAACTGGCCACGGTTACTATGCCGGGCACGCGCGCTCGTTCGGTGTACTGGCCGAGACAAAGAAACCCCACAATGGCAGCCACAATGCCAACGGCGAACCAGCCAAGCAACATCAGGGAAAAAGGCCGGATGAGGATGATTTCTCCATGGAATTTTTGCTGGAGCGCGGCGATGGCTTCGGGGCGAAACAGTGGCAAGGGCTCGACGCTGCTGGGGCTTTCCACCGAACTAAGAGTTTTGCCTGGGGCTGGCATCCGCTGGTTCGCTCCGTACTAAAACGAAGAAGTAAATGGTACGGCCCGAGGCATGGGAAAAGATCAAAAATCGCCAAGAAAAATCCCAAGCTGTTCCAAAATGGGAAGCGAGAAAATTCTTGACGGTCTTTGTGTTGGTGTGGTTTTCGCCCGACGTTGGCGGGCTACGCTACTACGCTCGGAGCCGTGGCGCGCTTGGGCAGAATTTCACCGATGCGACGGACCTGGGCGCCCACGGCCTTGAGCTTCTCTTCGATGCGCTCGTATCCGCGGTCGATATGATAGACGCGGTCGATAATGGTTTCGCCGTCGGCGACCAGCGCGGCGATGACCAGAGAGGCTGAAGCGCGAAGATCGGAGCATTGCACGGCGGCAGAACTGAGAGGGGTTTTCCCCCGAACGACGGCGCGATGGCCCTCCACTTTGACGTTGGCGCCCATACGCACAAGCTCATGCGCGTGCATGAAGCGGTTTTCAAAGATGTTTTCCGTGATGATGGAAGTGCCGTTGGCCTGCGTGGCCAGAGTCATATATTGTGCCTGCATGTCGGTAGGGAAGCCGGGATACTCTTCTGTACTCACGTCGGCGGCGATGAGCTGATGACCGTTGGTGACCCGCATGGAGTCGCTTCCGGCTTTAATGCTGACTCCGCATTCCTCCAGCTTTTGAATCAGGGCGCCGAGATGCGTGGGGTCGCAGTTGGTCAGCGTGAGGTCGCCGCCGGTGAGAACGGCGGCAATCACAAACGTGCCGGCCTCGATGCGATCGGGGATGATGCGGTGCCGCGCGCCGTGCAGTTTCTCCACGCCTTGAATGCGGATAGTGCTGGTGCCCGCGCCTTCGATCCTTGCGCCCATTTTGGTCAGCAGGGCAGCCAGGTCCGTGACCTCCGGTTCGCGAGCGCAGTTCTCCATGATGGTTTCGCCTTGGGCAAGGGTTGCGGCCATCATCAGGTCTTCCGTACCGGTGACCGTGATCTTGTCAAACATGATGTGCCCGCCGCGCAGGCGCTCCGCAGTCGCTTGTATGTAGCCATGCTCCTGCTTGATGGTGGCGCCGAGCCGTTCCAGGCCTTTGATGTGGAGATCGATGGGGCGGGCGCCAATGGCGCAGCCTCCCGGCTGGGAAACGCGGGCGCGTCCCATGCGCGCCACCAGCGGTCCCAGCACCAGAGTGGAGGCCCGCATGGTTTTTACCAGCTCGTAAGCAGCCTCCGGGTTGACCAGTTTGCTGCATGAAATCGTGGTGCGGTGGGAGGCGCGGCCGTAACCCAATTCAACGTCAGCGCCCATGGAGACAAGCAGGTTGCGCTCTGTCTGAATGTCGCGCACGTCAGGAATGTTTTCCAGGATTACGGGTTCGTCGGTCAGAAGCGCGGCGGCCATCGCCGGCAACGCGGCATTCTTGGCGCCGCTGATGCGGACGCTTCCCACCAGGGGATTGCCACCACGAATTACAAATTTATCCATAAGGCTCTCGGGCGGAATCGCCAGGTCCCTGAAGTCAATCCGGATGGTCCGGCTGCGCGCGATCGGTTTCTTGAAGTCCGGAACAGGAACGGGCAGCAGCGATTCTGCTTTGCTGGAACGGACATGGGGTGACCTGGGAACAATCTTCATTTTAAATTACCCTGTGCGATCGCTTGCCGCACATTCCCCTTAACGCTCTTGAGTCTTTTTTCGGCCTGGGCAGGGCCCAAACCGGTCTTCAACATGATGAAGGCCAGGGCAACTTGGTTATCCGCCGCCCTAAGACTTTTCAATGCTGCCGGACGGTCCACGCCAGCAGCTTTTTCCAGGACAGCAAGTCCACGCTCCATCAACTTCTGGTTCATGGTCTTCACGTTCACCATGAGATTGCCGTAGATGTAGCCGAGCCGAGCCATGGCTCCAGTGGAGAGCATATTGAGGGCCATTTTCTGTGCGGATCCAGCTTTCATGCGTGTTGAACCCGATACAGCCTCCGGGCCGACTTCCATCACGATCTCAATTTCAGCCAGAGCACCCAGCTCAGAGCCACGATTGCAAACCACAGCCACGGTTTTGGCCCCTTTCTTGCGTGCATGCTCCAGGGCTCCAAGGGTGTAAGGCGTACGTCCGCTGGCCGCGATCCCAACCACAACGTCTTTCTTGCCGGGCTTGCGTTTCGCCATGTCTCGGCGGCCCGCGGAACGCGAGTCTTCACTGTATTCAGCAGCGCGTCCCAGAGCCCGGTTGCCTCCCGCGATCACGTACTGGACGGTCTTGGGATCGGTGTTGAAGGTTGGGGGGCATTCGGCGGCATCCAGAGCAGCCAGACGGCCGCTGGTGCCCGCGCCTGTGTAAATGAGCCTTCCGCCATTGCCAATGGCCGCGGCTATAGCATCGATCGCGTGCGCAATCTGCGGCAAGGCCTGCTTCACGGCGGCCGCAACCTTCTTGTCTTCCTGGTTGATCACCCGGGCTATTTCAAGTGCCGGCAACGTATCAAGGGCGGCCGAGGCGTGGTTTTGCTGCTCAGTTCCGAGCTCACGGATGGTGGTCTTGCGGGGGCTCACGCTGTCAATACCTCAGTCTAGTGCCTCGACGACTGCATCGTGGAATGCAGGCCGGATTTGCTGAATGGCCTGCGAACCACGGTCCGGCCAAGTGCGATTGGTTAGTAGCGTGACGGAAAGCTGGCGATCAGGATCAATCCATAGTGAACTACCTGTATAGCCCAAGTGGCCATAGGAGCGCGAGGAAAAATATTTTCCTGACTGAGACGGTTGGGACGGCGTGTCCCAGCCCAGGGCGCGCGATGTACCGGGTGGAAAATCCTCGCGCCTGGTAAAAATTTCCTGAGTCTTCCTTTGCACCAGAGGTGTGCCGCCCAGCAACATGCATTGTGCAAAAATTGACACGTCTTCGGCTGTGGAAAAACAGCCGGCATGTCCGGCGACCCCGCCCATGACGGAGGCGTTTTCGTCATTGACCTCGCCCTGGATCAGCCGATGGCGGAAAGCAAGATCGTCTTCCGTGGGTGGGATGAAAGGTTTCCATTCAGGCGGCGGGTTGAAAGCCATGTGGGTGAGATTCAGTCTGGCAAAGATTTCTCGACGGCAGAACTGATCGAGGGGTTCGCGGGTCAGCCGTTCCAGAACTTCGCCCAGCAGAATGAAGCCGATATCGCTATATTCCGCCCGGGCGCCGGGGTTAGCGGTGAGTGGAACCCGGAGCGCCTGCCGCAATAGCGCGTCTTTATTGTGAGCCGTCTGGAAGAGCTTCACGTAGGCAGGCAAGCCGGAGCAGTGCGCCAACAGCATGCGCAGGGTGACTTGCTGCCGGCGCAGGTCGGTTTGCTCCAGATCACTGGCGGTAAATTCGGGCAGGAGTTCCAACATCGGCTGGTCCAGCTTGAATAGGCCGCGTTCGTACAAGATCATGCAGGCAGCCGAGGTTGCAACCACCTTGGTGACCGACGCGAGATCGTAGATTGTGTCCGCGGCAACCGCCGGAGATTCTGCCTGGTAGGTGAAATGCCCGAGGCCTTTGCGCGCAACCAGCTTTCCCCGATGAGCAACCGCAATGGAGGCGCCGGGGAATGCCCGCTGCTTAATGCCGGAGCATAAGACATCAAAGGCGCGTTGAAACTGGTTGTCCTGGCCGTCGAAGGCGTAGGACAAGAGGTGATTGGTACTTTGGTGCAGAAAAAGTCCTCGCGTTGCTTTTGTTTTCGGTTTATAACACACTCAGTTCACAGATGAAATTCCCGCGCAAAGCCATAGGCTTCATTCCCATACTCATTTTGCTGGTTCAAAGCCTTTCTGCCGCGCCCGCGCAGAAAAAGAAGAAGCCTGCGCCCGAGGCTCGTGAGACGGCGAACTTTACGCCGGTCGATGCGCTGGTGCAGGAGCAGATCAGTGACAGGGCCATCACGGGAGCGGTGTTGCTGGTGGGACATGGCGGGCGCATCGTGCACCAGAAGGCCTTTGGATTTCGCGCCACCAGTCCGCGCCCCGAGAACATGACGCTGGACACAATCTTCGATCTGGCGTCGCTGACCAAGGTGGTGGCCACAACTCCTAGCGTGATGCGGCTGGTGCAGTATGGGCAGGTGCGCCTGGACGAGGCGGTTATCCACTACATTCCTGACTTCGGCATGAACGGGAAAGACAACATCACTGTCCGCCAGTTGCTGACGCATTACTCCGGATTGCGGCCCGACGTTGATTTGAATCCACCCTGGGACGGGCGCGACGCTGCGTTTCGCCTGGCGCATGAAGAAAAGTTGCAGGCCCCGCCCGGCGCGAGTTTTACCTACAGCGATACGAACTTCATTGTCTTAGGCGAACTCGTGCAGCGGCTTTCCGGGATGACGCTGGACAAGTATGCCGAGGTGCATGTTTTTGCTCCACTGGGAATGAAGCACACGCGTTACCTGCCTCCCGCGCAATGGAAGAACAAAATCGCGGAAACATACGCTCCGGACCGGAAGCAGACCCTGCGCGGCGTGGTGCATGATCCCAGGGCGGAACGAATGGGCGGCGTTGCGGGACATGCGGGCCTGTTTGGCACCGCGGGCGACCTGGCATTGTATGCACAGGCGCTGATCAGCCGCAAGACAATCTTGGACGGCGACATCATACAAAAAATGACGACGCCGCAGCAGCCCCCCAATGCCACCGAGGTGCGCGGGCTGGGCTGGGACATTGATTCTTCTTTCTCCTCCAACCGCGGAGCGCTGCTGCCTGTAGGTTCATTCGGACACACCGGGTTCACAGGTACGTCGATGTGGGTGGATCCTTATACAAATACCTACGTGATCCTTCTGACCAATTCAGTCCTGCCCCGGCAGGGACCGGCGATCATTTCCTTGCGATCCCGCGTGGCGACGGCTGTGGCAGCGCTGCTGCACCTGGATGTGACTTCTCCCGATCGCGAACGGCAACTGGTGATTACCGGCTATAACGAGGCAGCGGCAGCCTCGCGGCGGTTGAGCGCGCGTAACGGGCACACTCTGACCGGAATTGACGTACTGGAGCTGGAAAATTTTGCGTCGTTGAAGCAGGACAAGACGGAGATGACCATCGGCCTGCTCACCAACAATACGGGCGTGGACGGGCAGGGCAAACGGACGATCGACGTGCTGGCGGCGGCGCCGGGGGTGAAGCTTGCGGCCATCTTTGCTCCCGAACACGGAATCTTTGGCGCTGTGGACGACCTGAAGGTGGATAACATCACAGACACGGTGACCGGCGTGCCGGTGTATTCGCTGTATGGCGGCACGGACGCGAAGAAGCGGCCTCCGGTGGATCTGCTGAAGACGCTCGATGCGGTGGTCTTTGATATTCAGGATGCAGGAGCCCGCTTTTATACCTATCCAGCGACGCTGGGCTACCTGCTGGAGGCCGCAGCGCAGGCGAATACGGAAGTGATCGTACTGGACCGGCCGAACCCGATTACGGGATCCATTGTTCAGGGAAACATGTCACAAGCGGAGTTCACGAGCTTTACCAACTATCATCCGCTACCGATACGCCACGGCATGACGCTGGGCGAGCTGGCCCAGCTCTACAACGTGGAGAACAAGATCGGCGCTCGGCTGCGGGTGATTCCCATGCAGGGCTGGCTGCGGGGCGATTGGTTCGATTCCACCGGCATCGTCTGGATTAACACCTCGCCGAACCTGAGATCGGTGAATGAGGCAGAGCTTTATCCTGGCGTGGCGCTGGTGGAGGGAACCAATGTCTCGGTGGGCCGCGGCACTGACACGCCGTTTGAAGTGATGGGCGCCCCGTGGATTGACGCCCGTGCTTATTCTGACTACCTCAACGCGCGGCTGATTCCGGGCGTGCGATTTGTCCCGGTGACCTTTACGCCGGTCAGCGGCCCGTACCAGAACCAGCAGTGCAAGGGCGTGAACATGATTGTTACCGACCGCACTGTGGTTGACGCTCCGGAACTGGGGATTGAGCTGGCAGCGGCACTGAAAAAACTCTATCCCGATAATTGGAAGATGGAACACATGATCACGGCGCTCTCCAACCAGCAGGTGTTTGACGCGCTGGCCAATGGCGACGATCCGCGCAGCATCGCCCAGGCATGGCAGGACGATCTGCAAAAGTTCAGAGAGCTGCGGACCAAGTATCTCCTCTATAAGTAAGTAAGGTTTTGCCCGGAAGTCATCACCACCGGAGCCCTCAACATTGAACCTCCTTCTGCCAACACATCTTTACAATTAATCAGAGATGAACGTCAATCAAGCTATGAAATTTCATAATGGGAAAGCTGTGCAAATAATTTACCTAATGATGAAAAGTTCCTGCGAACAAGACTTAACATTATTGTTGACATAACTTTACATTCGTCATATAAGGATGCCGCTCGAAATTTGTCACGACGAAGAATGCAAAAGATTTTGGTCGTCGTCGTGCAATTGGCAGAGATGGGTCTCCGGGAGAAGTCAGAGCCAACAGCCCTGTGGCGGGACGGCGGCAACCTTATTACGTGTTCCAAGCAGTGAGATTATTTCGCTAAGCCTGCCGATACTATTGCAACTCGAATCCTCCAGTCCTTAATTCACTAAGAACTCCCGGAGGAACGATGATGATGAAGTTTCAGCTACGCTCAGCATTTGGGCTGCTGTTGCTTGCGATCCTGTCTGCAACCGCTATTGCCCAGACGAGCCGTGGGACCCTCACTGGCACTGTGACGGACAGTTCCGGCGCTGTAGTATCCAACGCCACTGTCAAAATCACCGAGAAGGCGACCGGCGTAACCCGGCAAACAACCACCAATGGCGCCGGCATCTATCGGTTTGATGCCGTCGATCTTGGAAACTACACAGTCTCAGTGCAGGCCCCAGGATTTTCTGGGTCGGCCAAGAGCGGTGTGGAAATCCAGTCCGCCCGCGTGAGCAACATTGATTTTTCGCTCAAAGTGGGGGCGGCGCAAGAAACGGTGACGGTGGAGGCATCCGGCATTGAGGTTGCCTTGCAGACTTCAGAGCAGGTTCGAGGCGAGAACTTTTCCGCTCGGACCATCTCCAGCCTGCCTCTGCCCGGGGCGGACAGCCTGACCCTGGCGCAGTTGTCTCCCGGGATATCCCTGGCCAGCGGCAACTCCATCAACCAGAACGGCACGCTCAACTTTGCCGTGAACGGCCAAAGGCCGCGCGGGAACAACTTCATGATTGATGGAGTTGAGAACAATGACATTTCCGTCACTGGCCCGGCGTTTACGATTACCAACGCCGATGCGGTGCAGGAATTCACCGTCCAGACCGCGAATTTCAGCGCTGAATACGGACGCGCGGGCGGCGCGGTCTTCAACCAGGTGACCAAGTCCGGCACCAACGCATTGCATGGGACCGCAGCCTATGTGTACACGGGCAGCGCGTTCAAAGCGTTGAACCATCTGGACCGCGTGGGCGGCCTGACCGACCCGCCGCGGACGGTTGAAAACATTCCCGACTTCACCATCGGCGGCCCGGTGATCATTCCCCACATTTACAACGGGCACGGAAAAACATTCTTCTTCGGCGCGGCGCAATGGGACCGCTTCTTCGGCAAGACCACCAGGACGCTGCGCGTGCCCGACGATGCCGGCGTAGCCTTGTTGCAATCTCTGGCGCCGTCCTGCCCTAACGCAGGCCTCTACCTGCAGGCGTTAGGTTCCTTGCGCGGCAGCCCATCGCTGAACCCGCTGCCCATCAGCCTTGCCGTGCCCAGCGGGGCCTGCAACGGCGGAACGCGCACCGGCGTAAACCTGACGACAGGGCAAGTGGTGCGGGTATCGCCGCTGGCTTCACTCGACAACAACCACCAGATACGTTTTGACCACACGGCTTCTGAGAAGCAGACTTTGAGTTTCCGTTGGCTTTATGACAGCAACACGACGAGTCCCAACGGGCTCAACAACCTGCCCGGTTTTGACAGCACCTTTGCGGGAATCACCATGACCGGGGCATTTACCGACACCTATATCATCAGCCCCAGAGTGACGAACGAATTCCGCTTCAACTACGGACGCATCGGCTTTGATTTTGAGCGCGCAGCCGCAGATCCGTTCCACCTGAACCTGGCGAACTACGGCGGTTTGGGCAACGGGATTTCGGGATTCGGAGTTGCCACCAACATACCGCAGTTCAGGTTCGCCAATAACTGGCAGTACCAGGACACCATGAGCCTGGTCCGCGGCAAGCACACCTTCCGTTTCGGCGGAGACTTCCTGCGACAACTGGCGCGGCAGCATCCGCCCTTTAACGAGCGTGGATCGTTTACTTATTCCAGCAGCACGGGCGTAACCGCCTTTGCCAACTTCCTGGACGATTTTGGCGGAGTCAACGGCGCCTTGAACCGGCAGTTTGGCAGCTCGATCTATCATCCCAACCTGTTCCGGCAGTCGTATTTCTTCCAGGATTCATGGAAGGTAACGACCAACCTGACGCTCAATCTGGGCCTGCGCTATGAGTTGTTCGGCGCGCCGGAAAACGACTTCACGGTGGCCGGCTTCACCAACTATGACACGGTCAACTTTGCCGCCCCGCACAAGGTCAATGCGGACAAAAACAACTTCGGCCCCAGCGTTGGCTTTGCCTGGAACCCGAAGGGCGACAACTGGTTCAACCGGATGCTGGGCGGAGAAAAGATGGTATGGCGTGGTGGCTTCCAGACCAGCTACGATTCTGCCTTCAACAACCTGCTCTCCAACATCGCCGGTTCTTCACCGAACACGCTGGGCGGCAATATAGGGTCGACCTCGGTTGGACGCGGCGCGGCCGGCTTCAGCAGCCTGTTTGCCGGTATCGTGGCCACGCCGGCGGACAAAACGTCAGCACAAAACAACGTGTTCCTGGGCGATTTCCCCAACCCCTATACCGACCGCTGGTCGCTGGGATTTGAACGGGAACTGCCATACGGTCTGATCACCGACGCATCCTACGTGGGCTCGGTCTCGCACAAGCTCTACCAGACGCTGGACATGAACCCGATCGTGAACGCCGCTACCGGCGATCGCCTGCATCCCGAGCTGCAAATCTCGGCGGTGCCGAGCGTCCGCGCCGGCCAGGGCATCCGCACGGTGCGGGCTGCCTCGGCAAACTCGAATTACCAAGCCCTGCAGTTCAACCTGAGAAGAGGCTTAAAATCCACTCCGCTGGGCGAGCTGCAACTCCAGGGCTCGTACACATACGCCCATTACCTGGACAACATCAGTGACGTGTTTGCGTTTGACTCGACGCCGAGTTCATTCCCTTCGGCGCCGCCGATTCTTGGGTTCAGCCGCAACCTTGACTACGGTAACTCAGACTTCGATCGCCGGCACGTAGGCGCGGTGGGCTTCCTTTTCAGTCCCAAAGCGCCGAGAACCGGCATTCTGGGGCAGGTGCTGGGCGGCTGGAGCTTCTCCGGGGTTTCACACTGGCAGACCGGGTTCCCCTATACCATCGCCAACGGTATTGACCGCAACGGCGACGGACAATCAGGGCCTGATCGCGCCGATATCAGCAACATCGATGCTCCGCTCAACACGCGGGCCATTGTAAAGACAACCTGCGCAACGGGCTTTGGCAACCCGGACGTAACCGGCACGCCGTGCATCGATCCTGCCACGGTGCATTTCATCCAGGGCACTGGCGCTCCCAACGCACGCACCGTAGGACGCAACACGCTGCGGGCGCCGGGGATCGACAATCTGGCTTTCGCCATTGCCAAGCGTTTCCGCTTTACGGAGCGCGCGGGCCTGGAGTATCGCGCGGAGATGTTCAACGCGCTGAATACCCTGAGCCTGGGCAACTTTGTTGCCGCTCGCACGGTGAACGGCTCGGCCGCAGGCAGCTTCCTGGACTTCAACCAGACAGACTCCAACGGGCGCTCCATGCGCATGCGGTTGAAGTTTGAGTTTTAGTTTTCTCTAATTGCGCTCTCTGGCCCCGGCTTCGGCCGGGGCTTTTTTTTGTCGCCAAATAGAGCGCTTTGCCGACGCCGCACCAAGCTTCTATACTGCCGGGAATGGACCTGCATATCGGGACCTCAGGCTGGTCGTACGCGAGCTGGAAGCCGGCATTTTTTCCGGAGAAGCTGCCGTCAAAGCGGTTCCTTGAGTTCTACGGGACGCGGCTGAATGCGGTGGAGTTGAACGCCACGTTTCGCCGCATGCCCACGGCCAGCGCTATTGCCGGATGGTTGGGGGCCACGCCGGCGGATTTCCGTTTCGCCGCCAAGGTGCATCAATCGGTCACGCATTTCAAAAGGCTGAAGGATGCGGATGACTCGATGCGCTTCTTCCTGCAGAGCATGGAGCCGATGCGGCAGTCGGGCAAGCTGGGGCCGATCTTGATTCAGACGCCGCCGAACCTGAAGGCGGACATCGGCTTGCTGCAGACATTTTCCCAATTGCTGCCAAGGGCTTATCGGTTTGCGTTTGAGTTCAGGCACGAGAGCTGGTTCAGCGATGCGGTGTACGAGATCCTGAAAGCCAAGAATGCCGCGCTTTGCTGGGCGGAGAGCGAGAAAATCGTTGTCCCCAAAGCTGCCACGGCGGATTTTCTCTATTACCGGTTTCGCGAGCCGGAGTACAGCCAGCCCAACCTGGAGCAGGTGATAGAAGAATTAAAAGTGCAGAGCGCGCAACGTGAAGTCTTTGCCTTCTTCAAGCACGAAGAACGGCCGGAGAGCGCGCTGAACGCGGTGACGGTGGCGCGGGCTTGCGGCATCGGGGAGAAGCCGTTCGTGATGCCGGAGAAAAAGGCTGCGGAGAAGAAGAGCCCAACAAAATAGAAGTTGCCCTCCTTCGCGACTCCTTGAGGCGCCGCGCTTCCTCGGAGTCGCTCACGATGGCAGCGAATGAAGATTGGCTGCTGCCGGTAAGCATTACCCGGAAATTGATTCAATCATATTGACCGCCTCGATCGGCAGTACCAGGTTGCGGCTTTCCAGGTCCTGTTTCATGTGTTCGGCATTTGAGGTGCCGGTGAGAGGCAGCATGCCGGCCGCGCGGGCGAAGGCAAACACAATCTGCGCCGGCGTGGCGTTCGCCTGCGCAGCAAGGCCCATGACACTGCGATGGCGCAGCACGTCCGCGTTTGCGGTGAGTAGAGAAAAGCCCTGGTAGACGATATTTCTCTCCCGGCAGAAGAGCCGTATCTCGCGGTCCCAGCCAAGACGCGCGTAGCAGCGGTTTTGGACAAATGCCGGGGCTTCTGCGTGGGTTGCCGCCATCTGTTCAAGCTGCCCCAGCCCAACGTTACTCACGCCGAGAAGGCGCGTGCGTCCGGCATCGCGCTCCTTCATCATGGCCTCCCACACTTCGGCGTCGTCTTCGGTCCAGTCGTAACGGGAGGCAGGGCCGTGGAGTACGTAGCTGTCAACATAATCGGAACCGAGATGCTCGAGCGAGCTGGCCATGGATTGCGCAACCTGGGTGGAGAGGCTGGCCGCGGGATCGTAGGGCAACCGGTGGTCCTGGCCGCCTTGATAAGTGAATTTTGTCTGCAGAAAAAGGTCCGCACGTGTGACCGATCCCGTGCGATACGCGGCGGCCAATCCCTGGCCTACGCCCTCTTCAAAGTAGTGCCGCCGCTGGTTGGCCGTATCGATCCCGCGAAAGCCAATGCGGATAGCGAGTTCGGTGAGCGTGGCCGTGCGGTCTTCTTTCCAGGCGGTGCCGTAAAGGAAATCAGGAATGGATGCAGGACGGTTATTCGGCATGCACCATTCTGCCATGAGGCGTTTGCGGCTTGAGTTCCGCGACGGCTTCCGGGTAGGTTAGGGAGAAGAACAAATGAAGGCAGGAATAGTCGGCCCTCGGCCTGAACCTTTACCACGGAGACAAGATGATGGTCTACGCGATTGCACAACTTTCGATTACCGATCGGGCCACCTACAACCGCTACCAATCCAGATTCATGAGCGTGATGAGCCGTTTTAAAGGCCGGGTGCTGGCGGCGGACGAGAGCCCGCTTGTCGTGGAAGGGGCATGGGACCGCGATAAAGTTGTTTTGCTGTCATTTCCGGATGAGGCGGCTTTTCGGGAGTGGGCGGAGTCGCCTGAATACCTGGAGATCGCAAAGGACAGGAAGGCCGGGGCGGACGCGGTGGTGCTGCTGGTGAAGGGAATCCAATGAATTGCCAAAATCGCCGGAATTGTCAAAATTGTCAATTGTGGGATCTGGTGATTGGAAGAGTATCGAGCTGAAGTCTCGGTTCCCTTAGCCAAGACATACTATTTCCCCGTCATTAAGATTTGGCTAATTCGTCTTATATTCGCTACAATGAGGCACGGAGAGATAATCTGGCAATCGATGGTTCAAATTGAACCATATGAGCTATTGGCCCGGGCACGGGCAGGCAGGATACTGAAGAGTGATGGCGTCTGATAACAAGCGGAATCACAGCCCTGCCGACGCAAACAGCCGTCCCGATCCGATGGTGAAGAGCTTTCTCGATTACCTGAAAGTCGAAAAAGGGCTGGCGCCGCTGACGGTGAGTTCGTACCAGTCCGATCTGGTGCAGTTCGGGGAGTTTCTTCAGGCACGGCGGCGGACGCTGCCGCAGGCCCGGCGCGAAGACGTGCGCGGTTTTCTGAGCCAGTTGTTTGCGAACGGGGTCAAAGACCGCTCGGTGGCGCGCAAACTTTCCACGCTGCGGCACTTTTACAAATACCTGTTGCTGGATCGGATGATCAAACACGACCCGACGCTGGAGATCGATTCGCCGCGGCAATGGAAGGTGCTGCCGAAGTCGCTGGCCGCGGCGGAGATTGATTCCATGCTGGAGTCGGCGGGAAAGGCTAAGGATTCCAAACTGTCGACTGCGCTGGCCCAGCGCGACCGGGCATTGGTGGAGATGCTCTACGCGGGCGGCCTGAGGGTTTCTGAGATCGTGCATGTGAAGCTGGAAGATCTGAAACTGGAGTTGGGGCATGTGCTGGTGCGGGGCAAGGGCGATAAAGAGCGCATTGTCCCGATGGGACGCGCCGCCCAGGACGAGATACGCGCATACATGGGCGCCGGCCGGGAGGCGCTGCTCAACGGCAAGATTTCAGCCATGCTTTTTGTGCGTCGCGGAGGCGGACGGCTGACGCGGCAGCGCGTATGGCAGATGGTGAAGGCAGCTTCCGCTTCAGGACGCCACGCCAGCCCGCACATGCTGCGCCACAGTTGCGCCACGCACATGGTGGAGAACGGAGCGGACCTGCGCACGGTGCAAACCATTCTGGGCCATGCCGATATTTCCACCAGTCAGATCTACACGCATGTGGCGCTCGACCGGCTGAAAACCGTCTATCGCAAATTTCATCCCCGCGGAAAAAGAAGCGTGACGGAGAGCAGGCCATGAGGCAGACAGAAAATCCTGTGAGCCTGGAGATCCAGAAGGGCATGAAGAAATTTCTGGATTCACTGCGCGGCGAACGCAACGCATCCGTGCATACGCTGCGCGCCTATGGCAACGAACTCAAGCGCTTTGCCGAATACCTGGGCCCGGAGGCGCGCTGGAGAGAAATTGATCACGTCACGATCCGGGGATTTCTTGCGCATCTGCATGGCTGCGGTTTGAGCAAAATTTCAGTAGCGCGGTCGCTGGCGGCGTTGCGTTCCATGTACAAGTGGCTGGCGCGCGAGGGCATGGTGCAGCAAAATCCGGCGAAGCTGGTGGCCACGCCACGGCTGCCGAAGAAGCTGCCGCGCGTCCCCACGATGGAGGAAATCAACGGGCTGCTGAACAGTGAGATGCCGGAAAGCGCCGCGTTTCCGGAGCGCGACCGTGCGATCTTCGAACTGCTCTATGGTTGCGGCCTGCGCAACTCAGAGCTGGTAGGGACCGAGTTGGGCGATATCGAAGAGGCCAACGGGGTGATCCTGGTTCGAGGCAAGGGAAAGAAACAGCGCTATGTGCCGCTGGAAGGCGCGGCGGCGGAAGCGCTGACGGCGTATCGCGCGGCGCGACAGCGCGTGCTCAATGCAACGGGCAAGAGCACGCGGCGGCTCTTCATTAACCAGCGTGGCGGGCCTTTGACCTCGCGCAGCGTGGGCCGGATCGTGAAGCAGATTGCCGTAGCCAGGGGCCTGCCGCCGGACATACACCCCCATACTCTGCGCCATGCCTTTGGCACGCATATGTTGACGGAAGGCGCCGATCTGCGGGCTATCCAGGAGTTACTAGGGCACGAGCGGCTTTCAACTACCCAGAAGTACACGCAACTATCGATTACCCATGTGATGGAGGTCTATGACAAGACCCATCCGCGAGCAAAGTAGGGAGTTCAGCGTGTCGGCCAAGGTATTCTGAGCGGATTTTGTTGGATGGCCGGGCCATTTTGCTGTGGAATTGAAAAGGAAGATATGCGATTCTTTCTCTTCCCCCAAGTCAGGAGATCAAGTATGCGTAAGAGTCTGCTGCTCCTTGTATTCGTGGTAGCTGGTGCACCGGTATTTGCCCAACAGAGCGTTGCCGAAGCTGCGGCCCAAGCCAAGACAGAAGGTTTTTCGCCCGACGCACCAACCCATGATCAAGTCATGACGCTCCTGGACTTGCTCCAGATACGCAAAAGCATGGGGCTCATGATGGATGGCATGAAGCAGGCGATGAAGCAGGGCGCCGAGCAGGCCTTCCGCGAGCGGGTCCCCGATCCTACGCCGAAGCAGCTTGAGGCATTGAACGGCATGGTGGAAGACATCATGGCCGATATGCCGCTGGATGAGATGGTTGAAGCCATGGTCCCCATTTATCGGCGGCATCTCAGCAAATCGGACCTCGACGAGATCATCCGGTTCTATTCCGGACCTGTAGGACAGAAGATGTTGCACGAGCAGCCACAGATGATGCAGGAAGGCATGCAGGCGGGCATGGCAATCCAGCAAAAGAGAATGGACCAGATGATGGCCAAGATTCGCGAGCGCACGCAGAAGATGGTCGAAGCGGACGAGGAGAAGAGCGGGCCAAAGAAGTGATCGATGCGCGCTGGAAGAGACTTCCCGTGACGCATTTGTAACCCCGGTGCGCAAGATATTCCCACGGAACAGAGCGGGCGACTGATGGACTGCCCGCCGCTAATCCATGAATCTATTCGGAAACTACAGTTTTGGTTTTATCTTTGTAGCTATTGCGGTGGTGCACTTTATCCGCCGCCGCCCAGACACCTATTGGCTGTGGATCATTATTATGGGCGGAGGGCTTGGCGCCCTGATCTATATTGCCGTTGAAGTGCTGCCCGATCTGGGGCTGCTCCGGCACTCGTTCCAGGTGTTTTCCCATCGCAAGAGGATCCGGCAGTTGGAGATGATCGTGCTGGACAATCCTTCCGCGGGTAATTACGAAGAGCTGGCGGACCTTTACCTGGAGCAAAAAAAATTCGCCAAAGCAAAGGAATGCTACGACCGCGCCATTTCGTCAAGGACGGATTCGCCCGACCCTTTTTACCGGCGTGCGCTGTGCGAGTTGGAGTTGAACGACTTTCCCGCCGCTGTCACGGACTTGGAACGAGTGGTTGGAATGGACCGTAACTACGACTACCAGCGCGCCGCCGGGCTGCTGGCTTATGCCTGGGCACGGAACAATCAGGATGAGCGTGCGGCGAGCCTGTTTGAGCAGGTCACCCAGACTTCCACGCTTTCTGAGACGCAGTTCAATTACGCGCAATTGCTGGCGGCGCAGGGGAAAGCGGCGGAGGCGCGACTGTGG
Organism: Terriglobia bacterium; assembly: GCA_041488515.1. Taxonomy (GTDB): domain Bacteria; phylum Acidobacteriota; class Terriglobia; order Terriglobales; family Acidobacteriaceae; genus Angelobacter. The sequence goes on along the minus strand of JBGPPK010000006.1, from coordinate 59,875 downwards.
GCGCAGCGAATCCTGGGCAAGAAGGCCACGATGCCGCGCTATCTCAAACGCCGTGAACGCCCGTGGTTTCGCCGGGCGTCGGCGCTGCTGAAGCGATTACCGGCATGAGAGCCAGGAGACAAGCGAGTGGCCCTGGTTGTGCGCCTTCGAGCAGGCAAATTGCCGGAGGAATTATCGTATGCGTCCACTCATGTTTTGATTGGCAGCTTTTACGGACCGGAGAAAGAAGCAATGCATGATTAAGCGTTACAGAACTCCTTTCTTGGCCTGCGCGTTGTTGGCTTGCCTTTTCCTGCCGCAAGGAGTGCTGCCCCCGAGAGCAGGCGCGCACATGCTGCTTCAGCTGCCAAGGCCAGTGCCACAGAACCGGATCAACGTGGCCACCGAACCCGGTGCGGATTTTGGCGAGAAGCTGCGTTCCTGCATCCGGCGGCTTGTCCCCGAGGGCGGTACTTGTGACGCTCTCTCAATCTCGGGATCGCAAACTGCTACTGTAAACCCGTTCGCCGGCGCTGTTGGACCGCTCAGAGTGCTGCTGGGGAATGTAACGATCGATGCCCTGGAGGCCTGGGGATTGCCGGACAACGTGGAGCTGGCAGGCAAAGGCAACGGCACCGTGCTGCGGCTTGCCCCGGGAGCAAACAAAGATCTCATCCAGAATGCCGGTGGAATCCGTGGAAACCGAAGGATCCTGGTCCACGATCTCACACTGGATGGCAACAGCGCGAGCCAGACCGCGCCGGTGAGCACCATCCATCTAATCAACGTTTCTGATTTCACCGTAGAACGAGTGACGGTGCTTAACAACATGATTCACGGAATCGCCCTGGACGATGGGTGCATTCAAGGAAAGCTCCTGAGGAACCGCATTGAAGGGGTAAAGGCGGGCTCGGGCATTCGCGCGGGGAACACGCCACCCACGGGAAGCGTGGCTCTTCTTGAGATTCGAGAAAATGAGATCGGTAACGTGGCCAAAGGCGACGGTATTTTTGTCCTGGGGGCAAAAACCGGAGGCGAACACACGCTTGGCGTCAGCATTGCGGGCAACACGATTACCGCTGTCAAAGGCGCTGCCATCGAGGTGGGCGATGGATCACAGAAAGTCACGGTCAAGGGAAACAGGATCGTGCTGCGCGGGGCGCCGGGCGGGAATTCCAGTTCCATAGGGATCGCAGTGCGCTCGGCACAAAATGTGCAGGTATCCGATAACGTGGTCTCCGGCGATACGGAGGGGCATGAACAAGTCGGGCTTCTGGCGTGGAGTCCGGCCACTGATAAAGGCGGGGTGCTTTCCCAGGTGACAATGGAAAACAATACAGTGTCTGACATAGCTGGCTACGGCATCCAGGTGGATTCGGGGAACACGATCCAACTTGTCAAGAACACGATTCGCCACAGCGGGAAGAGCAATATCTATGTGGGGACGAAAGCCACCGGAGTTACCCAGGAAGGAAACAAGCTGGAATAGGTTCCGGGCAGCGCTTCCCACCCGGCGAAAAAGAAACCAGAGGCCGGACGGTTTGTGGGAAGCCAGAGTCCGGTGATGCGGCAAAGGGTCAGGCCCGTTCCATCCTGCAAGTGATTTTGCGGGAATGGGTTTACGGTAAAATGACTTTAGTGGCCCTGTAGCTCAGATGGATAGAGCGACGGTTTCCTAAAAAGCCTGCCACATTCAAAAATACCAATAAAAATGCCTATAAAATAGAGGAGTTGTGCACACCTTGTGCACTTAATATACTTGTGTTTCCGGCCCTTTACACGGGGCCGCCACAAGGGGCACAAATGGCACAAGATGGATATATCTACCGGGTAGCCAACACATGGATGTTGCGATTCCGCGAGCCGGTAATCGTTAACGGCAAAGTGGTGATGCGCCAACGCGCAAAGAAACTGGCCACCTACAGCCGCGAATATCGCACGCCGGAAAGCGTAAAAGGATTTGCAGAACTGATCCTTGGGCCGATCAACGCTAAAACCGCCCGGCCTGATTCAATCGAGACGCTGGCATCGTTCCTAGAACATGTGTATCTGCCTGCGTGCACTGCCGAACTGAAGCCAAGCACATGCAAGGGCTACCGCGACATGTTCAAACTTGTGCAGCCACATCTTAACGGGCTACAACTGCGGGACAGCCGCACCAGCGACATTGAGCGATTGCTGCGGGCTATCGCCGATTCCAAGGCCCGCGCCAAGACAACGCTCTCGAATGCCCGCAACTTCCTCTCCGGTGCCTTTCGCTATGCGATTCGCACAGACCGCTTCAACCGGGAGAATCCAGTACGTGAGGCTAAGGTGCCCAAGGGTAAGAAGCCCGAAAGCGTGCATGCCTACTCGCTGGAAGAAATTACCGCGATGGTAAACGCTGTAAATGAACCGTCAAAGACCGTGCTGCTAGTGGCCGGGCTTTCAGGATTGCGGCACAGTGAAATTCGCGGCCTCAAATGGGAAGACTTCACGGGCGATGAAATTCTGGTGCGGCGCAGTGCTTGGCGCACATGGGTGAGTGATGAAGGCGATACCAAGACGGAGGGCAGTTCTGCGCCTGTGCCTTGCGTGCCTTTTTTGAAGCATGCGCTGATCGTCCATCGCAAGCGCACGCCGGGAAACGGCTTCATGTTCGCCGGGACCACAGGCCGCCCGCTGATCTTGGCAAACCTATTGCGCCGAGAGATCAAACCGGCGCTGACGAAGGCCGGGCTTCAGTGGCGTGGCTGGCATGGCTTCAGACGTGGGCTTGCTTCCAACCTGTACAGGTTGGGGGTGCCGGACATGGTTATCCAGCGCATCTTGCGGCACGCGAATGTTGCGACGACACAGACCCACTACGTTAAGACTTCAGACCCTGATGCACGCGCCGCCATGAAGAAGTTGGAGCGCGCCTTCAGCAAAATGAAGGTTCGTAAATCCCGGCATGCCGGATCAAAATAAATCGCGGAGACATGTATCTATTCGTGCTAATTTGTAATCTACTACTTTGACCAGCAGGCCGCTGGTGTTAGCCGCTCGGGGCTTCATACCGAAACGCGCCTTACGGCTTCATGCCGAGGGTAGGCGAGGCCAAATCCCAAAATGAATTTGGAGACTTGCCCGTGCCTACCAGTGCGCCTAGCGCGCCCACAATTTCACCAGCCGACATTCTCACCGTCAATGAACTGGCAGAGCGCCTGAAAGTACAGCCCACTTGGGTGTACGAGAACCAGCGCCGCGATAATCCCATGCCAGCTCTGCACTGTGGAAGATACTTAAGATTTTCTTGGCCCGCCGTTTGTGCGTGGTTGGCTGCCCAACCCGCAGTAAAGCGGGGCCGGAAACCAACCCGCCGCAGAGCGCACAAGAAGGTGGTGGCGTAGAAACCTGCAACGCCTAGGGCGCGTAACAGGGCGCTGGAGTTTCAGTGGGACGCGAATACTTCACAACGCGCAGCTAATCATTCGGGGTTAGCGAGTTTGGGATTTTGTCCCCGTTGAAAAGGGCCAAGCAACAAAAACCCAAAGAGTGGGGCGCGGCATACTTCACCACGCGCAAAGTTTTTTTGGAGACACACTTTTACGGAGACACTGACATGGAATTTTCTCACTACCACTGTTCCGCCGAATGGCATCTCGCCCGCCTGAGAGGTAAAGGAGCCTACTACGCTCCGTTGGTTCTCTCGATGGCGCTCCACCTAGGTAAAAAGAGCGGAGTATTCTCTGCATCAATCCCTAGACTCGCCACATACTTCAAGGCCACTGAAAACACAATCCGGAAGGCCATCCACATTTTGGTTGAACAAGGCTTCTTGGAAGTGATTTCCAAGGAGGATGGTGCATCCATCTGCTACCTGCCACTCACGCATAAGGAATGGGCCGCCAAGAATCCGGGCCGCTGTACGGAAAAAGAATCCATGCCGTGGAGTAATGAACCCGGCGATACCTTGGGCGTTGGCCTGTACGCAATCAGCGGTGGCCGATTCCGGCCTTATCCGAACTTCGTCAAGGCGATGCGGAATACGGGGCTTGATGATTCGGCTATCGTGAAGCATTTCAGGAATTTTGTGCAGCAAGAAAAGCCCGTGGGCAAAAAGTGGAACGAAGGTTTTTCTGGTCAATTCATTAAGTATCTGAGAGATGAATCGGTTACTACTAGTAACCCCTCCCAATGATTGCAAGGGGTACCCCTACCAATGATTGGTACCACCACCCCTCCCAATCATTGCCCCTCTACCCCTCCCAATGATTGGGAGCCTAATCCCCGATAAGGTTTCCGAAGGTAAGCACCGAACACTAACCTACGATACCGGCTGAAGCCGGGCGCGTGCCGTTGCGCTTCGCTTTTCAACCAAAACCAAAAGCCATCGTTAAAGACACAGCATGGAAGCGTCGCAGGACGCGGTATGGCAGGGTAACAGCCCGCCGACAAGACATCATGGCAGACCAGACTTTACTTTCCGAATTCCAACAGGCCGCCCGGCAGCGTTGGCCGCAGTACACAATTCACGGCGACGGCCCATGCGCCGTTGTCTGTCCAATCAGCTACTCCGTGCACCTGTATCCGTTTGCCATGATGGCAATGTCGCAGATCGCACTCGATCATTCCAATTGGGCCTGTAAGGATGAGCACAAGCTGGTCGAAATTGATGCAGCGCCGCGCCGGGCACCAATTACCCTGCGGAATCGCGGCGCGTTGGAGCGGGACTGATGCGCTGCACGAAACAAACTTACTTGAGTGAAGCCCATGCGGAAGCGGAGCAGAAAAAAGTAGCTGCCATCTTCAAGAAACGGGGCGGACGCGGATACAAGTTCCTTGACGCCTACCAGTGCAGGGATTGCGGCTTGTGGCATCTTGGCCGCAGCTTCAAGACAGCACGCCGGGCCGCGAATCAGTTTGTGAAACCGGCTCCGCAATCCAAGATGCCATCAACCGGCGATCTGCGGCGTAAGCTGGAACGCATGGCACGCGAATGGGAACGCCGCGATGACTACCAGCGCCGTCAACGGTTCGCAGCCCTTACCCGATTGATCGAAGCCGAGCGGGCTATGGTTGATGCACAAAACGAATACGCCGAAACCGCCCGGCAAGTAACAGCCATGTTCCTACCGGCTCCACGGTAGAGTACAATCCATTGGCCATGAAACGCATCCTGTCGATTTCCTACGATGAGCCGTTGCTGCAAACGCGGCAGATGCTGTTGGAGCAAGCAGGATACGATGTCACGTCCGCGCTTGGATTTGCTGAGGCGCTGGAAATCTGCACAGGGCGTCAAGACTTTGATTTGGTGATGATGGGCCATTCCATGCCCCAGAAGGACAAAGCAGCCTTGCTCAATGCCTTGCGGCCCAAATGCTCCGCGCCGCTCCTTTCAATCCGACGCCATGGCGATGCTCCATTGCCGGGCTCGAACTATTCGGTAGATTCGCATGATGGCCCAATCGTGCTGTTGAATGCTGTCAAAGAAGCATTGAAATAACCCTGCCGACGGCCACAGCAGCCCAGACAAGCAATCGACCTGGAGTGAGTGCTACCTGTGCCGGTATCCGGTCATGTCAACGCCTAGAAACCTGTCCAGCAACGAAACCCTTCGGCAGCCTTATGCGAACCGTGATTTCCCCAGTTCCTTTGCAGCGCGTGCAACGCTTGCCATTCTGTCCAACGCCCGCGCCATGGCAGGCCGGGCACTTGGTTACCTTTTGGATGGGCATAGGAAAGTGATTCCAAGTATAGCCATAAAAGCATGCAATTCGTAGCATTTTCGGCCCCGAAATGGCCCAGCCGGGCAGCAGCAAAGGCAGTCCCTCATCTATTTATGCATTGCGATCAGTGGATGCATGCGTTGGCCGGTTGTCCTTTTGTGTCAGCGCGCCGCCCGCATTACTTCAATCCCGCGTAACCCTCTGAGGGGAAAGGGGCCTCCGAGATGATGTCACCAACGCGAGATAACCGTGCGCCCCAATTCACGCATCCGCCCGCGATTGGGAATTTGAATGATCGGGGCTAATCGGCCCTGAAACGAAACCAAAGCAGCCCTATTCATTTTTCTGAATTCGCCAGAATCCCCGACTCGTCACAGTAGCGCGAGAAACCGAAGCGATTCGATTTTTGAGGTGCGTGATGTCCGTTTCAATTTCCCAAGCCGCAGCCGTGCTCGGCCGTCGTGGCGGGAAGTCAAGATCGTTGGCGAAAGTTTCAACGGCCCGGCAGAACGGCAAGCTCGGCGGAAGGCCGAAGCTCACCAACGCGCAGATTGAAAAGTTTGCCAGCAAGGTTGTCGCGGATTGGCGGGAGCTGTCGAAGTGATTGAATTCTTCCGCGTGTCCTCAGAAGCACCGCCCAAGTGGTGGCGGGCGCTGACAATATCCGGCAAACCAGCCGGGTTGGGCTTCGCCTGCGCGAAGTGCCACCTTGAGTATTCACACAGCGCGCCGACGGAAATATTCCACTGCGGCGCGTTGGAAAAGGCACCGCGCTTTCCTGCCCTGTTGCCGGAGCGGAGCTTGGGCAACGCAGCGCAGTTGCCGCCTAACTTTTTCAAATTGGGGACGTGGTAACAGCTACAGGAGGCAGTATGAGATTTCTCGGCAAGATTTTTTCACGCGAAGAAGAGAAAGTTGATCCAAATGGAAATTCCATCGGGTTCACGCTGCAACGTGCTATCGAAGCGGATTTGAAAAATGCCGCAGCAGATCAGCGCGCACTACAGCAGGCGCAGGCCAACGAAGCCAAGCGGCGCAAGTCAGAAGATCAGGCCGTCGCCGCAATGTTGACCCGCGATTACGAAAGAGAGTGAGTTCAATGATTATCGAATACCGCAGCAGCAACGGCAGTGCCGCATTCAAGGCCGCGAACGGTGAGCGTGTGTCACTCCGCAGCCTTGGTTGCCCGGATTGGCTCGCGAAGAAAGTTATCGAAAGCCGCAAGCTGAGGTCAGGGCATGAAGCCGTGCCCGTGCCTGTTGCACCAGCAGAGCCACAGGCAGATGCAGATGCTCTGCGCGACAGGCTTCACAGCGTTTCGCTTTTGTAGATTTCATTTAATCAGGCGACATAAAAGTTTGTCGCGGAGAACAGATATGTTAACGCCCGCAGCCCTGCGCGAAATCCACGCGCTTCAGAACCAAGCCACCCAGATTCTCAACCAACGCAGCGTATCGCGTGCCGATGGCAAACGCGCTGACCTTTTGATCGCGAAGATCGCCAACATTCGGCAGACTGGCTATTCCTCGGATGAAATTCGGCAGAAGCTTGCCAATGAGATTGGCCGCGAAATCGGCAAGGCTCCCATTGACTTTGACAACGCCGCGCCCGAGCAGCGCATGCATGAGCAAATCTTTCGTGGCTTCCTGTGCGGTAAACCAGACCATGAACTTGAACAAGAATTACGCGCCACGACTCTACTCGCTGGCACGCAGACGCCCATTTTTAGCGCGGGCACTGCGGGCGGCGTTCTGGTCCCACGCGCCTTCTCCCAGAAAGTTGCCGAAGGCCGGGCCGCCATTGATCCGCTCTTTGATGAGAACGTTGTTACGCTCATTCAAGAGCCGAATTTCAGCCTGCCGCCGCTGACGATTCCCGGTTGGGATCTCTCAACCATCACGGCTGTGAAGGTCGCCGAGGCCGCGCAGCACAATCCCGATGTGGTTCCAGCAGTGAACAACGACATGCTGAACCGGTTCACCTACCGCAGTACGCTTGCCGGTTCGTTTGAGTTTGAACAGGATTCAAAAGCTTACGGCGACACGAACGCCGCGCTGGCCCGTGCCTTTGGCGTCGCATTCGGGCGGGGCGTTTCTGCCGACCTTGTTACCGGCGACGGAAGCACCGGGCCGCAGGGCGTGCTCACAGGCGCAGCCAATTCCGGCGTTACCACTGCCGCAGCGGGCGTTTTCGCGCTCAGTGATTTCACGAACATCTATTTCAGCGTGAACAAGATTTACCGCGAAGCTCCAAAGGCCGCGTGGCTCATGGCCGATGCGACCTACAAGGCAGTGCTTAACGCAAAGGATGCTTCTGGATTCCCGTTCTTCCCCTTGGTGAATGACGAGCTCCGCATCCTTGGCAAGCCGGTTTACGTTTGCCCCTCGATGCCGAGCGCAGCGGGCAGCAAGGGCATCATTTTTGGCGACCTTGGCGCGTATTTTGTCCACTCGTCCTCGCTGTACATCCGTCGCCGTTTGCAGTATCCCGGCCTGGTGGAATTCGGCAAGATCGCTTACACGGGCCTTCAGATGGTTGATGCTATCGTGGACGACCCAACAAACGGCACACTGCCACCGATTGTTTACGCCACGCTTCACATTTAAGGATTGGTCAGCGCGGGCCAATGCGTATGCGCCGCGCAGGGTTTCACGCCTCATTGCCGCATACGCGCTCCGATTCGGGGCCACGCTCCTCCCCGTGGCCCCAATCGTTTTGCCCCTTCACAGCAACGCGAGTTTTCATGCCGATCAACAAATGCCAACATGACGTGTATATCCCTGAAGGCGAATCCCGCGCACCCTATTGTCAAATCTGCACGCCGGGCGGCCCCACAGATACCAAAGATGTTGTGCTGCCGCGATCAAGCAGCGACCCACTTTCAATCGCGGGCCGCGTGATGGCAAACAAGCGACAGAGCAACGGCTGTCCCGAATGCGGCAGCGCGATTTACTTACGCAAGAACGAGCGCAGTGACGTGAGCCGCGAGTGCGCCGACTGCGGCGCGAACTACCGCGTGCGTTTGACCAATCACCAGCGCGCCGTGCTAATAGGGGAGGAAGCAGAACAATGAGCAGCCTACATTTTGATCAACATCAGTTTGAGCGCCGCAGCGCGCCGGTAAACGGCAAGAATGGAATTTCCTTCGACGACGCTAAGTTCATGCAGACCCAACGGCACAAAAGTAAACCCGCAGCATGGGTGCCGCCGTTTGCGATGAATGATTTGCAGCTACAAAAGGTTCTGCTGCTGCGGGCATGGCTTTATCTAGGCAGGGGCCGGGACCGTCGCAAACTTCCAGACCCAGACAGCATCAGCCGCGAGGAAATCAATCGGGCAGCCACGACCAAAGCCTTGCGTGGCTATACCATTCGCCCAGATGCACCAGCCATCCAGCATCAAGCGCATGCGATACACCAAGCAGCGATTCGCCGGGCTGGAGGATTTTTACAATTGCTAGCAGCGATTGCCTTCCGGTCATGGCGGCTCGGTATGGATTCTGTGGAAGTCGCAGAGACACTTGGTACGACCCCGCAGGCCGTGCGCGTTTATTTGTGGCGGTTCCGTGATATTGCAAAGCGTCTCGGGTTTGAAGTAGGACGGGCCGGTCATACTGCGGGGATGACCAGGAAGAAACCTTGCAGGCGCAGAAAGCCACTGCTGCACAACAGACTCCTGCTAAAGAAATTCAGCCGGGCGCGGGTTGTTGAGCTTTACACCAGCGGCCTTCGTATCCCGGACATAGCGGTGCAGATGGGCTATCAGCGGGGCCATGGCAAAAACCGGGTGTGTGCTCACTTGCGAGCCGCAGGCATCTTGCCCCCAAAAGAAAAACCGGGCCATGGCGGCCCGGCGTTGGATTCCGTACAGGCGGCCAGCTAGGCCGCTTTTTTCTTCGCGGGTTTCTTGCCTGCCGTGGGCTTGTAGATGCCAGCCTGCTCCAGCACCCGGCGAGTGCGGTTCTGGCCGCAGTTGGGCGGGAAGCCGATTGCGACCGCGATCTGGGAAACCGGCTTGCCGGACTTGTAGAGCGCGACGATCTTCGCCACATCAAACTTCACCCGCTTGTACTTCGTTGCCTTGCCTACCGTGATTTCCTTTGATTGCTTTTTCATTTTCATTCCTCCGGCCATGCTGGCCACGAGACGACGATGGAGGACACTTGGAGGAAATGTCCACCACAAAATGCGAATTGACAAGGGTTCGTTGGCGGCCCTAACCTCTAACTTACATCCCCGGCAACTAAAAGGTGGAGGTCAGCGCGCTGGACCAACCGACGTTTACTACGCGGATGATTGATTTCGTAGGCCGCAATTGGGGCAACCTCGCGAGCGTAGCGGGACTAATTGTCGCGTCCGTATCGGCCTATTTTGCGAAACGGGCATCAACGGCAGCGAAGCAGGCTCGGCAAGCGATTCTGTCAAGCTCTTTGGCCGAAGAAATCAATCTGGCGCAGAAGCTCGCCGCCGAGGTAGGCAATTTGATCGACCTCGGCCAGCACGAGCTTGCTCGGCTTCGTTGCAACGATTTACACGACCGCACATTGACCATGTTGAAACGATGGGAGGCCACGCTTCCCGTTGATTCCAAGAACAATCTTCTAAACGCCAAGGCGCAATTGGTGTCATTGCGTGTCGTAACATCAAAATTGGCCGCGACAGCAATAGCGCCAACGGCCCGACAGGTCTCGCAAATGCAGGACAGTTGCGGGAAAATTAGAGACATCTTCGTCGAAGAGCATGCTTCTGCGATGAGGAGAAATGACGAGGCGGATAATGCATGATCCGAAGGCTCTAGCATTGTTTCAGGAAATTCACAAAAAAACTATGGCCGGAAAGTTGGCGTGGCAGCCCACAGCAGAACCGAATAAGTTCGTGGCCCCCATGCTGGGCAAGTACACCCTGACTCTCGTTCCTTACACTTCAAGGGATGAATGGGGCGCGCCTCAGGGGCACCCATCAATTATGCTTGACGATGAGAAAAATGCCACCATAGTTGAAATGCATACAGGCGTGGACGGCATCGCACCGGACGACCTTGAGTCGCTACTTGTATTTGCCCGACGAACTGCTCTCAATGCAGACCAAAAGATTGACGAGCTCCTGCAAGAGCTCCAGAAGGAGAATGACATTCCGTTTTGAGATGATTTTTTCAAAAAGGGATGAGAAGTCGGAACCTTATGGCAAAACAACTAGTGGTGAAGATTATGTACGAAAACGAACCTCGCAAAATAACCGCAACTGCCACGAAAGAGCAGCGAGGCAGGCTAATTGCTTACAACGGAAAAGAAAAAGTTGCCGATTTTCCCAGTGACAGGATCGAATACTGGGCGCTCGAAGACGATATAAAGAAATGAGTGGAGGGGCCGGGCGGAGTCGAACCGCCGACCTAGAGTTTAGGAAACTCTTGCTCTATCCAGCTGAGCTACGGCCCCCAACAATGAAAGTTTAGCATGAGCGTGCAAAGCGAAATTGACGGCGCAGCAAAGTTGGGTGGGCAACTTGAGGCCTTGATAATCAGCAAAGGCCAGTGCCCCACAGGTGATCGTGAGACACTTTTGATTGCGTACTGGGCGCTTATCTTTGACTTTCACAAGGGGATCATTTCCCTAATTGCATCCGGATATCACGGTGCCGCTTTTGCTTTGGTGCGCCCGGTGTTGGAGGTTCTGTTCCGTTCGCACTTGACGATCATCGGCACCGACGAGGAGGTAAAGCAGCTACGCAGTGACGAATACCGGGTTAACTTTAAAGACCTTGCGCCGCGCCTTGACAAGGCGTTTGATCTTGAAGGCTTGCTGGGAAAGATAATGGATCAAGCTCGGGTTGTGTTCCACAGCTATACCCATGGCGGCGTAATGCAATTGGGAAGGCGATTCAAGGGTTATGACCTTCAGCCAAATTACGGCGATGATTCCATCATCGAGGTGATACGCAGCACTACGAGCGCAGTTTGGATGGTAAATAATTGTGTGGCCAAGTATTTTAAGTTCGAAGACGAATGGAAGAATGGCAACGAGCTTTTCCAAGAGTGGGGGAACAGTTAGAATCGCTTTGTGCACAACCTTGTGCACAAATCAGCCGGAAACTGTGCCAAATAACCCCAATCGAGCACAAATGGCCCTAGTGCAAACGATTGACAACAAACAGCACGAATTGTTGGGCGCAATTTCCTAAACCGCAGGTCGCAGGTTCGACTCCTGCCAGGGTCACCACACATCGCATGGAAACGGGGCGGATGAGAATTTTTGCAGAACCCAGGAAAACCGCGCAGCACATCCGGCCGCGCATCTTTTGATTAGGTGTAGTAGAAAGCGGTGCCGAAAACTGTCTGAAAGAAAGTGAAGCCCAGCCCTGGCGATCCGGAACCCGCTGTGCGCCATGCGGTCAGCGTTCCCGGTGACGGTTCCGGGATCGTTTGTGGTGCTTTAGCGATTTTAATAGCGGCGCTTATGAAGCTGGCAAATTGTGTTGCTCGCGAATCTTTCGGATTGTTTGCAATATCAATCATCTGCTGTATGTTATTAACGATCGCGTTATCGTAATGCGGATATTGTCCGAATCCCTTAAACTGCCCCTTTGCCGTGATCACCGCGACCAGCGTCGGCGCTTTCGCTAAGAATTTCTTAGGATCGTCGACCCGATTCCATAGGACCAGGTCCATCAGTTGCATGCAGTTCGTCGCATCAGCGAGGTTGTAGCCGGAAAATGATGGGCCCCGACATTCTGCGAGCAACAGGCGCGTTTCCGCACCTTCGTCAGTACTCTTTGGGGGGAGCGTAATCATCGAGCAACTCCGTCTACTGCTTGTGAGAACCTTTGACTTTACGCGTGTGCACTTTAACGCCTAAACGGCTACAACTTCTGGAGAGATCATCTACCCAAGATTTCGTCACAAGATAAGTGCTCCCGTGCAAGTCGCCTTCTGTTGGTACGACGTCAGATTTGAGATGAATGATTCGGCGAGAGAGATCGAGGTCGCTACCGCCCTCCCAAAGGATGATTTGTGAGCCCTCCCGCCACAAAACCCAGGCGTTTTTCACATTGTCAGTTGAAGAGCCAATGATACAAAAATTGTTCTCCGCTTTGGGTCGATGCTTCTTGGCGAACCGCGTTACGACTTGCTGATAGTTTTTGAAATCTGGATCAGAAGCAACATTAAACATTTTAGCGTCAGGCGACTGCTGGCATGCTTGCGCCCGGAAAGGTTGTGGAAACCCTAAGCCGATAGCGATCTCTAGAGAGATCAGACAAATTGTCGTGATCGCTATTGACCGATTGCTTTTGCGTGGTGGGTGCATGGCAACGAATGACTAGCGGCGCCTCGATAGCGTTCCTAGACTGTATCACAGCGTTGTTTAGTGTACCAAGATGGACATGGCCTGTGTGAAGTGTGTCTGGCTTCGAGTTGAAAACGCGCGATCGGGAGATGGGTCCCGCGCTGGACTGCTAGAATACGAATGGCGAGCGAGGCAAAATGTTCCTGCACCGTGCAGGCAGGAGGGTCGGACGCTCCTGCATTCACCAAATTCCGGAAAACGCTCAAATGCTGCTTTGCCGCGCAAAACTCGCGGCCGTTGTTGCGGGTATCCTCTTGTGTTTTGCGGCGTCGATGGTCGAAGCGACCGGGCAGACGGCCAAAGTCCCACATCGCTCCGATGTGCGAACGAATCGGCGAGCAACGCTGTCGGCCGATCCCGCGCGAGCGCAAATACCCGACATCGACGTGCTGGACCAGAACGGCAACCGGCGCCATTTCTATCGTGACTTGGTTCGGGGAAAAGTCGTTGCCATGAATTTCATTTACACCACATGCACGACGATTTGTCCGCCATTGGGTGCGACGTTTGGCAAGCTGCAAAAGACCCTGGGCGAGCGGACGGGCAAGGATGTCTTTCTGATCTCCGTCTCGGTTGATCCCGCCACTGACACGCCGGAGCGCCTGCGCGCCTGGGGAGCGCAGTTCGGCGCAAAACCGGGCTGGACGCTGGTGACGGGCGAGAAGACAGAGTTGAACCGGCTGTTACGCGCGCTGGGGGTCGAGGCGGCTTCGCCGGAAAGCCATTCGCCCATGGTGTTGATCGTCAATGACAAGGCGGCGCTGTGGAAGCGTGTCTATGGTCTCGGTTCCACCGCGGCTCTTACCCAAAACATCGAGCAGATGATGGCCGTTGCTCCTGCCGGCGCTTCAGAAAAACGACCATGAGCCTCGAGCCGGAATTGGAACAAGATGGCCCTTCAGCAAACTGAGTTCTTACGACGAGCTTTGTGGCATGTAGTGTCCGGCGTGTGCTTGTTTTTTAGCCTGGGCGCGCCAGCATTGCGGGCTGCTCCGCTGACTCCGCAGGAATCCTGCGGCAGGAAGATTTACTTTCAGGGAATCGATTGTGCGGGCAAAGAAATCAAGGGTTCCATAGGAGACCTTGAGGTCTCGGCGAGGCTCCAACCTTGTGCGAGCTGTCATGGCGCCGATGGCAAAGGCCGTCCCGAGAGCGGCCAGGACCCTGGCGACATCACGTGGCGCTACTTGACGGTGCCCTATGGCCATACTCATGCCAATGGAAGGAAACACCCCGGATTCACTCCGTGGCTGTTTCAGCGCGCCGTCACCTCCGGGCGCGATCCCGCGGGCGGCAAGCTTTCCACGCTGATGCCGCGGTTTCGCATGTCGCCCGCAAGCGCCGCGCAGTTGGTGGCATATCTGAAACGTATTTCAACTGACACCGGTCCCGGAGTGGAGCCAACGCGCATCGTTCTGGGCAGCATGGCTCCTCTCCAGGGTGTAAATGCGGAGACGGGAAATGCCGTACGGGCCGTATTGACCGCGTATTTTGACGACCTCAACCAACTGGGCGGCATTTACGGCCGGCGAATTGTACTGCGCCTTGCCGCAACGGGCGTGGGCAGCGCCATGGCGTTGAAGAGCGCCAGACGTTTGATGGCTACGCCGGTTTTCGCTCTGGTTGCTCCGTTTGTTCCCGGAACGGAGAAGGGCCTGGCCGCGCTGGCGCGTGCGAGCAACGTTCCGCTTGTCGGCTTGCTGGCGCTTTCAGTGCCCGATGATCCTGCCAACCGCGAAGTCTTCTATCTTTTGCCGGGATTTGAGCAACTGGAGCAGGAGTTGATGCGCTTTGCCGCGGTAGAAGGAGAGCTTGTGCCGGGGAAAACAGCGGTGATTCTTGCCGATGATCAATTGCAGGTGGATGTGTCCGCGGCAATGCAAGGTACCTGGCAAGAGCTCGGCATCCGTAGGCCAGGCGAGTTTTCGTTTTCGGCGGCGGACGGCGCCCGTATAGCGGGTGACCTGAAAAGCCGGGGCATCGATACAGTCTTCTTCATCGGTGGCGGAGAGCAGGTTTTGCAATGGATCCAGGCGGCCGATGGCGTTGAATGGGCCCCCAGAACATTTGTGCTCGGACCGCTGCTCGATGGCGGTATCTTTACCGCGCCCGCGCGCTTTCAGGGCAGGATATTCGCCGCTTATCCACAGCTTCAGCCGGAACTGGGTGGGGTGGACGAGTTCGAGGATTTTCTAAAGCGGCACAAGCTCGCCAGCGATCATCGGTTGATCCAGATTTCGGCGTATTGTGCCGCCAAGGTGCTGGAAGACGCTCTGACCCGCGCGGGCCGGAACCTTACCCGGGAAAAACTGATTCTGAGTCTGGAGCAATTTCGCGACTTTAAGACCGGCATGCTTCCGGGCATCACGTTTGGTCCCAACCGCCGTATCGGCTCCACCAAGGCTGAGATCGTGTGCGTTGACCTGGCTTCCCATTCTTTTCAGCCCGAGTGCGGCAAGCCGCAAAGGCCGGATTAGACTGCGCCTGATTTTCAGCGATGCTCAGGGGCTTCCGCTGGACTGGCGTCTTCTACACCGACCGGGATCGTAAAACACTCAACCATCCTGGGCGAATCCAGCAGGACCGGAACAATATATGTACCTGTTTTTTCCAGGCGTCCTGTGGCTTCATACACTCCAGGAGATTTTTCCTTTAGGCTGCGGTCAACCACCAGCACGGATCTGGGCTCTTTGCCAAAATTGCTGAACGTGCCCATGGGCGCCGCCATCCCCTCTTCATAATAGAAGACGGCCTTATCGCCTGCATTCGCGATCACGACCGCATTTTCACCCGGCAACTGAACCATCGTCCTGGTCAGCTCATCGGCGGATGCATGCGAGAAGGCGCTGCGCCCGGCCGGCAGGTCTACCATGGAAACGGCGGCCCCAGGCGCGTCGATGTGGTCGAGCGGCACCATCTCAATGAGGTCGCTGTCACGGCGAACGATGTAGGCCAGTTGGTCCGAAAAAACAATTTGCTGGGGCGAAGCGTTAATCGGCGCGGTTTGTGCCAGAACGTTGCGCGCGGCATCGATCACATGAAGCAGGCCTTTCCCGGGGTTCAGAGCAAAGCCGATGCGTCCGTCGCCAAAGAAAGCGATCTGCCCAAGACCAGGCTCGGCCCGTATGCGGCTGACAACTTCACCCTGTTCGCGGATGACAAGAATGCTTCCGCCGGCTGTGGTGACGTACGCAGCCTGGGAAGCGGATGAGTAAGCGATGGCGGCAGCGGGCCCTTCGGTCTTCAGTTCCTTTATCTGTGCGCGACGCACAACATCGATCATGGAAACCGAAGCCGCGCTTGGGTTGGTAACAAATGCAAAGCGGCTGTCATTGCTGAAAGCAATATCATGAGTGCCCGCGCGCAACGGCACCCGCGTAACCAGCTCCAGACTTGCCGCTGACAACACTGCCACTCCCGATTCATTGCCGGAGTAACTGCTCCAAAGATAGCGTTCGTCAGGCTGTAACGCCAGCTTCGCGGCGCCGGAAATTTTTGCGCGATGGACAATCGCCCAGGTTGCGGTATCGATCATCAGGATTTCGCCGGGCTGGCTGACCGACACATAGAGCTTGGTCTGGTCGGAGGAGAGCGCCCAATCGACGGCGCGGCCGGGCAATGCAATGGAAGCCACCAGCCTTGGCCGTCCGGATGAGAATTGCGGGTCCACCACGTTGATTGTTCCGTCTTGATTCAGCACCAGCACGTAGTAGTCATTCAGGTCCATCTCCGGCTGTTTTTCCATGATGGACCTGCGCAGAAACGCCCGGGCGCGCGTATTGCACGGAACCTCTTCGCCCTCGCGCAGGCTCATCCAGGCCGCGGGATGCAGTCCGGTCAAGGGCGTCCGCGTGGCAGCGTCATGCAGGGCCAGACGAATGCGCAGTGCCTGTCCCGTACGGGTTGGGGCAGGGTCGCCCTGCTCCTGGATCGGCTCCACCTCAAGTTGCAGCGCGATTCCATCGCGGACAAGAGTGCGTTGCACTTTCTTCCACCGGGCAGTGACGGGGAAGGGAGTGGTTGTGGCGGAGTTTCTGCCTCTTCCGGGCCCGGCTGATTGCGCGTGCCCAGCCTGTTGTGGGCTCAATCCTTCGCCGGGATGAATTTCCTCGGAAACACATAGTAATGCCAGCAGGCAGAGGATTCCCAAAACGGGACCAAGAAGAAAATATTTGCGCATGTGACTAAAGAGATTCAAGGAATTCGTTATTGGGTTGCAGAGTAATAGTTCGCCGACTAAACTACCACCAGTTTTAACTCAATTGAAAAGTGATTTGCGACTTTCTTCAAGTTTGGAGAGCAGACCAAGGTTTGCAGGTCCATTGTAAGCAAAAAGCCCGGCTGGCACGCATCGGGCACATTCCCCACCCCGGTTCACCACAACGTTATTCGATATCAGGCTCAAAAGCAGCAAGAAGGAGACTGTATGCTACGCAAGTTTTCCTCCCGCCGATTCGTTTTGTGTGCAGCAATACTGCTGGCCAGTTTCTGGAGTATTGACTCCGCTGGAGCCGCACCAAAACCAGCGCCCACCCCAGCCGGAAAGTCGGCAGCCGTAGCATGCTCCGCTGGCAACACCGTGACCGCGAATGTTGCAGCGCTGGATCAGCCATACATGCTGAACCGCCTGGGGGCCGCGATGCCGCAGGGGATGGTGTTTGCGCTGGTTTCGGACCTGGTGCGCTCAAGCGACGGTCAAAGCTGTTCCAAGGTCGCCTGCCAGGCAGGACAGGTGCGCCTGCGGGCGGACAAGCGCCCCCGCCCCATCGTCTTGCGCGTGAACCAGAGGCAATGCCTCAAAATCAATTTCACGAATTTGCTGGCTCCAACTCCGCCGAGTCCGCTGCAACCGGTGACACGGGCGGCTTCTCTCCATGTCAGCGGACTGGAACTGGCGACCAGCATCGCGGACGACGCTTCAAATGTCGGCAAGAATGCAAGCAGCCTGTCCGGACCGGTACCCCCAGGAAGTTCCAGAACTTACAGCCTATATGCCGCGGAAGAAGGAACATTCCTGCTGTACAGCATGGGAGCGACGTTTGGCTCTGAAGCCGGCCAGATTACACAGGGAATGTTTGGCGCCGTGAACGTTGAGCCGCCGAATGCGGAGTACTATCGCAGCCAGGTCACGCGCGCGGACCTGCTGCTCGCCATCGATCGTTCCAAAGGCAATAACGGTTTTACACCGGATGGACATCCCATCCTGAACTATAACGCCACGTATCCGCCGAGCCATCCGCGCGCCGGCGTGCCGATCTTGCGGATGGTTGATGCATCCCGCAATACCGCCCACACCGACCTGACTGCAATCATCACCGGCCCGAACGCCGGCCGCTTCCCCGATGCCCAAACAGGGCCGGAATTCAATCCGATCCCGGCTTCGCCGAACCGCCGCGAGCCGTTCCGTGAGTTCACGATTCACTACCATGAGGTTACCAGCGCGGTGCAGGCGTTTGCGGACTTCTATCCGCCAGCGAGCACCAGCACGCCGGATATGTCCACCGTGCTTGCGCCGGGCAAGGACAACTTCGCGATTAACTACGGAACTGGAGCAATTGGAGCGGAGATCCTGGCCAATAGGGTGCATGTTGGGCCAATGTGGAATTGCCAGGACTGCAAATTTGAGGAATTCTTTCTGGCATCATGGGCCGTGGGAGATCCCGCGATGGTGGTGGATGTGCCCGCGAACATCCCATCTACGCAAAAGTATCCGCCGATCATCAATCCCAATGTCGTAACGCCATGGGTCAGCGCGTTCGAGGAATTGCAGGTAAATGGCACAGTGTTGCCCTCGCCCTCGGCGCCACAGCCGGGACAGAAGGCTGGCCGGGCATTCTTCCCGGATGACCCGTCCAACGTCTATCACAGTTATCTGCAAGACCACGTGAAGTTCCGCGTCCTGCATGCTGGAGCGAACCTCACGCACGTTCATCACCAGCACGCGCATCAATGGATGCACACGCCCAATGATCCCAACAGCAGTTATCTTGACAGCCAGTTGCTCAGCCCCGGCGCGTCTTACACCATTGAAATCGATTACAACGGAGGCGGCAACCGCAACCAGACTCTGGGCGACTCAATTTTCCATTGCCATTTCTATCCTCACTTTGCCGAAGGTATGTGGTCACTCTTTCGGGTCCATGATGTCTTTGAAGCAGGCACGTCATTAGACAAGAATGGAGTTCCCGTAAAAGGCGCGCGCGCCCTCCCTGATGGCGAGATTGTTGCTGGCACACCTATTCCGGCGATCGTGCCGTTGCCCACCAAGGCCATGGCGCCCATTCCTGCCAAAGTGGAAATCGTTCCCGTACAGGACCCCAAGGTTCCGAGCAGAGTGGATGGGTATGAGGCCAAGACCATCCCTCTGTGTGACCGCATGGACGGATCCGGATCACCAGTGGGAGCATGCACCAATCCGGGTTTCCCATTCTTCGTTCCTGGAGTTACCGGACATCGTGCGCCGCCACCACCATATGATTTTGCACCGGCGTTGACCGCTTCCGGCCAGCCGATGAAAGAGCCAGACGGCTCGCCCATATACCTTGATGGCGGGCTGGCGCGGCACGTGGTCTTGTTTGCCACCGTGGATGGCGAATATCACAACAAGTGGAACTTCAGCAAAGACAATCCCACGATGCTGGCCCGTGAATTGCCAGAAGAAGGCACTCCGGTTGAAAAGGCCGCAATCGCTTTCAACTCTGTACGCAACCATCCCAGCTTTATGCCCAATGGGCTGCCCGCCAACTTCATCACCAACGGTTTGCCGCGCGGACCGCAGCCCGGCGCGCCGTTTGCTGATCCCGCTGTCAACGACCAGGGGCAGGCCGTGGGACAGGTCCGACGCTATAAAGCCGCTGATATCCAGACAGACGTTGTCTTTAACAAGAAGGGATGGCATTACCCGCAGGAGCGTTTCATTACGCTGTGGAGTGACGTGGCTCCAACTGTTTCGGGTAAACGTGCGCCGGAACCATTCTTTTTCCGCGCCAACAGTAATTCGGACATTGTCGAATTCTGGCAAACGAACCTGGTTCCCAGTTATTACGAACTGGATAATTTCCAGGTCCGCACCCCCACAGACATTCTGGGGCAGCATATCCACCTGGTGAAGTTTGACGTTCTCGCCTCTGACGGCGCGGCGAACGGATTCAACTACGAGGATGGCACCCTGAGTCCAGATGAAGTAAGGGACCGCATTGATGCGATCCGCAAAGAGAACAACTGCCAGCCCGGTTCTCCGGTTAACTTCACATGCCCGCTCGCGAAAGATCCGACCCCGGCCAATGGATATCCCATCAACTTCGGTGCGCCCCCGCCGGGACAAAACTGGAAAGGAGCCTCCACCACGATTCAGCGCTGGTATGCAGACCCGCTGGATGGCTGCTTCTGGCCGCCGTGTGTCAACAATGGGAAGGGTGGTGACAGGACACTGCGTACAGTCTTTACGCACGATCACTTTGGCCCGTCGACGCATCAACAGGCCGGCCTGTATGCCGGGCTGGTGGTTGAGCCGGAGAAATCGAAATGGGTCAATTCTGAAAACGGCACGCCTCTCGGCGGCGGTCCGGATGGCGGCCCCACGAGCTGGCAGGCCAACATCGTAACCAGTAACACCGCGGACAGCTATCGCGAATTTCTGCTGGAGTTCCAGGACTTGGCTTTGGCCTATAACAAGACCAGCAGGGGAACGCCCCTGCCCTATGCTCCTAATTCCGCCACGCCGTGGGGATGGTGTGAGGCGAAAACTGGAATTAATACTCCGGCGGGTGCGTGTGCACCCACCATCATTAGCGGCGCGGTTACAGTGGGAACCGCGAGCGTGAATTACCGTAATGAGCCGCTGCCTTACCGGGTGGATCCATGCAAGACTCCGGGCTGCACCCCCGGCCCCCATGACCCGGGTGACAGAGCGACCGATCTCTCCTATGCGTTCAGCTCGCAGATAACGCGCAATGAAGCAATCCTGAATACGCAGCCGGTATTTCCCAAGAAGATTGATGACAGCCCGCAGCCTGCCAACAATTTTCAATATCCTCCGCCGCTTCTCTCATGCAGCAACTGCGTGCAAAATGGAGATCCTTACACGCCACTGCTGCGCGCCTATCAAAACGACCGGGTGCAGATACGCGTATTGGTGGGAGCGTACCTTTTCAATCACAACTTCGGTGTTGACGGGCTCAAGTGGCTGTTTGAACCGTCCTCCAGCACCTCAGGGTATCGTGATAATCAGGCCATGGGAATTTCCGAGCATTATGAATTCCAATTCAAGCTGCCCTCCACACAAAAGGCGGTGGCCGACTATCTCTACATGCCCGGCTCAGGCGTGCTGGACCTGGGACAGGGAACCTGGGGGATTTTGCGGAGCTACAACACGGGCGGACTGCTCAATATTTCCGATTTGAAAGCGCTTCCCAACAATCCAGGAGGCGTGACGCTGAGGGCCAACGGGAGCTGTCCCACGAATGCCACTCCCACTCCGCCTTACAACGTTGCCGCTGTGTATGTTCCGAACGGGATTACCTACAACTCACGCGATAAAGCTAACAATGCAATCACCAGCTCAAACGGCGCATTGCTTTACGTAATGGCTGATGCCAACGGCAACCCGGTGGGGCCTGTTCCTCCCAGGGAACCGCTTGTCTTGCGGGCCAACGCTGGCGACTGCATTAACGTAAACCTGTTCAATCGTGTGGATCCGACCCAGGACGTGTTTACCACCGCTGACGGCAATACCAGCGGAACCGTACCCTGGACCGAGGTCCCGGTATTTCCTTCGGCGAGAGTGGGCATGCACGCCCAGATGGTGGCTTATGACGTCACCCAAAACAACGGAGTAAGCGTAGGTATCAATCCGGAACAGGTCGTCCCTCCGTGCTCCAAAACCGGCCCCTGCACACCGAGAAAGTATCAATGGTATGCCGGTGACGTGATTACCAATGCAAATGGCACCACCACGGGCGTGCCCATTGAGTTAGGTTCGGCAAACCTGATGACTTCCGATCCGTTCGAACAGCAGCCCCTGGCGATGATTGGGGCTCTGATCGTGGAGCCGAAAGGATCGCAATGGCCCAGAACGGGCGGGACCAGTGCGGACATCAAGGACTCCACCGGTAAGCCGCTGTTCCGTGAATTTGTGACCATGCTGCAAAACAACGTATATCTCACGGCACAGAACACAACCACCCCCAACAACGCTTTCGGGGTTTTCAACTCCATCAATTTTGGTACGGAGCCAATGGCTTACCGTTACCAGGATCCAACAGGCGCTACGCCGTCTGATTTTGATCAGGTGGACCAATCACAGGCGTTTTCCAACCGGATGCCAAATCCTTTCTTCGCCAGCCCGGTAACGCCCCAAGGTGAACCGCAAACGCCGATCTTCTGCGCCCTGGCCGGCAGTCCGGTCCGCTTCCGCATGCTCCATCCGGATGGTCTGGGCGGTTTCCCTGATGATGTCTGGACTATCAATGGCCACGTGTGGGCTGAAGAGCCATTTGTTACCGTGGGCAATGTGCCCAGCGCAGCCATCGGCAATAACCCCAACTCGCAGTGGTTTGGCGCCAGAGATGGGTTCGGGACCGGTAACCACTTTGACATCGTGCTTCCCAGCGCGGGCGGTACGAACAAAATTGCCGGAGACTATCTGTATAAGAGTTTCCCTGTTGGAGAATTCCCCTCAGGCAACTGGGGACTGTTCCGGGTCAATGCCACGCCGCAGCAGCAAGCTGCGTGCGAATCCGGAGCAAAGCGGTTCTTTGCGGCAACGCCTGGTATCACGCCCCGGGTGGCTGCACCAGGTGCGCCCGAGTTGGCCCCGGCCAGGAAAGATCCTCAAGGGAGGTTCGAGAACAGAAGTACAAAGAGCCTGAAGGCTGGGGAGAACGACACTTCCACGAATCCTAAATGATCAGAAGATGGTCCGGGCAGGAGCGCGAATCAGCCCTCCTGCCTGTTTTTTACCGGACGCCCGTCAGATTTCGGGTGCGATGCTTACTGAGAATGGCCTATGATGTCGCGCGGAGTGTGGTGATAAAACTTTGAGCGCGAATCCATCTTTGATCGCCAACGCTTGCGAGTCTGCCGGCGCGCTGGAATATTGTGTCCTTCGCGAGCTGGCGGAAGTCGAATCCATTGCCCAGCAATGGGACCGCCTGCTGGAGCAATCTCCCTGCAATCGCGCCTTCAGCTCTTGCCAGTGGTTTGTGGCCTGGTGCCGCTCTCAGCAGCAAGCGCCTTTTGTCATGATTGCCCGCCGCGGCGCTGAACTGGCTGCGGTGCTGCCTCTGGCGCAGCAGGAAGAACCAGGAACTCTCGACTTCGCCTCGTCCATGAGCGACTACAACGACCTGATCGCGGACGCCGAAGACCTGACCGCGCAGGTTGGTCTCATGCAGTTCGCGATCTCCGAGGGTCGCGCGTATCGCCTTGCGTTTTCTAATGTGCGTCCCGACTCGCTTTGTGTGCAAGCGGCTGGCCGCATGGCCGAAAGCGCAGGTCTTAAGACGAGTTACCAACCCAGCTGGAATTGTTTCTATCTCCCCCTGCCAAACACGTTTGCCGAGTATCTGGCCACGCGGAGCCGTATTTTTCGCAAAGGCCTGGGACGGATACAGCGGAACGCGCAAAGAAACGGCCTGGAAGTTTGCCGATTGACACCGGCCCGTGTGTCGCCGGATGAAGTGGCGGAGCTGTTTTTGTCACTCAACCTGAGCCGGTTTGAAAGCAAGAACCGTTTCAGCCGTTTCGCCTCCAAACCGGTGCAGCAGTTTGTGAGAGAAGTCTTGCCTTCATTGTTTGTTGAAGGCAAAATGTCAGCGTTTGTTTTGGTCCATGGCAGCCGGATCCTGGCCATCGACCTTTGCATGCGGGGCCGGAACAGCCTTTGCAGTTGGAACGGGGGATTTCTGCCGGAAGCGGCGCAATGGTCGCCGGGGCGGCTGCTCTTTGCCGCCGGCATTGAGCATGCCATGGCCTCAGGTTTGCAGGAATATGATCTGCTCCGCGGATCGCATGCGTACAAAGCAAGCTGGGCCACGCATTCGCGGGCCATTGGGAATCTGGAGTTCAACACTCACAGCCGTACGGATGCTTTTTGAACACGACATGAAACCAAAAGCTCTTATTGTCTGTAGCGACAGTCCTTATCCAGTTGTTGTCGGCGGCTACGAGAGGCTCATCAGCGATTATCAGCGTTACGTTTTCTGCGACTATGACGTCTATCTCCTGGTGTGCCGGTGTGAGGGTGGGTGCGAGCTTTTGCATTACGGGACGCCCGTTCCCGCGCACCTCATGTTCCCCCTCCTATTTGAAGAAAAATTTGAATTCAGTCTCTTTGTCCATCCCGATATCGACTTTAATGACCGGTTCCTGATTGGCCCGCTTGCCCATCGCATTCCCTCCTTTTGTTTCGTGCAGCGGCACCCGGAAAAGCAGATCAATGAAGCCCTGTTCCGCGGAATACTCACGCACCTGAGCGATCGTCCGCATGGCGACCTTCTCCGCATTGGAGGCTCATACAATCCGGAGGTGTTCTTCAAGAAACGCAGCGCGGAAGACTACGTTCTTTGCGTGGCTAGAATCTATCCGGAAAAAAACCAGCTTGAACTCGTGCGAGACTATAAGAAACAAATTTATGATCGCTTCGGTCTTCCCCTGTACCTGGTGGGCGGAACGGAGAACGTGAAATACTTCAGGGAGGTGGAGCGCTATATGGATGGCATTGCGGTGATCGGCACCGCTGACCGCGAGTCACCCATGCGGCCCAACTCCTGGAGGACAGCCCCCGAAATCGCGGAGTTGTGCAGCCGTGCCCGTTTGTTTGTGATGCCGTCTCCGCGGGAGAGCTTTTGCATTGCGATGATTGAAGCCATGGCGTGCGGGCTTACGTGTGTGGTCAACGGCAACTATTTTGGGTTCGACCACGAAGAATTGCGACCCAACGTTTTCGGCCCCATCACCCGGAAGCGCGGCCCCATCGTGGAGACGATCGCTTCCGCGCTGGAGCAGGACGTGCGCATTGACGCCTCCGAGTGGGTCAAGAAATTCTCCGTCGACAATACCCGGGAAAAACTGCTTGGTTTTATCAAAGCCCGTCTTTAAGACTCAACCAACCCATGCCCAGATCAAACTCCAATCTGATTGTCGTAGCATATCCTTCGGATGAAACGCTGGGCTTCAGTACTGTATGCAGAAATGCCTCGATCATCGCGGCCGGCGACCCAAAGTGGCCGGGCAGTCACCGCGAACTGCGGGAAGAACTGCAACAGGCAGCGGCACGGCTCAAGGCGTATCAGGCGGACTATCTTGGGCACGTCGTGGAGAAGATTGACAGTCCTGCATTTCAAAATCTGGTAAAGCGGTTGCGGCGATATAAGCCACGTGGCCGTACTTACACCCACAGCCCGTTCGATGACGACCCCCTGCGTGGATCGGTGGCCCTGGCCGCGGCGCAGGCCTTCGGAAAAGTCTGGGTGCAGGCGCCCTCGGGAATGGGGCGGCAGGTGAATGTTCTAAAGCGCTCGGCGTTCGCCGCCAAGTCTACAATCATCAACACCGTTTATGCATCGCGGATCCGCTCTGAAGATGACACATTCAGGATGCCGCACACGGCCCTGCTCGGCGTGGAGGCCTTCACGCCCGCCACGTTCGAAGAAGTGATGCATGGCATTGCCCTGACTCGCTCGGAAATCCTGCCCTTTCCCGATGTCTGGGGTCTCTTTTCATCGCCCTATGAAATGCATCGATATGAACTAACCTGCAAGCTCCTGCTGGACCACGTCCCACCCCATAGCGTGAAGACCATTGTGGAGGCGGGCGCCTGCGAAGGCGCCATGACGCTCCATCTTCGTAAAGCGTTCCCGCGCGCCCGCATACGTGCTTTGGAAATTCACCCGGAATTCCTGCGCCGGCTGCGGGCACGTTTCCGGGATGACAAGCTAACTGAAGTCATGCAGCAAGACATTGAACAAGTATCGGTCAAGGCCGATATCGTGCTGCTGGCTGAAGTTTTGTACTACCTGAAGCATGATCTGAAAGCAGCATTGCGAAACGTGCAGGCGAAGTATTTGATGACTTCTGCGGAAGGCGATTTCGACCTGGAACTTGCCCGCAAGCTCTCTGCCCTGAAGTGGCGTCTGGTGACGCGTGAAACGGTCAGCAGCCGTTTTGAAGCTGTGAGCGGCGGCGAAGGCAATTTATTTTGCCGGCGGGAGGGCACTACCCTCCGCCTCTGGAAACCTGCTTGACTGTAATGTGTGGCCCTTTTCGCTTATGCGCTTGAAACGCGCGATTCCGTGTGCGTGCGTCCGATTTCCTGCTCATACTGCATCGCATAATCTCTTGCCATGCGAAGATAGTGATATTCGCGGAACGCTTTTTCACGGCAGTCAGCGGGGCTGATCTGATGTACGCGCTCAATCGCGCCAAGATAATCCTGTTCCGTTTCGCATACGAAGCCCACGTCGGGCGAGATGATCTCAGGGCAGGCCCCGCGGTTGCTGCATATGACCGGCGTTCCCGAAATGAGCGCTTCCGCCATGACCGTGCCAAAGGCCTCGTTTGCCTGCGTGGGAAAAAGCAGGGCGCGCGCGCCGGCGAACATTTCCGCTCTGTGGCGCCCCTGGATCTCTCCCGCCAGTTCAATGTTTGTATGCCTGCACTTCTTCCGGATTGCCGCAACTGTCTCGTCGCACACCGCGGAGCCCGCCACCAGCAGCTTGAAGCCGGCTTTGACGGCGAGCGAAATCGCAACGTCAAGCCCCTTTTGCGCCGCGCGATCAAGGCACGAAACAAAGAGGAAATAGTTGTCTTTGCTCTCTGAGTAAATGAATTCAGAAGGATCAATGCCGTTGACTACATACCTGGCGCTTCCGTAGGTGCGCGCCAGCGTGCTCGAGACAAAAATCCAGTTGTCTTCCGCCAAGCTGCGGTCAAGGCCGCGTCCCGCCAGATCGGTATGGCAAGTCCTGACCCACGGCTGCGGGAGCTCTGATTTCCGCACGAGCACGTCCACCTGGCGGTGGGCGATGTCCACGCAGGGAAGGGAGCCGTTTGCGACCCAGCGAACGCCCTCAGGTAAGGGTTCCTGCCTGAGCTGGACCTGGTAGTGGACTTCATGGCCTAACTCCGCCAGGCCTTTCACGATCAAATCCGTCATGCGATAACTCGCCAGGCCCATTGTGGAGACAGGGTAGGACCGCGCAGGATAAACGCTTTGCCGTGTGACCAGGATGCGCAGGGGACCAGACACGCTAGTCTTCGTTTCCTCCAAGTTTTTGAGCGCTGGTGTCAATCAAATATCCAGAAGCCCGTCGACGCACGCAAGCCAGGATCCATCGATGCGGTGCGCGTCAACGTGGTGCATGCCGGATGCGTTCCATCCGCTGCTGCCGGGTGACAGCACCGGCGATTCCGCAGCCGCACGCTCTTGATAGGTTGTCGCGGTCAATTCGGTAATCTCAAACGCCCGTACCTGCCTGCCATATGTGGGATTACAATCCTGGGCAAAGCGGATAAGCTTGCCATCATAGTGCAGCATTCTGCCTGCCGGCCGGGCCATGCTCTTGTCGCCGGAGATGATCGGGCTCGAAGGATGCTCGGTCCAGTTGGAAACTGGATCTGCGGCTGAGTACAAGCTGAGCGTGTCATGTTTGTACGGGTTGGGGCAGGTAAAAAGCCACCATTTCTCATCGAAGCAGAAGATCGAAGGATCGGCGTGTTGTCCCGGGACCAGGTCTTTCACCCAGGTCCACTCATCGGGAAATCGCACGGCGCGATAGAGGCGGGCCGCATTGGCCCCCAGCGTCTCCGGTGTCATATAAAAGTCGTCTTTCCATCGGAAGACGTAGGGGTACGAGAGATGAAACGGTTCCTGCAAGACGATCCGCTCATAGTGCCAGGTGAGGCCGTCACGGCTGGTTGCGCGGCCAATCTCCCCTTTGTTGGGCTGGTTGTTCAAGACTTCAAAAAACATGTGCCACAAGCCATCGACCTGCACCATGAAAGGATCGGCGACAAAACGTGCGGGTACGTCTGTGACATCTTCGGCGGAGAGCACAGGATTGGACGCGCCGGGTACGGGAGCAAGCCGCAATGGGGATTCTCCGGCATATATCGCGATGGACCATTTCCACGGCCTGGTGGCGTCTTTCGAGCGTTGTCCTGGAGCATTTAGGTTGATTGTGTTCATGTGGGCAACAAGGAATCCTGTCTGCTCATTAGTTTACCGCTCCCGGCAGTGTTTGGGATTGTTGCATGAGTCCGATTGATCGGCCATCCTTCCTCGATGCTTTTGCAATTTTTTCGGTGGAGAAATGAGTCCAAGTAAACGCCATGAATCAGGAGCGGCCTCCGGCCTGGCGCTTCTGGAACACCTCACGCACCGCCTGGAAATTAAAGGTAATCACGCTCGGCGCCTGTCGCTGACCCACGGGCTGCGGCCCGCCCGGCGTCGGCTTCACAAAGTTGACCAGCACGAGCCGGCGCTCGCCCAGCGCTGAGCGCAACTGCCGGAGGTACATCGGCAGGTGATGTAGGGGAGAGAGCACAAAAAGCGCTGCCATGATCAGGCAAGCACTGCTCATCTGTATACCGCTGGGGTAGGGCGCGTGTAACCACCAAGTAAGGATGTAGCTGGCAATGATCCCCGACAGCAGGCTGGCGCAGGCAAACATAGGGATGCAAAACGTATTCTCGCGGCGGTCCAGATAGATGAACGTGCAAAAGATGCCCAGCCCGGCGTAAAACAGCCCGATCGCCAGGCCTGGCACAGTGAATGGCGTGCTCAGGATATGGGTGAAGCCGAATCGGATCTCATGGGCGACTGGGCCGTGCCCAATCAGGGCAAAGAGCGCCGGAGCCAGGACCAGCGCCGGCATGGCGACAAGCTGTTCCTCCACAAAGTATCCAAGCGTGGCTTCCTGGTGACCAGTTTTTGCCATCTGCGTCATGCAGGGGAGGCGTACCGCGTAGCCGGTGAGATAGGCGGCAAGATTCAAGAGCGCGGCCAGGCTGAGTTGATAGGCGCTCACGCCGGCAAAGGCGATGATCACAGCCGCAAGGCTCAGCAACAGGCCGGCCCAGGAGAACCAGCGCACATGGCGCTGAAACACACGGTCAATCAGCGGTGACATGATGAGCACGCCGCTGCGCATGAGGATCAGCGCAAAAAGGATGGAAACACCGCTAAAGCTGTAGGCCAGCGTGGTGGCGATGATGATGGTGGCAAAACCAAGCCCGGAGATCAGAGTCTGCCGGCTGGGAGCAATGATGTTGCGTCCAAAGATTTGCCTCTTTCCCGCGTGCTTCCACCAGCCCATGGCGGTGATGAAAAGCAGCATGATCGTGGCGGTGGAAATCACCGTGGATGGAAGCAGAGCAAAACCTGAAACCGGGCGGCCGCCGGAGAGCAGCCCTGAGGTGACCGCCTTGGTCAATCCGCTATACGGGATATAGAAGAGAAAGTATCCGAGAGCAAGCGCCCAGATTCCCAGCGTGTGTTGACGTTTCGTGCTTGTCATAGCTTTCACCCGGTTTTTCCGATCCTGCAGTAGTCTCCGCGTATGAACTTTTCCCGTCGACTATGGTTTGTAAAATGATGGATCGTGCCGCTCTCCCAGCAGAGACTTGCCGATCGTCGCCAAAATCTGGTCGTCATTGTCGTGCCGGACGTAAAACGAGAGATCGCGATAAATGCGCTCCAGCGCGCTGGGACGGTTCAGACTGCGCGCTCCGCAGGCGCGTATGCAACGTTTCACCGTATCCTCCGCCAGGTGCTCCATGGTGTGGCGGGCGCGGCTGCCGGCAAGCTGCGCTTCATCGTGCCGCCCGGTCTCCCACATGCGCGCCACGTGCCGCAGCCAAAGGTGGCCAGTCTCCACGTTGATGGCGCTCTGCGCGATGTGGTGCTGAATATAGGGATCAGCAGTCTTATTTTGCGAGGTAATGTATTCGACGGCAAACTCGTAGGCCGCTTCCGCCGCTCCCAGGAACGTCGCCGCGTAATGCGGGATGAAACATGTCTGCCAGCCGTCAAGCAAATACTGGCCTGGCCTTCCGATCAGATTTGCTTCCGGGATGAAAGTGCGATCGAAGCGGACAACATGGCTCGCTGTTGCGCGCATGCCGATCGGATCCCACCAGGTGGCATCGATGCTGACCGAGGGGTCTGAGAGATCGCAGGCAAGCAGAAGCTGGGAGTCAACGGATCCGGTGCTGTGTCTAGCCCCTCCCGGCCCTGCGGTACTCACGAGCAGGATGGCCCACTGCGCTCCGCCGGCGCTGGTGGCGAACGCCTTGTTGCCTTCCACTACCCAGCCGCCCTCGACTTTGGTGGTGTGAGTGCCGAACTTCATGGTCTCCGACGATGCGCGCGCCTGCGGCTCACCGCTCCATGCCACCCAGGTTTCGCCTTTGTGGACGACGCCATTGAACCAGCACTCTTTTTGTTCCCGTGTTCCCATGCCATCCAGCAGCACCAATGAATTGCAGTGGCCCTCCCAGCAGCGTGCCAGCGAAAGGTCGGCCTTGGCAATTTCCTTGGTGATGAGCCAGAGAGTTAATACGTCACCACGGTAAGGCCCCAGACCCAGGCCGCCATCTTCGCGAGGGACAACCGCGGCCAGTAGTCCGGAGCTGAATAAGTCTTTGAAGTCCGCAGCGGGGAAGGCTGCAGCGCGATCGTACTCAGTTGCGCGCGGGGCAAAATTTTTCCGCGCCAGATCGCGGGCACGGGCGACCAGCTCTTTTTGCGATGGTCCCAGCTCTATGTTCAAGGGCTGCATTCAAACGCCTCCTGCTCAACTTCGATGGGCTGAAGGGGACCGGCCGCATGGGCGTGACCGCCGGAGAGCACGGTTTCACGCCCGACGACGCGGGGCATCTCCTGCCCCACCATCATTTGAAATTGTTTGCGCACCTGGGTCAGGACCACATCATAGCCATCAATCACAGTGCCGCCGCGGGTGTGCATGCCCGATACCAGTGGAGTGGGGTGTGATCCATAAGCCAGATCAACCACCACTGTGTCGCGGCTGAGCGAGTCAATGGCGAAGGGAAGGGAATCATCTTCACGGCCGATGGGCGTCGCATTGACCAGTAAAGTAAAACCTTCAGCCTGGAATTCTGACAACGGGACAAACGGCAAGCCCAGAAGCCGGGTAGCGCGATTGCCACGTTCTTCGCCTCGGTTTACCAACGTGACGTCCACGCCCGCCTGCTGCAACGCTGCGGCAACGGCCCTGCCTGCTCCACCGCACCCGATCACAGCAGCTTTGCCTGACATCACCTTGCCATTCTGCCCGCCATTATGTGTTTCGTGGACGGAAGCCACGCTTTCAGGGTCAGTGGTATGCGCTTCCCAGACGCCGTTTCTGCGTACAAAAATATTAGACGCTCCCGCTCGGCTGGCCATGGGGCTGCGCAAACCGGCCGCGGCCAGCGCGGACTCCTTGTGCGGAGAAACAATCGTCAACCCCTGTAACGGAAGTCCCAGCGACTCAAGCTCTGAAGCGACGATCATTTCCTTCCAGAAGTCCTCGAAACGCTCCTCATGGAAAGGGACGAACAGCGCGGGGTAGTTAAGAATGCGATACCCGGCGTTGTGCAGCCGCGGAGAGGGCGATTGAAAGATCCTGTTGCCGACCATGCCGTAAAGTTCCCGTACCTGGCGCCGGGCTGGAAAGCCATAGTCCGCAATCAGCTTGTTGATTGCCGGTTCACCGGAAAGGGAGGTCTGCAACCCGGTTTGACCAAAAAGAAAAGCAGCGCCGAAAAAAGGCGACAGCAACCGGCTCCAGAGACCGAATGGGCCCTTAGCGAAGGCGGTGACGTCGTCGCGCCCCAGCGCTTTCAGGAACAGGAGTGTCTGCAATCCGTCACTGGTTTTTTGGGCCGTGACGGTCAGGCAATAGGAGTGGGCGGGTACAGTACTGAGCTCAGTAAACTTGCGGCGAAGCTGAACACAGTCACACGCCGGGCCGCTCCAGGAGATCATGCGCTTGTGCGGAGGGATGGCGCTGAGCAGTTCCGGGGTGAGATCTGTTTCAGCCTCAAGCTCCAGCAGGTCATAGTCCGGCGTGGCGGCGAGCAGGCGGCTGTGACGTTCCGCAGGCGATCCAGCAAAACCGCCGCCATAGCGCTGGCTCTGGAGCGTGTAGAGCAGTTTTCCGGGAAAATGACTGCGCAGCCGGGAAGCGGAACCTTGGCCAGCCAGATCGGCCCGCCATTGCAGCCACCTGACCGACTCGGGAAGCTCAACGATTTCAGCGAGACCGGAAGACAAGGGCCCTGTGAGGGTTGCAACAAGCGCAACATTGGCCATCCTGATCTTTCACCTCACCACGAACCTAGAAAGACCCGCAGCAGCCCAAACCACACGCACAAAGCAGGTCGACCGGCATTGATGCGCGCGCGAGTATATTCGAGGGAGGCTAGTCGCTCTGTCCGGTGCTGTCAACAGATTTCAAATCTTAGAAAGCAAAATTTCGTCAGGCGAGATCTGATCGGAGGAATTCCCGAAGTGGAAACCCATGATTCTCATTTTGCGATCCAGCGAGGGCACTTGTTGGTCGCACGAGATACCCCGCTTTTGCGGGCAGTCTTTTCCACAGGGCGGCAGGTGTGAATCTAAATGTACTTAAGCTGCAAGATAGTGCGTAATCGACCTAAGAGCCCTTTTCGGCGGTGCTGCTTCGTTGAATTGACAGCGCTTCAGTAAACCACATGAGTTCGTCAAAGAACTTCCTGGCCCGGTGCGTGAATGCGGGATTGGTCGGATTGCCTTCGGAATCAAAGGACTCCTGCACTCGTGCAATCATCAAGCTGGCTGGTATGGGAACACCGCCCAGGTGCAAGACGACCTGCCGCAACCCGTTCAGGCAGAGAATGCCCCCGGTTTCCACGGCGGAAACAGTGATGATCCCGAACGGTTTGCGCCTGTATTCAGACTTGAGGTAATCAAGGGCATTCTTAAGCACGCCGGGATAGCCGCCACTATATTCCGGAGTCACAATCACGATTGCGTCGGCCTGATTAATTTTAGCGGCGAACTCCAGGACGCTGGCGGGCGCGTCGTCACGGAACCTGAGCCGTTCTTCCATCATCGGCAGGTCCAGTTCCTTCAGATCCAACAACTCTGTGCGGACCCGGTCCAGATGTCTTAGCCAGTCGAGAGCAAACTGGGCGACCTTCACGCTCTCTCTGTTCCGTCTGGTGCTGCCGAGAATGATTGGGATGAAGTACATCTGCGCGCTATTCCTCTGCCCGAGGCAAATGAATTGGAGCACCATACAATAAATGATCGCGTGAGGATGTGTCCTCGGGCTTAGAAACCTCTAACCTCGCCAATCATGAACGCCTGCTATCAAGCCCGGCAGAGCATTTTCGGATCATATTGGTAAAGAGCCCGTAAGCCCTTGATTCCTGGATATTTCGAGTTAAGTATCCAGGCAGACAACGAATCTTAATGCAACAAATCCAGAGTTCCTGCGTTCAACATATTGAAAGTAGTTGGCAGTTTCAAGAGATCGCCTGACATTTTGTGTCATATGTTTCTGGAAATTGGGTGAAACGAAATCGGACTATTGGCCACTACTTACAGTAACGAAGGTAATCGGGCCCGATGGCCTGTTACCAGGGATTAAGCCCAGGACGTGCCGAAGGTTGCTGATGAGGAAGGTCTGAAGGCCTTCCTCACAGATTGAGCAGCAACAGCCGGGAGGAGATTGTGACAATCATAGACGCTTTGTTCGGATGCTGGCACAAACGAATCAGCTTCCCCCTGACCAGCAAACCGGGACAGCGCCGCTGTGAGGCCGCTACGCAAACAGGAACGTACGTAGTATGCCTCGACTGTGGTACCGAGTTCGCTTACGACTGGAAAAAGATGCGGATTCTCTCCCCCAATGAGACGCAGCCTTTTGCCCGTGCACGTGTGGAAGCTGAGGCAAACGGTTAAGGAAACAGGGAGAGGTCAGGGCCATGAAACGGCAGTGGTGGTTCCGGGTAGGCAAATCGACGGCTTTGTTGGCCGGTTATTTTTGGTATAACGGCAACATTCATTTGATGATAGCGAGAATTCTCTCGTAATTTTACACAGCGTGCAGGCACCTTCCGGGAGGCTGTAACGCACATATGAGCACGGCCGGTGTTGGCTGTGCTTTATTTTTTTAGGCTTAGCGTC
The DNA here is from genome assembly GCA_041488515.1 of Terriglobia bacterium. Taxonomy (GTDB): domain Bacteria; phylum Acidobacteriota; class Terriglobia; order Terriglobales; family Acidobacteriaceae; genus Angelobacter. The sequence goes on along the minus strand of JBGPPK010000006.1, from coordinate 25,689 downwards.
AGCGGCTGGCATCCGGGCGAGCTTCCTTTGCGGAAGCAACAGGCGAAGGCTGCTCCATTTCCAGGATCGCCACCCACTCCGCTTTGCTTCGTGCCAGAAAAACAATTTTCCCGCGAAGAAATTCTGCCGCCAGTTCGGGAGAAACATCGCGATGGGACCCGAAGTAGCGCCGGTTGAGCTTCTCCCAGCCTTCGGGCCGGAACCATGGCGATACTTCATACTTGGTCGAGAACAGATAGGCCACCTGATACTGGGAGCGCATCTGCCGCGCCCTGGCCATCTCCTCAACGGTGAAATCCTGCACCTGAACGAGCGCAAATGGTTTCTGCACGTATCCCAAATACGGTCTTGTAAGTTCGTCGATTGCCGGCCAGGCGGTGAGGATTGTGGAGTTCAGTTCATGCTGCTCCAGGAACTTGGCCGCGCGCTCGTGTAACTCGATAAAATCTTTGTAGGTCAGGTTGTCCTCAGGGGCGAACCCATACGGCGGATCGAAGAAGAGCGCTAGCACAAAGACGATCACCATAAAGGCCGCAGGCCATTCCCAGCGGGCAATGCGCCGGTGCAAAGTTGACATCCCGATCATGATCACCAGCGGATAAGCGGGCAGCAGATAGCGTGTCAGCAACGCGCCGCCGAGCAGGGAGAACGCGACCAGGTGGGCCAGAATGATCAGCCCAAACTGGAGCTGCACGGGAACGGCGATGCGTGGGCGCTCTCCGAGTGAATCCTTGACCGGCTGAAAGAACATTGCGACCACGGTGGCTGCGGTCAGCGCCATCATGTTCATGATTCCGAACAGATGCCAGATGCGCTGTCCCAGGGCCAGACTGAACCGCCGCAGGCTCAGTGTCTGAGTCACGTTGTACTGATAGAAGTCGGCGCCGCCAAGAAATCTTCCCGTGGCATGGTGATGGTAGGCCAGCCAGCACAGCAAGGGCAAAACGGGCACCAACGCAACCGCGATGCGCTGGAACCGGTCGCGCCCGCTCTCGTCGCGCGCCTGTAAGGCTTCCCAAAGCGCAAATGCCAGCGGCGTGATGAGGGCAGTTTCTTTGCTTAAGACGGCCAGGCAAAAAGCCAACTGGCTGGGCCATACGCGGCGTTCAATGTAAAGCCTGATTCCCCAAAGCGTGAACGCGGCGGCTGCAATGTCCGCATGCGCCAAAGAACTCTGCACGAAAAAGATAGGATAGGCCGTCGTGGCAATGGTTGTGGCCACGGCTACGCCGGTCCCGGCCAGTCGTCGCGCCAGCAGGAAGACATTGGTCAGCGCAAAAGCCGCCAGCAGGAGCATGGCTGCGCGCGCCACAACAGGTTTCCATCCCATGAGCATGAACCACAGTGCCAGGTATGCCGCGGAAAGCGGAGGATGACCTGTATCGATGGTCGTCCGGGGGATCAGAGTATGAAAGTGCGCCAGATCGTAGGCAGCGGGAACATAGAAGCCGGCTTCATCCCAGAAAAAGGGCAGGCGCAACAACGGCGCGTGCAAGAGTAAAATCGCGACAAAGATCAGCGGAAAAACACGCGTGAATGATGTTTCCGGCAACCGGCGTGTGTGCGACGTGATCAAATTGCTTTGTGTTCTCACAGAAAAGCGCAGGGATATGATTCAATCTCTTCTCTAATTGATCTGCCCTTGCTGCGCCGTGATGTTGGGATCGAGCTTGATTTCACCGAAGGTGCCTTCGTACTGGCGCACGTTCTGCTCCAGGATGGTCAGCAGCGCTTTGGCCTGTTGCGGGCTAAGATAGATCCCCTGAAAATTCTGCACTTCGACATCCTGTGCGTTCATCGGTTGCAAGCGCCCGAATACCAGCAGGAAATCCCATACGCTCACACGGATCTGAATTGAATTAGCATAGCTATCACGGTAATCGGCCGCATTGACCAGGCGGATGTTGGGCTGCTGGGGAATCGACATGGCGTAAGCTCTCCTAGGAGTAAACTTTCACCATAACAGATGTGGCGTGAACGCGGAAGCGCCCAAGTTCCTGTGGCGTTCCGTGCCGCGGATTTCCCGGTCATTTATAATTCTGGCTCTTTGTGGGCATCTTTTCCTCGAGGCTATTTTTTCCCTGAGGCTATATTTTTTCGAGGCTATCTATGGACACAGGCATTGTTGACGTTCATGCGCGTGAAATTCTCGATTCTCGCGGCAATCCAACGGTAGAAGCCGAGGTTACCCTGGGTGATGGATCGGTGGGCCGTGCCGCCGTTCCCAGTGGCGCATCCACCGGCGAGCACGAAGCGGTAGAGCTTCGTGATGGCGACCAGCACCGCTATCTGGGCAAGGGCGTTCAGACTGCGGTAAGCAACGTCAACATCAAGATCGCCGATGCTCTGCAAGGCCTGGACGCCGCCGACCAACGCCGCATCGATGACACGATGATCGAACTGGATGGCACGCCCAACAAAGCCAAGCTCGGCGCCAATGCCATCCTTGCGGTGTCCATGGCCTGTGCCCGCGCCGGCGCCAATGCGATGAAAACCCCGCTGTACCGCTATCTGGGCGGCGTAAGCGCCAGCATTTTGCCGGTGCCCATGATGAACATTCTCAACGGCGGCGCCCATGCGGACAGCAACGTGGATTTCCAGGAATTCATGGCCATGCCTGTGGGCGCGGAGACGTTTTCCGAGGCGCTGCAATGGGGCGCGGAAGTTTTTCACACCCTCAAGTCGGTCCTGAAGAAGCGCGGATACAACACCGCTGTCGGCGATGAAGGCGGTTTTGCCCCGTCGCTCAAGGCCAATGTGGAAGCCATCGAGCTGATCCTGCAAGCCATACAGCAGGCGGGGTTCCGCGCCGGAGCCGATGTTGCCATCGCTCTTGATCCTGCCGCCAGTGAATTCTATGACAAGGCCAGCGGCACATACGTCTTCAAGAAATCGGACAAATCGGCCAAGTCATCGGAAGAGATGGTGCGCTTCTGGTCGGACTGGGCGCGGCAATATCCCATCGTTTCCATTGAAGACGGGCTCGCCGAAGATGATTGGGAAGGCTGGCGCATGCTGACCGACGAACTGGGCGACAAAATCCAGCTTGTGGGCGATGACCTCTTCGTCACCAACACGGAGCGTCTTGGCCGGGGTATTGAGGAAGGCATTGCCAATTCCATTCTCATCAAGGTGAACCAGATTGGCAGCGTCAGTGAAACTCTTGACGCCATTGACATGGCCCGGCGCAACGCTTACACGGCGGTGATCTCGCATCGCTCGGGCGAAACCGAAGACACGTTCATTGCCGATCTCGCTGTGGCCACTGGAACCGGCCAGATCAAAACCGGGTCGGCTTCGCGCACGGACCGCATCGCGAAATACAACCAACTCCTGCGCATCGAAGAGGAGTTGGACGAAGGCGCCCGCTTCCTGGGGCTTGAAGCCCTGAACTATGACGCCGGCGCCAATGAAAAGAAGGGCTCTTAACCCTAGTCGCGCTCCCATCTGTTCATTGCGCCTGGCTGTCCACTACCATCCCCTGCGTGCATCTTTTCCCATTGCTGCTGGGTGAGGAGCTGAATCGGCTCCAGCTTCTTCTTTTGCAGTCCGGAATTGATGCCGGGCAATTGTTTGGCTGTGAGTTGATCGAACTCCTTAATCACATCCTCCAGCTCGCGGCCCAGGGCGTCTGTGCGCTCTACTTGCGAGTTTGTAGGCTTGCCGTCATAGTTGTTCACGTCGCTATACACGTTGGTCATGTATTCGCGAATACGCTCTTCCCCGGTGATTGCGCCTCCTTCCTTTGTGGCCACAATCTTCGAGCGTAGCGCATCCACCTGTTGTGATAGCTGCTGCAGGTTGTTGCGCAAAGCGTCGTTGGCCGGCAGTTTGGCGGTACGGGCCGCAGCGGTGTCGCGCAGGTTCACCATGGAGTCCACGGCAAAGCTCATGCGTCCCAGCATTTTGTAAAGTTTCATGGACAGGTCAAATTGTTCGCGGCGGTCCTGCTCGTTATAGGTGGCACGCGGATCAAGCGCCAGCTTGAGTTTTGAGGTATAGACGCTATCGCCCTTGGTCATCTTTACCGTGTACGTTCCCGGCAGCACGCGCGGGCCCGTGGCGGCTCCAAACGCCGCGCTGGCCGCAGGCGGGACGGTTGGCGGCTTCAAGCGCATGGACCACGTTGCTCGATTCAGGCCACGATGCTTGCTGCCTGCGATCGTATCCACCACTTTCCCGTCGGGACCAAGAATCTCGATCTTCATGTCGCCAAAAATGTGCCGGCCCTTCTGATAGTAGGTAATGAAGGCATCCGTCGTACGGCTGGGACCGGCGAAAGTGGAGTCGCCTTCCGGCCAGCCGCCATTGGAATTGAGGTACTGAATACTGGTGGAATCCAGCAGCACGGCGTTCTTTGCCATCAGATCGGGGGTCAGCGCGCGGAGGGAAGAGATATCGTCGATAATCCAGATTCCGCGGCCATGCGTGGCCAGCACCAGGTCGGATTCGCGCGGCTGCACCGCAATGTCGCGCACCGCGGCGGCGGGAAACCCGCTGCCCTTGTACTGCGCCCACTGCCGCCCCCCGTCAATGGAGATCCACAGGCCCAACTCGGTGCCCAGGAAAAGCAGGTTGGGATCGACCGTGTCTTCGGTTACCACGTGTGCATAACCGGTAACACCGCTGGCATCATTGACCAGCGGCGTCCACGTATTGCCGAAGTCGGTTGTCTTGTAAACGTACGGCTTCATATCACCGAGCGTATGGCGGTCGAAGGTAGCGTATGCCGTACCTTCATTGAAGCGGCTGGCAATCACCGTGGAAACCCATGAGCTCTTGCCCAACCCCGGGACTTTGTCTACCACGTTAGTCCAGTGCTTGCCGCCATCGCGCGTAATCTGCAGATTGCCGTCGTCTGTTCCTGCCCAGATCAACTGTCCGTTTTTGGGCGACTCGCTGATCGAATAGATCGAGGTGTGCATCTCCGCCGCGGAATTGTCCACCGTGATGCCGCCAGACTCCTCCTGCTTCTGCTTTTCCGGATCATTGGTGGAAAGGTCCGGTGAAATGCGCTCCCATGACTGGCCGTGATCGCGCGAGCGGAAGAGAAACTGCGCGCCGATATAAATGGTGCCTTTTTCATTCGGGCTGAGATGGACCGGAGTATTCCAGTTGAAACGCAGTTTCTTCTCGTTGTATTGCGGCTGCGGCTTGATGCCGCGACTGCTCAACGTGTGGCGGTTGACTCTGGCGATCTCGCCACCCTGCGATTCCGCGTAGATGTAATCCGGGTCAGCCGGGTCCTCGAATACCCAGAACCCGTCGCCGCCGTAAACATTCTCCCAGCGCGAATTCGTGATCCCTCCGGGATACGATGAATCGCCTACCCAGACGCTGTTGTCCTGCAACCCGCCATAGACGTGGTACGGGTTCGCGTTGTCCACGCTCACGTGATAGAACTGCGCGGTGGGGAGGTTCCAGGCGCGCGCCCAGCGAGCCCCGCCGTCCACGCTGCTCCAGAAGCCGCCGTCGTCGCCGGCATAAATCTGGTTCGTATTGCTGGGATCGATCCATACTGCGTGATAATCACCATGGGCGTTGGCCGTTGAACTGAAACTCCGCCCGCCGTCCACGCTCACCAGCAGGAGCAGGTCGGGTTTGAACAGTTTGTTTTCGTTCTTGGGATCCACGATCAGGTTGGCGAAATAAAAAGGCCGCCATACCATCCAGTTGCTGGCATCCAGTTTTTTCCAGCTCTTGCCTGCGTCATCGGAGCGGTACAACGCGCTCTGCTTCGATTCGATCATGGCGTAAACCACATTCGCTTTGGAAGGCGCGACCGCCAGAGCTATCCTTCCGTAGGGCTTTTCCGGCAGACCCTGGCTGTTTGCGGGACTGATTTCGGTCCAATGCTCGCCCCCGTCGGTCGTCTTGAACAGTCCACTGCCCGGGCCGCCGGAGCGGAACGTCCACCCCTGGCGCCGGAAATCCCACATGGACGCATAGATCGTTTTCGGTTCTTGCGGGTTCGCCGCCAGCATGGCGCATCCGGTTGAAGCATTGGCGCCGGACAGGACCTTCTTCCACGTTGTGCCGCCGTCCGTGGTCTTGTAGACTCCGCGTTCATCATTGTCATTCCACAGATGACCGGTGGCGCAGACGTAGACCGTGTTGCTGTCCGCCGGGCCCACCAGGATGCGCGCGATGTGCTCCGAATCTTTCAGGCCCACGTTCGTCCAGTTCTCACCCCCGTCGGTCGATTTGTACACTCCATTGCCGATCGACACGCTGTTCCTGGTCCAGCTTTCGCCGGTTCCCACCCAGACAGTCTTGTGGTTCGAAGGATCAATGGTCACGGCGCCGATGGACTGCGCCGGTTCCCGGTCAAAGACAGGTTTGAAGGTGGTGCCGCCGTTGATGGACTTCCATACGCCTCCGCTGGCGGAGCCGACAAACACGGTGATCTTGCCGCTTTCATCCACTGCGTCAATCGCGGCAATGCGTCCGCCCATCGTGGCGGACCCGATATTTCTCGCCGTCAGCCCGGAGATGGTTCCGGAATCATATTTCACCGGCGGGGGTGTTTGCGCTGACGCCGCCGGCAGCATGAACAGGCTGAGCAGCAGGGCAAGAACAGGGATCGAGTGCAGGTAGTGGAAGGGAAGGCGGGGAATCGTCATGGATGAAAATGTCCTCTCTAATTTGTGGCCCGTCTTGCGCTCGCTATTTTTGTGCCGGTTTGGCCGCAGCCGGTGCGGCTGGAATCTTGAACGCACTATCGTCAATCGTTACATTCGTCTCGATTTTGTTAACGGTGATTCTGCTTCGCGCGTCTGGATTGTTCTTTGGCCCGCTCTCAATGAAGAAGGGATACATCACTCCGTTGACCGGCTTGTACGATCCCAGCACGGTCACGCTTTCCCGCACCGATCCACGGATGAATTGCTGCTTCTCCACCTGGATCTCGATGTATGTGTCAGGGTCGAGGTAGTAGTAGAAGATGTCCCCGTTTTTCAGCGTTACCTTCAACTTGTAGGCGTCATCGCCGTCCACCTGGTCGTGGCCCAGGTACTCAATCTTGTTGCCTTTGGCCTGGGCATCGACCAGCGGTCCGTCAAAATCAGCGTCCTCTGTCAGGCCACGGACGTCGTCTTCACCCAGCAGTTCCGGATCTTTGCGCCCGCCGAACGGCGAAATCTGCCATCCACTGGAGCCGTCATACGCCTGAACCTGCGTCATCCCCTGAACGGAAAACGTCTCGCGCACCATGCCAGGACGCTTGCTCTCCTGTCCCACGGTGGCCTTGAATCCCCCGGCGTCAAAGCTGCCGGTCATGCGAATGGAGTTGATGGCTTTAATCTTGTCCAACCCGCCCTTGGCCTGCAGGTTTTTGGCCACAAGCTCTTCGGACGTTTGGCCGAACAGATTTGCTGAGATCAAGCAGACAAGACTCACCAGAATGCCTCGTATGGGGCTCACGATGTACTCCTTCAGTTTTTTGAAGATCGGACCAACCTTAATACTGAGCGACTTAATACTAATCACCGTAGCACAAAATCTGTTTAGACCGAAGCGGAGCTGGATTTGTTAGCACTTCGTCCCACTTTTAACTGGCATTCAAGCGACTATTGACCGGCGAGGCCGCTACTTGCTCCAGTGGGCCTCCTCAGAGTTTCTGCTGGCATCTAGTCGAATTAATGATGGCGTTCTCCCATCACAGACGGATTTTTCGTCATCGAGACACCGCCGGAAAGTGGCGGACGACGCTGTCTTAAACAATAAGAGGGGGCAAACATGTTCACCCCAGATCGAACGTCGAACAAACCTCTCATACCGGGGCAAGGAACCATCCCAAGCCTCGCTTCCCGATCGATCTTATTTCTCCAGAACAATTGTCACCATTCCATATCCATAACCATGTTCCCATGCAGGAATGAGAGGCTGACTTCCTTGATGCGGCTGTCGCTGCGCCGACACCAGGAAGATCGCCCGGCTGTTGGGTCCAGACCACACGCAAAGACTTTTATCGAAGGGACTGCTGTCGCTTTGGCAAGGGCGGCCAGCAAGGATTTCTATTTCGATTCATGGGAGATTCACAAATGCGAACCAGAGTATTTCAACTCATAGTTTTCATGGCACTCATAAGTTGCATAGCAACAATGGGTCAGGTTCTGAAAGGTTCACTTTCCGGCACCGCGGTCGATCCCAACAATGCAGTGATCCCTGGCGCCACGGTAAAAGCAACGGACACGCACACGGGCGTCACATTCAAAACCACAACCGATAGCGCGGGACTTTTTCGTTTGAATCTTATTCCGAGCGGCGAATACAAGGTCGAGATCAGTGCCCCCGGATTTCAAACCGCCGTGCAAAGTGGCGTGCTGGTGACTGCAGGCAGCAATAGCAGCGTCGCTATTATTAAGCTGACGGTCGGCGAAGCCACCACCACGGTAGAAGTCACAGCGGAAGCACCGTTGATTGAAACCAACCAGTCGCAGGTGACAAATACGTTCACCGGTTCCCAGCTCGCCACGTTTGTCGGCGTGCAGGAAAATGAAGGACTGGACAATCTGGCGCTGTTTGTTCCCGGCGTCAGCCCAAGCCGCGACAACAACTTCTCCAACTTGAATGGCGGTACTGGATTCTCCGTCAACGGTCTCCGCGGCCGCAATAATGATCAGCAGATTGACGGACAGAACAATAATGACAACAGCGTGGCCGGCCCGGGAGTCTTTGTTAGCGATGCCGAATGGGTTAGCCAATACGTTCTGGTCACGAACCAGTTCGGCCCTGAGTACGGACGCAACGCCGGCTCGGTGGTCAACATCATCACCAAGGGCGGCGGCAACGCCTGGCATGGAAGCGTCTACGGCAATGAGAACAATTCGGTTTTCAACGCCATGACCAATTTCCAGAAAAACTTTGATACCAACGCCGCAGGACAGCCGCTGACCAAACCGCCCCGCATGAACGATGAGTTTACAGGTTTTCAGATGGGTGGCCCCTGGGTTAAAAACAAATTCTTCATGTCTGGTGGTTTCAACCAGGAGATCATCAGTACCAACAATCCATTTGCAAGCAGCGGTATCACTCCTACTCCTGCGGGTCTGGCCGCTCTGGCCGGTTGTTTCCCAACCGGGGCGAGTTCACAGGCAGTGTCCGCTTTAACCAACTTCGGTCCTTTTGGCGTCAAGGGCGGAAGCCCGGTTGCCACGAATGTGCAAGCCATTGACGTCCTTAACCCTGTCACTGGCGCGGTTGTGTGTCCGGCTGTGCCCTTTGGCAATGTGTCCCGGCTTCTCTCCACGCCTGACCACATTTACGATTTTTACGTACGCACCGACTTGCAAGTCGGGGGTGACACGCTTGTGGGACGGTACATTTACAACCGCAACACCTTCTTTAATCTCGACGATGGCGCAAACGGCGCGGTTGCCGGATATCCATTCAACGAGCCCGCATTGGGCCAGGCAGTTTTGGCCAGCTGGACCCACAACTTCGGCACGCACATGGTGAATGAAGCGCGCGTGTCGTATGGCCGTCTGAATGTTGATTTTGGCGGCAACTCCATCGGCAACACTTTGCCTCCCACCAGCCAACTGGATACGGGGGTAACCAATGTGACATTTAGCAACCCCAACGCCAACCTTGGCTATGGCCCGGCTACAAACCTGCCTCAGCAGCGCATCGTGAATACCTGGCAGGCGCAGGACAACTGGAACCTAGTGAAGGGTAAGCATCAGATAAAGGCCGGCGTGAACTGGACGTATCAGCGCTCACCTAATATCTTCCTGCCCAACATCAACGGACAGTTCCGCTTCACGGATTGGGACAATTACTTTGCCAATACTCCCAATCGCATTCGCCTGGCTGAGGGACCCTCCCAGCTCGATTTCCGTGAGTACGACACGTTCCTGTACGTGGGCGATGACTGGAGGATCCGTCAGGGCCTGACCCTGAACCTGGGACTGACCTGGACCTACTATGGCCAGCCCGCTAACCTGTTCAATGAACTCACCACAAAACGTGAGATCAACCCTGCAACGGCCTTCTGGAATCAATCGTTGCCGCTCTCAGTGCGGACCGATCCAACGATCCCCGCGGTCAAGGACGCTTTCGGGCCAAGCATTGGCTTTGCCTGGTCCCCGCTGGGCGGCGGAATGCTTACCGGCAATGGTAAAACCGTAATCCGCGGTGGTTACCGTTATCTCTACGACCCGCCCTATTACAACATTTACCTCAACGTGGCCACCTCAGCTCCCGCAGTCTTTTTGCAGAGCACCACAGGCGCCAATGCGGCGGTCCGCCCATTGCCGGCGGTCCCCACTGGTCCCAACGTCCGCAGTTCACTGGCCTCCGGACTCCAACTCGGCGTCTTTGATCCACGGACGTTTAACCAAACCACGATCCAGCCCAACTTCGGTCCGGACCGTGTCCAGGCATGGTCTTTCGGGGTGGAAAGGGAGGTCTCGAAGAACTCGGCCATCGAACTCCGTTATGTCGGCAATCATGGCAAGGACCTTTTCCAGAGCATTGACGGCAATCCGTTCATCGCCGACTTGCAGCGGGATTTCCCGCAGTTCGTGCCTGCCGGCGTGACGCCATGCCCGGCAACGCAACAGATCGGGCCCGGCGCCGGCACGGATGTTGGGCGCGTCAACTGCGGCAATGGCGTACTGCGGCAGCGCGCCAACACCGGCTTTTCCAATTACAACGGCCTGCAGGTTGAATATCGTGCCAACAACCTGTTCAAACAGCTTACTTTTCGTACCAGCTATACCTACAGCAAGACGCTGGACAACGTCAGCGAGATCTTCAGCACCGGCGTTGCCGGCAACACCAATGCTTTCCCGCAAAATCCAATCAGTCCGAAACAGGGTGAATATTCCTTCTCCGGGCTGGACTACCCCAACACCTGGAGCTTCCTGGTGGCGGAACAGCTACCCTTCTTCAAAGACCAGCACGGCGTAGCCGGGCACTTCCTTGGCGGATGGGTTATCTCAGCCAATTATTTCCTGCAGAACGGCCAGCGCTACACGCCATCGCAGGTGACTGAGATCGCAGCAGCTACTGCCGCAGGCAACTACTATGATTCCGCGTTTCTCGGCGCCTTTGTCGGCTTCGATACCGCGCGGCCATTTCTGGGCAACCTGAGTGCTCCACAGACGAGTGTTGGCATCTTCGGTGGTGACGCCTGCGCGCTGTTTGGCGTTACCGGGACGGAACCGATCTGTAGTCCCGCGGTTGCCACAACGTTGTTGAGCGAAAACGCAATCAATATAAACGGCGCCGGGGCTGCTCCCGTGCCCGTGAACAGCAATCAGGTGCGTTTTATTGTGAACGGCGGGGCCGCGCAGTCCGTTTTTGGCACGCCTTTCGGAAACACACCCAGAAACCCGGTCCAGGACGACATCAGCAACATCGTCAATATGTCTGTCGCCAAACGAATCAAGTTGAGCGAGCGCACTTCATTTGAATTCCGCGCCAGCCTCTTGAACCTGCTTAACCACCCCAACTACGCCAGCATCGATCCGTTTGTGGAAGATGCGGGCGGCACGCCCAAAGCCCCGTTCTTTGGCTTTGGGGATCCCACGGTCAGCAATAACGTTCCGGGCAATATCAACTTCCCGGTATCGGCCAGCCGCAGGGTTGTTTTCGGCGGCGTTGTACGGTTCTAGCTGCCGCATAAAAAAAGAAGAGGCGTGACCCACTGGTCACGCCTCTTCTGTCGTTGCGTTCGCTTAGTCCTGGTCGTCTTCCTCTTCTTCCTGGTTACCGGTGCTGGCGCTTGATGCCGCACCCGCGCCAGACTTGATCTGGATAGGGCCGCCGGCAAAAAGCGTGCTCGATCCATGCTCCGCCGCCTTCTTATTAAAGTTGGCGACCTCCGTGTTCAGGAAAGTATTGACCTGGGCCAGTTGCGTCTCCAACTCTTTGCGGACTTCGGCGGCTTCGTTCACCAGGAGCTGGCTCGGGGCTTCTCCGAAGCCGCCTACCACGCCGCGCATGACTCCTTGCAACCGGTTCTGGAAACGCTGCAGGTAATGGATATCGTCCTGGCTGCCGGGCTGTATTTCATGGTTGTAGAGCGGCTCCTGGATCGATGTGATCTTCTTGTCCAGTGCCCTCGCCTCCTCCAACACCGGTCTGTAAGACACGTTGGCTGTGCCGTCCTGGCCTTCTTCCGGAGTCAGCAATTCCTGCAAGCTGGTGATCTGCTTGTGCAGGCTGTTGAGCCGGTTCAGCGCCTCGTGCAGCGCCGAAACCTCGTCGCGCAGCTCCAGTCCCAGCTTCACTTGCATGCGCATGCCTTCGGCGTCAAATTTGAAGCGCGGATCGGTCTGGACTTCAACCGTCTGCGTCTCCGTCTTGCCGTTCACGGTAACCGCAACTTTGTATGTCCCGGGCAGAGCATTGGGCCCGGTGCTGGGATCAAAGAAGAAGTCCTGGTCATCCAGCCCCTCCGGCGGCGGCAGGAAATTCAGGCGCTTCGGACCGTCATGGCGCAAGTTCCACGCCACGCGGTTGAGGCCGTACTTTGTGGGCCCGTACATGGTGCGGACGACCTGTCCGCTGCTGTCTGAAACCGTGATCTTCACCGCCGTCTCGCCCTGCCTGCGCCGGCCCGGACGGTCCGTATTCTCCTTGATTTCATTCGGCAACCAGTAGGTAATCACCGCTCCGCTCAGCGGATTGGGTGCAACGTAGCCGCCGCTGGCGAAGCCGTGTTTGTTCCAGTTGTGCCAGTTGATGCCGGGAGCGATGGGGTAGAGGTGGAAGTCGCTCTTTGCCAGCTCGGCGCCGCTCTCTTCCAGCGGCGTGATGTTATCCAGCACGAAGAGCCCGCGGCCGTGGGTCGCTACCACCAGGTCATGCGTCGTCTTGATGAACTTGATGTCATAGATCGGCACGGTGGGGAAGTTGCTCTTGATCTGGGTCCAGTGCGCGCCGTCGTCACTGGAATAGAACAAGCTCGTGTCCGTTCCCAGCACCAGGAAGCCTTTGCGGTTCGGATCTTCGCGTATCACGCGCGCCGGATCGTCCTGCGGCAGGCCCGTTGAAATCGAAATCCAGGTTTTCCCGCCGTCGTGGGTTTTGAAGACGTACGGTTTATTGTTCTCCACCTCGTGGAAGTCCACGGCGATGTACGCTGAGTTGGCGTCGCTCGGCGCAGCCTCAACCTGTTGCAGCCGTCCCCATTGCGGCAGGTTCGGGATATTAGTTGTAACGTTGCTCCAGTTCTGTCCGCCATCGCGCGTTACCTGCACCACGCCATCGTCCGTGCCGACCCAAATCGTCTTTGGGTCCACGGGTGAAATCGACATTGAAAGAATCGCGCCCACTGTTTCAGCACCGCTCAGGTCAAGCCAGATCGGCCCGCCGCTGCTTTGCTGTTTGGTCTTGTCGTTGCGCGTCAGGTCCGGGCTGATGGGTGTCCAGTTCCTGCCGCCATCTGTGGAGCGGAACAACACGTTGCCGCCCAGGTAGACCTCGTTGGGATCGATCATCGAAACCGCGATCGGCGAGGTCCAGTTGAAGCGGTATTTCAGGTCAGAGGGCTTCATCGATTGCACGCCCTGCAAGTATGGCCGGATGAAATTCGACATGCCGGTCTCATTGCTCACACGCTGGATCGAGCCATTCTGCGAATCGGTATAGACCAGATGCGTGCCTTTGCCGCGCGCCGGAACAACATATTCGCCATCGCCGCCGGTCACCGTGTACCACTCAAAGCCGCCAATGCCGCCGCGGCTCAGGCTGTTCGAAGGTCCGCACCAGCCGTTGTTGTCCTGTAATCCGCCGCAGAGGTTATACGGGGTCTCGTCGTCTTCGGCCACGGAATAAAACTGTTCGATGGGCAGGTTGTCCAGGTAGCGCCAGGTGCGGCCTGCATCCGCGCTCACGTAAACTCCGCCGTCGTTGCCATTGATGATCCGATTGGGATTCTCCGGGTCAATCCACATGGCATGATGGTCCACGTGCACGCGCGGCGTAGTGTTGCGCGCGGTTTTGCCGCCATCGTCAGATACCATCACGTTGAAAGAAAGAAAATACACCCGGTTTTCGTCATTGGGCGCAACCACCAGCTCGCTGAAATAAAATCCGCGCGCCGCCAGATTGTGGTTGTTGCTCACCATTTTCCAGTGGTCGCCCAGGTCATTGGTGTCGTAAAGGGTGCCCTTCTTGTTCTCCACCAGCGCATAGATATGCCGCGGATTGCTCGGCGCCGCGCCCAGGCCGATGCGCCCGGTCGGGTCGGTGGGCAGCCCTTCCGTCAGTTTCTTCCAGGTATTGCCGCCGTCACTCGAGCGGAAAATGCCGCCGCTGGTGCCTCCAGAATCAAGCGCCCAGGGATAACGCCGAACACGCCACATGCCCGCAAACAAGACCATCGGATTGCCCGGGTCCATAATCAGCGAGCTTGCGCCCGTGTCTTCGTCCACGAACAGGACTTTCTGCCATGTTTTGCCGCCATCGGTGGTGCGGAAGACACCGCGATCGGCGTTGGGCCCCCAGGCATGCCCCAGCACACCGACAAAGACGATGTTCGGATCGCGCGGATCGATGGCAATGTTGGAGATCTGCCCGGCATCTCTCAGTCCCATATGCTTCCACGTGGCGCCTGCGTCTGGAGAGAAATAAACGCCTTTGCCCGTGACCACGTCATTGCGGATGTTTTTCTCGCCTGTTCCCACCCAGATCAGGTTCGGGTTGGAAGGCGCCAGCGCAATCGCGCCGATAGAAGCCGTGGACTCTTTCTCAAAAATCGGCTTCCAGGAAAGCCCGCCGTCCTGGGTGAGGAACACACCACCGGCGGCCGCGCCCACATAATAGATGTTAGGCTTGCCGGGAATTCCAACCACGGCTGTAACTCTTCCTCCGCCAACGGCCGGTCCCAAGTTGCGAAATTTGATGTTCTCCAGCGGATCTTTTGGCTTGCCCTCGTCGGCTTTGGCGGCTGGAGCGGGGAGGGATTTCTCTTCAGCCGCAACCTTCTTGTCTGCGGGTTGCGCCGCCGCGTTGGCGCCGGCCGCTTTCTTGGTGCGGTCTCCCGTCTTGGTTTGTGCCATGAGCAGGCTCTGCGCGCCCAGCGCCAGGGCCAGAATCGCGACCATCTTGTACTGTGTTTTCATAGGATGTACTCCTGCGAGTAGAGGAAGGTGACCGCGAATCATACCCCAAATCCAGGGCTTTTGTACAAATCCATCCCTTCCCGCTGAAATTCAAAAAATAGCCCGCATAGCCCGCCCGCGGCTGCATTCTTCGGAAAGCGGCCAAGCCTCGTCGTCGTAGAATGCCAATCAGCTTGGTTGCAGTAAGCCAGCAGGAGGAGCAGCCATGAAGCCATTGTTCCTAGCCGCCTCTGTTTTCTTGATAACTTTGCCGCCTGCGTTGCAATCTCCGCAGAAGAATTTCGACCTTCCCGAGCTTCACAAGATTCGCCAAACCACCCTCTCCCCCAGTTATAGTTGCCGTTCGAAAGAAAATTCTCAGAAGGGTTATGGGACCACTGCGCTCTTTCTTTCCAAAGATTCCAGCGGGCCGGAACTGCTGTTCGAAGGAGGCTGCGGCTCCCGGGATCATCTCGACGTCAATATGGCGGGTAGCGATATGAGCCTGATCGCGGATCTTGGCAGGGTCAAGTTGGAAGACCTCAGGGCCGATCAGGCGTTTAATGTGCGACTCAATTCCATGGAGCCTTTGTTAAAGTTTACGTCTGAAGCTCAGGTCGAGCTTGGCCATACCTACGCTGTTTTGGTCAACAAAGCGGATGAGCGCGGTCTCTTCTACTTCACCATCACAGGCTATCTCCAGAACGAGCGCCTGGATCTTCGCTATTCCGTCAAGGAATTTCGCCTCACAACTACCACGGCCCGGTCCCCCGGCTTTGACTGGGAAAAGAAGAGTACGGTGGAGTAATTCCATCAGGGCGAGCTTATTCGCTCACAATCGTCTTCCACTCCAGTTTGCCCCGCTCCAGGATCGCAGGCAGGTCTTCCGGCAGCAGAAACCGCTGTTTGATCAGTTTTTTCGCCGCCTGCTCAAACTTGGCCATGTACTCGTCGCGTGATGCGTACCGCTCCGCAATCGACAATCTCGGATCGCCCAATTTCTTGCGCTCTTGCTCCGTCCTGGCAAGTGGAATCCACGATCCCAGAAAACTCAGCCGTTGTTCTGGCGCACCGATGCTGGGATCACGAAGGTTCCATCCCGTGTAGGTCGCCAGAGGAACCTGGAGTTCAGGCAGGCGCACGCCGCCCAGATCATTGCCGTCGTTGTCCGCCTGTGGAACAAAGCCCGTAAATGCCTTG
This sequence comes from Terriglobia bacterium, assembly GCA_041488515.1. Taxonomy (GTDB): domain Bacteria; phylum Acidobacteriota; class Terriglobia; order Terriglobales; family Acidobacteriaceae; genus Angelobacter. The sequence continues at coordinate 9,433 of JBGPPK010000006.1, read as the reverse complement.
CCGGCCTTGGCTGGTTCGTTTGCAACGATACCCTGCTTCCACTGCGGCCCAAAGTCCAGCCTGTAGGCCAGGTTCTCTTCATGTGGCGCGGTCACGCCAGGAATTTTCGGGAACTTGTATTTCTCCAGCGGAACCAGCGTCCTGTCCGTAATTCTGGGATATGTGCTCGCCGGCGGCGCTGTCCCATCTTTTACCCATTGATTCATGTCCGTGATCAGCGCCCGCCAGTACCACTGGATCGGATTGGGGTTGTGCTTTTGCTGCGCTGTGTATTCGGGACTGCCGGACATGCTCTTTTGTGGCGGGAAGGCGCCGGAAAAATGCTGCAAGCCGGCCAGAAAATAAATCCGCACATTCGCCGGCAGCTCCACATCCTTCTTGCCGTCCGCCGAAGTGTGGATCAACGCCGCCGCCCGCCCCCAATATTCATAAGAGGTGTTGGTGTAAAAAATCTTTGGCGCGGTCTTGGATTTGCTGGCCCCGTCCAGCAAACCCGCTGTCTCTCCCGTCTCAGGATCGGTTTGGGCAACGTCAGCGAAAGGAAACAGATCTGTGGGATAAAAGATGCTCGACATCGGCTGGGCATCGCGCGAAGGCTGCGCAAAACGATGGTTGAAGCTGCCCCGTCCCGCCCCGGCTACATGTGAGATCACGCCATCCATCACCTGGCGGCCCTGCTCGTCGGCGTTGAAGTCCTGGTAGAGAAAATGGCGGAGAAATCGGCCGCTCTGTGAAATGCCCACGGCATAAGCGTGCTTTACCGGCGCCGTCGCCTGAGGATCGTATTTCAGGTAAGACAGAAAATCCCGGACCGCCGCCAGCCCCACGCCCACCACCGCCGGGTCCTGGGCCGTGTAAACCAGTTCGTAGATCTTGCCGGGAACAAAACCGCTGTTCAGATGAACATAATGTGGATCGGATGCAAGCTGGCCCTGTACTACATGCGCGAAACTCCACTCCGAACGCGGAATGTTCTTCCTATCTCCCGTTGGTGTATCGCGGACGGTCAATACATTCTGCTGGCTCGCCGGATCATCCACCGCATAGCTGTTGCCTCCCTCGGGTCCCAACAGGATATGCCCCAGAGGCATGTCATCCCGCTTTTCTGCGGGCGTGAAATCCGTTCGAACCAGCCCGTGGATTTCCTTTCCACCCGGATCGTGGGCCACCGGCGCAGAGAGCCGCAGGCGGTCGCCTTGAGCTGAAAGGTCAAACTGCCAGCCCACCCAGGCCACCGTGTATCCCTGACGCATGAGGAAGCCGTCGCCAAATTCTCCTTCGCGCCCGTTGGCCAGAAAAACAATTCCACGCCCGCCGCGATTGGAAACTTCAAACAGCACCGCCTGGTTGCCTTTGGCCATGTCTTTGGGTTTGAGCAAGTAAAGATCCGCGGAGAACTCGACTTCGCCCTTTGGGCTGCGCGGCGCTTTATCCAGGTCCACAATCTGCCGGTTGTGCAGGTTTGCGGGATCCACCGCGAAGAAGACGCGCCCAACGACTTTTTCATAGGCGCCGGCCGCGCCAAAAGGCTTGCCATCCTGAATGTCCGAGCGTGAAGTTACCTCCACCCGCACAACCCGGGCTTGTACCGCGGGGATGAAAACCCCAATCAGGAACAGGACCCACATAACTCGCATGGGAAAACGCATTGCAGCCTCCGGAGGTGGTACAGTTTACATGATCAACTTCCCACGATTTCCGCAGAGCGGGGGATTTATCGGCGCCACGCGGCTTGATGGCAAGCGTCCGGCATAAACGCGAAGTTAGAAGAGGGTAATGACGATGAAGAAGATTTTCACTTTCACCATTGCAGCGCTTCTTGTCTCCACCGCAGTTCAGGCCCAGCAGCATGAAGCAGACCGCCTCCGTCACGCTGGTGAAGTATTGCTTGAGATCCTGAACATCCCGGACGATATTCCCAAGCCGGTACTGGACAAGGCAGAGTGCGTGATCGTGATTCCCTCGGTGAAGAAGTTCGCCATTGGTGTGGGCGGGAATTATGGGCGCGGCGCCATGACCTGCCGCAGCGGCCAGAGTTTTACCGGCGCCTGGGGCCCCCCAGCCATGGTTGCGCTGGAAGGCGGCAACATTGGCTTCCAGCTTGGCGGCCAGGCCACCGATTTTGTGCTGCTTGTGGTTAATCCCAAGGGAATCGATTCCATCCTGAAGAGCAAGGTCAAACTGGGCGCTGACGCCGCCGCCGCCGCCGGCCCCAAGGGACGCGATGCCCAGGCCGCGACGGATGTCCTGATGCACGCCGAGATCCTGACCTACTCGCGTTCGCGCGGTCTCTTTGCCGGCATCTCTCTTGATGGCTCCACTCTGCGTCCTGACAATAGCGCGACCGAGAAAGTTTACGGCAGAAAAGTTTCCGCGCGCGATGTGGTGATTGGCCACAAGGTTGGCACTACCAAGGCCGGGCAGCTCATGGTCAGCGCTTTGCAGAAAGCCTCGCCAAAAAATCTTTCTGATCCCAAATCGCTCCAGGAAGCGGGAGCTGAGGGGAAGAAGTAGCCATCATGGCCTCGATCTCGCGGACCGGCTCGGCGTCTTTCGTGCTTGCTCTCTTCGTCTGTCTGAGCGCTGCGGATGTCCCTTCCTATCAAACATCCGTGGAGCAGTGGCGTCAGAAGTACGAGGCAAAGCTCAGGGCCGACGACGGCTGGCTCACGGTGTCGGGGCTTTTCTGGATGCATGAAGGAGAAAACCGCTTTGGTTCAGCTCCCGGAAATGATGTTGTGCTGGCTTTTCCCTCTATGCCGGCGAATGCCGGCCGCTTCGATCTTCATGCGGGCAAGACCGTGGTGCACGTGAATCCCGGCGTGCCCATCACCATGGGTGGTAAACCCGTTGAAAGTGCGGAGCTGCATCCTGATTCCAAGCAGGACCGGCTGGTCATCGGCGATCTGACTTTCTTCGTCCATGCCAGCGGGGGCCGCTTCGGCATCCGCCTGAAAGACAAGAACAGCCAGCTGCGCAAGGATTTCAAAGGGCTCCATTGGTACCCGGTGGATCCTGCATATCGATTCACCGCGCGCTATGTGGAGTATCCTTCGCTCCGGGAGGTGGAGATTGAGACCACGCTCGGCGATCACGACAAACTTTCTCTTGCCGGATATGTAGTGTTCCTGCTGGGCGGGAAAGAGTACCGTCTGGACGCGGAAAAAGACGATTCGGGCGGCCTCTTCATCGTTTTTCGCGATCTTACCAGCGCGAAGGATACATACCAGTCGGCGCGGTTCCTTGACACCGATCCGCCGAAAGATGGCGCCGTCGAACTCGATTTCAACAAAGCCTACAACCCTCCGTGCGCTTACAATCCTTATACAACGTGCCCGTTGCCGGCGCCGGGCAACCGCTTGCAAGTGGAGATTCCAGCTGGGGAGAAACGGTATCACTAGCTGGCGCGTTTGTTAAACTCTCACGCATGGCCCAAATTGCATATCTTGAGTGCTCCAAGTGTGGAGAACATATCAATGCTGCCCAACCACAGACCATCTGCCCCAAAGACGGCGGATCTCTCTACGTGCACTTCGATCTGGCGGCACTGAAAGGAAAGTTCACGCCGGATTCGCTGCGCGGGCGCCCCGCCACCATGTGGCGCTACCATGAGGTCCTGCCTGGCGACGTGCCTGTAACCCTGGGCGAGGGCTTCACGCCGATGCTGTCCAGTCATGAGAACCCCAACGTCTACATCAAGGACGAAGGGCTGAATCCCACCGGGTCTTTCAAGGCGCGCGGCCTCTGTGCGGCCGTCACCATGGCAAAACAGTATGGGTTGAAAAAACTGGCGGTACCTTCCGCCGGCAACGCCGCCAGTGCGCTTGCGGCTTATTGTGCCGCTGCCGGGATTGAAGCCCACATCTTCATGCCCCAAGATGTGCCGCTGGCCAACCTGGTTGAATGCAAATCCTATGGTGCGCGCGTGACTCTCGTCGATGGCCTGATTTCGGACTGCGCGAGAATGGTGAATGAGCGCAAACAAACCGAAGGCTGGTTTGACATCTCAACGCTGAAGGAGCCTTTCCGCGTTGAAGGCAAGAAGACGATGGGTTATGAAGTCGCCGAGCAACTCAACTGGGAACTGCCCGATGCCATCTTTTATCCCACCGGCGGCGGCGTGGGGCTTATCGGCATGTGGAAGGCCTTCGACGAAATGGAGCAGCTTGGCTGGTTCAAGAAGAGCACTTCCAATCGACGCCCAAGGATGATCGCGGTCCAGGCCGCAGGCTGCGCGCCGGTGGTGAAGGCCTGGAACGAACACAAGCCCGTTGCCGAGATGTGGCAAAACGCGCATACGTCCGCCGCGGGCCTACGCGTGCCTAAGCCCTACGCCGACTACATTATTCTCGATATCCTCAAGCAGAGCGGCGGAACCGCCATTGCGGTCTCCGACGAGCAGATTTTCCAGGCCGTACAGGAGTGGGCCAGCCGCGAAGGCGTCTTCGCTTCTCCGGAAGGCGCTGCCTCGCTGGCCGCCTACAAGGTCCTGTTGGAACAGAAGTTCCTGAAGCCCTCGGACAGGGTCGTGCTCTTCAACACCGGCTCCGGACTGAAGTATATTGACGTGATTGCGCAGGCTTTGAAGATCGGAGCAGCCTAGCTTTTCTGAAACCCATGAAGTGAGAAACCCCACATCCACGGATACTTGGAGGGATTGCATAGCTTTCTCTGTCTTAATTCGTGTTCATTCGCAGGGCTTCGCGGCTAAAATGTTTTGTTGCTCGAACTGGTCCTCCGTTTTGAGCGGCATGAAAGGAACGTTGTGAATCGCGCACGATCTCTCCTGCTCGTTCCATTTTTGATTTTGGCCTTCCAGCTTTGCTGCACGGCTGCTTTCGGCCAGATGCCTGCGCTCTCTCCTCTTCCCCAAACGGGTAAGTTATCAAAGCCCACAGACCCTACGAAATTTGCCTTCGTGATTGCGGGAGACAACCGTCCTGCGCACAAGACCTGTTCGCAGCCGCCTACCCCGGGAAAAATATTCGCTGCGGTCAAGGGATTGAGTCCCGCAGCGGCTTTTGTGCTTTGGACCGGGGACACCATTTCCGGAAAGCAGCCCGATAAACCCAACCGCATGCAGAAGCAGTACAAGGAGTTCAAGGACATTGCCAAAACGGCAGGCGTACCGGTTTTTAACGCACCCGGGAACCACGAGATGGATGACGAGCAAAACGCACCGTCCGACACCATGAAGGAGCTTTATAGAAAACACATGGCGGAAACCTATGGCGCATTCAATTACGGTAATTCGCGGTTCATCGCTCTCGACAGCGAGAATGAACCTGCGAAAGAGGCGACCGGCGCAACAGGCAAGAAATCGGATGCGCCAGGAGCGATTACGAAAAAACAGCTTAAGCTGCTGGATGAAGACCTGAGCAAGAATACCGACAAGGCGCACATCGTCATCTTCATGCACCATCCAGTCGTGCCCTACAAGCCCGAAGACGGCATTGACCCGGCGAGCGTGAAGGCCCTGGAAAAGATTTTTGCCAAATACAAAAATGTCTCCTATGTTGTCTCGGGGCATGAGCACATGTATTACAACTCACAGGGCCCGCATGACCAGATGACACCACCACCCAGCCGCACGGATCCCACGCAGCCGGCGCTGCCACCGTACTATCTCGTTTCTGGCGGAGGCGGTGCGCCGTTGAAGAAAAATACTCCGGGGTCGTTTTATCACTATCTGGTTTTTACGGTCGATGGCGGCACGATTACGCCGACTTTGACACAAGTTGATTCATTCGACCCTTGTGATAAGAAATAGACACGCGCAGGCTACAGATTGATTGTGGCCGGCGATATAAAGAACTCAAACACAGATTGGATCATGCCCTCGACTGAGCGCCTTTACTATCACGACTCGTTTCTCTACGACTTTGACGCCCGCGTTGTGGAAGCCCTTGATCGCAATGGTCGGCCTGCGATCATTCTTGACCGTACGGCGTTCTATCCCACCAGTGGCGGCCAGGTGCACGATCTCGGCGTGCTGTTAGCTGACGGCAAGCAGATTGCCATCACCGAGGTTGCCGATGAAGAAGACGGGCGCATCCTTCATTTTGCCGCCGCGCTGCTGCCTGCTGGAACTCAGGTCCAGGGCCGCGTGGATGCGGTGCGCCGCCGCGACCACGTGCAGCAGCACACCGGGCAGCATGTACTCTCAGCCGCATTCATTCAGCTTTTCAATATCCCCACGGTCAGTTTCCACATGGGAGAAGGAAGCTGCACCATTGATCTGGAGACCGGCGGCCTCTCCGCTGCGCAGGCGCAAAAAGCGGAGCTGCTGGCCAATGAGGTGATTGCTGAAGACCGGCCTGTTAGCATCCGCTTTGTCCCTTTGGAAGAAGCGCGGCAACTGGGCCTGCGCAAGCTTCCGCCCAAGCAGACCGGAGACCTGCGCCTGATCGATATTGCGAACTTCGACCTTACGGCTTGCGGCGGGACCCATGTCCGCGCCACCGGCCAGATCGGCGGCATGCTGCTGCGCAAGATCGAAAAAGTGAAACAGGGAATGAGGGTCGAGTTTGTATGCGGGCTGCGCGCGGTGAACACGGCTCGCCACGATTACGCAACACTCACGGAGGCTGCGGCGCTCTTCTCCAGCCATATCTATGACCTGCCCGAGCAAGTCCGCAAGTCGCTGGCGGAAGGCAAATCCGCCGGCAAAGCCCAGCACAAGCTGCTGGAAGAACTGGCCGAACTCTATGCTGACCGCCTGCTGGCCCAGGCCGCCGGTCCTCCGCATGTGATTATCCAGGTCTTCGCCGAACGCGATGCGTTTTTCATCAAGCTGCTGGCCCAGAAGCTGACGGCAGGGAAGCCGGGCGTCATTGCTCTGCTGGCCTCCGGCGCCGGCCAGCCCACGCTGGTATTTGCGCAGAGTCCCGGCCAGAAATCCAACATGGGCCAGCTCATGAAAGACGCCATGGCCAAGCTTGGCGGTCGTGGAGGCGGCACCGCGGACATGGCGCAGGGCGGCTTGCTGGCAGGTGCAGGTGATCTCAATAGCCTCAAATCGTTGTTGCAGGAGACCGCCCGCAAGCTCTAAGCTTGCTCGCTATGCTTCAATTCCTATCGCGCATTCCTTTTGTAGTCGTTCTCTTTTCAACCCTGGGTCTGGCCCAGCAACCTGCTCCTGATTTCGATGCCGCCCGAACCGAAGCCGTCAAGTTCCTGGGTGATCTGGTCAAGATCGATACCAGCAACCCTCCCGGGAACGAGACGCGTGCCGCGGAATACATCAAGGGCGTACTGGCCGCCGAGGGGATTTCCGCGCAGATTTTTGAGTCTGCTCCCGGTCGAGGCAATGTGGTTGCGCGGCTCAAAGGCAGCGGGAAGAAAAAACCGCTGCTGCTAATGGGCCACCTGGATGTGGTTGGGGTTGAGCGCGATAAATGGACGGTGGATCCCTTTGCCGCCATCATAAAAGACGGCTACCTCTATGGCCGCGGCTCGATCGACGACAAATCCATGGATGCCGCCAACCTGGAAGTCTTCGTTCTTCTCCACCGGCTGAAAGTCCCGCTCGACCGCGACGTAATCCTGCTAGCCGAGGCCGGCGAAGAGGGAACTACGCAGTTCGGGATCGACTTCATGGTGGCAAAGCACTGGGACGAAATTGCGTGCGAGTACGCGCTTAACGAGGGCGGCGATGTTCCGGAAGAAAACGGCAAGGTACAGTACGTTGCCGTTTCCACGACGCAGAAAGTCCCGCGCGGGTTCTCGTTGATTGCGCACGGCACCAGCGGCCACGGTTCCGCTCCGCGTGTGGACAACCCCATTGCCCACCTGGCCGCCGCCGTAGATAAGACTGCCCGATGGGAAGCTCCCATGCGCCTGAACGAAACCACGCGCCGCTTCTTCCAGCAAATGGCAAAGATCAGTTCGCCGGAAAAAGCGCAACTCTACGCGCACGTGGAAGATCCCGCGGTCCAACAGAAGCTGCATCTGACTGAGCCTTCGTACTACTCCATGCTTCGCACGTCTTTGGTTCCGACCATCATCAAGGGCGGTTTCCGCTCCAATGTGATCCCCGCGGAAGCTGAGGCGCGCTTTGACGTTCGCGCGCTACCCGACGAAAACATGGACGCGCTGAAAGCCGAGCTGGCCAGGTTGTTTAACGATCCCGCCATTAGCTTTGCCGATGCCGAAAATGTAAATCAGCGGCCGTCCACGCCGCCTTCGGGGCTGGATACGGATGCGTTTCACGCGCTGGAGCGCGCGCAGCAGAAAGTTTTCCCGGGCGTGCCCACGATTCCCATCATGCAGGTAGGCGCCACTGATTCAGCCCAGCTTCGGGCCAAAGGCGTGCAAGCGTATGACATCGGCACAGTGATGAGTTCTGACGATCTCAAACGCGTCCACGGTAACGATGAGCGTATCCAGATCGCGGGCTTCGGCAAATTCGTGCAGTTTCTCTATGCTGCGACCGTCGAGATCGCGGGGGCAAAGTAAGTTTATGGGCTTTCAGGGCCGCCGTGTCTGGATTACCGGGGCGTCTTCAGGGATCGGAGAATCTCTGGCTCTGGCCTTCCATCAGTCTGGAGCAAAGCTGATCTTGTCCGCGCGGCGCGAAGACGAGCTGAAGCGCGTGCAATCGGCCTGCGGTGGCGAGCCCAACGCCCGCATGCTGCCCATGGATGTGACCAATGCCGCGGAACTGCCGGAGAAAATGCGCACTGCTCTGGAGTTGTTCGGCGGCATCGATATCCTGGTCCTGAATGCGGGTATCACCCAGCGATCGCGCGCTCGCGAAACCGATGAGAGCGTTTATCGCCGGCTGATGGAAGTAAATTTCTTCGCTCCGGAAGCCATGGCGCGCGCGGTACTGCCGTCGATGCTTGCGCAAAAGAGCGGGCACATCGTGGTGATCTCCAGCGTGGCCGGCAAGTTCGGCGTGCCCATGCGCTCCGGCTACTCCGCCACCAAGTTTGCTCTGCATGGTTTCTTTGAAGCCCTGCGCGCTGAAGAAGAGCGCAACGGCATCCACGTCACCATGGTATGTCCAGGTTACATACGCACGGAGATCAGCTTGTCCGCGCTCCGTGGCGACGGCCGCAAGCACGCAAGAATGGACTCGGAACTCGCCCATGGTATGCCCGCCGGCGAGTGTGCCCGGCAGATATTGAAGGGCGTTGCGGGGAAGAAGAAGGAAATAGTTGTTGCCGCAGCCCGGGAAAAGGCGCTGGTATATCTCAAGCGCTTTTTCCCCACAGTACTGGCCAGGATGATCGGCCGCCCCGGGTAAGGCCTGTAGCCGGGGCCCTCCGCCAGTTCCTCGATTTGGTGATATCGGATTTTGTGAGATCGTCCGGCGCTGGTAAAATTGATACAGTACTTCTTCTCAGACATGTGGGGCTATAGCTCAGCTGGGAGAGCGCATCGTTCGCAACGATGAGGTCGTCGGTTCGATCCCGACTAGCTCCACCAT
>JBGPPK010000005.1:0-506717 GCA_041488515.1 Terriglobia bacterium | reverse complement strand
CGCGGAACGTATGTTGAAGCAGGAATGAAAATCGGCTATGTGACCGACTACTTCGGCAAGACGATCTACGAAGCCCGCGCACCGGCAGCCGGCGTGGTGCTATACATCTGCGGCGTGCCGTCGATGAAGAAGGGTGATACTGTGGCAAACATCGGCGAGATCACGACGACTCCGTAGTTTATGTCGCTTCGCTCCAAACCGCTTAAGCATTTACGCCAAAGCAATGTTTCTTCCAGCCCTTGGGCAGCGCGACGCAGCACGTCTGTGAATCCCGGCCGCCTAGGGGACCGGGGGCGTGACCAGATTTTCGCTGATTTTGTTGTTTTCCTTGAAGAGCTCGATCAACGGTTTGCGAATCGGCTCCAGCGTGCCGTCGGCGTAGTAAATGGCCGCTCCGCCCACGGGAATACCAATGGCTCGCGTATCGGATTGGGAGAGGTTCACCAGGGCGCGCAGGTCCCACCAGTCATTCTCTTCATCATGCGCACTGATATAGAACGGAGCAAAACGGAACATGGGAAGTTGTTTCGGCTGGGCTGAATTGCTCAAGACCCCCAAGCCGAATTGGACTGCTCCAGCCGAAACCCCGACCAGGACCGCGCCATCATAACGCTTGCGCGGAACCAGGTCTTTAAGCCCATTCTGCTCGAATACCCGCCAACCCTGTTCCACGTCGCCTCCAGCAAGCAGAATCAGGTCGGCCTCCTCGACAAACAAAATGTCTTCGCGCGAAGGCTGCGAGGGGACCATCCGGGAGTTGGATATTCCCATAAATTCCATTGCGGCAACAAACAAACTGTAGAATTCCGGCTGGTCTCCGTTGGATGCTCCAATGTAAGCCGCCTTGGGATTGCTGGCATCCAGGTCCTGACGAATCCTCTCGGGCAATGAACCGCCGTCGCTCTTCCCAAAAAATAGTTGGCTATCCGCCAGCAGGTACAGTGGCTTGATCATGATGAGGTCTCCGAATCGTCTGCTGAATGGTGATGGTTCGCTAATATGGCATTATTTCGAAGCTGGTTCGCTCTAAGTCAATCCCGACAGTACTCCCAGCGGTAGCATATCCTTCAAGACACTCTGCATAACCTTCCTTAAGCCAGAGAATAAATCCCATCCCGTGCTGTAACCCATCCATGGTGGCTTCTGGGCCATTTCGCAAGCGCTCACCTTTGATCGCCGAACTGGAGGCGCGGTCAACATCAAATCTGGTGAAAAAACCAGCACCTGTGTTTTCGCGGCTCCGAACGGTAGCCGTCAATAGTTGGGCCTCAAGCGCAGGACGATCCGCCAAATGCATTTCATAAATAGCATTGAGGACAGCGTGTTCGAGGGGCGTGAAGAATGAATTGGTGTCCGGCATAAGCAGATAATAGCCCGAACCGGGCTTTAGCATTCACTTTGCGATCCACAGATTCGTAACTCTGTTTCACTTGACGCCTCCGCTAGAAAGAGGATGATAGTTATTCCGCGACAGGACGCGGCCTGACCCTTGCCCCAAAGCGACCAACAAGAAGCCAAGCTCGTCCGCGGACTTTCACTTTCTGACTCCATTCTGCTGCTGGCGGGCGGGATCATCGGGTCAGGCATTTTTCTCACCGCCAAAGACATTGCCATCAACACGCGGCATCCGTGGCTTTTTCTCACCGTATGGGTCGTTGGCGTAGGTATGGCGCTGTTGGCTTGTTTTGCGTTTGCCGAACTGGGGGGCATGTTTCCCCACGCCGGCGGCCAGTACGTCTACATGCGTGAAGCCTATGGCGACACCGCCGGCTTCCTCTACGGCTGGATGTACTTTACAGTGAGCGCGACGGGAACGGTGGCAGCGCTGGGCGTGGGATTTGCTACCTACCTGGGCCAGGCCTTTCCCGCCTTACATACAGAGCAGGTGGTTCTTCCTCTCCGATTCGTAGACATCACGCGGGGGCACCTGATCGCCCTGGCCGCCATTGCCTTGCAGACGCTGATCAACATCTTCGGCGTGAAAAAAGGCGCGGTTCTGCAAAACATCGCAACGTGGGTAAAGTTCGCGGCCATCGCCTTGTTCGTGGTGGGCGGGCTGACGCTGGGTCGTGGATCATGGGACCACTACCGGCATTCCCTTCCCGCTGGGCCGGACTCGGCTTCGTTCATTACTGGAATCGGCATCGCCCTGATCGCCGTGTTCTGGGCCTATGACGGCTGGGTTTACATCACGCTGGTAGCGGGCGAAGTAAAGAATCCGCAGCGCAACCTGCCCCGAGCGCTGATCTGGGGCCTGCTGCTGGTGGGAGTGGTTTACATTTCGATCAATGCGGTCTACGTCTATGCGCTGCCCATGAATGAGATTGCCGCGCAGGAAACGGTGGCCCAGACAGCAGCGGTCTCAATGTTTTCCGGCCGGGTGGCGCCCTGGCTTTCATTGATGGTGGCGGTCTCGTGCTTCGGCGCCATGGCGCCCTGCCTGATGAGCGGCGCGCGCGTCTATTACGCCATGGCGGAAGACGGCATCTTTTTTCATGCGCTGGCCAGGATCCATCCGCGATGGCGCACGCCGATGATGAGCCTGGTGCTGCAGGCGATATGGGCTTCCGTCCTGACACTCAGCGGCAAATACGACGAGCTTTTCACCTATGTAATGTTCATGATGGTGCTCAGTTACGTGCTGACGGTCGCCGGACTGTTCGTGCTGCGCCGCACCAAACCGGACGTTCCCCGGCCTTACCGCTGCACCGGATATCCCGTCCTTCCCGCGCTGTATGTGGTGTTGGGCAGCCTGTGGGCCATCAATGCCGCGGTAGAAAAGAAAAAAGAGACATTGGTGGGCACCGCGATCGTGCTGCTGGGCGTACCATTTTATTTTTACTGGAAAAGACAGAAAAAAACCGAAGCAGCGCAACGATCGAACGCGCTTTGAAGAGGAACTTCCAGGACCGTTTTATGCAATTTCAAAACTTCGACCTCGAATATTTTCAATCGCAATTTGAGCGCACGGTCGAGATCAACCTGGCCGATAGCTCGGTGAAATGCGCCAATGTGAGCGACCTGCTGGCCGGTGAAGATCCCGGTCCGCTTCTCGAGTTGCCGCTCTATTACCCTGAGGTGAACGGGACGGCCTTGCTGCGCGAGCGCATTGCAGGGCTTTATCCCAATGCGACGGCGGGCAATGTGCTGGTGACCGTGGGCGCGGCGCAGGCCAACAGCATGGTGTGCAGCACGGTGCTGGAGCAGGGCGACGAAGTGATTGTGGTCTCGCCCGGCTACCGCCAGGTTTGGGGGCTGGCGAGGAACCTGGGCTGCCGGGTGAAAGAAACGCAGCTTCGCCAGGAGAACAACTGGCGGGCCGACCTGGACGAACTGGAATCGCTGGCCAGCGCGAAAACCAAACTCATCTCCATTGTGAACCCGAACAATCCCACGGGCAGCATTCTGTCCCGTGAAGAGATGCAGCGGATCGTTGGCATCTGCCGGAGAACGGGCGCGTGGCTTCATGCGGACGAGGTCTACCGCGGAACCGAGCTCAACGGCGATGAGACGCCCAGCTTCTGGGGAATGTATGACAAGGTGATTTGCGTGAACAGCATGTCCAAAGCCTACGGACTCGCGGGCCTGCGTATTGGCTGGGCGGTAGCTGCACCGGAGATGATTGAAGCACTCTGGAGACGGCATGAGTATGCGGTGATCGCCGCCTCCGGCCCAAGCATGAAGCTGGCCGAGATCGCGCTGCAACCGGCCAAGCGCGCGGCATTGCTGGAACGGCAGAAAAAGCTTTCCCGCGAAGGCCACACGCTCCTGGAAACCTGGGTGCGAGCGCAGGAAGGCAGATTTTCCGTAAGCCAGGCCGTGGCGACCTCGATCGCTTTCGTGCAATACCATTTTGATATGCCGTCGGCGGAACTGGCCGATCATCTGCGCAGAAAAGTTTCAGTGCTGGTGGCGCCGGGCGGATACCTGGGAACAGAGCACCACCTGCGCATCACCGTGGGATACGAGCCGCAGAAAATCAGAACGGCCCTGGAGAGAATCGGCGTAGCGGTGGCGGAGCTGTCAGGAGCGGCTGTAGCACGGCGCTAGCGCAGTCCAGCTGTGCAGACCAACTCTTTACCGCGGATTCTCGCGGATCATCGCGGATTGCGGAGAGACGGATCGCGAAGAAGATCATGGCTAAAGAAAATTCAGTCCTCACAGCCCGCGACGGCAAAGTCCTGATCGTCACCCTCAACCGCCCGAAGGTGCGCAATGCGGTGAACTCCGCCACCGCCCGCGCGCTGGCGGAGGCTTTCCAGAAATTCGAGAGCGACGATGAACTTTGTGTGGCGGTCCTGACCGGCACGGCGGGGACGTTCTGTGCGGGAGCGGACCTGCGCGAGGTTGCGGAAGGCCGTCGCACCAGGGTTGAGAAAGGCGGAAAAGGCCCGATGGGCCCGACCTGGATGCAATTGTCCAAACCGGTGCTGGCGGCGGTGGAGGGCCACGCCGTTGCCGGCGGGCTGGAGCTGGCGCTGTGGTGCGATCTGCGCATCGCCGCGCATGATGCGGTATTCGGCGTGTACAACCGCCGCTTTGGCGTCCCCCTGATCGATCTGGGCACTGTGCGCTTGCCGCGGATGATAGGCCAGGGCCGCGCGCTCGACCTGATCCTTACCGGCCGCGGCGTTTCCGGGGAAGAAGCATTACAGATGGGATTAGTGAACCGGATGGTCGAGCCGGGAAGAGCGCTGGCAGAAGCAATCAAGCTGGCGCACACTCTGGCCGGATTTCCGCAACATGGCTTGCGCGCGGACCGCATGTCGGTCTATGAGCAGTGGCCGCTCACGTGGGAGAAAGCGCGCCGCAATGAACTTAAACACGGATTGAAAGTTCTGGCTTCAGGCGAGTCGCGGGCAGGCGCGCAGCGGTTTGCGTCCGGCGCGGGAAGACACGGCAGCTTCGGGAAGAAGAACTAGGAGTTTGACTGCAATGGAGCCAGCGGATTCAGTCGGCGAAAATGTCGGCAAGATTTTTTACCGCGCGAACTTCATTCGCGATCTCGACATTCGCCTGGAAAAAGTGACCGAGGGCAGGTGTGAAACCAGCCTGGTGGTGCAGGACCGCCTGAGGCAGCAGCACGGGTTTGTTCACGGCGGCGTGATTGCCACTCTGGCCGATCACACGGCCGGCGGCGCAGCCCGTTCTGTTTCCGGCACAAAGGACGTTCTGACCGTGGAGTTCAAGATCAACTATCTGCGCCCGGCAAGGGGCGACCGGTTGCGATGTACCGCAACCGTACTGCGCGCAGGCAGGACAGCCATCGTGGCGGAGGCGCTGGTCTTCTCTAATAAACCAGGATCTAATAAATTAGGGGCCGACAACGCAGGACAGGAAGAACTGGTAGCCAAGCTGACGGAAACACTCTTTGTGGCGGACGATCCGGAAGCACGAGCTGGTGGATAGGCCGATTTCAGAGCTATCGTAAGCCCTTTACGCTGAAGATCGTCTAAGCCCTGCGGCGTTCTTCCAGTTCTTCCGGAGTTCGTGGCCAATCCTGGCGCAGGAGGCGGCTGAGAGAGCGGTCCGCCAGCAACTTCCCGCCGGTCTGGCAGTGCGGGCAATAATTGGTTTCATTGGCGGCGTAGCGGATGCGCTGGACCTTGGCGCCGCAACGCCGGCAGAGTTTCCCATAACGTCCATGGACCGCCATCTCATCGCGGAATGCTGTGACTTTTTCTGGAAACTTCTGTCCCGTTTCGCGGCGCAGATTGTCTGTCCATTGGACCAGAGTTTGCCGCGTGGCCTCATAGAGCCGTCTGATCTCTTCCGGATTCATGCGCTGCGTCAGCAACACCGGCGAGAGCTGGGCATGAAAAAGAATTTCATCTGAATAGGCGTTGCCGATTCCGCTGAACAGCCGGGGATCCGTGAGCGCGCGTTTCAACGTGTGGTTGGCCGAGGTCAGCACGGCGCCGAATTGCTCAAGCGAGGCAGCAAAAACGTCAACGCCTCCGGGATCGAGCGCGGCGAGTCCTGCTTCTCCTCTGACAAGATGCAGAGAAGCGCGCTTCCGCGCGCCGGCTTCGGTGAGGGTGAGCGTGCCGGAATCGAAGTCGAAAGCCGCGAGCGTGCGCCTGCCGTCGGCGGCCTTGCGCTTCTGGCTCCAGTGCAGGCGGCCGGCGATCATCAGATGGAACACCAGCCAGAGATCGTTGTCGAAACCAAAAGCGATGCGCTTGCCCACACGGCGCAGCCCGGTCACGGTGCGGCCATGAATCGATTCGATAGGGGGATCGGCGGTGCGCAGGAGTGAAGGCCCGCGAACTTCGAAGCGTTCCAGCACGTGTCCGACAACGCGCGGCTCCAGCGCTTCCATGTAAACGACGATGTCCGGAAGTTCCGGCATAAGATTTTTAAGCCTTGCGGCAATGGGCGCGCCACGCAAGCCGGGCCTCGCCTATTTGTTTTCACACAGAGCCGGATTATTTCCTGGCCAGCTCGAGTTCAATCTTCTTCGCCGCGGGATCGAGCCGGGCAATGCGGAAGCTGCGAATCTGTCCCGCTGAAGAAGCGTCGGGTTTGGCGCTGACGGGAGAGGCTCCGCTTTTCCAGCGGGCCTGAAGCATGGAGCCGAGGGATGACAGGTCGGCGGCTTTTGCCGGAGCGGCCTTCTCTTCCTGTACCGGCGCTGCGTCATCCATGCGGCACATTGCCTGGACTCCCTCACCCAACTCCACGCGGGCGAGCCCGCCGGAAACCTGCACGACGCGGCCGGTGACTGTGTCACCTTCCTTGTGCTCGGCAATGTATTCATCCAGGCTGGAGGGGACCATCTGCTTGATGCTGAGACGCACGTTGCGTTTCGCGCCGTCGAGATCAAGCACCTGGGCTTTGACCGTTTGCCCGACCTTGAGCACGTCCTGAGGATGATTGATGCGTTTTTCCGCGCTGATTTCGCTCACGTGGATCATCCCTTCCACGCCTTCGGCAATCTGCACGAACGCGCCAAACTTGGTAATGCTCACAACCGGGCCTTCAATCACCGAGCCAATGGTCAGGTTCTTCGCGGCTTCGATCCAGGGATCGCCCAGCGCCTGTTTCAATCCCAAAGAGATGCGCCGCTCCGCGACGTTCACGCCCAGGATAACGGCTTCCACGGTCTCGCCTTGCTTGACCGCGTCACTGGGTTTGCGGACCTTTTTCGACCACGACATTTCGGAAACGTGGATCAAGCCTTCAACTCCGGGTTCAAGCTCCACGAAGGCGCCAAAGTCCATCAGCCGCGTAACCGTGCCGCGCACGCGCTCGCCGGGCTTGTACCTGTCCGCGGCCGCGTCCCACGGATGCGGGAGAAGCTGCTTCATGCCCAGGGAGATGCGGCGTTTTTCCGGGTCCACCTTGAGTACGCGAGCTTCAATTTCCTGTCCTACGGAGAGAAGGTCGGCCGGCTTGTTGACGCGGCTCCAGGAGATTTCCGCCACGTGGAGCAATCCGTCCACCCCGCCGATATCGACGAACGCGCCGTAGTCGGCCAGGCTGCGGACAGTGCCGCGCACGGTCTCGCCTTCCTTGATCTCAGAGTAGCGGCGCTCCTTGGTGGCGCGCTCTTCTTCTTCGGCAATGACGCGCCGGTCCACCACCACGTCTTCTTCAGTCACATCGAGCTTGGTGATGCGGCAGCGAATCTCTTGTCCCACCAGCTTTTCCATCTCGGCGGCGTCACGCACGCCGCTGCGCGAGGCCGGCATGAAGGCGCGCACGCCTACATCGACGCTCAGCCCGCCTTTCACCGCGGCCATGACCGTACCGACAATTGTGGTCTTCTCATTGAAGGCCTGCTCCAGAGATGCCCAGTCGGTGGGCCGGGCAATCTTGCCCAGAGAAAGCTCATAGTAGCCTTCGGGGTCGCGGCCCTTGACCGTCACCAGCAGTTTATCGCCGGGTTTCACAGTCAGGCCGGCTGGCAATGCTGCAAGCGGGATGATTCCTTCCGTCTTGAATCCGATATCGAGCAAAACCGAGTCGGTGGTGAGGGTGATCACGGTTGCTTCGCGGCCTTTGCTGCCTTCTTCAGCTTTATGCGAATGACTCTGCTCGTATTGAGCAAGAATGTCCTGGAAGGATTCTTTTGGTTCGCTTGCGGACTCACTTGGTGACTTGGGTTCTAGAGCGTCTGGGTTGGACATGAACAGTAGATTCTCGATGTGAAATGCAATAACACCGCATACCGCGGCCACGCCGGCTTGCGCCCCCGGCCGCAGGCCACGATGGCTGGATGAACCAGTCAATGGTGAATCTCGAGCGGTTGGAGCGTCGACGGAAAACACTTGGTGAGCGCGGCTGGATTCGAACCAGCGACCCACGCCTTAAAAGGGCGTTGCTCTACCAACTGAGCTACGCGCCCACACTCTTACTAATCTAACACAGCCTTCCGGCCCTGGCAGGCGCAGCCGTGAGTCCAAGCACACAACGGATTGCGAAGAAAGAAAGCAGCTCCATTTTCAAGTCCAATGAAGCTGCTTTCCTGGCTTGCCTATGATTGCAAGACCTAAAAACGGATTTGCGGGCCGATCGTCGCGCGGAAGTTATTCTGCGCGCCATTGTTCAGAAACATGATTTCGTCACCTGCTTCCATGCGGATGCCGAGCCAGCCGACGTTGAACTCAATTCCGGCGCCCGGATAGAACGCCGCTTTGGTATCGCCGTCGACGATGTTGCCGATCTGGTTATTGATGGCGCCCGCGGTGACCGGACCACCCACGCCAAAGTTTACGAAACCACCTTTGAGCAGGCCGAATACGCGCACCGGCCCGGTGGTCTGGATCTTGGGGCCAAACAGGCCATGCAGAAGGCGCAGGTTGCTGCGGACGGTGGTGGTGATTACACCGGTGGTAATGGTTTGTGTTTTGCTGCGTTCAAAGTCATAGGCCATCTCAGCTTCCAGCACGATATGGCGCTGCACGTTGAAACCAACCCGCCCACCAACACCCAACATGTTCAGGTCGGCGCCGCCGGAAAGCCGGGTAAAATCAAGGTACACACCAAGGTTGCCGTGGTTCTTGTCGTCACTGCTTTGGGCTTGGGCTGCGGGCGCAATTGCCGCGACACACAACACCAAAGCACACACTATTGTGAAAGGTTTCATGTCCTTCTCCCGTTAAGGTTTACGTCATGCCCAACCCGCACTCCAGGGACCAGAGCTCTTTAAGAACGGAAAAGCGCAAGCACGGTGGACTACCTGATTCGATGCCCCTCCCCTGCTCCAGGTGGGCTGGCCAAAACAGCCGTTTCCCGGATAGGGGAATTTTTTTAGACAACTTTTTCACAACCGAGTTTACAGGCCTGTAATCCCGGCATTACACTCATGGCGTCCTATATGCTACCACTCCGGTCTTGACAGGAGGAACGCCTATGCCGAACGGCACCCTGGATGTAATGAAACTCGATGGTCAACCGGTTACCTACCAGATCATGTTTGAGCAAAATGCCGGCGGCACGTTTGTGGCCCGCGTCGACTCCGATGAACTGGTGCCCTTCCTCCACGAAGAGATGCGCGTCGAGTTGCCCACCGCCGAATCCGCGGCGCAACGCCTAGCCAAGGAGAACCGCGTCCGTCTGCAAAACATCTTCCTGGAAGAAAACAACCTGCATGCCGTGATGGACTACATGGAAGAAGATATATAGGCTTCATTCTTGTCGCTTCGCGACAAACCGCTGGAGCGCTACTTCGACCGCAGATCCTTCTGCACCTACATCAGCGGGCTCGGCGCCACGCGGGCCTCGCCCTTACGCGACCGCTCTTTACTTCCCCACCCTCGCCACTTTTAATTTCGACTTCAAGTCTTCGGCGATCTGTTTCCCGTGAAAGCGTCCGTTCTCGATAAAAATCTCGCTGGTGCGCGCGCCCGAGACAATCACGCCGGCCACATAGATCCCGGGCACATTGCTCTCAAACGTCAGCGGATCGCATACCGGCCTCATCTCCGGCCGCGTCAGCTCAATGCCCAGCGACTCCAGAAATTCATAGTCAGGATGGTACCCGGTCAGGGCAAACACAAAATCGTTTTTGAGCATCTGCTCGCCGTCGGGCGTTTTAATGCGCACCGTGTCCGGCCTGATCTCCAGCAAGCAACTGTTGAAGTACGCCTTGACTTCGCCGTTCTTGATGCGATTTTCGATGTCGGGCTTGATCCAGTACTTCACGTTGCGGTGTATCTCCGGCCCGCGATGCACCATGGTCACCCTCGACCCGCGCCGCCATAGCTCCAGCGCCGCAATCGCCGCCGAGTTCTTCGCCCCCACAATCAGCACATCCATATCGAAATACGGGTGCGGTTCTTTGTAATAGTGCATTACCTTGGGCAGCTCTTCCCCGGGGACGTTCATGTAGTTGGGGCGATCGTAATATCCGGTAGCCACCACAATTTTTCTGGCCGTGTATTCGTGATACTGGTTGTGCCGGTCGTCTTGCGCCCGCACGTTGACAGTCTGCACCTTGAACGCGCCGTCATAGCCGGTGACGCTCAACACGCGCTGATACTGGCGCACGTCCAGCCGGTAATGTTGGGCCACGTTGCGATAGTATTCCAATGCTTCCTGGCGGTTGGGCTTCTGGTTGGCCGTGGTGAACGGGATGTCGCCAATCTCCAGCAGCTCCGGTGTGGTAAAGAAGACCATGTTCGCGGGATAGTGAAATAGCGAGTTCACCAGGCAGCCCTTGTCCAGCAGGACCGCGGTGAACCCTGCCCGCTGCGCCTCAATGGCCGACGCCATGCCCGTAGGCCCCGCGCCGATCACCAGCACGTCGAAGTGGTCGCCTTTGTGCTCCATAGAGAGTTTCTATTCTACAAGGGCCGGGTGCACGAGAAGCGGGGCGAATGAGAGCAAAGTAACGGCAACAACAATTACGTGTTTAATCACGAGGGGAGCCGCAGAGCCATGTAAAACGCGGTCACAACCACCAGAAGCGCGATGATACCCGCGACCCACAGATGCCTGACATCGCCGCGTGTAAGACGCAGTTTTCCTCGACGGCTCCGGTTGACGCTCATGGAGAAATCCTCGCAGTAACCTCACGCACCCTCACCCCACGGTGCAGGAGAAGGCTGCCCTAGTCTGTTAAGACACAGGATTACCCGCGCGCGGAACAGATTATTTTCGCGCTCGAGTGAATCGCGTGGCCGGAAAATGCTTGCCGACTATCGAGGCATGGAGAAGGGCAAAGAAAGCAGATGATCAAGGGAAGCGGAACTTACCACTGATGAACACGGATGACACGGATCAGGAGAGATCGGGAAATCGGATGATCGGAAAATCGACCTCCCTGCTCTTCTCCGTGTCTCCGTGTCTCGGCCCCCACCAAACCCGCTGTTGGCTTGGTGGGGTGGGTGCCTCCGTGGTGAAAAACCCGCCTTTTGATCCGCGCTCATCCGCGTTTATCCGCGGTAAGGGTTTCCTTCATCCGCTCGCCGCCAGCGCCTGCTCCACATCGGCGATCAGGTCCTCTACCAACTCCAGCCCCGTGTACAACCGCACCAGACGGCTCCCATAGGCCGGCCGCTTGGGCGATTGCAGATCATAGGTCATCACCAGGCTGGTCACGCCGCCCCAGCTGTAGCCGATCTTGAACAGCCGCAGCGCGTCGACGAAGGCCAGCACCTGCTCTTTGCGGAAATGCTTCTGGAAGACGATGGAGAACAGTCCTGACGAGCCGGTGAAGTCGCGCTTCCACAGATCGTGGCCGGGACAGGAAGGCAGCGCCGGGTGCAGGACCAACTCGATCTCCGGGCGCCGGCTAAGCCATTGCGCCAGCGCGAGCGCCGACTGCTCCACGGCTTTGAGCCGCACGGCCAGGGTCTTCATGCCGCGCAGAGCCAGACTGCAATCGTCGGGCGAGGGGGCGCAGCCCAGGCCGGAATACGTTTCGCCCAGGCGTTCAAATATCTGCGGATCGCGCACGGTCACCGAGCCAAGCAGCAGATCGCTGTGGCCACCGATGTACTTGGTCAGCGCCTGCAAGGTCACATCGACGCCGTGGGCCAAGGCGTCAAAATAAATTCCGGCCGACCACGTGTTGTCGAAGGCCACCAGCGCGCCGTGGTGGTGGGCGGCTTCGGCGATGGCGTCCACGTCCTGCAGCTCCATGGTGATGGAGCCCGGACTCTCGCACCAGACCAGCCGCGTGTTAGGGCGAAACGCAGCGGCAATATCGGCGCCCGCGCCGGGCGGATAATAACTGACCTCCACGCCGAAGCGGCGAAGAACGCTGTTGGAGAATATGCGATTAGGACCGTAAATGCTTTCGGGCAGCAGGACATGGTCGCCGCTCTTGAGCAGCGTCAGATGAATGAGTGAGATGGCCGCCTGTCCGCCGGGAGTGATGATGGTGCGGAAGCCTTTTTCCAGTTCGCACACCCTGGCCGCAAGCTCCAGCGTGGTGGGCGTGCCGTAAAGGCCGTAGGTGTAGCCGGCGTCGTACTGGTTCCAGTGGTCGATGGCGGCGGAGGCCTCGGAAAAAAGGACGGTGGAACCGCGATAGACCGGAGTCGCAAGCGAGCGAAAACCCTCGGGCGCGGCAGCGTCAGAGTGGATCAGTTTGGTCTGCCAGTCTTTTATTCTCGAATTCTGGGTCTTCCCGTCTTTGGTCTTGGAATCTTTCTTGTTGGCCATGGTCAAAATTGTAACGTGGCCGTGGAAAGGACGCCGCCCGCTGCGATAGCTCAAAGACTACTTTTCTGTTTGCATGCGCCGCCGAAGGTGGCATGATCTGTAATATTGAGCGCCCGCGCCGGACCGGCCGGCGCCGGTGGAGTAAACAGCCATGAAGCAATGGTCGATTGTCATCTGTCTTTCCGCTCTGCTGCTCCTGCAAGATGTGCGGCTGGCGGATTGCCAGGGCGAGGTCCGGGACATGCAGGGCCGCCCTGTCGCCGGCGCGCTGGTGGTTTACACGAATACGGACAACGGCAAGACTTATCGCATCAAAACCGACGACAACGGCCAATACCATATCATTGGTCTCATGCTGGGCTGGTATAGCCTGGAAATCACCGGCCCCACGGGCAAACATATCTATTCGGGAAAAAAGTTTCTCTCCGCCGGCAATGCGCAAAAGCTCAACGTCATCCACCTGGACCTCTCGGTCCTTCCGCCCAAAGCGTCTCTTGTTCCCTTTAAGGGCCCCAAGGCGGACGAGATGAAGGGCGCGCGGGAAAAAGCCCGTGACGAGGGCAAAGAACTCAGCCCGGCAGAGACGGCTGCGTTGCGCGCAGACAACGCGCTGATTTCCCGCTACAACGAAATGGTCCCGGAGGCGCAGGAGGCCATCAAAACCCAGGATTGGAAACGCTCCGCGGAGCTTCTGCAGCAACTGCTGGAGATCGCGCCGTACAAATGGGAGCTCTACCAGAACCTGGCAACTATCCAGCGAAATCTGGAGCAATACTCCGCAGCGGTCGCTTCCTTTGAGAAAGGCATTCAAGTTCTGGGCGAGAGTCCTGAGGCGAAACAAGACCATGCCAAAACGAACGCGGAGATCGCGCTCATGAGGATCGGCCAAGGCGAGGCGTTGGTGGCCCTGGAGAAACCTGAAGAGGCAGCCGCGCAGTTCCGCGCCGCGGTGGAATTCGCGCCCAATCCGGCTACGCCTTACCTGCACTTGTGCACCGCGGAGTACAACAGCGGCCATGCGGATGCCGCGCTTGCCGCCTGCGCCAGCGCCATTGCCGCGGCGCCGGGCCGGGCCGAGAGCTACCAGGTGCTGGCCGGCGTTGAGAGCAATCTGGACCGCCAGCAGGACGCGGTCCGCACCTATGAAAAAGGCATCGCGGTTGCGCTGGACAAGATGCGCGCAGACTTGCCTTCGCCAAAATCGAATATCAACTCAAAGCAGTTCGCGAATCCGTCAAAAGCGATTTCCGAGGCGATCAGGGCGGGGCAGATGATGCAATCCGCCGGCAACATTTATTTTCAGTTGAAGAACTACGCGAAGGCGGCCGAGTTGTTCTCGCAGTCGGCCCGGCTGCATCCTTATCCGGCGCTGCCGCTGTTTAACCTGTGCGCCACTCTCTTCGACATGAACAAGCTGTCCGCCGCGGCCACGGCCTGCGACCGCGCGATTGCGGCCGATCCTAAAATGCCCGACCCTTATTATGTGAAAGCCGCCGCGCTGGCGGGCGAAGCCGCAAAGCACGGCAAGTTGAAGGGCTCGCATGACACCAGGTCTGCGCTGGAAAAATACCTGCAACTGGCCCCCGAAGGCTCTTATGCCAATGAAGCGCGCGCCATGCTCAAGGAAATAGGCGGCACAGAGTAAAAGATTGGTCACTACTATCCGCGGACCACGCTAGAGATGCTCGGTAACACCGGGGACCTGCCAGCCGTCGTATTCGCCGTGTAGTTCGTCAGCGAACAAATCCAGCTCGGTTTGCAGCTCTTTAAGATTTTCGATCGGGCCGGGTTGTCGCGCCTGCACCTGCACTTTCTCCAGCTCGGCGTTGAGGCTCACGGACTCGATGGTCCAGCCGCGATCCTGCAAGCGCTGTGCGGCCTGGTCGGCGTCGCTCTGGTCGGAAAAAAAGAAGTAATGGTCGAGCGACTTGGCATTGGCTAGCGCCTCGTCGATTTTTTCGTCGGCCTCAGAACGTTTTGGAGTGGCTCCCAGCAGAGATCGAAGGTTTTCAAACATACTTTTCCAACTATACAGCGCCGCCGCGCGGAGAGCTCACAACCGGTCCGGAAAAATCCCGCGTTCGCGCCGAGCAAGAGTTTGCTCCCGGCCGACAGGCCTCATGTTTCAGGCAGGCACTGCCTCACGCTATAATTTCTAGTTTTGCTTCGTCTCGCGCAGACGCTTGCATCGCACTCATCACGGACAACGAGGGACAACATGGCCCAGCAATTCCGCCAGGAAAAAGATTCCATCGGCATCAAAGAAATTCCCGCTGACGTTTATTACGGCGTGCAAACCGCGCGCGCCGTGGAGAACTATCCCATCTCCGGCATGCGCGCCAATCCCACGTTGATTCGCGCCATCGGCATGGTGAAGTATGCGGCGGCGCAGGCCAACAAGGAATTGGGCCTGGTGGATGACAAGCGCGCGGATGCGATCATGCGGGCCGCCAGGGAAGTGGTCGAGGGTAAGTGGGACCAGTCTTTCGTGGTCGACGTGTTTCAAGCCGGCGCGGGCGTGAGCTTTCACATGAACTCAAACGAGGTCATCGCAAATCGCGCCACAGAGCTGCTGGGCGGAAAACTGGGCGAGTACACGGCCCATCCCAATGATCACGTAAATTACGGCCAGTCAACCAATGACGTTTTTCCCACCGCCATGCGCGTGGCCACGCTGCTGGAGCTGGAAAAACTTTATCCCGTGCTGGACGCCCTGGCTGCGGCCTTTGAAGCCAAAGGTAAAGAGTTTTACAACATTATGAAGTCCGGGCGGACGCATATGCAGGATGCGGTGCCTATTCGCCTGGGGCAGGAATTTGCCGCGTATGGCGTGGCAATCCGGAAAGCAATCGACGACATTCGCCATGCCGGCGATTCGCTGCGCGAATTGGGATTGGGCGGCTCGGCCGTAGGCACTGGCATCAACACGCACCCCGATTACCGCGCCAAAGCGGTGACGAACCTGGCAAAGATTTCCGGGCAAAAACTTGCCCCAGCCGCGGACATGCGCTGGGCCATGCAATCGAATTCGTGCATGGCGCAGGTCTCCGCCGCGCTGCGTAATCTTGCGCTGGAAGTGATTCGCATCTCCAACGACCTGCGGCTGATCTCGTCGGGCCCCAACACCGGCTTTGCCGAAGTCAATCTGCCGGGGTTGCAACCCGGCTCGTCGATTATGCCGGGCAAGATCAATCCGGTCATGCCGGAACTGGCGGCGATGGTGTCATTCCAGGTTGTCGGCAATGATACGGCGGTGGCCCTGGCGGTGCAGGCCGGCCAGCTTGAACTGAACGTCATGATGCCCACGATGACTCATAACGTTCTTCAGTCCATCACAATTTTGACCAACATGCTGCGCGTCTTTACGGAAAAATGCGTACAAGGCCTCACCGCCAACGAGAAGCGCAACACCTTCTACGCACAGAGCACGGTCTCTCTGGCGACGGCGTTGAACCCGTACATCGGCTACGCCAAGGCGGCGGAGATTGTGAAGGAATCGGTGGCCACTGGCCGGTCGATCATCGACATTGCGCGCGACAAAAAACTGCTGAGCGAGCAAGAGATTGCGGAAATCCTTGATCCAGTGAGCATGACCGAACCGCAGTATCCCAAAGAAGCAGCGAAGCACCGTGAAGAGGTCAAGAAACAGAAGTAGCTTTTTCTCCGCCGTCCCGAGAGGAGCGAGGAATCCCTATAGCCCCCAAAAGCTTATTAGACTGCGAATGCACACAAATCTGGACAAATCATTTATGGGTCATTGACGTTAGGAATCTTGCGATGATAGGGTTCCCTCGCTGCACTCGGGATTACAGAAAAACTAGCACGCCCACCTCAACAACGTCGCACCCACGGTAAACCCTGCGCCCACGGCGGCAATCAGCACCAGATCGCCTTTCTTGAGCCGGCCTTGCTGGCGTGCCGTTTCGAGCGCCAGCGGAATGGTCCCGGCAGTGGTATTGCCGTACTCGTCAATGTTGATGATGATGCGGTCTTCCTTCAGCCCCAGGCGGTCTGCCGCGGACATGATGATCCTGCGGTTGGCCTGGTGCGGTACAAACAGGGACACATCTTTTCCCGTAAAGCCGTTGCGTTTTAGAACTTCTTCAGAGGCTTCCGTCATCTTCCTCACAGCGTACTTGAAGACCGCCTGCCCGTCCTGATGGACGTAGTGCATTTTCTTGTCCACCGTCTCGTGGGTGGAGGGATTGCGGCTGCCACCGCCCGGCATGTAGAGAGAGCAAGCGCCAGCCCCGTCAATCTCATGGATGAAATCGATCAGGTAGTTGTCGTCGGTGGCAGGCTCCACCACCACGGCGCCGGCGCCATCGCCAAAGATGATGCAGGTGGCGCGGTCTTCATAGTTGATGATCGACGACATTACGTCCGCGCCAATCGCCAGCACCCGTTTGTGCGCACCGGACTCAACGAACTTCACCGCGGTCTGCAGCGCATACACAAACCCGGAGCAGGCGGCCGAGATGTCATAGCCCCAGGCGCCCCTGGCGCCAATCTTGTCCTGCACGATGCAGGCCGTGGCCGGGAAAAGCATGTCCGGCGTAACCGTGCCCACAAAAATGGCTTCGATGTCGGTGGCCGGAATGCCCCGCTCCTGCAACGCGCTTTTGGCCGCCTCAATTGCGAGATCGGAAGTGGCCATGCCTTTGTCAACAATGTGACGCTGCCGAATCCCGGTGCGCTCGACGATCCACTCATTCGAAGTTTCAACCATCTTTTCCAGGTCGGCATTGGTCAAGAGACGCGGTGGGACGTAGGTTCCGAGGGCAGAGATTTTCGCCCGTACAAGGTTCGCCAAAAAAGTTTCTCCAGGTCGTTGAAGGTAAACCTAATATTGTAAAAGGTTTTTACGCGGAACTGAAATGGTTTGTCGCGGATTTGCATCCAGCAATGCTAGCTAGGGCAAGGCCGACTTTGGAGCGAAGCGACAGAAATGTATTCACGAGCCTAAGCCGCGAGGCCGACTTGCGCGCCGAGCGGCCTGCATCAGGAGCCAGATCAGTGCAACCACGGAGCGTTACTTCCCAGCGGTTTGGAGCGAAGCGACAAAAATAAAAGAACCGGGCACCCCGCTGCACACGCACTAGCCCGTTACCGTTGCTTCCTTCCGGACCTGGCGGGATTGGCGGGATTGCGTCGCGCGGGACCCGGCAGGAGTAATTCTAACACCTTTGCCCGGTTACGTTTGCTTGGGTTACGTTCGGTCATCAGCCGGCGGATTGGGCTTTGCTCCAGGCCTGAATTCAGGGACAATAAAGTGGTGTCCACGCGCAGCATCAACTTTGCGGCCGTCAAGGCCGGTCCCGGTGCGGGCAGCGCGGAGCGTTTTTTTCAGTGGTCGCTCTATATTCTAGTGGTAGTCGGCTTCACGGCGCTGATGGGCACCAACAAGCTGGACTTCCCCTCCCTGGCGCTGGTGATCCCGGCCCTTCTTCTGCGCGGCTGCCTGCTGCTGATGCGGAAGAGCATTGCCATCTCCGAGCGTTGGACCACCTCGCTCACCCTGCTCTACTTTGTCTTCTACGCAGCCGACTATTTTTATTTTTCCCAGAGCTTTATCAGCGCCACGGTGCACCTGGTGCTGTTCAGCATGGTAATCAAGATTTTTTCCGTGCGCCGTGACCGCGACCTGATGTATCTGGCGGTGCTCTCTTTCCTGATGTTGCTGGCGGCCGCCGTCCTCACCGTGGACACGCTGTTCCTCCTCACCTTTTCATTGTTTATCCTGGTGGCCATTGCCACATTCATCAGCATGGAGATGAGGCGGTCCGAGCAGGAAACGCTGGCCGCCGGAGTGGTCCCGCAGGATGACGTCCGGTTTCACAGCTCGTTGGCGGGCATCTCCGCCATTCTTGGGCTGCTCACTCTGGCCGGCGCGGCGCTGATTTTCTTCATCCTGCCGCGTATCAACACCAGTGGCTACCTGCGCAACCTTGGCGGACAGGGATCACTGGTGAGCGGGTTCAGTCCGGAAGTGAATCTGGGCGGCATCGGGCAGATCCAGCAATCCAGCAACGTGGTCATGCACATCCAGGTGCAGTATGGGAAGCTGCCCAGGAATCCTAAATGGCGCGGTATTACCCTGGCGAGTTTTGACGGCAGGCATTGGTGGAACAGCCCTGAGATCCCCACCTTGCACGGCCTGAACAATGCGCCGCTTGACCTCACGCATATCAGCAACTTTTCTTTCTACTCAGCGGCGCATTCCGCACCAAAGCTGCAAACCTTGTCGTATCGCGTGGTGATGGAGCCCGTGGGATTGAACCTGTTTTTCCTGGCCCCGGTGCCGCTGAAGATCAATGGCGACTACCGCGTCCTGGAAATCAAGTCGGATGGTTCCATCTTTAATAGCCGTCCTGGCGAAAGCAGCTTTGCTCCCAGCGATGGGGAGAGCGCTCAGACGGTCGGCGTCTACTCCGCGGAAGCCGATACGCGCGACCCCGAGCCCTTTGTGCTCGATTCCAATTCCACCGATTACCCGCCGCGTATCGCCACCATTTATCTCCAGTTGCCCAGCCTTGATCCGCGGGTTGCGCAACTGGCCCGGCAGGTGACCGCCTCCGCGGGCTCCAATTACACGCGCGCCCGGGCCATTGAGCAATACCTGCAAACGAATTTTGGCTACACGCTGGAACTGCCGGGACTGCGCGAAGCCGATCCCCTGGCCCGTTTCCTGTTTGAGAGGAAGAAGGGCCACTGCGAATACTTTGCCTCTTCCATGACCATGATGCTGCGCACCCTGGGCATACCCGCCCGGGTCGTCAATGGGTTTCGTGGCGGCGAATACAATGACCTTACCAATAGCTATATTGTTCGCGAAAAAGACGCCCACTCCTGGGTGGAAGCCTACTTCCCGGAGTATGGCTGGGTCACGTTTGATCCCACGCCTGCTGGGCCTGCCAGCGAAGCGCCCACCGGCTGGTCGCGCATTGCCTTGTATATGGACGCGGCGCGGCAGATTTGGCGCGAGTGGATCGTCAATTACGACTTCAGCCACCAGGTCAAGCTGCGCACCGAACTGAGCGCCAAGACCAGTAGCGTCCAGTCCAGTTTCCGCCTGTGGTTGATGCACAAGTATTTCCGCATGGTCAGCTTTATGGGCTCGGTACAGCGGCACCTGGAAAATCTTTCGCCCCGGCAAATGGCGTTCTGTTGCGTGCTGCTGGCCCTGCTTCTGGCGTTGCCCTTCGCCCCCAGAGCGTGGCGCGGCTTCCAGCGAACACGCGCTCTCAGGCACCCGCAGCGTGCGCCGCGCACCTCCGCCAGCTTCTGGTACCAGCGTATGTTGAAGATGATGGCCAGGCGTGGCGTGCGCAAGGAGCCGTCACAGACTGCGGAAGAGTTTGTCTCTTCCATCTCCGATCCGCGGATGCGCCACGATGTTGAACTGTTCACCGAACACTACGAGCGCGCCCGCTTCGCTGAGTCGGTGGAAGACGCGCAACGCCTGCCCGAACTCTATGAAGAGATCGCCGGACGCAGATAAGTTTTCGCGTCCGCGGTGGGTCGTCCCTGGTGCCGCGATTGCACGGAAGAATCCCGCAACTTAAGGCCGCAGTATGTCGTGAATGATATCCACGATCCGCTGCGTGCGCCGGTCGAGAATCAGCACATCCACTCCCAGAGTGACCCTGCGATAGGTATCCGGCAGCCGCGGCAGGCGGCGCTCCAGGTCGTCAGGAAACGGCTCCACCCGCTTCTGCAAGCCCGGCGGCAGGGTGCCGTTGCGCTCCAGGTGCTTCTGCAGTCCCGGAGGCAGGTTTCCATTGCGCTTGGCCAGCCCCGGTGGCAGGTTGGAGTTGCGGTCGTGGTAGTAGCTGTGTATGACGTCGCGATCATGGACGCTGAACACCACGCGGATTCCGCCCTTACTATCGTGGCCTGATCCGCGATCGTCATCGCCATCCTGATCGGTCTGCTTGTTGTGGCCTTTGCCTTTTCCGTTGCCTTGTCCCAGACCCGATTGTGGCAGCATGGCCGTCAGCACCAGGCCGCACACGGTCGCCGTTAAAAGTCGTTTCAGCATCGTCCGCCTCCGCAGATTGCGCATTCCGTTGGCCTTAACAATACTTCAAAATCATCGGATTGGGTAACACGATAGGGTGCGTCCCTCCAGCCTCCGCGCGGGCGCTGGCGCGCATCTTAGGGCTATAATCCGCGGGCTATAATCCGCCGGAACTGACATGCTCTCCCGTATTCGACAAGCCGCGGAATGGCTGCTGGGACCGGAAGCCCCGGCCGAAGGCCCGCGAACGCACTTGTTGCCCCGCTGGATCTCCCTCCGCGCCCTTGGCCTCATTTATTTTTCCGCCTTTTACTCGCTCATTTTTCAAATCAAAGGACTGATCGGCCCGCGCGGCATCCTTCCCGCCGGAGAGTTCCTGGGCGACGTCGCAGCTTACTATCCTGGCTTGCAGCGATTCTGGTTTGCGCCAACCTTGCTTTGGTTCGGCTCAGGGAATCACGCCCTGATGCTGGTCTGCTGGCTCGGATTGATCACTTCCGTTGCCGTCGTCCTGAATCTGTGGCCGCGCGGCACTCTGGCAGTTTGCCTGGTGTGTTTTTTATCGTTTGTGGCGGCAGCGCAGGATTTTTCCGGCTACCAGTCTGACGGCATGCTGTTGGAAGCCGGCTTCATCTCCCTGTTCTTCGCGCCTCCCGGCTTGCGGCCCGGCCTGGGAGCGACGCATGCGCCTTCGCGGTTCAGCTTGTTTCTACTCCGCTGGGAGTGGTTCCGCATCTACTTCGAGTCCGGCGTGGTCAAGCTTTTGAGTGGCGACTACTCCTGGCGGCACCTGACCGCCATGGACGACTATTACCAGAACGGCCCCTTGCCCACCTGGATCGGCTGGTACGTGCAGCAACTGCCGCACTGGTTCCACGCGGCCACTGCATTTATGACCCTGGCTGCCGAGCTTGGCCTGGTCTGGATGCTCTTCCTGCCTCGCCGCTTCCGGATCATCTGTTTCCTGATCGTCACGCCGTTTCAGATGGGAATCATCCTCACGGCAAATTACACGTTTCTGAATTACTTGGTGCTCTCGCTGGGCTTTCTGCTGCTTGATGACGGCTTTGTGCGTTCCGTGTTTCCGCAACGCTGGAGAAAGTGGGGAATGCACGATTCGCCGTTACCGCTGGAAACGCATTTGTCGGAAGCTTCCACGTCGGAAACGCGGCCCACTCGATGGTCCGCTTCGGCATGGCTGCGGCCGGTGTGGCGTGGCGTTGCCGCCCTCTATCTAGGCTGGGTCTTCTACGCGACCACAGCACTGCTCTTCACCATCCTTCCCCATACACCCCGTCTTCCGCTCGGCCCGGCGCGCGCTCTGGATCCGTTTCGCGTCGCCAACCAATACGGCCTGTTCGCGGTAATGACCCACGAGCGTTATGAGATCGAGTACCAGGGCTCGACCGATGGGCAAAACTGGACTGCCTATCCTTTCCGCTATAAGCCCCAGGACCTGCGCCAGCGGCCGGGCATCTACGCGCCGTATCAGCCCCGCTTCGATTGGGACCTTTGGTTCGCCTCGCTCAGCAACTGGCGCACCTACCCCTTCGTGGTGCAGACCGAGGAGCGCTTGCTGCGCAACGAACCGGACGTGCTGGCGCTGTTCGCCGGCAATCCTTTTGCGAACACGCCTCCCCTGAAGGTGCGCGCGGTGATCTGGCGATACTGGTTCACCGATCGCGCCACAAAACGCAAAGATGGGACGTGGTGGCGCCGGGAATTACTGGGGGTCTACGCGCCCATGCTGGAGCGAACAGAAGAGGGCAGGATCGTGATAAGCCAGTAATAGAAGCCACCACGGAACACTCAGAAAAACCTTTGCCGCTGATTTGCGCAGATAAACGCTGATCAAGCTCCGGATGACAGACGACAAATCGTGCCGCCTTCAATACATTTTCCCTATCTGCGCCGATCAGCGCAAATCTGCGGCTAAACCTGTTTCTACCGTATCTGCGTTGCTACTTCGCAATCACTCCGCACGCGATCCGGTCTCCTGAATTTCCGGAGGGATCGGTTTTATTGTCATCGGCCTTGGCATGGATAACCAGAGCCGTGCCGCCGCCGGTGAAGACTGAATTCGCGCCGTCACCCAGGGTCACGCCCTTGGCAAGCACAGTGGCTTTGGATTTGCCCTTAACATCCACAACAAAGTTGGGGATGTCGCCGGCGTGCGGGCCCTCCGGGTTCTCCAGGCCGTGATGCTTGTTGTCAGGATTGAAATGGCCCCCCGCGGACTTGAAGTCTGGCCCTTCACACTTGGCGGTTTGATGAACGTGAATCGCGTGGTCGCCGGGCGTCAGGTCATGCAAATTGAGCTTGACCGATACGCCTTGGGCGCCCGGAGAAAGCGTGGCCGTGCCCACGCTCTTGCCCTGACCGTTTTGCAAGTTAACAACTGTTGGCTTTGCTTTACCGCCTTTGGCCCAGGCGGCTGCCATAATGAACAACAGCGCAACCAGCATTAAGCCTGGCTTAAGTAATCCTGTCTTTGCTTCCTGGTGATTTTTCATGTTGTCTCCCTCGCCAGGAAATTGTACTCGTCCGGGCACGCACAACCCAAGATGACCCGCAAAAACACTGGCCTTTTCGATGCTACAATGGATAGACAGCATGCCGGCAGAAAATCCCACAGTAGCGCCTCCGCAGGAAAAATCTGCACCCAGCCAGGCCACCTTGAAGGTCGGCTTTGTCAGCCTGGGCTGTCCAAAGAACCTCGTCGATAGCGAGGTGATGATGGGCTTGCTGCAAACCGGTGGCGCCCAGATCACGTCGAAAGCCGAAGACGCCGACGTGATCGTGGTGAATACCTGCTCCTTCATTGACTCGGCCAAGCAGGAGTCGGTCAATACCATCCTGGAGATGGTGCAGCACAAGATCAGCGGCAAGGCACAGAAGCTGATCGTCGCCGGCTGCCTGGTCGAGCGCTATCGCACGGAGATCCAGAAGAACATTCCTGAAGTGGACGCGGTGGTCGGCACCGGCGAACTCGAGCAGATTCTTGCCGCGGCGGGCATCAACAATGCCAGCAACCCACCTGCGGAAGATTCGCCGTTCGTGATTCTCAACCATTCATCGAACAGCCAGGCGTTGAAGTCAGGCATGCCGGCGCGGGCTGAAGGGCTGGCACGCGAGCAAAGCGGACGGTTTTCCCGCGCGGAGTGGGACGGCGCCATCGCTGACCTGCCCAACTATCTGTATGACGAAACCACGCCGCGCGTGCTGGCCACGCCGAAAGCATCGGCCTACATCAAGATCGCCGAGGGCTGCGACCATCCCTGCGGCTTCTGTATTATTCCTCAGCTTCGCGGCAAGTTCCGCTCGCGGCATTTTGAGTCCGTCATCGCCGAAGCCGAGCGCCTGGCCGCCAATGGCGTGTGCGAGATCACGCTGATCGGCCAGGACACCACCTGTTACGGCGAAGACCTCGGCCTGAAAGACGGCCTCGCTCTGCTGCTGGAGAAGCTGGCACAGATTGAACAGCTGCGTTGGGTGCGCTTCCTCTATGCTTACCCCAACAAGGTCACCGGCAAGCTGCTGGAGACCATCGCGCGCCACGAAAAGATCTGTTCGTACATCGATGTCCCTCTGCAGCACGCTTCCGCTTCCGTGCTCAAGCGCATGAAGCGTGGCGCGGGCGCGGATATTTTTCTGAAGTCGGTGGAGAAGATGCGGCGCACCATTCCCAATCTCACACTGCGTACCTCGTTCATCGTCGGCTTTCCCGGCGAAACAGTGGATGACTTCGCTGCGCTGTGCGAATTTGTTCAGGCGGCGCAGTTTGACTGGCTGGGCGTCTTCAGCTACTCCGACGAAGACGGCTCGGCGGCCTACCATCTAGGAGATAAAGTCCCGGTGCGCGAGATTGAGCGGCGGCGCAAAAAGCTGATGCAGATCCAGCGCCAGATCAGCAAAAAGAACAAGCGCAAACTGGTTGGCCGCGAGATCGACGTGCTTGCCCTGGGCCCCTCGGAAGAAACCGACCTGCTCTGGGAGGGCCGCTCCGAGATGCACGCCCCGGAGATCGACGGCAAACTGTTTATCAATGATTTTGGCGACCACGAGGAACTCGTGCCGGGCACTTTCTACCGCTGTGAGATTACGGAAGCGCACGACTATGACTTAGTAGCACGGGTCGTTGGATAGAAGATCGTTGGCTAAGCGACTGTCATCTAATCCTGTATGGCGAAGAAGAAAATACGGTCCCTCCGTTGCCCCACCTGCCGCACGCTGGTGCTGCGGACGAACGAGAACTTTCCCTTCTGCAGTGACCGCTGCCGCCTGATCGATCTGGGCAAGTGGGCCAGTGGCGCCTACGTGATTTCCACTAGGATCAACGATCCCGAGCAACTGGAAGACATCGCGGAAGAGCAGTCGCGGCGAAAGCCCGAAGCAGACGGTCATTCTTCAGAGAAGCAATAGATCAACAACACCCAGCTCTTTATCTCTGAAATCCGGCAGGATTATCGTGTAACTTAGTCCCGCGTGAAGAACGTTACTTTCAGCGATAATTTCTGACACCATGACATTGTCAAACACCCGCGCCGTTCCCAAATCCCGCTTTTCCTGGCTGATCGCCACTTTTTTCGGCATCGGGCATTTGCAGCCGGGATCGGGGACATGGGCCGCGGCGGTCACGGTCTTGCTCTGGTGGACCGCGAGCCACTGGCTTCCGGCCGGCTGGCTGCTTCCCGTCGCCCTGATGGCTTCACTGGCGATTACCCTGGTCGGTATTCCGCCTTCGACCGTGGTGGCGCGGGAAAGCGGTATCAAAGACCCGGGATTCGTGGTAATTGATGAAGTGGCCGGGCAGATGATCGCACTGATCGGCGTTCCGGTGCATTGGAAATACCTGCTGGCGAGTTTTATACTCTTTCGTAGCTTTGACATAGTGAAGCCGTTTCCCCTGCGCCGTCTGGAAGCGCTGCCAGGAGGGACCGGAATCATGATGGACGACGTTGGAGCGGGGCTGTACGCGCTTGTCCTGCTGCAGATCTGGCTACACTTTATAGCGCGCTAGGCCACACCTCCATGGGCATTACCGAAAGCTTGCTGGGCAAGAAGAATGTTGATGGCAATCCTTATATAGAGGCCATCGACCCGCCGGCATCGTTACCTGGAGGCGAGGTCAGGATCATCGGCCGGGCGCTCAAACCTCCGCAACTGGCGCGGCCTGAAGTAACCTTCAGCGGCGTGCGCGGCTCCATCGTTGTGAGCTCGGAAGATTTCCTGATCGCGCGGGTCCCTTACGGCGCGCATTCCGGCCAGGTCACGGTCCAGAACAACGGCCATGTGAGCAATGGACGCGAGATCAGGATCGCGCAGCCGATTGCGGAGAGCCTGCACCCGGTCGCCAATCCAGCCATCGACCGCGACGGCAACATCTACGTGACCTATTCCGGTGGCCGCGGGCAGAAAGTGCCGGTCGCCATCTACAAAATTGACACCAGCTACAACGTCAAGCCGTTTCTGCCCGAGCTGATGAATGCCACAGGGCTGGCGTTTGATCCGCAGGGCCAGCTCTATGTCTCGTCGCGTTATGACGGTACGGTATACCGCGTGGCCCCGAATGGCACCCTCAGCACCTATGCCGAAGGCATGGGTGTGGCAACCGGCATCGCTTTCGATAAGCAAGGCAATCTGTACGTGGGTGATCGCGGTGGGACCATCTGGCGGATCGCTCCCGACCGGCAGATCTTTGTGTTTGCCACGCTGGAGCCGAGCGTCGCGGCCTACCACCTGGCGTTTGCGCCCGACGGCACTCTCTATGTCACCGGCCCGACAACATCGAGTTTTGACGCCGTATACAGTGTTGACCCGCATGGAACGGTCGGTGTCTTTTATCGCGGGCTGGGGCGCCCGCAGGGTCTGGCTTTCGATACCCAGGGCAACCTCTACGTTGCAGCATCGCTCGGCGGCAAGCGCGGTATTGTAAGGATCACGCCGGAGAAACACGCTGGCCTGGTGATCTCCGGGCACGGCCTGGTGGGGCTGGCATTTACCCGCTCGGGCGGGGCGGTCCTGGTCACCACAAATTCCGTTTTTCATCTCACCTGGGGCGTACAGGGCCTTCCGCTCATTTAAACTGCTCACGTGAATGCAGAGATCATTGCCGTCGGCTCGGAGTTGCTGACGCCGTTTCGCCAGGACACGAACTCGCTCTTCCTGACCGCACAGCTCAACCAGCTTGGCGTTGAGGTGAGTTTCAAGACCATTGTGGGCGATCGCCGCTCTGACCTGGTGGGCGCTGCGCGTACGGCGCTCTCTCGCGCCGATGTGGTCATCTTCATGGGCGGCCTGGGCCCCACGGAGGACGACCTTACGCGTGAGAGCGTAGCGGAGACGCTGGGCCGTCCCCTGCAGCGCCATGCGCGGATCGTGGAGGACCTGCGCGCGCGTTTTGCCGCCCGCGGCTGGAAGATGGCGGAAAATAATGAACGCCAGGGTGACGTGATCTCCGGCGCCGATGTGCTGGACAATAAACGCGGTTCAGCGCCGGGACAGTTTCTGCATATCGATGACGAGAACGGCCGCGCGATCATCATCTTGCTGCCCGGGCCGCCCCACGAACTCAGCGGCATATTCGAGGAGCACTGCCTCGAGCGCCTGAAAAAGCTCTTGCCGGCAAAGCATCTTGCCATGCGCGAGCTGAAAATAGGCATGATCGGCGAATCGATGGTGGACAAGCGCGCCGCGCCCATCTACAAGGCGGCCACCGGGGTAGAGACGACCATCCTTGCCGGCACGCCGGGAGAGGTGCAGCTGCATTTGCGCGCGCAGGCGGATTCCCTGGAAGAAGCGCGCAAAAGGGTGGACGTGCTGGCCTCGGCGCTGGAAGATGAATTCGAGGACGCTATTTTCTCCAGCAAGGGCGAGAGCCTGGAGCAGATTGTGGGCTATTACCTGGGCATGCGCGAGGCCACGCTGGCGGTGGCCGAGTCATGCACCGGCGGAATGCTGGCGGAGCGCATCACCTCCGTCCCTGGCAGCTCTCGCTACTTCCTGGGCGGCGCCGTGGTCTATGACAATTCGGTGAAGGTCGCTCTGGCCGGGGTTCCTCCTCTGTTGATCGCCGAGCATGGAGCAGTGAGCAGCCAGGTTGCCGCCGCGCTGGCCGAAGGTATTCGGAGCAAATGCAAATCGACTCTTGGGATCGGCATTACCGGAGTGGCCGGCCCGGCCGGCGGATCGGAGGAAAAACCGGTCGGGTTGGTTTTCCATGCGCTGGCCGATGGCAAGCATACAGACGTCGTGGAGCGCACCTTCCCCGGCGACCGCGACCGTATACGCCACTGGGCCACGCAGCAGGCCCTGGATATGGTCCGCCGGAAGCTGATGTGACATGCGCATCTTTATTGCATTGGACATTCCCGCACAAGTCCGCGACCGCCTGACGGAATACATGGAGAGAGCGCGTAAGCTGGCGCCTGATGCCCGCTGGGCCCGCGTGGAGGGGCTGCACGTAACGTTGAAGTTTGTGGGTCAGATCAGCGATGCCCGCGTGCAGGAGATGAAGACCGCGCTCGCTTCCGTGAAGGCCGCGCCTTTTGCCGTGGACTTTTGCGGCGTGGGATTCTTTCCCAACCCGAAGGCCGCGCGCGTCTTCTGGGCAGCGGTGGCTGGCGGCGAGGAGTTGCCCCGCCTCGCCTCGGCGATTGACGCGGCGCTGGAAAAATTGGGCATCGCCCGTGAAGAAAAGCCCTACCATCCGCACCTCACGCTGGCGCGGACAAACGCGCGTCCGCTCCGCGAATTGCAGCCTTTGCTTACGGACCCGCCGCCGCAGTTCGGTACAATGACCGCACGCGAATTCTTTTTGTACCAGAGCCAGCCGCAAAAAGGCGGGTCGAAATACACCAAGCTGGAACGGTTTGGACTGGAATAGTGCCTAACCTTTACATGATCAGCGTTTACCTCATCGTCGCCGTCATTGCGTATCTGCTGGGCTCGATCCCCTTTGGGTATCTATTGGTGCGGATTTTTCGCGGCGGTGACATACGGCTCTCGGGCAGTGGAAATATCGGTGCAACCAACGTCGCGCGATCGGGTGCGAAGGGATTGGGTATTGCCACGCTGGCGCTGGATGCGGCGAAAGGCTTCCTTGCGGTCTATATCGCCTTTGTACTCTCTTTTTCCAGACTCAATGTCTGTTTCAGCGGAAGTTTTTATTTCTGCGCTTCGAGGACATCTTTAATGGCCGTGGCGGCGCTGTTTGCCGTTCTGGGCCATGTTTTTCCCGTCTGGCTGAAATTCAAAGGCGGCAAGGGCGTGGCAACGGCCCTGGGCGTGTTCTGCGTTCTGTTTCCCAAGGCCATTCTGGTCTCATTGGCGATTTTTATTCTGGTCGTGGCCGTGACCCGCTACGTCTCCCTGGGATCGATCCTGGGCGCAATCTCATTTCCGGTAGCCGCTTATTTCCTGGAAATCGATAGCAATTTCCTGTCGCTGACAATGGCTTCCGCGATTGCTCTGATCGTGGTAGCCAAGCACCACCAGAACATCAGCCGTCTCCTTGCCGGGACTGAGAACCGTTTTGGCGGCAAGACCCAGCCCACGGAGAAAAAACTTTGAGCCGGATTGCGATCATCGGCGCGGGTGCGTGGGGAACGGCGCTGGCTATGGTGGCAGGCCGCCGCGGCGACCACGGAGTCCGCCTCTGGGCGCTGGAAAAAGAAGTGTTGCAGAGCATTGCCCACTCGCGCACCAACGATCTGTTTCTCCCCGGCTTTCCGCTGCCCTCTTCCATCACGGCCACCAACGATTTCAAAGAGGCCCTCTCCGGCGTGGAGATCATTGTCAGCGTGATGCCGTCGCACTACTGCCGCCGCACGTTCGAGCACATGGCCCAATGGCTCCAGCCACACATGCTCTTTGTCAGCGCCACCAAGGGAATCGAAAATGACACGCTGCTGCGCATGACCGAGGTCATCCAGGAAGTAGTTGAGCGCTTGTGCGGGTTTGAACCGCAGATCGGAGCCATGAGTGGGCCATCCTTTGCCAAGGAAGTTGCGGAACGGCACCCGACCGTGGTCACTGTGGCCTCCTCCGATAATGCCCTGGCGGCGCGAGTGCAAAAAGACTTCAGCGACGCCAGCTTTCGCGTCTATATGAACGATGATTTGACCGGCGTGGAGCTGGGCGGCGCGCTCAAGAACGTGATCGCGATTGCCGCCGGTGTGTGCAGCGGGCTGGGGCTGGGGCACAATTCGGTGGCGGCATTGATCACCCGCGGGCTGGCGGAAATCACGCGGCTGGCGGTGGCATGCGGCGCCAAGCCACAAACCATGTTTGGTCTGGCCGGCATGGGCGACCTGGTTCTTACCTGCACCGGAGGCCTTTCCAGAAACCGCAGCGTGGGTGAAGCGCTGGGCAAAGGCCAGCCGCTCAAGCAGATCATCGCCGGCATGCACGGCATGGTAGCCGAGGGCGTGCTCACCACCAATGCCGCGCTCGGCCTGGCCAGGAAACACAAAGTCGAAATGCCCATCACCGAGCAGATGTATGCCATTCTGCACGATGGCAAATCCCCGCATGATGCCATTCGCGAACTAATGACCCGTCCGGGCAAGGTGGAAGACAAGTTCTAATCCGGTACGATGAGGCCATTCCGCCCAAGACGCCATTCCGCCTAAAGAAGAAGTGCATGAACACTTGCGCCGGCCTGAGGATCCAGGCTTTGCATCCTGTCAGCGGCTTCATCCCGCCCCCTCTTCGTCTTCTTGCTCCCGCCCCAGTCCCTTGACTGTATGGATACTCCCGCAGGGGTGTGGAGTACTTCAGTAATCGCAGCCAAACCGCTTTTTTGGTTAGATTTGCAGTGATTTCAGAATACAATTTGAGAATTAGTTTTCTGGCCTTATGAAACTGCCGTTGCCGTCCCGCATACCGATTCTGTACCTGATTCTCATCGTGTTGATCGCGGTGGGTGTGGTGCCGCTTTATTTCTACGCCACCAAGATGGTGGAGCGGAACCGCGAAACGCTGGGAAGCAATGAGAAATTGCTGCAGAACAGCGTAACCACCACGCTCGCGCAGTCAATTGCGCAGCGTGAAAAGGACATCAGCTCCACCCTCTCCAGTCTTGCCTACTCTATCAAGGTCACCAGCGGCGGCAACCTGAGCGGAAAGAACGTTGAATCGGCGGACGTAAAGGCGTTGCTGCGTAATTACCTGGAACAACCGGATTCCATCGCCCCCTATGTGCGGCTGGTAAATACCGAAAACGAGCTCATGGTAAAGATGGGCACCATTGGCGAGCCCGATAGTTTCCTGGAGAAGGAACTGGATCGCGGTTTGGCCGCAACGCATGCCGGCCGCGAATACAACGGAGAGCCCCTGTCCATCGGTTCAGGCAAAGAAACGCGCACTGTGATGGTGGTGGGCAAGCCGGTGCTGAATGACCAGCACGTTTATCTGGGATCGCTCGAGCTGGTGATTGACCTGCAATATCTCGTGAGACAACTCCAGGAAGCCAAGAACCAGCAAAACCTGGACACTTTTGTGGTCGATCGCTCGGGCCGTCTGGTGGCCTCGCCCAGTTCGCGCTATGCCACCGGCCAGGACATGAACTCCAACGACCTGGTGAGAAATTTTGTCGAGCAAAAGCGCGTCGTGCCCCTTGCCGTGACGATGGATTACACCATCCAGGAAGGCAAGACCCGCGTTCCCATGCTGGGCACATACTATCCCGTAGCCGGCCTGGGCTGGGCTGTCGTAGCGCAGAAGACCCAGGAAGAGGCCTATATTGACATTACCGACATGCGCCGAGATGCCATTCGCGCCGCTTTAATTGCCATCGCCTTCAGCATCTTTGTCGGTATCTGGGCCGCGCGGCGTCTCACCACCCCGTTGCACGTGCTGACAGAATCCAGCCGTACCATTGCCGGCGGCAACTTTTCCCACCGCGTGCGCCTGAAGAGCCGCACGGAATTCGGCGAACTGGCGCAAACCTTCAACACCATGACGGACGATTTGGAGCAGTTCGTCGATGACCTGAAGAAGGCGGCGCAGGAAAACCGCACGCTGTTCCTCAACTCCATCCAGATGCTTGCCGGCGCGGTCGACGAAAAAGATCCTTACACCCGCGGCCACTCTGACCGCGTGACTCGCTATTCCCTTTTGATCGCCACGGAAATGGGATTGAAGGAAGAAGATGTGGACAAGATCCGCATCTCCGCCCAACTGCATGACGTGGGCAAGATCGGCATTGAAGACCGTATTCTGAAAAAGCCGGGCGCGCTCACGCCGGAAGAATTCGAGATCATGAAAACGCACACCACCAAGGGTGCGGCCATTCTGCGTCCGGTGGAAGCGCTGCGTGACATGCTGCCGGGCATCGAGCTGCACCATGAATCGCTGGACGGGCGTGGCTATCCTTACGGCTTGAAAGGCGACCAGATTCCTCTCATGCCGCGCATTATCATGGTGGCTGATACCTTTGACGCCATGACCACGAACCGCCCCTATCAGGCTGCAATGGACCCGGAGTATGTAATCCGCATTATCAATTCTTTGGCGGCCACCAAGTTCGATCCCACGGTTGTAGCGGCCATGACCAAAGTGTTCGAGACAGGAAAGTTGCGCGTCCACCGCGCGGCCACCGTGAGCGGTGAAGAAGCAGCAGCTGCCGCCACGGTCAGTACGCCCACGGAAGCATAAGTCTTTCCCTCGAAAGGCGGGGATTGTGTTTCTGCTCAACTCACTTTCTGGTCAGGCGCAGGCCTTCTTCCTTCAGACGAACAAACCACAGGTAAATCTCATCGACCCGCTGAATATCCTGGTCCAACATTGCATGATCGGCGTAGCTTCGGATGGCGCTCTCTTTGTGCCGGCGCTTGATGACCGACACAATCTCGAACAGCTCGTACACTTTGGCGTGCATGATTCGCAGGTCCGCGACCAGTCTCATTTCCTCAATGTCGGGCCTTTGACCATTCGCTGGTTTGCTCATCGTTTGTCTCGCCTCTCCCGGAAGACTTTTGGCTGTTCACGTTTAGATGCTTCTTGTTGCTGCCCGAGCTGTAGACTTAGCCGAAAACGACACAAAACAACGTTCGTTCCGATAATTTCTCTCTACTGTAGCTTGAGCCTGCTGTTTATGTCTCGAAATTCGTAGGGCGGGGAGCCCAGGCAGTGAATACCGGCTGCCACTCCCGATATAATCAAAAGTTCGGCGGATACTCATAAACGCAATGATTCAGACCCTATTCGGAACACCGCAACCCTCGTTTCTCGACAAGATGAAGCAGGCGGTCACGCGCACGCGCGAGAACCTGAGCGAGCGCATTGACGAGGTGATGGCCCTTAGCAAGGAGATCGACCGCGGCACGCTGGACGATCTGGAAGCCATCCTGATCGGGGCCGACCTGGGGACCAAAACCACGCAGGAAATTCTGGACAAACTGCGCGAAAAAGCCGATCGCAAGCAGATCAAGGACGTCGCCGAGCTGAAACGCCTGATCAAAGAGCAGGTGCTGGCGATCCTGAACGCGACTCCAGCGCGTGTTGGCAAAGCCGCAGCGGGCCAGCCGGAGGTTGTGATGGTGGTCGGCGTAAACGGCACGGGCAAGACCACCACCATTGGCAAACTCGCGCATGCGCTGCGCGGCGAAGGCAAGACCGTCCTGCTCTGCGCCGCGGACACGTTCCGCGCCGCCGCCATCGAGCAGCTTGAGATATGGGGCTCGCGCACCGGCGTGGAGGTCATCAAGACCAAGCCCGGCGGAGATCCTTCTGCGGTGCTGTTTGACGCGCTCAGCGCCGCCAAGGCGCGCCATACCGACAGCGTGATCGTCGATACTGCCGGACGTCTCCACACCAAGACCAGCCTGATGGCGGAGCTGGAAAAAATGAAGCGCACCGCGCAACGCATTGTCCCCGGCGCGCCGCATGAAGTCCTGCTGGTGATGGACGCTACCACTGGCCAGAATGGTTTGCAGCAGGCACGGCAATTCACTGAATCCGCCGGCGTGACTGGCATCGTGCTCACCAAGCTTGACGGAACGGCCAAAGGCGGCGTGGTGATTGCCATCTCGCGCGAGCTGGGCCTGCCCGTGCGCTACGTGGGTGTGGGCGAAAAGGCCGGCGACTTATTGCCGTTCAATGCTGAGAATTTTGCCGACTCGTTGTTCTCGGCAACCTAGTTCAACCGCGCTATTTGCTCTTCGCAATCATGGCAATTTCTGAACAAGACGAGCGTTTCATGCGGCAGGCGCTGGAACTGGCGCGCCGCGGCACGGCCCTGACTTCGCCGGGTGCTCGCGTGGGCGCGGTGATTGCTGACAGCCAGGGCAACCTCGCCGGCTCAGGGTTCTACACATTTGACGGCATTAGGCATGCAGAGGTTCTCGCCCTGGAGCAGGCAGGCGCTCGCGCCCGTGGCGGCACTATTTATCTCAACCTTGAGCCACACTGCCATCAGGGCCGCACGCCTCCATGCACCGATGCAATCATTGCCGCGGGCATCACTCGTGTGGTCGCGGCCATGGCGGACCCAAATCCCAAAGTTGCCGGAAAAGGTTTTGAGCAGCTGCGGACTGCTGGAATCACAGTTGAAACCGGGCTGTTTGAGGCCGAGGCGCGCCGCATCAATGAATCGTTTGCTAGGCACATACTGACGCGCCTCCCGCTGATCACGCTGAAATCCGGCATGACGCTCGACGGCAAAATCGCTCCGCCTCCAGGGGACTCTTTGAACCCTTCAGCCTTGGGCGCAACCGGCGCCACGGGCGGCTGGATCACCAGTGTGGAAGCGCGCGCCCACGTGCAGGAACTGCGGCATGAGTCCGACGCCATCATGGTCGGTGTCGGCACTATCATCGCCGACGATCCGTTGCTAACGGACCGCACCGGGCTTCCCCGCCGCAGGCCGCTGCTGCGCGTGGTGCTCGATTCCCGCCTGCGCTGTCCGCTAGAATCGCGCCTGGTGAAGACCGCCAAGGACGACGTGCTGATCTTCTGCTCGTTTGCGGAAGAGAAAAAACGCCAACTGCTCGAGGAACGCGGTATCTGCGTGGAGCAGGTGCCGCTCGGCTCCAGCGACGGCCGTCCTGACCTCACCAGGATCGCCGCGCGCCTGGGCGAACTGGAGATCACAGGTCTGCTGATTGAAGGCGGCGCGCTGGTAAACTGGGCAGCGCTCGCAACGGGCGTGGTGGACAAGGTTTTTCTCTATTACGCGCCCAAGATTCTGGCTGGTGGCGGCTCGGTTCCTTTCGCCGGTGGCGAGGGGTTTCGCCGTCTTAGTGAAGCTGCACAGGTGAGAGACATCGTGCTGCATCGTTTTGGTGAGGATTTCGCGGTCGAGGGATACCTGCGCGATCCCTACGCTCCGCCGGAGGCGCACATCTGATGTTCACCGGGCTCATCCAGGAAACCGGCGAGATCGCCGGCGTCGAACGGATCGCGGGCCAGAAGGGCGGCTCCGTTACGCGCATCACTATCAGGGCCGGCAATGTTCCCTCCGAATTAAAGACCGGCGACAGTGTGGCCGTAAGCGGCGTTTGCCTGACCGCACTGGATATCGGCGCGCAGCAATTCGCTGCCGACCTGGCTCAGGAAACTCTGGACCGTACTTCCCTGCAGCGATTGAAGACTGGGTCTCTGGTGAATCTGGAGCTGCCGGCCAGGGCCCAAGACCGTATGGGCGGGCACGTGGTGCAAGGCCACGTTGACGGCGTTGGAACCATCGTCAGCCTGCAAAAAATCAAATTTCGCGATGACTGGCGCCTGGTCATCGAGCTACCGCAGGCGCTCGCCCGGTATGTTGTTCCGCAGGGATCGATTACAGTTGAAGGCATCAGTTTGACCGTTGCCGCCATC
This sequence comes from Terriglobia bacterium, assembly GCA_041488515.1. Taxonomy (GTDB): domain Bacteria; phylum Acidobacteriota; class Terriglobia; order Terriglobales; family Acidobacteriaceae; genus Angelobacter. The sequence continues at coordinate 471,262 of JBGPPK010000005.1, read as the reverse complement.
GAAGGCAACCGCCTGGAAATTGCCATCATTCCGCATACCTGGCTGGCAACCAACCTACGCGTGCTGCGGGCGGGCAACCCCGTCAACATTGAAGTGGATGTCATGGCAAAATATGCGGAAAAAGTCGCCCACGGAAAGACTTCCGGAAAGCTTGCCATAGCCGATCTGCTCAGGCAAGGCTTCTAGCAAAACGAAAAAGACCAGCACGTCAGGTTCGACTGTGCTGATCTTTCCGTAAAGCGCAAAGGGGAGGGGTCGGTGCGCTTCTAAAACTTATGGAAACGGTTTGGCCCTTAAGCGTTTCCGGTGGCTGCCAAAAGAATGTAAAGCACCGCGGTCCCCAGCGCCGCCCAGATACGAAAATTTTTGAATTGCTGCATCTCGCTCATCTCGTTTGTCCTTTCGTCCCAAGGTAAGGGGAGGACCTTGAACGCTCGATCTGCGTCACCACGGAACCAACAGTGAGCACCCTGAGGCTTTGCACCCAGAGTGCCGGAAGATTGTTTCCGTCTGACAGGACCAAGAATGGCCCCGGCGGACCGGCCTTAAGATTAGACGGGAATTAATTTCTTTAATAGTTTGCCAGGGCGAATCGCCGTTACTTACCGCCAAAACAGCTTCATGAGCCCGGAAGCCGGCAAATCTGCCACAACAAATTGCTGCCGCTGCCCCAGTCGTTCGCTTAAAGCTTCCGCCGCCAGGTATCCACTGCGCACGGCGCCTTCCATGGTGGCTGGCCAGCCGGTCGCGGTCCAGTCGCCGGCCAAAAAAATATTTGGCCATTGCGTCTTGGCCTCAGGGCGATGCTTGTCCAGCCCGGGGAGGATCGCATACGTGGCATAGATCTCTTTGATCACCGCGGCTTTGATTACCTTCGCTTCACGCAGAGATGGGAAGAACTCGGCCAGCTCACGCGTGGCCAGTTCCAGAATCTCTTCGCGCGACTTCTGCACCAGCGATTTTGACGCGCTCACGACCAGTTCAATGTAGCTGCCGGAAACGGGCTTTTCCCCGCTAGCGTTTTCCCTGCTCTCGTGAAACTTTGACTTGTGAAACATCCACTGGATTGTGCGGTCCAGCAGCACGGCATGCGGCAGCGTGGTAATCTCGCGGTCCAACCACAGATGGATTCCGGTAATGGGAGAACCCTCAAAGTGCGCCAACTGCTTCTTGATCGGCGCGGCGGCGGCATCTGCGGGCAGAAGGCCTGCAACCGTCTGAAACGGCGCGGCCACCACGGCGCAGTCAAACTGCTGCTCGCCTGCATTGCTGAACACGCCAACGCTGTTCTGCTTCGGCCCAATCGCCGTCACTGACGAGCGCAGCAGCACCTGGCCTCCGCGCGCGCGAATGTACTCCGCCGCGCTGCCATACAAATCGGACAGGGGGATGCTGGGCAGGCCCATCCTTCCCGCTGTGGCAGACTTCATAAACGACTCGCGAAAAACTTGTGCGGCATAGCGCACGGAAATGCGGTCCAGATCTTCATTCAGCGCGCTTACCAGAACGGTTTTCCAGAACCGATCGATCGCCCGTTCCGTCTGCGCGTTCTGCTTCAGCCAGGAGAGAAAACTTTCGTCTGTATCCTCCGGCAGGCGCCGGCTCATCTCGGCCATGGCCCGCGCAATGGCGAGCTTATCCTTCACGCCGAGCATTTTCGCGCGGAGAAACGCCGGCACGTTGTGCATCGGCGCGGGCAGGAATGACGGCGCCATGCGGCTGGCGCGCCCGCCCGGCTCAATGAACGTCAGCTCGTCAAACCAGCGGATCTTTCCGCTGACTCCCAGTCGTTCATAAAAATGGACCAGGTTGGTACAGCAGCCAAGCAGGACGTGCTGGCAGTTGTCCACCACTTCGCCCGTGCCCGGGTGCTCATAGGAAGAAGCTCTGCCGCCCAGGTACGGCCTGCGCTCGAAAAGCGTGACCTGCAATCCGGCATCGGACAGCGCACAGCCCGCCGCCAGGCCGGCCAGTCCTCCGCCGACGATGGCTACGGTTTTTTGTTGTGTGTCCGCCGTCATGCGATACGGAACAGAAATCCGCGCGAGAGCACCTTCAGTTTCTCCCAGAAAGTCAGCCGCACGCGTTCCGTCAACACATCATAATTGCGATCAGCGATCTTCTTGAGCAGCCGGCTGTAGATTTCCACCAGGACCCACAGAGCCGCGCGGCTGTCTTCTTCTATCAGCTCCATCAGCCACTTGGCCGACTCATAGTACTTCCGCGCGCGTTCCGCCTCATACTCCAACGCGGGCCGTAGCTGTTGCGCTTGTGCCGGGTCCTGCAGCAGTGCCGGAGCAAAATTGGCCGCAGACAGGTTGGTCCGCGCCAGGTCTTCTTCCGGAATATAGATGCGCCCCATGGAAGCGTCTTCTTTTATATCGCGGATAATGTTGGTTAGCTGGAACGCCAGCCCGCAGTCTTCCGCCAGAAACTCCGCCTTGCTGTCTTGATATCCAAAAATCCGGATGCACACCAATCCCACCACCGAAGCCACGTAATAGCAATAATGCTTCAGGTCCTCAAATGTCTGGCATACGATCGCCGGAGACCCGGGCACGGAGGGAATATCCAGGTCCATGCTGGTGCCATAAACCAGTTTTTCGAAAAGCTCAGGCGGGATCTTGAATTTGCTTTGTGCGTCGCCCAGCGCCATCAGCACAGGATCGTCCGTGGCCTTGCCGGCAAAGACCGCCTTCGCGGCGTCCAGCCATTCTCCCAGCTTCTGGCGCTTCTGTTGCGGGTCCCCGGGTTCGTCAGTGATATCGTCGGCATGACGCATGAAGGCATACACCGCGCTCAATGCGTTGCGCTTTTCCGCCGGCAATACCATGAAGCCGTAATAAAAATTTTTGGCTGCTCGGCGTGAGATACCCCGGCAGACTGCATACGCATGGCTGAGCTGATGGTTCACCGGGCCCCCGGCACGCGCGGGTGTTGCGCGTGATGGGGCAGGAGCAGCTTGCCCGCCGCCGCGCGTGCCACCAGCAACAGCTTGCGCGTCTTTGTAATCACCGGCCGGGAACGCAGCACGTCAAAGCCCTGGCGTTCAATCGCACGCAGAATCTCCTGCCCGCCCCGGCTGAACAACTCGAGGTCGATCGCCAGCTCGCGGTTGACCAGCTTCACCAGCGGCAATCCGCGGGCAAACCACTCGCGCGCGCGCTCAACCTCGAATTTCATCATGGCGACGAACTGCGGGGTCGCACGGCGCTGCGCAATGTCCTCGCCGGTCACGCCAAAGCGGCGCAGGTCTTCCAGGGGCAGGTAAATGCGCCCTTTGCCATAGTCGACAAAAACATCCTGCCAGAAATTTGCCAGTTGCAGCGCGGTGCAGGTGAAATCGGAAAGCTGCTGCCTCTCCGCATCGCTATAGCCGCATAGATACAGGACCAGGTGCCCGACCGGGTTCGCCGAGTAGCGGCAATACCCCAAGACATCGTTGAACGTTTCAAAACGCGTGACGGTCTGGTCCTGGCGGAACGCGACCAGCAGATCGGAGAATTCATGCTTCGGAATCGCGCACTGCTTCACCGTCTCCGCCAGGGCCACAAACACCGGGTGCCGGGGCGACCCCGGGGTCCCCGGCACGCCCGGGTTTGGCGTGCTGGGGCAGGAGCCCGCATAACAGGCGTTTAGCTCGGCTTCCCACTGGTCCAGCAGCTCCAGTGACTGCTGCGGATTGCCGACTTCATCGCCCAGATCGTCCGAGATCCGGCAATAGGCATAAACGTTGTAGAAGTGCTGGCGCAGCCGTTTGGGCAGGAACCATGTTGCAACGGAGAAATTCTCGTAATGAGTTTTTGCCAGCCTCTCGCAGTACGCGCGTGCCTCGGCAAGAGAAGGAGCGGACGTCGGAATTCGATAAGACTCCGGCAGCGCGTTCCATCCCAGCGGCATGGACGAAGGGCGTGTAGGCAGGACTGACATGATCTAGTGGCCGGGAATGATGGCGGTCTTAATCTGGCTCCCGCGGTCCAGCATCTGTTGCAGGACCTGTTTCAGTTTGGAGAGAGGCGCCTCACCCGTAATGTAATCGGTGCTCTTGACGTTCTTTTCCGCGATCAAAGAAAAGGCCTTGCGCACGGTCTGCGGCGTGTGGTGGAACGTTGCTTTCAGCGTTATTTCAGAATAGTGCAGCCGGTTGGTGTCCAATTCCACCTTGGTGCCGCTGGCGCACCCGCCGAAGAAATTCACTACTCCGCCGCGGCGGACCATGTCCACCGCCCACTGCCACGTTTGCGGGCGGCCCACGGCTTCAATCACAATATCGGACCCGCGGCCCTCGGTCACGCCGATGACCCTGTCGATGGGATCGTGCATCTTCCCAATCTGTACCACCTCGTCCGCACCGAATCTTTTTGCCGCCGATACCTGCTCGCCCCGTTTGACCACGGCGATCACTTTGCATCCCGTCAATTTGGCCACCTGCACCAGCATCAGCCCCAGCGGGCCCGCGCCGATCACGGTGACCGTATCGCCGATGTCCGCGCCTGTCTCTTGCAGCCCGCGCAATGCGCAGGCCAGAGGCTCAGTCATGGCCGCGGATTCAAAGCTCACGTCATCCGGCAGCGCCAGCATATTGGTCTCAACAATACGCCGGGGGATCTTGATGTATTCGGCATAAGCGCCGTTGTTGAACAAAAGGTCTTCACAAAGATTTTCCTGGTGCTTCAGGCAATAGAAGCACGCGCCGCAAGGAGCGGAATTCAGGGCGACAACTCTCATGCCGCGGCGGAAATCGCGCACGCCCGGACCAACTTCTTCAATCACGCCGGAAAGCTCATGCCCAAACAGCGCCGGCGGAACGATCATGCGCGCATGATAGCCGCGCTGGTAAACCTTGAGGTCGGTGCCGCACGTGAGCGCCACATTCACCTTCACCAGCACTTCGCCGGTATCAAGCGTGGGAATCGGCACCCTTTCGATCTTGATGTCCTCTTTTCCATAGAGGACCGCGGCTGTCATCTGTCCTTTCAACGATTCTTCTCCCACTCGATGCCGGATTGAATGACTATCTTCATGGAATCGGGGCCGGGATGGGAGGCCAGCCTCAGCGCTTCCACCGCCTGTGCCAGAGGAAAACGATGCGAGATGAGCCGCGTGAAATCAATTTCTCCGCTGAACACCAGCTCCACGTTCTCCTTCTGCAAATCCACTGATGCGCTGTACGATCCCATCAGCGTCTTCTCATCCACGCAGATCGCCGCCGGGTCGATAGCGACCTCACTCCTTTGCGTCTGGGCAAACAGCATGATTCTTCCACCAGGCCGGGCCGCATCTATCGCAGGACGGACCAGGCTGTTTCCCGCCGTGGCCAGGATCACTGCATCCGCGCCGCGCCCGTCCGTGAGTTCCCGCACCCGTAGCATGGGATCCGCGGTCTCGGCATTGACGTTATGCTGCAATCCGTAGCTCTTACTTATTTTAAGGCGTTGGGGATATAAATCGGAAGTTACTACAGTCGCACCCGCCCGCCGGGCCAGCACGGCCAGCATGACACCAATGGGACCCTGCCCGATGACCAGCACAGTTTCCCCGGTCTGGAGCCGCAGCGCCTCCATGGCCTTCATGCAGGTATTCACCGGCTCGATAAAGGAAGCTTGCTCGTATGAAACCTGGTCTGGAATTCTCACCACGCCTTTGCGCACGATCCAATCCATCACGCGGATGTACTCGGCAAAGCCACCGCCGCTGGGCTCGAAACCCGCTGTCACTCCCACCTTCTTATAGACAGGACACTGCGCAAATACCTTTTTCTGGCAGTAATAGCACGCTCCACAGGGAATGTGGTGGAACACCATGACGCGGTCGCCAACAGCAAAGTTCTTCACTCCCGCATCCATCGCCACTACCTGGCCCGCCATCTCATGGCCGAAGATCCTCGGCGCCGAATGGGAGCCGGTAGAAATTTTTTTGAGGTCGGTTCCGCAGATGCCGCACGTGTGCACTCGGACCAGCAACTCTCCCGCGCCAATCTGCGGCACTGGGACCGTCTCCAGACGGACGTCGTCCTTGCCACGATAGACCGCGGCTTGCATCGTCTGGGCAGCAGCCAGTCGTCCTTCGACCGATCCGGGTTTGATGGCCGTGTGCATGAAATCAGTGTTTTGCTTGTGAAAACTCGGCTCTATTCAGTGTAACAACTTCTTTGCCTTGCAACCCCGCGGTCAAGTCTTTCTCCAGCCAGTCGCACAGCGCCCGCGTGGCCCGCCGGCTGTTTCTGGCCAGCGCCGCTACCTTTGCCCATTGCCACGGCCGCCATGCCGCCCAGGCGGCGAACTTGCCGTTCTGAAAATTCCCGGAGGAATCGATGAATCCGGACATCGGCGGCATTGCGAAATCAGCTTCATCGGAGATAGCTTTCACACAGCGAAAAACAATATTCTCGTTTTGCGCCACCCTGGCCACTCCCGCTGCTTCCATATCGACGACCAGCGCGTGAAAACGATTCACCAGTTTCTGCTTCATGCCGGTCCCCGCAACTTCCCCTGAGCTGACCAGAACTCCGCCGCTTACGCGGCTACTCTCGGCGCTACAGCGATACTCAGCTTCGTCGGCCCCATCCACTACCACGCTGGGCGTAAAAACGCTTCCCACCTTCAGGCTGCGAATCAGCGCGCCCGCCAGTCCCACAGACATCAGCATCGATGGACGAAATTGCTCCACCACAGCTCTCGCGGCCAATTCCGCGTTCTTGCAGCCGATGCCCGAAACCGCGGCAAGCACGCCTTCGTGCTCAAAGAGAGGAAACGTTCTGTAGCCTGAAACCAACGCGCTTTTCTTCCACCCTCGCACTAGCGGCGCGATTTCACGCTCCATGGAGGCGATCATGGCAAGCTTGCTCATGCGTTCACCGTCGCAACCTGCCCCACCGGCTCCACATAACCGTGCGCTTGAAACCACTCGATCGCGCGCCGCAGAGCATCTTCCACCGGCAAGACCCTGTAACCCAGCTCGTGCTCGGCTTTGGCCGATGAGGCAAACATTTTCTTGCGGCCCATCTTCACAGCATCAATCGTAGCGCGCGGCTCTTTGCTCAGGACCATTCCGGTAAAAAACTGGTCGAACACGGCAAAGGCCATGGCCACCGCATGCGGCACTTTCAGCTTCGGCGAGGGCAGGCCTGTAAGCGCTGCCAGCTTGTCCAGGATCTGCTTCAGTGTCAGGTTCTCTCCACCCAAAATGTAACGCTCGCCTGGCTGCGCTTTTTCCATCGCCAGCAGGTGCCCACGCGCGACCTCTTTCACGTCGGCCAGATTCAAACCCGTGTCCACATAGGCGGGGAACTTACGCTTGAGGAAATCCACGACAATGCGTCCGGTCGGTGTTGGCTTGATGTCAGACTCGCCAATCGGCGTTGTGGGGTTTACCACCACCACGTTCGCGCCGTTGTGCCCGGCTTCCAGCGCAATCTGCTCGGCCATGAACTTTGACCGCTTGTAATGCCCTACCATGTCTCTGATAGAAACCGGTGAATTCTCGCCGGCGATGTGACCTTCCCGGGTAAAGCCCATGGTAGCGACCGAACTGGTGTAGATCACGCGCCGCACGCCGCATTCCTGGGCCGCGCGGATGATCGCGCGCGTACCTTCCACGTTTGCGCGATACATCTGCTCCGGATCGCGCACCCACAAGCGGTAGTCTGCGGCCACATGAAAGACAAATTCGCAGCCCGCCATGGCTTTCTTCAGCGACTGTGGCTCGCGCAGATCGCCGATGGCCACTTCAGCCCTCAGGTCGGCAATGTTCTCCGTCCGGCTTGTTGGCCGCACCAGCAACCGCAGCTCCGCGCCTTGCACCGCCAGTGCTCGCGCAACGTGGCTGCCAACAAATCCTGTCGCTCCTGTGATGAAAACCTTCATCTTTTTTCTTTATCCCGAGCACCACGAGGGAACCCTATTGCCAACCGTGATCTTCAGGAAAAGCAAACTCCTCGCCTTTGATTCTAGAAGTCAACGAAAGATATCTAATAGCGTCAGCCCAGGCAGCTTCGTATCGACAGGGCTCCCTCGCTACCGCTCGGGATTTTAGAAAAATTCCTACTCCAGCGTCTCCGCCTGGATTCCGATGTTCTTTTCCCCTGCCGCCTTTTTCTCCCAGTATTTCCGCACCCAGGCATCAAAGCTCTTACCGGCGGCGGTGTCACGCCCGGTAAAGGCTAACGCGGCGATGTCAGAATAAGGAACAATCACTTTCTGGTCTGCGTCTTTGGGGAACAACCGCACAGCGGAGTCGGCCAGCGTCTTGCCCGGCCGGCGGTCAAAGATGTAGCCCTCAACTTTGCTTCCATCTTTGCGCGTGATGGTCACATCCCCGCGATAATCGAAGGCTTTCTCCAGCGCCTGCCTAACCTCTTCTTCACCGGCCAGCTCCGGCACCCAGCCTTCGAGCTTTTCGTGAGCGAACCCGGGTGCGACCTCCAGCGAATCGGCGTCTGGCCGGGGCCCCCGGAAAGCCCGGCTCTGGCTTTCTGGGGCAGAAATTCTCTTGCCGTCTGCCGGACCGGTCATGCGTTGGTCTCCTCAAGCTGGCCCGATGCTTCCTCAATCTGCACGAGCGGGTTATAGCTGTGTACCGGCCGCACCGTTTCATTCAGAAGTTTCATCGCGTGCTCGTCTTTGTGGCTGGTAAAAAGAGTTGCTTTCGCCGTGGCCAGCAGCCCGCGCAGCGAGCTGAAAGTGTCATTGACGGCCGAGGCCTCATAGCCGCTGTGCACCATGCAATTGGCGCACTTCGGATTGCCGGACTCGGTGCCGTACTCCTGCCACGCGGTGCTTTCCATGAGTTCCTGGAAGGTATCGGCATAGCCGTCTTGCAGCAGGTAGCATGGTTTTTGCCATCCGAAGATATTGTATGTGGGCATGCCCCACGGGGTGCAGGCGTATTGCCGCTCGCCCATCAGGAATTCCAGAAACAGCGGCGACTGGTTGAACTGCCACGTCTTCTTGCGGTTTGACAGGATGCCGCGGAACAGCTTGCGCGTGCGTGCGCGGCCCAGAAAGTGTTTCTGGTCGGGCGCCTTATCGTAAGAATATCCGGGTGAGAGCATCATGCCCTCCACGCCAAGTTCCATCATCTCGTCAAAGAACTCGCGCACGCTGTTGGGATCGGCGCCGTCAAACAGAGTCGTATTCGTGGTCACGCGGAAGCCGCGACGCAGCGCTTCCTTCACGCCTTCCAGTGCCGCATCGTATCCACCTTCGCGGCAGACGGAGAAATCGTGGTGCTCGCGCTGCCCGTCCATGTGGACCGAGAAGGTCAAAAACTTGCTGGGCTTGAACAGGTCGATCTTCTCTTTCAGCAGCAGCGCGTTAGTGCATAGATAGATATATTTCCGGCGCGCCACCAGACCTTCCACGATCTTGCCGATCTGCGGATGCATCAGCGGTTCGCCGCCGGGAATGCTCACCATGGGCGCACCGCACTCATCCACCGCGCGGAAGCATTGCTCCGGCGTAAGCTCTTTCTTGAGGATATGCGCCGGATATTGGATCTTGCCGCAGCCGGCGCAGGCTAGGTTGCAGCGGAACAGCGGCTCCAGCATCAGCACTAGTGGATAGCGCTTGCGTCCCGCGAGCTTTTGCTTGACCACGTAGCTCGCGACCGTCCACATCTGTGAAATTGGTACCGGCAAATCAGGTCTCCCTTTAGTTCTTCTCGTCACAGCCGAGGGCGGCTGTGCTCCAAATCTTTTTAGAAGGACTGCAGGCGCCCTCGCCTGCGCAACGTCACCCTCTGGCGTAGCCCACACTTCCCTCTTGATACAGCAAAGAGAACTCGCGCGAATACGCTGCCAGGGCAATCAGCGGAAAATAATCACGATACAGGTGATACGCCAGATAAAATACCCGCGGGAAACCCGTACCTGTGTACTGATCTTCGTCCCAGTGGCCATCGGCACTCTGGGTTTCCAGCAGGTAGAGAATGCCACGCTGCACAGATTCGCTGCGCGTATCGCCTGCCGCCAGCAGCCCCATGATCGCCCAGGCCGTTTGCGAGGGCGTGCTCGGCCCGATGCCGCGTGTCGTCGGATCGTCATACGATCCGCAGGTTTCGCCCCAGCCGCCATCCGCGTTCTGCACCATGCGCAGCCATTCCGCGCCCTGCTGGACATACGGCTCATGCAGGTCAACGCCCATGGCTTGCAGGCCGCGCAACACCAGCATTGTGCCGTAGATGTAATTCACGCCCCAGCGGCCGAACCATGATCCATCCGGCTCCTGCTCACGCAGGATGAATTTGATCGCTTTTTTGACCCGCTTGTCGTCTTGGGTCACGCCGTAGGCGGCCAGCATTTCCAGCACGCGCCCCGTAATATCCACGGTCGGCGGATCGAGCATGGCGTTATGGTCGGCAAACGGAATGTTCTGGAAGACCATACGCGTATTGTCTTTGTCGAAAGACGCCCAGCCGCCATTCTTGCACTGCATGGCAAAGATCCAATCGATCGCGCGCCCGCAGACATCATGCTGGTAGCGCTCGCGCGGGTTTTCAACTTTATCCAGGCCGAGCAGCACCATGGCCGAGTCATCCACGTCAGGATAAAACTCGTTGTTGAACTCAAAGTACCACCCGCCCGGCTGGACCTTGGACGCCTTCACTGCCCAGTCGCCCTTGCTGCGGACTTCCTTGCTTAGGATCCAGTCCGCTGCCTTTAGCAGCCGCGGATCATTTTTTGGAACGCCGCTCTCGCCCAGAGCGAACATGGCATAGGCTGTGTCCCACACCGGCGACATGCACGGCTGCATGCGGAACGTCGGTTCGGAACGGTCCGGGACGCCGGCTTCCTCAATGCCTAGCTTCTCAAATTCGTCCAGCGCGCGGATCAGCTGCGGATCGTCGGTCGAGTAGCCCAGGCAGCGCAGTGCGATGATCGAATTCAGGATGCCGGGATAGATCGCGCCCAGCCCATCTGACTTCTCGAAGCGCTCCAGCATCCAGCGCTCCGCTTTTTTGAGCGCCAGATAACGCAGCGGCCGGATATGGAAGCGCTCGCAGAAATGCACCACGCGATTCAGCACCAGGAAGAAGTTTCGCCAGGAGACCTTCTTCGCCGTCCATTTCAAGTGCAGGTGACTGCCATGCCGTCCGCCCACAAACAATTCGTCAATGCCCATCTCCGCCGGAATCTTTTTGAACGGCTTTTTGGCGTAGGCGACTGAGAGCGGCACCAGAATGGCGCGCGACCACGACGAGATCTCATACAGGTTGAACCAGAACCAGTTGGGGAAGAGAACAATCTCCGGCGGGATGGCCGGCACCGCCTCCCAGTCATATTGGCCGAGGAAGCACAGATAAAGCTTGGTGAAGGTATTGCACTCGGTGGCGCCCCCGAGCTCCAGGATCTTTTTGCGCGCGCATTCCAGCACCGGGTGTCCGGTCGTGTATCCCATCAGCTTCAGGGCAAAGTAGGCCTTTACGGAAGCGCTGATGTTGGAAGGGCCTCCGGCGTAAATCGGCCAGCCGCCGTCCGCGTTCTGGTGGCGAAGGATCTCCGGCACCGCGCGCTCCATGCGGCTGCGATTGCCGGTGCCCAGCAGGGTATGAATGGCGATATAGTCTGATTCGAGCGTGGTATCGGCTTCCAGTTCGCCGCACCAGTAGCCGTCTTTGTGCTGCTGCGCGAACAGATACGCGCGCGCCTTCTCAATGCCAACGGCCACGTGGCCCAGCATGTCTTCGATTTTCCCAAAAAGCATCTGCGCGGGTTGCGCGCCAAAGTTCTTGCCCATGGCTTACTCCGCGGCAGCGGGTGCTGCAGCAATCGTTTCCACGATCTCCGGGGGCAGGCCAAACCGCACGTTCTCCGGCATGACTTCAACTTCGCGGATGGTCCTGAAGCCCTTCTGCTTCAGGAACTCCACCACCTGCTCCACCAGAATCTCCGGCGCCGAGGCTCCGGCCGTGAGGGCCACGTTCTTCTTGCCGTCGAGCCACTCCGGCTTGATGTCATCGGCGGTATCGATCAAATACGAGGGCGTGCCCAGGTTGGTGGAAACTTCCACCAGCCGGTTTGAGTTGGAGCTGTTTTCTGACCCGACCACCAGCAGCAGATCGGCCTGGTGCGCCACATCTTTCACCGCCGTCTGGCGGTTCTGCGTGGCATAGCAAATGTCCTGTGCGTGCGGGCCTTCAATCTGCGGGAATTTCTTCCGCAGCGCCTCAATCACGTCCTTGGTTTCGTCCAGGCTGAGCGTGGTCTGGGTAATGTAGGCAACGCGCGTCGGGTCCGGAACCTCCAGGCTCTCCACCTCGCTGGCGCTACCTACCACCTGGGTTACGTCCGGCGCTTCGCCCAGTGTGCCAATCACTTCATCATGATCGTGATGGCCGATCAAAATGATGCTGTAGCCGCCTTTGGCGTATTTCACCGCCTCCACGTGGACCTTGGTCACAAGCGGGCAGGTGGCGTCGATCACGCGCAGGTCGCGCAGCTTGCTGGCTTCACGCACACTGGGGGAAACGCCATGCGCACTATAAATAAGGCGCTGGCCGTCCGGCACCTCATAAACTTCATCGACAAAAATCGCGCCCTTGGCTTTCAGCTCCTCCACAACATAGCGATTATGGACGATCTCTTTGCGGACATAGATCGGCGGCCCAAAAGCGTCCAGCGCGATGCGGACAATATCAATGGCTCGGACTACTCCGGCGCAAAAACCCCGGGGCTTCAGCAACAACAAAGTCTTAGCTTCTTGTGTCATTGTGATCTGTCGATTATACCCTTTTAGACACTTTTCCCTTCTTCTAAGTTATCCCATAAAAAGGGGTTAGGCCAGGGCAACCCATTGAAATATATATATTTAGCAGTAACCAGGGAGTATCAGGGGGTGAACGGGGAGGGGTTCTCGGCTGCAAAACCATTGTGGCACAAGACACCCCTCGGCTTGATTCATTTTGGCAATCTTGCCAGTTCTGGCAATTGCAGCACCGGCTGCTCAATATGCGGTTTCCGAATCACCATGCCACTCAAACTACTTCCCCGGCGCCCACCGTCGGACCGCCAGAGCTATCGGCAAGCCCACCAGGAAAAGGTGGCCAATCGGCCCCGTAATGATCGACGCTTTGGTCCAGGTCGGCCACCGATGAATGGCTGACAGCGGGATCACGGCGAAGTTCATCACCAGCCATACGAGTTCACCGTATAGCAGCCCGGCAATGACCGCGCTTTCAAGCATGAATGTCAGCCTTCGGCTGGCAATGTAGTAAATCGCCGCCCAGCTAAACGCGATAAAAAAGTGCAGCACGCCGCCCAGGATCGCTGTTTTCATCCCACCCTGGAATGACTTCGTCCCCAGCAGCCCGGCTGCAACCGACTGGAAGATCCGCATCGGCGGCAAATCGTTCTGGATGCCCCACGCCACGCACGCCTGCGTGATGTCAAAAACACCGCAAGCCAGGCCTCCCCAGAAGATAGCAAGGAAGGCGCTGGAGGAAGATGCGGCCGGTGCGGCAGATGAGGAAGCTGCGGTCATGCGAGACTCCGTGGATCTTACCTTGAAAGAATATAGACGTTTGAAGTGCAAAACTGTTTGCGGCCCCATTCAGATAATCCTATTCATCCGCGACGCCGCTCTTTTGCGCCGACTTCCCCGTGCCTCAGTGGTGGGCTTTCCTTCCCGGTTCTGCGCAACCTGCGGCTAGCCGTTTGCTTTCAGCAACTGCTCCGCGTGCTGGCGCGAAGTTTCCGTCAGCTTGGCGCCGCTCAGCATCCGCGCAATCTCTTCCGTGCGCTCTTCCGGACTGAGCGCCCGCACCAGCGTCCGCGTCCGCCCGGCTGCCTCGCGCTTCTCTATCAAATAATGATGGTCGGCGAATGACGCGATCTGCGGCAAATGCGTAATGCATAGCACCTGGTTGGCCCGCGCCAGCGACTTCAGCTTTTTTCCCACCGCCTCCGCCGCCCGGCCGCCAATGCCGGTATCGATCTCATCGAAGACCAGCGTGCGCTGCGTTCCACCCTTGCTCTTTTTGCCTGCTTCAATCGTCGCCTTGAGCGCCAGCATCACCCGCGAGAGTTCGCCGCCCGAGGCAATCTGCTCCACCGGTTTGAGCGGCTCGCCTGGATTAGGAGAAATAAGGTACGCTACGCTGTCGAAACCTGAGGCCGTCCAGTTCGCCGGCTCGTCGGAGCCGGAAACCTCAATTCTGAATTGTGCCTTCATGGCCAGCTGGTTGATCTCGGTTTCCACCAGCTTTTGCAACTCTCGTGCCGCGCTGTAACGCCGCTTGGATACCGCCTGCGCAGCGGCGACATAGGCAGCCGCGGCGGCCGCTAACTGCTTCTTCAGGTCCTTGACTACGTCTTCGCGGTTCTCCAGTTCATTCAGCTTGCCCGCAACCTCTTCACCATAGGCGATCACTTCGTCCACCGTGCTGCCGTATTTGCGCCTGAGCCGGTCAAGTAGCGCCAACCTGTCTTCTATTTCCGCCAGACGCTCGGGCGAGGCGTCGATTCCATCGGCGTAGTCGCGCGCGGTGGCGCTTACGTCTTCAATCGCCGCCCGGGCCGATTCCAGCGATGCCAGCGCCTCCAGAAATTTCGCATCAAAGCGCGCCAGCTCTTCCAGCTGCTTTCGCGCGGCGGAGAGGTTGGTCAGCGCCGAAGCATCATCCTCATACAAGGCCTGGTAGGCGGCCGTGGCCGCGCCGTAGAGCTTTTCCGCGTTGGCCAGGACGCGCTTCTCCGTCTCCAACTTCTGGTCTTCACCCGGCTGAAGCCTGGCAGCCTCAATCTCCTTCTTCTGGAAGCTCCATAAGTCGGCCATGCGCAAGCGGTCCTGCTCGTCGCGATCAAACTGCGCCAGCCGATCGCGCAACGAGGCCCACGCGGCGTGCCGGGCTCCCAGATCGCTTAAATCGTGACCGGCATACGTATCCAGCAGCGCCAGCAGCGCCGCTTCATCAAACCCCAGAATGGTTTCGTTCTGCGCGTGGATCGATGCCAGTGCCGGCGCCAATGTCCGCAGCAGCGCTACCGTGGCCGGCTGATTGTTGACGAAGACTCGTCCCTTGCCGCCCGTGGCAATCTCGCGCTTGACGATGATCTGATTGCCTTCAGGCTCGATTCCGTTTTCTTCCAACACGCGCGCCACTTGTTTTTCGTCGGCTTCAAACACACCACTGACCACGGCTTTTTCCGCGCCGTGGCGGATCATCTCCGTGGAAGCCTTATCGCCTAGCAATAAAGACAGGGCGCCAATCAGGATGGATTTGCCTGCGCCGGTTTCGCCCGTGAGCAGGTTCAGACCGGTGGCGAACTCCACCGCCAGGCTGTCAATCACGGCGTAATTTTCGACACGCAGCTCCAGCAGCACCGCAACAAGACCTCAGAAGGAAATTGAGCGCAGTCTAACAGAGATTGAGCGGGGAGAGTACCCGGCATCGATGAGCCACGCAAGAATAAGCATGCCGGTCTTCCGGCACATCTCGCGGAGGTCCTGCGTGATTAATAAGCGATGGACGGCAGGAAATGCCCCCGAGGTTGCTGGTACGCGCCGAATGACATCAACATGGCCGGCCACAGCGCCTTGAACCCACGGTCCAGCAGCCAGCGAAACAGCTCGCCGTTGCGCGTGGGAATAAAAAAACCCGGGCCAGGGGTCTTTTGCCCCGAACTGATCAGCCCCTTGAGATCGGCGTTGGTTTCCGCCACGGCATGACCGCGGAAGCCAACCCCATTCGCGTAGCCCACGATTCGGCCTTCGCGTTCCATCACCGTGGCTAGACCCTGCCCGATTCCCGCTCGCAACTCGCCCTCTCGCGCAAATCCATGGATCTTGCTGCAAAGTTGGTTGCAAGATTCAAGATCTGCCATGGTTGCGGTGCGCGCTTCCACGACCGTGGCTTGCGGATTGGGGACCGGACCTTGCATCAGCACCAGGGGCTCTTGCACATCGAACCCCATCTTGGTATAGAGCGCCAGCGAGCGGAGATGACTGGGAGACTGAATCAGCCGCACCTGCTTGTAGCCGCGACGGGCGGCCTCGATAAGCGCTGCTTCCATCAGGCTTCTACCCACGCGCCCCTCGGCCGCAGGGGCGACCGTCAGCGGACCGATCGCACCTACAGGAGCGGGTGGAAATGTGTTCAGAAAAATGCTGCCGACGATACGGCTGTCTTGTTCGGCCAAAGCGGAGTAGACGTTGGGATCGCTTAGTTTCGCCCTGACCAGGCCAGTCGAAAACTCAACCGAGGGTTGCTCCGACGGAAAATTATGGAGCGCCGCAACCGAGGCATGGGCCTGATACGCCACTTGGGCACAAAATTCGGCATCACTGGCCTGGATCGGACGGACCTTGATTTCCATGATGCGCTCCCTCTCCTCGCAATCATCTATTCTTCCACTCGCCGGGCGTCACGCGCCGGCAAAGCGCATGGTGGTTCCTCTGCCCGCCGCCACCGCGCGCTCATACACCATGGCCGCGCTTGCCACATCTTGCAAAGCCATACCGGTAGAGTCAAAGATCGTGATCTCACCGGCGCTGGTGCGGCCCGGCTTTCTACCACACACAATCTCCCCCAGTTCGGCATGGACCGCTGAAGCTGTCATCATGCCCGCCGTAATAGCGTGGTGCAAATCGCCGATGGTGGCGCACTGTTGCAGCACGTCCGCCACGATCTTGTTCTTCGACGTCAGGAGCTCGGGATCAAGTTCCTGCTTGTCTTCATTGTCGGCGCCCACCGCGGCAATGAACATCCCCGGCGGAACATCTTTCTTGTGGATGAAAAACTTCTTTGCCGGCGTGCATGTCACGCAAACATCGCTCTTTTGCAGAGCTGCGGCGGGATCATCCACGGCTGTAACGGTGAGACCGCGCTCCCGCGCCATCTCTTTGGCGAACCGCTCTGCGGCTTCGTGATTCACGTCCCAGGCGAACACCTCTTCAATCGGGCAGGCATGGCGGATGGCCCGCAGCTGCACGCGTCCTTGAAGACCACAGCCACAAATCGTCGCAACACGCGAATTCGTTCGAGCCAGACATCTGGCTGCTACGGCCGTGGCTGCGCCCGTCCTTAATATGGTGATCTGGATTGAATCCATGACAGCCAGGACCTGCCCGTTGTCGGCATCGAAGAGAAGAATCAGGCCCTGAATCGTCGGCAGGCCGCGCGCAGGGTTACCGGGAAAATTGGCGTTGGCCTTGGCAGCGAAGTAATTCCTTCCTGGAGCCATCGTTCCGGCTTTGATGTGAAAGCCGCCCCCGGGAGAGTGAACACCCATCACTGCTGGAGCAGGCGCGCGCCCTTCCCCATGCAGCCGGAATGCTTCCTCCACCGCCTGGATGCAATCGCTGAGGCTGAGCAATTCGGCCACCTCTTTGCCCGTGAGTAATAGGGTTGTTGCTGCGTCCATTTAGATCCTTCAAGTTTGCTGGGTATGGCCAGGTCATCTCTTCATGCGTAGCCGGTCCCCGACGAGCGCGGCTGGGGCGCTGATCAGCGCAGCGGTTTGCGACCACAGCGCACCCTGACCCGGACGACCTGCCATGGATACGACGGCCCCAATAGCGATGATCGCCGCCAGAAGCATGCCGCAGATCAGGTCGGAGCGCTGCCCGATAGCGCCGGCAACGAAACCACCGGCCAAAGCCAGAGCGACACCGGCAACTGCGCTCAAGAGAATAAAATTCCGCGCCGCGGGAGCATGCGGGTCCACCTTGGCCAGGTAGAAAAGAAGTACCGAGCCTCCGGCAAAGATCATATCGCCAACGATTACAGCAAAGATGGTCCTGGCCGTGTTTGAAGTCATCGCCGAATTATAGATGCTTGCGCCACGATGCTACGCTGACATCACCGCGATGGATGCTATGAGCGTTGGCGGCTACCAGGCTCGCGACCATCGCGGACCGTGGTGCTCGTCATCACGGAGCGCCGAATTGGCGCCCTTGGTCAATTCGATCCACCGGCCCAGCAACCATACCAGGTCGGAAAGCCGGTTCAGGTAGACGATCGCGGCAGGGCTGACGATTTCGCCCGACTCAGAAAGCCGTACAGCGAACCGCTCGGCGCGGCGGCATGCAGTGCGCGCCATGTCGTAGGCGGCTGCGGCCGGGTCTTCGCCTGGTATCGACCAATCAGAGAGAATGCCTTCCATCGCCTCGATCCTGTGCACCTCATTGGTGAGACGGTCCACCATTTCTTGGGTCACGCGTGCCTGGCCTTCTTTGGATTCCCCGGGCGTGGCCAGATCCGCTCCCAGCAAAAAAAGCTCTTTCTGGATGGATTGCGTCAACTGCTTGATCTCAGCGTGATCGCAGATCGACCGGGCAAACCCCAGAAAAGAATTCAGCTCATCCACCGTTCCGTAGGTCTCAACCCGCAAGCTGCTTTTTGACACGCGCAGTCCGCCCACCAGACCTGTCTGGCCACTGTCCCCGGTCTTGGTCGCAATGCTCTTGGCCATAATGATGGTCCTCTCATTTCTTTTTCAGGCTTCAGCTCATTCAACCGGATGAGTTATCAGAGCCTGAAAACGCAGCTTGCCCATGCTGCCATAGCGCCAAAATCATGCTACCGGCGAAACCCGAAAGCAACAAGCGACGACAAGTTCACCTCTCACCGCCGACGGTGATTCTTACACCGGAACGAATCGTAAATGGCAATGATGGAAATCCGAACACTGCGCTGTAGCTTTGGCTCAACAGGTTCTCCATCGAAGTGAACAATGTCAAGTGGCGATTGATCTTGAAGTCGCCCGAGAGATCCAATTTCTGGTATGCCGCGTCCAGATTGCGATTCGGCAACAGAAGCGTGTTGCCGAAGTTCGCATCGGAGAAGCCGAGAAAGGTGGAATCGTCCCGCCGGCCGACAAACGTCCCCTGAAATAGCCCGGCCCATTTGCGGCGGGCATATGAAACCGCCAAAAAACCGGTGTGGGGAGCGCGCCGGAAAGGCCGCGCTCCAACCAGGGGCCCAAAAGCGCCAATGGGTATATCAGGAAACGCCGGATTGAAATTGAAAGGAGCAAGCGCGTCGCTTGAAAATGACTTCTGCACGCGCGCATCCAAATAGGTGTATCCTGCGCGCGCCGTAAAGGAACCTGGGAGTTTGATGTGCAGCTCCGTTTCCACTCCTTGTGCCCGATAGTTGGAGGAATTGATGGAGGCGCCAAAGCCGGTCGCGTCTGCGACCGATTGCGGGACGCCAAGCAACGGCAGAGCACCACTGCTGACAAATTCAATCTGATCGTAAAACTGATTGTGAAACAATGTAACGTCCAGCAAGGCGCGCTCAGTAATAAACTGCTGGATGCCGAAGTCATAGCTGCGCGAGCGTTCCGCCCCGACCGGTCTGATGCCAAATTTTTGAATCAGCTGATCGCCTCCCGGCTGTTGTGAGAGCAGATCGAACAAAGAACTGGTCTCATCGAAAATGTTCGGCTCTTTGATCCCTTTGCCAAAATTGAATTTCAGCTTGGTCCCGCGAAACCATCCGGAGGCCGGACGGAACAGGTGATAAGCCAGGCTTACACGAGGTGTTGCTTCCGTTCCAAAGACCTCATTTTTCTCGATTCCACCGCCGATGGAATAGAACATCCGGTTGCGGATGTCGCCATGAGTTTCCATAATGAAGCTCATGTTCCGCCGCTCAACCGAATTGCTTGAGCTGAAGGAGGGCGAGGTAAATTGAGAAACGCCGCGCTCGGCTTCGTAGCGATAGCCGAACAGGGCAATCAAGTGCGGGTTGAAGCGGTAGTCTGTCTGCGCGTAAACAAAGTCGCGGTTTGCCGTGGCCGCGGAGAAGCTGGGGCAGCAATCGGCGGTGGTGAGAAATGCCTGGCCGCTGACCGTGAACCCGTTAGCTCCTTTGATGGTGACCGGCAAGCCTATGAAATCGAAGCCGTCATTGGTGATTCCAACCGGAGAGGCCTTGTCAAAATGGCTGTCGAGACGAGAAGCGCCATAGCGCAACAGGTTGTGCCACTTCGGCGAAGGCTGGTTCTCGTAGGTCGCGCTGATAAACGTATCGTGAATTGCCGATTGGCCATTATCAGCAATGCCAAAAAGTTCGATGGCGTTGGGCGAGCCTGAGCCGCTGGCGATGCGGCGCACTGTCACGCGAAAGCTGTTCGTCGCGTTGGGAGCCCACCCGCCATTTGCGGCAAATGTGCCGTTGTGAAACCTGCTATTCGGCACGCTGTCGGAAGCGTCAAAGCGGGCAAAGCTGGCAAGATAATCAAAGCGCCGCCACGCTCCGGCGAGCGTGCCTTGTTGGCGGTAGGTCCCAAAATTGCCTCCATCGATCGCGTACGAAAATTCCGGCAACGGTGTTGTGCCACGTTGGGTTGTCATGCTGACAACACCGGCCAGCGCGTCAGAACCATAGAGCACGCTATTGGGGCCGCGGAAAACTTCCAGGTAATCTATCGCCGTAAGAGACAAGCTGCCAAAATTGACCACGCCGCCAATGTCATTGGCCGGCACGCCATCCATGAGCACTTTGTTGGAATTCGAGTTCCCGCCGCGAATGAACAAGGACGTTTCTCCGCCGCGCTGGCCCGTCTGAGCAACCTGCAGACCAGGAATGGAGACCAGGGGATTCAGTACATCCAGTTTTTCCAGGAAGTCCGGGTGCGTGAGCACATCAACCGACGCCCCCTCCTGGGCTTCCGAGACTGGAAGCCCGGTGGCGGAGACCACCACCTGTTCCGCCATGTTCTTGATCTTGAGCAGGACGTCACGAGCTAGAGTTTCTGTGCCGCTCAAATAAAACGAATCTGTCTCGACCGTGGCGAAGGTAGGCGCCATCACGCGCAGTTGATAGCGCCCGGCTTGCGGGACCTTGATCTCATACCTTCCCGAAGAATCGGTAACGGCCTCGGCAACTC
The DNA here is from genome assembly GCA_041488515.1 of Terriglobia bacterium. Lineage (GTDB taxonomy): Bacteria > Acidobacteriota > Terriglobia > Terriglobales > Acidobacteriaceae > Angelobacter. The sequence goes on along the minus strand of JBGPPK010000005.1, from coordinate 450,429 downwards.
TCTGGGTCTGCGCCAGTAATTCCACACGCGCATTGGCAACGACCGCTCCCAGCGGATCGGTAACAACTCCACGGACCGTTGCTGCCCGCGCCATGGAAAGCGATGCCAACAGGAATACCACCATAGAGAATCTACGTAAAAAATTCATGCCCTTTCCTCCGTCGGAAGCGGTTGTGCTGCCTGAAGCAAAATTGACCACAGCAGTCGCAGTGGCAATTCAATGCGCTTATCGGCATAGACTCATGCCGTTTCGGGCGCCCGGGTAATTACAGCAGGGCCCGCTCGCTTCCATAAGCTTCATCACTTGGTGAAGCATTCCCGTGAACCCAATTCAGCCTGAGCTTCCGAGAAAAATTAAGCGAACGTGTTTAGACGCCGTCCGGCTCACCCATCGAAGCCGGAATGACCATAGATATGGGTCTGATCGGTCTCCTGACTTACGCCTGGATCGGAAGAAGCCATTGCGGAAACGGCTTGCGACCTAACCTTCAGCGATTACAGTTGCGGGGCAGTGGCGGATTCGCACCGCTCTTCCCGTGCATCAGACAGGAAAGTTTATAGACCCGCGCTCTGGCAAAGTCAAGCTGGTGATTTTTGAAGACGAGGTTCGTGGAAGTATGGAGGCAAAGTAAAAATGGCGGAGAGAGTGGGATTCGCTTCGCAGCGTTTCGCAAAACTCTCTGCTGTCAGGAGCTGATCAGGCGGATCAGCCTGGCCAATCCACGTTGGGGAGCCCCACCAGGCAAGTCGGGAATCATCGAGTTCTCGGATCGGGGACAGCAACAGTCGTCTCAAGACTTCCTCCTGCAACCAGTTCAACCATTAGCATGGTACGCTCAGAATTCCATCGTTCGCTACTCAGATACTACAGACTTTGAAAGATGACGTGGGCGATCGACATTACGGCCACACAAAACAGCAATATGATAGGCCAGGAGCTGAAGCGGGATTACTTCAATGATTGGCTGTAACAGCATGGGAACAGCTGGCACAAAGACAACGCCAGGAGTGATCTTGGGAATGGTGGTATCACCTTCACTCACAATCGCCAGGACCGGAATCTCACGGTCGACAAATTCCCGAATGTTGGAAACGGTTCGTTCATAACGCAAGATTGCCCCCTCGTCACTCTTGTCATGGGTTGCCAGAACCACGACTGGAAGCTCTTCGTTAACCAGAGCAGTGGGGCCGTGCTTTAGCTCTCCGGTTGGATATCCCTCGGCATGGATGTAAGAGATTTCCTTCAGCTTAAGAGCGCCTTCGAGCGCAATTGGATAATCAATATCGCGCCCTACGTAGATGAAATCCTTGTATTTGTAGAGTTGCCGGGCAAAATGACGGCACTGGTCGCCTGTGGACAAGGCGCATTGCATGTTATCGGTCAGATGCGCAAGCTCCCGGATGGCCGTATCGACGGCAAGGTCGCTGTGGCCTCTGGTACGGGCGATGTAAGCCGAGAGCAGAAACAACGCAGTGAGTTGAGTGGTAAAGCTCTTGGTAGCAGCAATGGCAACTTCTTCGCCGGCGTATGTGAGCAACGTGTTGTCGGCGTATTGCGTTAAGGGTGTCTCCGGCACATTGCAAATTGCCAGGGACCTCGCGCCCTTTCTTCGCGCCGTCTGCAACGCCGTGATGGTGTCAATCGTGGTGCCGGATTGAGAAAGGAAAATCGTGAGTTCGTGCGGGGCTACAACAGGGTCCCGATAACAATACTGGCTTGCGAAATCCACTTCCACAGCCAATCCAGCCATGCGTTCAAGCATGAATTCGCCGACCATCCCGGCGTGCCGGCTCGATCCGCTCGCCGCGATGGTTACCCGGGAGAGAGTACGGATTTCGTCCGTTAAGAAACTGACTCCAGGGACAGTGATATTGCCTGAAGAGTCAATCCAGCCTTCAATCACCCGCCGTACAGCATCAGGTTGTTCGTAAATCTCTTTCAGCATGAAATGCGGGAAGCCACTCTTCGACTTGGATTGGCTCTGGCTCATGCTCTTTTACCGAGGGGTTGCCGTCGCAGGTCGCATCGTTAAAGAATGCGGGATCTTCTTTAATTTCCAAAAAGACCCCGCACGGGCCGATCTGACCAGCGGCAGAAACGCCGTCAGATTGCGCTTTCAGCCGGTCTTGGACGAGTTGCAATCGCGGCCGGGTCATTGTCGGGCAATGGCCCAGCCTTGATCGCGTTAGCAACGGCGATGACCGGCCATCAAAACACCAGCTTCATCCCGAACTGCACCTGGCGGCCAGGGTTGGACGATGTGACCAGCCCGAATGTGGTTCCCTGACTCGAGTTCGGTGCGCCAAAGATCGGCGTGTTGGTCAGGTTGATGAACTGGGTCAGGAACTGGAAGTTCGTCCTTTCTGAGATGGAGAATGTCTTCACGATGCTCAAATCCGAAGTAGCCAGTCCGGGACCGCGGAACGATCCTGCAGCGCAGTTACCGAATGTTCCTGGCGCTGCCGGCACGACGGCCGCAGGATTGAGGAGCTGGATACCGATGACCCCTGATGTCCCCGGACCAACAAGCTGTCCGCTTCCCGATTGGGAGACGCCAGGAACACAGTTTGGACGCGGCGAGGCGCTGCCGGTTCCGGAATTGTCAGGGCCATGGGGATAGAGCGCGAAGCCGCTATGGAAGGTAAAGTTTGACGCGATGCTCCAGCCGCCGATGATTGTATTCGCGATTCCCTCAGCGCCTGATCCAAACCTGCGGCCTTTACCGAAGGGTAGGTCATAGGTCATATAGCCGTTGAACAGGCTTGCGGCGTCGGCGATGCAACGTCCGTAGTCGCCTTTCGCGTTGTAGGCATCCTGGAAGAAAAAGCCGAAGCCGGTCTGGCTTACACTTCCCGGCAGCGCCTCTTCGTCTCCGAAGGGACCGAAGTACCCCAGGCTGTTGGTCAGACATTTGGACCAGGTGTAGTTGGTCTGAAACGTGAGCCCTTGCCAGGCTCGCTGCGCCAGTGTGATTTGCAGCGCATTGTACCGCTGAATGCCGCTGGAATCGTTGAAGCGGACGGTGGGTCGCGGACCACCGCAGAGATTTGTAGTGCCGGCAGCATTGCAATTCAGCAAAGACTGCGCAAACGGTCCCGGTGCCGTAACACCAGGCGACACCAGCCGCAATTGATTAAAGATGAAGATATCGGACATGTGATCGATCTTGTTGCCCACATAGCCGATCGAGAGCGAAGTTCTGCTGCCCAATTGCCGCTGGACCGTGAGGTTCCATTGCTGATCGATTGCGGGCTTCAGATTCGGATTTGTCAGGTGCAGCGTAACGCCGCTAAGGCACGCCGGCGAAAATGCCTGCAGAGACGCTACTGTACAGGCGGAGGCGGGAAATCCGCTAAAGCCCTGGCTCAGCGTGCTGCTGGGCAAAGCCTGTGTGGCCGGGTTAATGACCTCATGCGCCTGGACAAACGGAGGATTCTGGTAGGGCAGGTTATTCACGCCATTGGCTTCCATAAAGCTGGAAATGCCATAGGCGCCACGAATGACTGTATTCTTGGCCCAGATGGAGTTCCAGCGCGGCTCCCAGGCAAAACCAATCCTTGGCTGGAAGTTTCCGATTCCGTTGTACGTGTTGTAGCCAAACCCGACCTTGGGCTGTCCCGTGATCAGGTCGAAGTTCATGTCCTGGCCGTTGCTGGTGCCGCGCGCCGTGATCAGCTCCCAGCGCAGTCCAAGATTCAGCGTCAGATTGTCTTTGATGCGCCAGTTGTCCTGTCCAAAAATCCCAAACAGGCTGTTGCGCAGATATTTATTGCCGCCCCCGCCATTTCCCTGCTGAACATCCTGAGGAAGTCCGAGCATGAAATCGGCGGCCGGAGCGCCGTTGGAGGTGGTGGTGTTCCCTGTGAATTGACCGTTGAAAATAAACTGTCCGGCCAGACCGGCGTTGCCGGGATAGAGATCATTCATGATGTAGTGATATGCCTGGAAGCCGCCGTGCATTATATGGCGGCCGTGCGTCCAGGTAGCCGTGTCTTCAAACTGCCAGGTCGTGTCGTGAAACGATTGCACCAGATCGGCGTTGCCGAAAGTGCCCGGCTGCGTTCCACCGGCGCTAAAAACCATTGCAGGCAGGAAGTCCACCGTAACGCCGGCAATACCAAACGCTGCTCCCAGGTTCTTCCCCGTCGGGTTAGAAAATCCCTCGGTTACAGGAAAATACTGGAAGCCCACACGGGCGTCGTTGAGCAGCGACGGGGAGAACGTATGCGTCTCGCTCAAAATCAAATTCTTCAGCGGGAAGGTCCGATCAGCGTTGCCCAGAAGTTCCAGGCTGTTGCTGGAAGGCGCGGTGATGAACTGCTGCGACCAGCGGCCCATCAGGTGGTCTTTTTCTGAAGGAACAAAATCAACCTTGAGGTCGCCCTGATAGGAGTTGGTCTTGAACTGGTTGAGGTTGTTGGCAATCGAGCCCCCCGGATAAAAGGGCGAAGTAACAATCGCCCGGGCCGCGGAATTGAGCCTGCCTATTGGGATCTGATTGTTGGCAAATGCCGTCCGCCCGCCGGGTGTAGCGCTGGATCCAGGATCAAAAAGCTGATGCGCCGCATTGTTGCATATGCCTCCGCTAAAGCCTTCCGGGCACAGTTCGGCAAAATTTCCGATTCGCTCGGCGTCGGAAATCAGGTTGATCTGTCTGACGGTCGCGGGTTGCGAGAATAGTGATTCGGCATAATCCGAAAAGAAAAACAGCTTGTTACGGATGATCGGCCCGCCAAAGGTGAACCCGAAGTTGTCATAGTGCAACGCAGGCCGTGGAGCAACCTGGTTGCCGGCCTGATCTCTTCCGCAGCTGAACGTAACGTGATCAGCATTCTGGGCGCAGGCCGTATTGTTCTGCCAGCTGTTGGCATTCAAACCACCGCGGCGAAGATACTCATAAAGTGAGCCATGGAAATCATTGGTGCCTGATTTAATGGTGACGTTCACCACCCCGCCCAGATAATTACCGAAATCGGCTGGAGCGCTTCCGGTGATCAGGTTGAATTCCTGGACCGCATCTGGTGCGGGAACGTATCCCACGTCATTATTGTCTGGCTGGTTGTTGTCCATGCCGTCCAGCAGAAAGTTGTTTTCCTGCTCGCGCGCGCCGTTAACATACGGTCTGCCGGTGCCAAAAGAATTCTGGGCTGCCTGAAACCCAAAGAGATTCGGGGTAATTACGCCGGCATGGGCTATCAGAGTCAGCTGGTTCGTATTGTGTGTGGACAAAGGGAGGTTCTCAATCGTCCTTCCTTCCAATACGCTGCCAATGAGACTGGTGTCGGTTTGCAGGATCGGAGCCGCCGTGGTTACTTCCACAGTCTCCGTTACCTGGCCGATCCTCAACTGGAAGTTCAAACGGGCAGTCTGGTTCAGCACCAGCGTGAGTGCCGGCTGTTTAGCAGCCTGAAAGCCCTTTGCTTCAGCTCTCACTTCATAATTTCCCACTGGTACGCTGGGAAAATTGAATACTCCCGTTTCATTGGTCTCGGTGGTGAGCAGTGTGCCGCGGTCCATATCTTTCGCGGTGACTTTGGCGCCAACCACGGGAGCTCCGCTCGGGTCCACCACGGTGCCGGTGATGGCGGCGGTCACTTGCTGAGCATAAGCGCCAGGAAAGGCCACGAAGATGACCCAGCAACAAAAAAATAAGGCACTCGCGATGAGCGCCTTTTGGTGTTTGTGCTGCCCAACCCCGCCTGCAAAGAATGGGGAGTTGGAGTGTACCTCTGGAATTGACGGCCTACGGCAAAGACGCTGCATTTGACCTCCCAATATGGCGGTAGCGTATATCGCTCCGAGACGCTCGTACCTAGAATGTCGCCTGCTTACCGGCTACTATATGTTTATTGAAACGATTTTGTAAGCTCGCGCGAAATTTTCCTCCAGACGCGAATTGCTGTCAAGCCCTTCCTAAAACTATTTTGTCGCTTGAACCCCAAACGGCAAATCTTGAACCGGAATCCGTCGCTTTGCCAGGTTGGTCCATCCCGCCGGGAAACGCAGGGGCCGCCCGTTAACTCTAGATAAATTCCGCTCATACCGCCAGCGAGCAGAAATTCCAGGCGCTCTTTGCGATCATGGGCAGACGCGACGCGCCTAGAAGGCCCGCATCTCCTGCCAACCGGGCGGGAACCACAGTTGTGCTCTTCTGCCTTGCAGCAGTCTCACCAGCTCGAAACACGATCGACCGCTTCCGCAATTCCTCGAAGACCGCTGGAGAAAAGAGTTCCCACGCTTTGGTCATTCCACCACCCACAACGTACAGAGGAAAATTGAGGGCATTGATCAAATTTCCCAGGGCGATGCCGAGCGCATGTCCGGCCGTGGCAAAAATCTCACGCGCAATGAGATCGCCGGCCACAGCACATTGAAATACAGTACGCGCGCTGAATGTAGAGTCAGATTTCAGGCAGCGCGCCAGTTCCGGAGCCCGTCCCTCTTCGACAGCCTCGACGGCCATGCGCTTAATCGCTGTGGCTGAGGCATATTGTTCAAGGCAGCCATGGTTGCCGCAGCCACAGGCATGGCCATCGGGAAAAACTGTCATATGGCCAATCTCTCCAGCCATCCCAATCAGCCCATGCCACGGCTTTCCGCCAATCACAACACCCCCACCTACTCCCGTGCCCAGCGTAACCATGCAGAGGTCCTCGACGTTGCTGCCGGCGCCTAACCACTTTTCCCCCAGCGCGGCACAGTTGGCGTCGTTTTCCAGCACAACCGGCACTCCCAGACGGCTCTCCAGGTCACGTCGTGCCGGGTAGTTACTCCATCCAGGCAGGTTGGAGGCTGAATGCAGGGTTCCGCTGGCAAGGTCGATGATTCCCGGAATTCCGACGCCGATCCCTAACAGCTTATGAGTACGGACAAATTGCCGCGCCAGATTGCGGATGGCATCGGACATCTCTTGGATAACGAAGTCCCGCCCCTGAGCGACTTCGGTGACAGTGCTCAGGCACTGAAGTAGACGGCCACTTTCTTCCACCGCGGCAATTCGCAGGTTCGTGCCGCCCAAATCTACGCCGATAGCAAAGGAGCGCATTGTCTTTCTTCTCAAGGGAGGATTTGAGCCCGAATCCGCAAGAATTATACAAAAACGTTTCAATAAAACAAGTTATATTTTTAATACGCCCAGCCTGCTGCAAAAGAACATGGAAAATGAGGACGGGAACAGTTATTCTGATCCCACTCGAATCGCAGGTGCCAGGTTGGGGGAGAGCGTGGGAAGCAAAGAGTCAAAAAAAATTGCTGTCACGATCAGAGATGTGGCCAAAACGAGCGGGTTTTCCGCCAGTACGGTCTCCATTGTACTGAACAACGCCCCGCTGGCGCGTTACATCCCGCTGATCACCAAGAGCCGCATTCAGAAAGCCGCCAAGGCGCTCGGCTACCACCCCAACATTTTCGCCAAGTCGCTGCGAAGCAAGCGCAATCATACGGTAGGAATAATCCTGTTTGATATCACGGATCCCTATTGCACGCCCATTCTGCGCGGGATTGAAAACACACTCTACCAAGCCAGCTATCTTCCGATCCTGACAGACGCGCATAACGAGCGCAGCCGTTTTGAGCGCTACCTAGAGATGCTTCTCGAACGTCGGGTGGAGGCCCTGATCATTCTTGCCAACTGGCTGTTCCTGGACATCAATATCCTGGGAGATCTGGAGAAACCTGAGCTTCCGACGGTAATCATTGGGCGGGAACTGCAATCGAACTCCATTAGTTCCGTGACTGTCGATGATGAAGGCGGCGGATACGCCGCGCTGGCGCATCTGTATGCCTTAGGACATCGAAAGATAGCTTTCGTCCGCGGTCCCAAGGCCCTTTCGAGTAGCAAAAATCGCTGGCGCGGAGTGCAGCGTTTTCTTCGTGACACTGGCCTTCGCGTAGATGAGCATCTGGTCGTCGACCTTCCCGATCAGTTAAGCCCAAATATGGGCGTCGACGATGCGTATCGCATGACCCAGGAATTGCTAAAACAACGGCGGCCTTTTACCGCGTTGATGGCCTATGACGACATGACAGCCTTTGGCGCGGTGCGGGCCTTGACAAAAGCCGGAATCAAAGTGCCGGGGGAGTGCTCTGTCGTTGGCTTTGATGACGTTTCTCCATCTGCGCTCTTCGTGCCCTCTTTGACGACAGTCCGTCAGCCCTTGGAAGCAATGGGCGCAGCCGCGGTCAACATTGTGGTGGATACGCTCAACTCGGCAGCTGAGAACCGCAAGATTCAGGCTGTACACAGAAAGTTATCTTCTGAAGTTGTAGTGCGCGAATCGACGCGCGCGATTTCAAAAACATAATCCGCTCCATTCGACCCGCAGCGCAGGCGAAGCACCGCTATTTTGCTTCGCTGGCTGAATGCAATGGCTGAGAGAATCCGCGCTCAGCGATGCCAGGCAGCGTCACCGGCAACTTCCCACGTGCTGTTAATTCCCCAAAAAGCGTCTTAACCGCGCTCAGTTCCGAGGTGGCCGCATTGGAAAACGTGCATAAATAGTTCTGGACCGTCGCAAAGTTCTGCGCCAGATATGGGCTACCTAGCGCAACCAGCACGGTTTTATCGGCGGCAAGATCGAGCACTTGCGAGAGCAACTGCCCGCTGGCCTGCTCTAGTCCAACGGTGTTCACCAGCTTGCCCTTGATCAGGACTTGCTTGGCGGCAACAGGCGTCACGTAAGCAGCGATTACTACTTTTTCGGCGTCCTTGACTGCCTGTAAAATCCCGGCAGAAAGAGGAGTTGCCAAATTGTTGTCAACATAAAACACGGTCGCGTCGACCCGGCGCGCTTTCAGCGCAAGTTCAAAGCCCCGCCCTGTCTCGCCGCGAATAGAATCTGTCATGATGATCGCAACCACATGAACGCTGGGCATGACTTGCGCCTGAAAAATCTCTGCTTCTAACTGTCTGGGACGCATGGGCGCGAGGGGAAGCACTTTGCCGTTGTCCCGTACCAGGGTGATCGCATCGTCAGCGACTTGTTGAGCAAACCGCATGTCTTCCGGCCTATCGACCAAGTAGGGTACCTGCTCCAGGTCCACCAAACGCGCTTTATCAAGGCCGAGGGATGCCTTCATTTCAAGAACTCTGCGCGCAGAGTCGTCGACACGCATCTCCGGAATTTCACCTTGCCGGACAGCATTGACGATTGCGTGGAATGCGCCATCAAGATCCGTAGGCCATAGAATCACGTCGTTCCCCGCTTTCACTGCATCGACCGCAGCCTTGGCCGTCGGACTGCCTTTCTCGGGAGGATAGAGGCTGGTGAGACCGCGCATTTCCAGCGCATCCGTCACAACGATGTGCCTGAACCCAAGTTGCCCACGCAAAACACCGTTCACGACCGGAGATGAAATCGTCGCTACCTTATTGGGATCGCTATCCAGCGCAGGCACGGCCAGATGAGCGACCATAATGGAGTCGACGCCTGCATCGATGGCCTTTGCAAAGGGCTTGAGTTCCACGTTTTGCAGTCGCGCCAGATCTCCGCCAACACGCGCAACCCCCAAATGAGAATCTGTATCGGTGTCACCATGCCCGGGGAAATGCTTTGCCGTGGTCAGCATGCCGTGGGCCCTCGCGCCCCTGATAAAAGCCGCCACCTCGTCGCCAACCGCCTCTGGGTCTTCTCCAAAGGAGCGCGTGTTGATGATGGGGTTGTTCGGATTACTGTTCACGTCCGCCACCGGAGAGAAATCCCAGTGAATTCCAATCGCGCGTGACTCTGCAGCGGTCACGGCGCCAAATTTTTCCGCGTAACCCGGATTCCCAGTGGCGCCAAAGGCCATCGCATCGGGGAATTCCGGTGCCGAGCTCACCCGAGAGGCGAGACCACGTTCGAAATCGGCTGCAATAAGAAGAGGCAGCTTTGAGTCGCGTTGCAACCGATTGGCTACCGCAGCCACTTCAAGAGGCGGGTTCCTCAGCAGAGTCGGACCGTCCACGTGGACCGTGAGCACAACTGATCCCACGTGATATTTCTGCATCTGGTCGCGGAATTGTAAATAGGCGTCGGCCGCAAAGTTCTGGAAATCCGTGTAGTACTTGACGCATAGCATCTGCCCGACTTTTTCTTCGAGCGACATTTTCTTTAACGTCTGCTCCACCCAGCGCCGTCCTTCATTATTCAACTCCACGGGGGCAGCTTTGGAGTAGGGTTCGGCCGGCCAGCACGGGGCGAGTAGCAAAAACATGGCGAGAACGGCGGCAAGAAACTTCTTCATGATCGGAAACAATACCAGAACACCACGCCGAATGCCGGGATGGCGGCAAAGAGATGTGGGCAAAAGAAACAGGCGATGTTTTCGCTTAGGGCTGGTCTGGATAAGTATTTGGACCAGCCCGATTGATTTAAAGATAGATCAAAGATGGCGTCGGGGCTGATCTGCAGCCGACGCCATCTGGTTTTAGGTTATTGCACGCCCAAACTGTTCATGAACTCGCGGACGTAGGTGAGGGCTGGCACATTGGTACCACTGCTGCTGCTGCCGCCGGCTCCGGGTGTGTCGCGGTCGAATGACCAGAAACCGACAAACGGCAGGCCGTTGGATATAACAAACGCGTCAATTGTGTCGATGTCGTGCTGGCTGGTGACTTCATCCTGGGTATCAGCCCGCCCGATCATCATGGTGACTCCAATGTGGTTAAAGGGAATGCCGGACTGCTGGTTGAGCGCCTGCGCAGCAGCAATCGCGGATTGTCCCATATCGCATAGGTTGTTCACGACCACGCAGTTATTCACGTTGGTCGAGCCATAGTCAAACGTCATCAGGTTGATGACGTATTTGCCTGCCAGGCCCAGGCGCTTGATCTCCTTGACAACCGTCGTGCCAACACTCCCTCCTGTGATTGGATTTGCTGCCGTGGTGCCGAGCGATTGGATGGTGAAGCTGAATTGCAAGTTGGGGAACGTTCTCTGCGCCACTATGACCGCATTGATCACGTTGTCAATAAGCTGTAGGGACTGGCCGCCTTCCATGTCGAAATCGACGCCGACCAGGTTCGGTGAGTTGTATCTGTTGATGAAGTTGATCAGCCCCTGTCCACTGGAGCAGTCGAACGTGCCATTCGCGCCACCGGTGCTGATGATGTAGTTCTTGCCGGAATTGACAAAGGCCTGAACGTTCGTAGCTTCCATGGCTGGTGTGATCCCGGCCCAGCTTTCCGCATCGCAGGTGCCGGTGGCAAATGCCCATACCAGCGTCTTGTTCGGCATGGCGCTGGTGACCGGTTGGACCGTGCCCGTTACCGCTGATCGCTGAAGGCCGGTATTAAAGTCGGCATTGAGCGTCACGTCTTTGTATGCGGCTAAGATCACGGCGCCACCACCACCGCATGTCCCGGTACAAGCCGGAGTGGTTACGGATACAGCAGCGCTTGGCGCCGAAGAACCGGCCCCATCATTCGCTTCAACCGAGAAATTGAATGTGGTCTGCGCTGTAAGCCCGTTCACGGTAAAGCTGGTGCCGCTCGCAGTACCGATGGAACTGCCATTCTTCAGAATCGTGTAACCAGTGATGCTGCAGTTCGCGGGCGCGGTAACAGCGGGCCAGCTCAAATTCGTGCTGTTGAAGGTGGTTCCTGAAGCAGTAGGTTTGCTGGGCGCACTGGCCAGGGTAGTGCACGCACTACAAGACCCCATGGGTATCCATGGCTGGCCACTGCCGGCAGGACCGCTGTGAGTTGCCGGATCGTCACCCATTGTCCAGAAGGCGTTCTGGTAGTTGATGCCATTCCTGCTTACCTTCGTGCCAGGTGAAGCGTATGTTGTGCTGGCATTCCACGGTGGATTGCAAGTGCCCCCGCCCGGGGGCGGAGTTGGCGTAGGAGTTGGCGTTGCTACCGGCGTTGGAGTCGGGGTTGGGCTGCCGCTCACCGGCCCCCACAACGCTGGCACGTTGGGCGGTTCCCATCCCACTTGAGAAGTGTGGGCCTGGATACATTTGTATTCGACATTCTGGTACATCACGAGCGCGCCCACTGCGTACGCCGTGTTTGGCGCCCAGTTGGGAACGGTTTGAGAGAATGACACGAGCGATGGGAAGCAGAGAAGAACTACCGCACTCAGGATAATCTTGGAAATTCTTTTCATCGACTGAGCTCCTAGTCTTGTTCGTCCAGTCACAGATAACTGGCTGCCATTGGTGTGGTCCGACAAGAAGTGCCGGGGTGATTGTTTTTCCTTCCCGACTTGGGGTGAGCGGTTTGACAAGCCGTACGGATTGGCGCGTCAAAAGAGCAGCCACGATATTACGTTTGTTGAAACGATTCAATAGCTTTTAGAATCGATTTAATAAAATTTATAATATTATATGTGTCAAAATGGGAATCGTGCGGGTTGGACTAGCGGCATGCTCAGCGGCAACCAAGCGAGCGCCTGCGTTGCGCTCGGCTTGTAATCACCATGCAATACGTAGTAACGATTGATCCATGACAACAATCATCACCGCCGGCCATCTAATAACTCCTAAAGAGTGGATCGACGCCCCGATCATAGTCGTGGATGCCGGCAGAATCATTGATGTACGATCCCGGAGTTCGATCGAGATGCCGGCCGGAGCTCGCAAACTGGATTTTCCCGATTTGGTTCTTGCGCCAGGATTCATCGACATTCATATTCATGGCGGCGCTGGTCATGACATCATGGAAGGTGATGAATCAGCTCTGGCCCGAATTGAAATGCAGTTGGCGCAACACGGAGTGACCGCCTATCTTCCCACTACGGTCACGGCGCCTGAAGGGCGAACCCTTCAGGCTTTGGATCGTCTGGGAAAGGCTGCAAAACGTAGCAAGAGCCGAAGTCGTGCCTGCCCGGTCGGGATCCATCTGGAGGGTCCGTTCATCAGTCACGTCAAGCGCGGTGTACATCCCCCAGAAAATCTGGTTCAACCTTCGCCTGGGGAACTCGAGCGTTTCTGGCAGGCTTCCCAAGGCACAATCCGTATGATGACGATCGCGCCCGAATTGCCTGGAGCTGCGGAAACTATTCGTTACGCTCGAACTCTTGGGGTGCATTCCAGTCTAGGACATTCCAATGCCACCTATGCAGAGGCACGGACAGGCATTGCCGCCGGTGCGGATCACGCGACACATACGTTCAATGCAATGCGCCCGCTCGATCATCGTGACCCGGGCATCCTGGGTGCCATACTCGAAGACGACACCGTGAGCGCCGACATCATCGCCGATGGCATTCATGTCGATCCGAGCATGCTGCGGCTGTTTCTTCGCGCCAAGGGCGCAGATAAGGCCATCTTGATTACCGACGCAATCAGCGCAACCGGCATGCCGGATGGAACTTACAAGCTGGGCGATTTTGAAGTGCAGGTACAGGACGGTCGCTGTGAGTCGGGCGGCAAATTGGCAGGAAGCGTTCTCACACTCGATCGCGCTATACGCAATGTGATGAACTTTGCCTCTTGGCGCCTTGAGCATGCCGTCAAACTCGCATCTTTGAATCCAGCCCGACTCCTGGGCATTACCAACGAGAGGGGCGTCGTTGCCCCAGGTCGTCGAGCCGATCTGGTCGTGCTTACTCCTGAAGGCAAGGTTGTACACACGATCATCGCCGGAGAACTCATCAGCGATTCATCAAGTTTATGATTTGGCACCGTGTGCCTATTGTTGTCGCAGCGGCGGCATGGGTAGAGGAATATTGTAGATTCTCGCGCCTGTGCCTACTCCTCCTAGGCAAGTGTTAGGCGGTGTGGTACAAGCGTTCCTGGTGGAAGGACACTCCGCTGCCCAGAACATGTAGCCTAGCATGCCGGCGCTCGTGCCAGCGCCATTTGGAAGAACATTTTGCACGTAGCTCCCGGTTGAATCTTCCAAAGACGAGCTGAAAGTTGTGCACTCTGGAATTGGGTTGTGCCCGCTCGTAATGTACAAGCTCCCGGTAAATTTGGCTGGCGCCAAGGGCAAGATAGGTGGAGCGAAGTTTGATTTGCCGTCCACGTGCTCCTGCCAATTCCCTTCCGCGGAAGCGGCATTACTCGGCTGGCGATTCGGCACCAGGGCATTGGCATAATCGAGCACCGGGCTGACGGTTGTAAGCCAGTCGCTGGTAGCTTTGCGGTCCAGGTCAATCAAGAACCGATCGCCGGCCCCCACATCTATAGTCAAACGCGCCGCAGGGTTTGCTCCCGTAGCATCATACGGTAATTGCGAACGATAGGCATCGATGAAAGCCTGCAATCCGCTCAGATTGGGAGTGGTGTTTTCTTCGTAATCGATTTCAATGCCAACGCCAAGGTTTTTGGCCATTGTGGCCGCGTTCAGTCCCAATTGTGCTGGATTGGAGGACAAGGCCGTGTTCCAGTCATTCACAAACGTAATCCCGCCGATGGATAACATGACGCGCATATTGTGGCTGGTGAAATAGCTCACGATTTGCTGATTCATGCCTACCGGGACGCCATTGAGGGTTTGGGCATCATTGGTCTTATTGAGCAGCTTCAGCGGATTGACAAATGATAGCACTACAAGATTCACCGACGGAACACCGTCACCGCGATCAATCATCCAGTGATTTTTAGCATCGAAATCACCCATATCGCGGACGGCACCCCATGTGCAAGCATCATTACCGCAATGCCAGGCGCCATAAATTTGGAGGGGCGCAGCGACGGCGGTGGTGCTGATGAGAAGTAATGTGAACAGGAACGAAGGCCATTGGTTCGTGAAGACATGTAATACATACTTCATTGCGGGACTCCTTTCGCGCAGAGGCGGTTAGCTTGGGCTTGCCTTGGCGTTTACGTTGAAGTGAGCGCTGGGCAAGGTCAGAAATTGCAGCGGCAAGAAAATGGATTCTTGCTGTTTAGTAAACCGATTTAATACACCATTAGGGTTGCGTTTGTAAAGAGAACATTCTTCTCGAAAGGCGCGGGATGAGGTGCCTCCCAAGAACTAGGCCAGCCAAAATGAGACTTCTCCATTAAAATAAACCGCCAGGGCCGCCCGCACAGTCAACAATCACAAAGCGTAATTCGCAGGTATAGAGGTTTCCGGCGGCATCGCGCAACCAGGTCTGATCTATATCGGGAAGCATCTCTGAGAAGACCAACTCGGATTCGAGCCGCCCGGAACCCTTCAGCTTGCGCACCATGCGACAAAGAATCTCAACGAGGACCGGGCTTTCCATGTCCACGTAAAGAGGCTTTGTCTCCAGAGGGCTTTTGACAAATGTACGGCGAGTTATGCCACGGGAAGCCATCCATCTGCGCGCACCAACGAAACGGTCAAAGGGCTGTTTCTGAGCGGCAAATGAAAGTTCATCTGCGCGAGCGCGCCAGGTTTCGCGGTGAATCACGAGCTGGTCAATCTGCACACGTGGAACATGGCGCAAGGCTGGGGCCCAGGATGCTTTGTTCACCACGAAAGAGGAGAAAATATCCGCAAAGGCTTCAAGGATGGGAAAACGGCACGGCCCCGTTTTGCTTAACACGACCAGTTCTTCGCCCTCACGACGCAATACCAAGTCGCTGAAGGGATGAGAGTCGAAGCCTGAAGGGGCAACAGAGCCAGGGGTAGTGGCCAGCATGTAGTCCATGGGATGGAACACGCCCTGCGTGGGGCGCACCGTGGTGATTCCATCCTCATTCGTGTTAATAACCTTCAGACATCCGGAGGGGAAATCCCACTCTAAAGCCTGTTGCAACTCTTCCCGATTTGGATGCTGCTCGGCCAGGCATGCGTGTGTGACAGTGTTTTTTCCAAGATGGATTTCTCCCAAAACATATAAGACCTTGCCTTTAGCAATCTCTTCGGCAGTAGCGGCGAACAGCATATCCGGACAGTAATAAGGAAAGGGCCGGCGAGGGCCGGGAATTTCAGGAAAGAGCTGCCGCACCCGCTCCTCCAGCGTATGGCCAATAAAGTATAGCCGGGACTGGTCGCTGGAAATGGGCAGACCTTCAGCCCATTTTTCCTTGAATTCACTTTCGATCCGGGCAAGAGAGGGAGCATCAATGAGCCGGGGCTCGGTGTAGAGCCACCAGTCCATCACAGACACATCGGCGGCTCCAGATTTGGCAACCAGTTCACCATAGGTTTCAAGAAACAGCCGGTTGAACTCCACGGCCATGGTGTGGACCAGCCATCGCAACCCACGCAGAAGAAGAGCGAGGGCCGGAACCGCGGGGGCCAACAACTCAGGAGTAATTTTGACGCTCAGGTCCCGCTGACAATCCTCATAAACGATAGTGCGGCCACCGTAAGCCCGTCCTGGGTTTCTGTGCGTGGATGTGTGGGCGATGCTTTCAAAGAGTTCTTCGAGTTCCTTCAGTGCCAGGTTCAACTCTGGTGGATTACCGGCGGAGTCTTCGACTTTTTTGCGGGCACGCTCAAGCTGGTCCAGATACCCAATGGCCCTCTCCCGCAATCCGGCGTCTTCAATCCGCAACAATTGCCGCCGCAGATTTGTTTCAGCATTCACCTCAACTGGCACCAGAAAACGCCAAACGAGAATTCCTTGCGCAGCTTTGGCCCGAAGAAAATCTTGTATTTGGTCTTGAGTGAAATCGCGGAACTCAGGCAAAGCCTGAATAGAAGCGAGAATTTCGAGGGGCAGGTATTTGCCAGCACACAACGGTAGCACCACCGCTTCTACCGGATCGAGATTTACCGTCTGCCTCCCCGGACCGGACATTCTGCTGCCTTCGATTGACAAGTGGGGAGCAAGACGAGGGGGAATCCACCAGTCCATGTCCTTGATGAGCGAGATCGCTTCAGCGACCTTATCGATTGCCCAGTTCTCGAAATATGCATGCCTGGTTTTTAGTAATGAAGGGCCGGGAATGACATCCAACAGATGATCTCCGGAGTCAATCCTGCCCCAGGCTACCGGTCCAAAGAAGCCGATCGTGTCATTCTTCGCGCAGTAACGCTGGAGATAGTTGGCAATGAGCTCCTCACGTTGCCGAAGAGTTTGGTTCCGAACCTGATGATGTGCCAAAGCAGCCATGGGCTGCGTGGCAGTTTCAAAGGCGTGACGGTTCTGCCAGATCACTGCTTCCTGAAACAAACGATCGGCGGCGAAACTCTGCAATGTGCGGCTTTGATGTTCAATGCATGAGACAAAGGTATTTCCGAAACCGGCCCGAAGCTGCTCTTTTGTTGCCAGCAAGTCTTCGAGGGCACGAAATAGCGGGCCAAATTCGGCATCCAACTCACCGCCTCGCGGAATTTTTCGTTTGGCCAGGCGGCGCCGGGCAGCCACGACCGTTTTAAATGTCTGCCGGTCACGAGTTATTCCTGCGGCCGTATATCGGTCCAAAGTTGCGTTCAACGCCTGAATGGCCGCGTGAAATTGGTGTTCTACAGCGGCCTCGGCGCTAACCAACGCGTCTGCCGCTGCTGCACAGGCAGGTTCGGCAAGATGTTCAATACCAGCTATAGGAAAGCCGGCGCCACGCAGCACAAACCAGCGCCACACTCCCCATTGCATTGGAACGAGAGAGACCAGGTGAGACGGCAAATCAATGTGCGCTGCAGACAAAATCCCCTCCAGAAAAGGCGTGAGTGGTTTTACCAAAGATAACGTAACGCTGGCTTGCCGCAAATACTCGCTGTAGTCACTTATTCATGCCGGAGGGCCTGCACGGGATTCACTCTGGTAGCGCGGCTGGCCGGTATGTATCCGGCTATCAGCGCAATTGCGCCAAAAAACAGAACGCACGTGATGATGGTAAGCGGGTCGAGCGAACTCAAACCATAAAGCTGTGACGCAACAAACCGGGTGCAGGCGACAACCAGCGCAATTCCGAACACAACGCCAATGACCATGATGACACCGGTTTCGTGCAGGATCATGCCAATGACTGCACGTGGGCCCGCCCCGAGCGCAATGCGTATGCCAATTTCATTTGTTCTGCGCGCAACGCCATAGGACAGCACGCCATAGAGCCCGGCTGACGCCAGAAACAATGCGACACAGCCAAAAACGGCGGACAGGCGCGCAATCATCCGAGAATTTGCTGTATTCATTTCCAACGATTCCACCAGCGGCCGAGCATTGGCTGGATAGAGATTTTGGTTCGCATCGGTAATTGCTTTTCGCACAGAGTCAATGAGTTGCTCAGGATCCTGCTTCGTACGGATCTCAAATGTGGCCCACTGGTTGGGTCCCTGCATGCCCTGGTCTCCAGGTACATAGAAGCGCGGCGGCACCTCGTCACGCAAACTGTGGTCGCGGGCATTCTTGACGATCCCTACCACTTCCATGATGTTCTTCTGATCTCCAAACTTCTGTATCACGTGCCTGCCGATGGGATCGCGTCCGGCAAAAAACTTGTTGGTGAAAGACTCATTGATCACACAGACATGCGGCGTGATCAGACCATCCTGAGTTCCAAACTCGCGGCCGCGGACAAGCGGAATACCAACCACGGCAAAATATTGGCGGCCGACCATATCAAAGCGGGACCCTTCTTCGTCCTCCTGATGTGGGGTGAAGCCTTCCACTTCAATCTCGTCATCGGCTTCTCCTCCACTGAAAAGCCCGTTGATGGAATAACTCACCCCCTGAACGCCCGGCAAAGCCTGGAGGCGCGTGGTGAGGTCGCGCCACAGGTTCGGGAACTGCGGCCCTTTGTAGCCGGCGCGCACGCCATCCACGGTCACAAGCAACAATTTTTCGCGGGGATAACCAAGCGAGATGGCCTGAAGGTTCCACAGAGTGCGCAGGAGAAGTCCAGCGAACACGACAGCCATCAATGAAAGTGCAATCTGGGCCACCACCAGACCTCTGGCAATATTCAGCCTGGCCGCAGTCTGAGTGCTGTACCCGCTGTCGCGCAGACTGTCATTCAGATTCACCGCCGCGCCGCGCACCGCCGGGGCGAGGCCAAAGATCATGCCGGTGACCAACGTGATGACCAGAGTAAAAGCCAAAACGCGCCAGTCCAGATTTGCGGAGAGTTCCAGCCCCGACCGGACACTCGCCAACAGCCGTATCAGCAGATGTGCTCCCTGCCACGCCAGAAGCAGGCCCAAAGCAGCGCTCAGGAACGCAAGTACCAAGCTCTCTGTAAGAAGCTGCCGGACGAGCCGCTGTCTCGATGCACCCATAGAGAGCCGCACCGCCATCTCTTTTGTCCGTGCCGAGGCACGGGCCAGCAGCAGATTCGCAACGTTAATACACGCAATAACCAAAACGACAATGGAAGCCACGAGCAACAACAGAAGCTGCCGAGCGAAGTCGTCTTTTCCCGCAAAGGCCCCGCTCCGAGCATCGCGCAGCACCAGCCGCTGGTCAAAAATTTGCTTGCGCAATTCAGGAGAAAGAGAGGCAGGATAGCTATTCTCGATTATCTGCCGAAACAGCGCATCCACTTCAGCCTGCGCCCTGCTCCTGCTCAAACCTGGTTTGAGACGACCGAAAGTATGCAGCCACATGATTTTTTCCACCCGCTGGGACATGTTCTCGTTCAGCCAGTCGCGGCCGGGCATGACCGTAGGCTGCATGAGCATGGGCATCCATAGATCAGGATTTTCGCCTACGCTTTCACCACGAAATCCATTTGCAGCTACACCGATGACTGTAAGAGTGGCATTCCCGGCGTGGATGAGGGTACCCAATACCGAAGTGTTTCCACCAAATCTTTTCTGCCAGTAGTCGTAACTGATGACGCCATATGGATCCTGGCCGGGGCCTTTCGCGTCTTCAGCAGTAAAGAAGCGGCCGATGGCCGGCTGCACCCCCAATACCGAAAAATATTCTTCTGAGACCAGGCGCACGCGCACTTCTTCCAGCGGGCCCCCGGAGATGCGCATGTGCCCGCGGTTCAACTCGGCTTCAGAAGCATACATTCCTGAGAAGCTGGTTGCCTGTGCGCGCAATTGTACGAATTCGGCATAACTCATGAGCGGACGTTCCCCTGTCACCATGCCGGCCGTGACTCCGGTGGCATTGGGATTAGTCAGGATCACGAGTTCCTGGGGATCACGCACAGGCAAGGATTTGAGCAGGGCCGCATTGACTACACTGAATACGGCGGTGTTTGCTCCGATGCCCAGCACCAGCGAGGCGAGCGCAACCGCGGCAAATACAGGATTGCGGGCCAACTGCCGCAGCGCATAGAGCACGTCTTTGCTGAATGAGGTCATTATCTGAGTCTTCGGATGGCGAGTTGGTGTAGACAGCAACTTTTGTGAGCCGTGCCGGAGACGCGTCTCAGAGTCGGTGCATGCTGCGTCTCTACGCTACCATTCAATTCATCCGTTTACCCCTTCCTGTTCATGGCTTCCACGAGGCTGCGGGGGCGCATGTCGGTCCAGTTTGCTTCGATCCAATCCAGACATTCGCTGCGCTTACCTTTCGGGCCCACAGGGTTCCAGCCTGGCGGGACTTCGCGGAAGGCGGGCCAAAGCGAGTACTGGCCTTCATCGTTCACCAGCACCAGAAATACTCCATTTTCATCTTCAAATGGGTTGGTCATCATTTATCACTCCATAATTTGAATTCTTATAAATCATCCCGCATCGCACCAGAGCCTAAGCCATAAACACCCACTCTTCACACAATCCGCTAAAGCGCATTTATGAGAACTTTCCAGTCGTGCGTGCCAGCCCTTGCAGGTGCTGATCAAGAATTTTTCCAATCTGCCTTAACTGAGCAGGCTCGGTCATTTCTCCGTGCCTGCAATCGACGGTATGGACCTCAATGTTTCCGCTGATGAAGGGCTTCCACGCATCCGGCAGGCGGTAATTCCCCGTTTTCTTTGAGGCGAAGAAGAATAGCACGTCGCCCAAAAAATGGCCCGCGCGGAAGTTCCGCTCTAGTCCGGCACAGTGCCGCATCATTTGCAATGTGCGCCGGGCGATCTGCTGGTTGAAATCCACTGGGATATGACCAGCGCGATCCGCAGCGTGAAACAGCATCTCGAAATTCACTGCTTTGTCTCCGAACTGCGTGGCATCAATCCCCAGGATCGTAGCTGCCTCTCGCAGCATCTCATCTTCGGTTTCAATGCGCGCCGGACGTTCATCAGTGGAAGGATAGCTGTCCATGATCGTAAGCGAGGCTACCTTCTCACCTTGCTTCTGCAGAGTGCAGGCGATAGCAAACGCGAGAACACCACCAAAGGACCAGCCGAGCAGGTAATAAGGACCCGAAAGCTGTATCTGCCGGATGGCTTTTGCATACTCTTCTGCCATGGCCTCAACGCTCTCCGGCAAAGGGCCCTCATGCATGATCGCGGATGTTTGCAACCCATAGATAGGCCGCCGCGGGTCAAGTTCGCGCATGAGGCCTGCGTAGCACCAACTGAGGCCTCCTGCCGGATGGGCGCAGAACAGCGGCGGCAGACTACCCTGCGCGCGCAGCGGCAGAATGCAATCAAAAGCAGTCTCGGGTGATGTTTTTACATCCAGGCGATGAACCAATTCGGCAACGGCAGGCGCTTCAAAGAGCGTGCGAATGCTGAGTTCAACACCCAGCGCAGAGCGCACCTGGCTCGCCAGGCGGGCCGCCATCAGTGAATGCCCGCCAAGAGCAAAGAAGTTGTCATCAATTCCCACCTGAGGCAGCCCCAGGATTTCAGCAAACATGCGGCAAAGCAGGTTTTCCTGCGGCGTGCGCGGCGAGCGGTAGCTTTCCTTCTGTTGCTGAATGGGCAAAGGCAAGGCCCGGCGGTCGACCTTGCCATTGGCAGTAAGTGGCCACGCAGGAACCACTTTGATGACCGAAGGCACCATGTAGTCCGGCAATCTTTGTCTCAAGTAGCGTTGCAGTTCCTGCCCCAGTTCGAGATTGGCGGCACTCTGCGCGGGCATGCTTCCATATCTGCGATAATACGCGTGCGGCGCATCGCTTGTGCTCCCCTGAGGCTCCCAGCTTGGATTGAAGATTGCGTCACAGAGGCCATCTGCCTCAAAACTCTGCCACTCCAGAGCAACTCCAAGGGTCCGCGCCAGCTTCATCACTTCATCAGGATTCTCTCCATGAGCTGAAGCACAAGCGGCACGGAGTTTTCCGGCATTTGATATTGAGCTCTCTTCTGCATGCAGTAAACGAACTGCTTCAGTCGCGCTGGCAGAACGCTGATCACGCATACCGCGGACGCCTATTGACTGCGCTGGATTTTCCCACAATGCCTGTTGCAGTTTCCTGCGCCACTGCCCAGCAGAGTCCCAGGTGATCCACTGCTGAGGTACTGTGATTGCCTGCTTCCCGCCCAAACTCAGAGTTATGTCATAACGGAAGCGGCTCAGTTCGTTGTCATAATCCCCGGCTTTCAAGGCGGTGTGCGCACAACCAATTCTCGGCCAGCGCCGGGTCAGTTCCATGAACAAGGCCGGCTCGAGCACCAGTTCCTCGTCATTCTGGCAGGCCAGATTGATCTGCTGGCGTAGCTCTTCCACAGGCATGTCATTGCGCGCCTTATGCAGTTGTACCGAAGTGTGATAGGCCTCCAGGAGCGGAAGGCTGCGCACGTCACCGATAAAGATGTTCCCGCCGGACACTGTTACACGCACGGCCTCATGCAAGACTTCAATGAGGTAGTCCATGCTGGGGAAATATTGCACCACGGAATTCAGGACCAGGAGATCAACGCTGCTATCGCGAACGAATGAGAGTTCATTGGCAAAGGCGCGCCGCAGCTCGACGTGGCGCAGGTCATCGCGCTGCTTTACATAACGATCAAGCTGCGCCAGCACTTCAGCGGAGAAGTCCACGCCGGTGTAGCTCTCGCAATGGGGCGCGATTCGGGTGAGCAGGAGTCCCGAGCCACAGCCGATCTCCAGGACGTGTTTGGGGTGCAGCGCCTTGATCCGAGCAACGGTCTCCTCCACCCAGATACGCATCTCCTGTGGAGAAATAGGTGCTCCAACATAACTGCTGTTCCACCCGGCCAGGTTGAAATCACCCTGATCGGTGCCACTCTCGCGATAGGTGGACTCATAAAGCTGCTGCCAGTGTGCGATCTGTACAGACTGGGCTTCAGCGCGGCCATCTTCCGGCTGGGCAGCGATGACATAGCCCAGCAGTTGTTTCTGCCCGGCGCGTTCGCGCACCATGACCAGCGCATCAGAAACCTGCTCATGCTGCTTCAGCAAAGCTTCGATTTCTCCAGGTTCAACGCGGTAGCCGCGCACTTTGATCTGCTGGTCTGCGCGGCCAACATATTCGAGAACACCACCAACCTGCCGGCGCATGAGGTCGCCGCTGCGGTACATGCGTGTGCCGGGCGCGCCGTAAGGATCGGCAATGAAGCGTTCCGAGGTCAGGCCAGCACGGTTCAGATAACCGCGAGCCACGCCTGTTCCCGCGATGTACAGTTCTCCGATGACTCCGACTGGCACAGGCTGCAAGTACTGGTCCAGCACGTAGAGTCTGGTGTTGGCGATGGGATAACCGATGGGCACTGGGCCGGAAGGAGGATCGTCCGGTTTGACCTGATAGACACAGCACCCTACCACCGTTTCCGTGGGGCCATATTCATTCATGAGCCGGCTGGAAGGCGCATGCGATCTCCAGGCGGAAAGGTCTTCGTAATGCAAGGCCTCTCCACCGATCACCAGGGCGCGGGCATTCATCTCTTCAGGAAGAAGTCTGTTGTTCAGCACTGCAAGATGAGCGGGAGTGAGCTTCACCAGGCTCAAATTTTTATGCTCTTTGAGAAGATTGCCGAGGGCTTCAACATCGCCCTGATCAGGGGAAAGCACAACCGGTTTTCCGGAAAGCAATTGCGGATAAATGCTGGTGACGGTAAGGTCAAAACTGAGTGAGCTGTGTGCAGGAGCGCCATTGCCGCCGGCCGCGTCATATTCCGCCATGCTCCAGTCCAGATAGTTCATCAGGCCTTCATGGGTGACCACCACGCCTTTGGGCGTACCGGTAGATCCGGAGGTATATATCACGTAGGCGGGATGATGCGGAAGCAATTGGACCGCGGTGGGGTTCGCCAGGGACTGGTTTCCCAAAGCCATCTGAGCTTCAGGTGAATTGAGATCCAGCGCATCCAGGTTCTTTGGCAAACGTGCACGCAATGAAGCTTGAGTCAGCACCATGAGGGGCACAGCGTCGGCCAGCATTTGCTGGAGCCGGGATTCAGGAACATCAGGATCAAGGGGCAGGTAGCCCGCGCCCGATTTCAAAATAGCCATCAGCCCGACAATCATCTCCGGGGAACGCTTCAGCAGGAGCGCAACCAGCCTTTCAGGGCCTGCACCCTGATGCACCAAATAATGTGCCAGCTGGTTGGCACGCTCATTCAACTCGCGATAGGAAAGCTCGCTTCCGGCAAAGACCACAGCCGGGGCTTCCGGTGTCCGTGCTACCTGCTGCTCGAACCGCTCCACCAGCGTCGTCTCAGGCACAAGTTGAGCGGTGTTGTTCAGTTCTGTCAGCAGGAATTGCTGCTCTTCCGCGCTAAGCATCTGCAACTGATGGAGCGGCAGGCTCGGCGAGGCGATGATGGCGTTCAGCAAGCCAACGTAGTGACGCGCCATCTGTTCCATGCGCCATCGGTCAAAGAGATCTTGGTTGTAGAGCCAGTAAAGGCCAAGCGTGCCGCCATGCTCAAAAACATGTAGCTCCAGATCAAAGCGGACACGTAACTCCTCACCTCCGATACGCTCTACTTCCAATCCGGGAAGTTGCTGTAAACCCATGGGAGCGTTCTGGAGGGCGAAGACTACTTGAAAGATGGGAGTCTTGTTGAGGCTGCGCTCCGGAGAGAGCACCTCTACGAGCCGCTCGAAAGGGACGTCCTGGTGCTGGTAGGCTTCAAGCGCGGTGCTGCGTACGGTTGCAAGCAATTCGCTGAAGGTCGCTTCAGGAGTTATACGCACGCGCATCACCAGCGAATTCACGAAGAAACCAACAAGGCCTTCAAGTTGCACCTCCTGGCGGTTGGCAATCGGGGAGCCTACGACGATGTCATCCTGTCTGCTATAGCGGTTGAGGAGAACGGCAAAGGCCGAGAGCAAAACCATGTAAAGAGTGGCTTGGTTAGCCTGCGCCAACTGTTTGAGGGCAACCAGTTTTTCTGCAGGCAAGATTGCCTCGGCCACATCGGCGGCATAGGTCTGCATCGCCTGACGGGGCCTGTCTTTGGGTAAGTCCAATTGCTCAGGGATTCCCTGAAGATGCTTTCGCCAGTATTCGATGTCCCTGGAAAGCGCCTCTTCATCGAGCCACTGGCGCTGCCACAAGGCGAAATCTGCGTACTGCACCGGCAATGGCGGCAATGGATTTTCGCGGCCTTCATGGAACGTCTCATATAGCACGATGAATTCGCGGTTGAAGACGCTCTGCGACCATCCGTCAGAAACAATGTGATGGAAGTTGCGTAGCAGAATGTGGTCGTTCTGCGCAATTCTGATCAGCTTTATGCGCATGACAGGACCGTGCGTAAGGTCAAAGGGCCGCGCCCATTCCTGGTCTATGGCAGCCACCACGCGCTCCCGCTGCACTGCTTCATCGAGGCCGCTGAGGTCATCAAAGGGCAGACCGACCGGGCCGGGTGGTGGGTCAATGATCTGCACCGGCTGTCCATCTATTTGGGCAAAGTGCGTGCGAAGGCTCTCATGCCTCTCCACTATGGCATTGATGGCCTTTTGAAGCGCATCGAGGTCGAGGTGCCCGCGCAGACGCAAAGCCTGGGGCATGTTGTACTCGGCACTGCTGCCTTCAAGCTGGTCAATAAACCAGAGACGCTGCTGCGCGTAAGAAAGCGGCAGACGTTCAGGACGCGGCTGGCGCATCAGAGGCGCGCGCACTTTCTCTGCCCTGCTTACATGTGGCCCAAGCTGGGATACGGTTGGCGACTCGAATAAGGCGCGCAATGGAAGCTCTACGCCGAGGGTTGCGCGTATCTGGCTGACCAGGCGCGTGGCCAGCAACGAGTGTCCGCCGAGATCGAAGAAGTTGTCGTCGATACTTATGCGTTCCAGTTCAAGGACATCAGCAAAGATCGAGCACAGGATTTCCTCCTGAGGTGTGCGCGGAGCGCGGTAACTCTCGCCCCGCCGCTCGGGTGCGGGCAACGCTTTACGGTCTACCTTGCCGCTGGGGGTCATGGGCCAGGAATTCATCAGCATGATGGCTGAGGGAACCATGTAGTCAGGCAGAGACTGGCGCAGGTACTCGAGCAATTCAGGAATGAATTTCATGTTGCTGGAGGTCAAGGCAGGGGTGTTGGTGAATTGGCGGAAGTAGCTCGGAGAAAGATCTTCTCTCCTCAAGCTTTCTTCAGTCGACACAGACCTATCCGAGTAATCGGGGGCGGCTGTGCTACACAGTTCATTGAAGGTCACGTCATAGACGCCGTCGGTGTTGAATCCCTGCCAACGGATTTGCACACCCAGGCTTTGGCCAAACTGGATCACTGCATTCGGATCTTCACCCCGTACACCAGCAGCGGCTTCGCGGAGTTGTGCGGCATTAGTTACAGTTTCCTTTGGCTCATGCAGCAATTGCACAGCAGCTACAGAGGATGCAACGCGCTGGTCACGAACGCCCCGAACTCCTACAGAAGCATGCGGCTGCTGTTTCAGAATTTGTTCGATTTGTTGCCGCCACTGGCCTGCTTCATCCCAGGCGAGCCAGCGTTGTGGTTCCTTTACCTCTTCTTTGGGACCAAGCTGTAAGGTGACGTCATAGCGGAAGCGGCTCAGTTCGTTGTCATAGTCGCCGCGCTTGAGTGCCGTTTCCACGTGGCCGATCTTTGGCCAGCGGCGGCCAAGTTCGGTGAACAATCCCGGATCGATAACCAGCTCTTCCTCTTTCTGCTGTGCAAGGTTGATCCTTTGCCGTAATTCCTGAAGCGGAGTTTCATCAGCCGGTTTGTAGAGCTGTACAGAGGTGTGATAGGCCTCGTGCAGCGGCAGGCTGCGGACGTCGCCAACAAAGATGTGCCCGCCTGTGCAGGTCACGCGGACAGCTTCCGCCAGCACCTTGAGGAGGTAATCCGGGCTGGGAAAGTACTGCACGACCGAGTTGATGATGACCAGATCAAAGCTGCCATCCTCGGCGAATTGCAATTGATCTGCCAGCGCATGGCGCAACTGCACATGGCGGAGATCCTCACGGTCGCACATGTACCGGTTAAGTTGCTCCAGCACAGCATTAGAAAAATCAAGACCTGTGTACGACTCGCACTGTGGAGCCAGGCGGGTGAGCAGCAAGCCGGAGCCGCAGCCGATCTCCAGCACGCGTTTTGGCTTGAGTTCGTCCAGGCGGGCGACAGTTTCGTCCACCCAGATCTGCATCTCTTCGGGGGGAATGGGTTCACCGGTATAGCTGCTGTTCCATCCGGCAAAAGGCAGGTCGCCTTTCGCAGGGTCCTGCCGCAAAGAATCGTAGACCTGTTGCCAATAGGTAATCTGCGTTGCCTGCTCTTCTTCCCGCCGGTGGGCGATCACATAGCCGACCAGCCGTTTCTCTCCGAGTTGGTCTTCCCTGGCAATTACGATTGCGTCCTGCACCTCTTGATGCCTGAGGAGCAGCGCTTCGACTTCTCCTGGCTCCACCCGGAAGCCGCGAATCTTTACCTGCTGGTCTGTGCGACCCAGAAATTCGAGGTCACCAGCGAATCGCCAGCGCACCATATCACCAGTGCGGTACATGCGTGTTCCCGGCGCGCCGTAAGGATCAGCGATGAAGCGTTGCGCAGTAAGCCCAGGACGCTTTAGGTATCCGCGAGCGAGTCCGGCCCCGGCGACATACAGTTCACCACCCACGCCAACAGGAACCGGGCGCAGGCATCCATCCAACACGTATACCCGGGTATTCAGAATTGGCTTGCCAATGGGTGGCGCATGCCTGCCTTTCAGCGGCGCACTCATGGTGGAAACGACAGTGGCTTCGGTCGGGCCGTAGGCGTGAATGAACCTTCTGCCTTCTGACCAGCGCCCCACAAGCTCACTGGAGCAGGTGTCGCTTCCGACGATCAAATTCGGCAGCGGAATGTCGCCTGTACCTTCGAGCGTCGGCAGCACAGCAGGAGGCAGTGAGGCGTGCGTGACCCGGTATTCGACCAGCGCGTCACGCAGGGGCGCACCGCTGCGCTCGTCTTCACGCAGCAGCACCAGAGCCGCCCCGGTAGTCAGCGCCATGATGAGTTCCACTACAGAAACATCGAAACTTAGCGAGGCAAACTGTAACACCCGCGAAGCGGGCGTGAGGTCGAGGCGCTCAATACGAGTGACAGAGACCGACGGGATACCGGCATGAGTCACTACCACGCCTTTGGGTAAGCCTGTAGAACCGGAAGTGTAAATCACATAGGCAGGATGCTGTGGGAGAAGGGGCCTCACGCGCTCGGCCTGGGTGAGATTGTGGGGCGGATACTGAGCCAGCATAGCAATGGTCTGCTGGTCGTTGAGGTGGATGAGTCGCACTGCTCCAGATAGCTTGCGTCCCATCTCGCCATTGCTAAGCACGCATACCGGAGTCGCATCCTGGAGCATGAACCTCAGACGTTCCGGCGGATAATTTGGATCAATTGGGAGATAGGCGGCACCGGACTTCAAAACTGCGAGCAGGGCCACGATCATCTCCAGCGAGCGTGGCAGGGCCAGACCAACAACATCTTCAGGACCGATGCCCTGTGCAATCAGCAGGTGAGCCATACGGTTCGCCTGTGCATTCAACTCGGCATAGCTGAGTGCATTCCTGCCGAAAATGACTGCTGTTCCCTGTGGTGTTCTCTGCACCTGGTCCTCAATCAGATCAACGAAGGTCGCAGCGGGAACCTGACGACGTGTGGAATTCCTGGTTTCAAGGATTTCTTCCCGCTCTTCCACACTTAGTAATTCAATTTGTGAAACAGGTTGGGCCGGAGCAGCGGTAACTGCCTCAAGAATGCGCAGATAATGGCGGGCCATCTGCTCCATGCGACTATGGTCGAAAAGGTCGCGCCCGTAGAGCCAATACAGGTCAATTTCGCCCGCACGTTCCATGGCATGGACTTCAAGATCAATGCGCACGCGCAACTCGTTGCTCCCAACGGGTTCCACTTCAAGATCTTTCAATTTGTGCGCACCCATGGGAGCATTCTGAAGAGCGAACACTACCTGGAAGATGGGCGCGGCATTCAAGCGGCGCTCAGGCGAGATTTCCTCTACGATCTTTTCGAACGAAAGGTCCTGATGCAGGTACGCATCGAGCGCGGTGGATCGCACGTGACTTAATAACGTTGTGAAATCCTGATTGGGATTTAGCCGCACCCGCATAATCAGGGAATTCACAAAGAAGCCGATCAACTGCTCCAGTTGCGTTTCCTGGCGGTTCGCGATAGGGGAGCCGATCACGATGTCATCCTGCCCGCTGTATCGGTACAGCAGCACAGCAAAGGCGGAGAGCAAGGTCATATATAAGGTGGACTGGTTCGACTGGCTTAACTGTCGGAGTGTGGTGGCCAGTTCGGCAGGTACAGTCGCGCTGCATACATCTGCTGCATAAGTACGGCGGGCCTGACGCGGACGATCCTTGGGCAGTTCCAGTTGTTCGGGAATGCCCTGCAACTGTTTCTTCCAGTATTCAAGGTCGCGTTTTACCGTTTCAGCGGTGAGCCACTTGCGCTGCCACAAGGCAAAGTCGGCATACTGGATGGAGAGTGGCGGCAGCGGATTAGTGCGCCCTTGGTGGAAGGCATCATAGAGCGCCATGAACTCCTGGTTGAAGACGCCCTGCGACCACCCGTCGGAAACGATGTGATGGAAGGTGCGCAGGAAGATGTGATCGTCTTTGGCAAGCTGAAACAGCCGCACACGCAATAAGGGGCCGAGGGAGAGATCAAAAGGCCGCTCCCATTCCTGCCTCACTGCAGCCAGTACTTTTTGTTCCTGCTCTGACCGATCAAACGGACGCAGATCCTCCACCAGCAGATCGATCTGCACTGTTGGCTCAATGATCTGGATGGGCTCGCCTTCGAAGAACGCGAAGTGGGTACGCAAAACCTCATGGCGCTCGACTATGGTGTTGACGGTATGCCGCAACGCATCGAGATCAAGTGGGCCGCCCAGACGCAGGACTTCCGGCATGTGATACTGCGTGCTTGAGCCCTCAAGCTGGTCAATGAACCACAGGCGCTGCTGCGCGTAAGAAACCGGTACGGGATCAGGACGCGGCTGCCGCACCAACGGGATGCGCACCTTTTCAGCCTTCTGCGCATGGGGCGCAAGTTGAGCTACAGTAGGCGCTTCGAAAAGCGCCTTCAATGGCAGGTCGACACCGAGTGTGGCGCGCACATGGCTAATCAGGCGGGTAGCGGTGAGAGAGTGTCCGCCAAGCGAGAAGAAGTCGTCGTGTACGCCAACGCGTTCCAGCGACAGAATGTCGGCGAATAGGCCGCAGAGGATTTCCTCTTCAGGTGTGCGTGGCGACTGGTAGCGTTCCACCTTCCGTTCCGGAGTGGGGAGTGCGCGACGGTCAAGCTTGCCGTTGGGCGTAAGCGGAAGCGCTTCCAGGCTCACGAAGGCGGAAGGCACCATAAACTCCGGCAGACGCTTGCTTAAGGCTTGGCGCAATGTGGCGGAATCGGGCGTGGTTCCATCCGCCGGAACCAGATAGGCCACCAGCTGCCTGTCTCCGGGAACATCTTCACGAACCAACACAGCGGCCTGGGCAATGGTGGCCTCAGACTTGAGGGCAACTTCGATTTCTCCGAGTTCGATACGGAAGCCACGAAGCTTTATCTGCTGGTCAGCGCGGCCCAGAAATTCCAATGTCCCATTAGTGCGCCAGCGGGCCAGATCGCCGGTACGATACATGCGTTCGCCGGGCACAGCGAAGGGATCGGCAACGAACCTTTCTGCGGTGAGTGATGCGCGATGCAGATACCCACGCGCCAGGGCAGCCCCGGCGATATAGAGGTCTCCGGCTGTATTGACCGGGCAAGGCTCAACACAGTGGTCGAGCACATACATTCTGTAATTGGCCAGCGGCTCGCCAATGGTCACTACAGCCGGAGCATCCTTCGCAAAATCTGAAGCACTCAGCCTGTGCATGCTGGCCCAGATGGTGGCCTCCGTGGGGCCATACAGGTTATAGACCTCGCCGCCATTGGTTTCGTAGAGTTTTTGCGCAAGTTCGCGGGACAGAGCTTCACCACCGCTGAGTATGCGCAGGTTCTTCAGGCACTCGGGATCTTCCTGGAGGACCATGCTCCAGTGGCTGGGAGTGGCCTGCATGGAATTGACGTTGGATGACCGTAACAGATGGCAAAGCAGCGCCGGATCACGCGCATCTTCTCTGGATGCCAGCACAACAGAAGCGCCATGACAGAGCGGCAGAAACAGTTCGAGAATGGAGATGTCAAAGCCAATGGTAGTCACCGCAAGATGGCGGTGTTCGGGACCAAAGCTGATATGCGCGCTCATTGCATACAG
The DNA here is from genome assembly GCA_041488515.1 of Terriglobia bacterium. GTDB lineage: Bacteria > Acidobacteriota > Terriglobia > Terriglobales > Acidobacteriaceae > Angelobacter. The sequence continues at coordinate 419,089 of JBGPPK010000005.1, read as the reverse complement.
AAATGCAGCAAGGGCGCCATGTTCGATTATTACTCCCTTGGGTGTACCGGTAGAGCCTGACGTATAGATGACATAAGCTGGATGCTGCGATCGCAGTGGTACACCGGGGTTCTCCGCTGATGCGTTCTGTAATGTCTTCTGCTTATCAATGCTGATGATGGAAACGCTACGCACATCCCGCGGCAAGTGGCCGCGCAAAGCATCACTGGTAAGAACAACCACAGGCCTGGCATCTTTCAACATGTGCGCAAGGCGCGCCTCGGGGTACTCAGGATCAAGCGGCAGGTACGCGCCGCCTGCCTTGAGCACGGCGAGCATGGCCGTAAGCATCTCCAGAGAACGTTCCATGCAAATGCCCGCCAGTTTCTCCGGGCCTAACCCGAGTTCAACCAGATAATGCGCCAGCGAATTCGCGCGTGCATTCAATTCCGCATAGGTAAGCGAGCTCCCGGCAAACACGACAGCGACATGATGCGGCGTGCGGGCAGCCTGTGCTTCAAACATACGCGGCAGGGTCCCCAGCGGGAATTCTTGCGCAGGCGGGTTCAGGTCCTGAATCAAATGGCGGCACTCTTCTTCAGACAAGAGCGGTACGCTGGCTATGGTGCGCTCAGGATGGCTCAAAAGCGCGTCAAGAAGACTGTTGAGGTGATTGGCCAGGCGATGGATCGTAGGAGCTTCGAAGATGTCAGTGTTGTACTCAAACATCAGGTCGAGCCGATCAGGGGATTCTCCGAAGGTGATCTGGAGATCAACCGGGGAGGTCTTGCGGTCAATGCTGAAGACGCTCATCTCGAACCCAGGCAGTTCCAGCTTGCCCTCAATGGTGCCGTGTCCCTGTCCTAAGGGACTTTCCGTGCTTATATAGAGGTATTCAATTTGGTAGAGTGGCATGCGGCTCATGTCGCGCTCCAACTTGAGCCGGTCTACAAGGTGGCGGAATGGATATTCCTTATTGGCAAACGCCCCCATGCAGGTAGCGCGGGTGCGCTCTAGCACCTGAAGAAAAGTCGGATTCCCCGAGAGATCGGCCCGCAGCACGAGTGTATTAAGCATGTAGCCGATGAGGTTTGCCGTTTCTTCAGAATCCCGGTCGGCAGAGACCGGCGTGCCTACCAGGAAATCTTCCTGCCCCGTGTAGCGCCACAGAAATACATCGAGCGCGGCCAGCAGAGTCATGAATGACGACGTTCCAGCGCGGCGGTTCATGACACGCAGCCGGCGTAAAACGTCCGGGGAAAACTCGAAACTAGCCCGCGCTCCGCCGTGAGACTGCACCGCCGGACGCGGGCGGTCAGCAGGCACCTCCAAAATATGAGGCGCACGCTGTATCTGGCGCAGCCAGTATTCTTCCTGTTGACGGAAAGCATCTGTCTTTTCCCACCGGTCGCGCCACGCGGTCCAATCGCCATATTGAATGGGCAATTCGCGAAATGGATTGGGGCGGCCCTGCGAGAAAGTCTGATAAAGTCCGAACAGCTCGGTATAGAAGATGTGATAAGACCACCAGTCGGTCACGATATGATGAATTACAGCGACCATGACATGATCGTCTTCGGCAAGACGCACCAGAGGTACGCGCACCAGAGGGCCGTTTTCGAGATCGAATGGCTCCCTGATCAGGCGGGTAACAATTTCACGTCCAGCGGCCTCCGGATCAAGCTCACGGCTCACATCTGTGACAGGCACTGTCATCGGCGCATTGGTTACAAACTGAAACGGCTTGCCGTCAATCGCTTTGAAAACTGTACGCAGACTTTCATGCCGCTGGACAACTACATTGAGGCAGCGTTCGAACAACGCAACATCAATTTTTCCTTTGAAGCGGAAGCCGTTACCGATGTTGTAAGCAGAAGTATTCGGCTCAAGCTGCTGGATGAACCAAAGCGCCGCCTGATCCGTTGACGCAGGCCATGGTCCCGGGCCTTCACGGCGTGGAACCCGTGGCGTCTCCGCCTGCTTCTGGAGTTCGCGGCGCTTGCGTTCGTAGACGGCCCGCTGCCCGGGCGTAAGGCTGGCAATGCGTTCCGCCAAAGATTTCTTGCCGGGCTCCACTACAGGAGCGGGCGTTTCCTTAACACTCATCAACTACTCTCCCTTTGCGTTGGGACCGCTTTCGGCTGCTCCAGTGAGTGCCGAAGCACGGTCAGGCGTTCCAGGCTTGCCATGGTCGTTGCAAGATCCAAGCCGAAATCCACCAGACAGGCGATATCATTCACACCCGCTGCCCCAACTTTCTCCACCATCGAAGCGCATTTTTCCGGAGTTCCGAGCAGCGAACCTTCTTCAAAATATTTTTCAAAGACCAGATCGAGCAGGCTCCGCACTTCGATGGATGAAGAGTCCGTCAGTCCATCCGCCACCATGGGCTTCCATTGGTTGATGTAATTCTGGAGGTAATTCTTCAGCGGCTCGCGGACCAGATTGCGGACATGCTCCAGATCAGTCCCGACATACGTATGCAGCATCAGTGAGACAATTCCGGTGCGCGGATCGTGTCCATTCTCCATCCGTGCTTTGCGGTAGGTTGCGATCTGCCGGCCCAGATCATCGAGAGAGCCGGAGAGCGCTGTGAGTACGTTTGCTCCAATTTCCCCGGCGCGTTGCCAGGTCCGCGACGAAGTCACTGTGACCCAGAATGGCAACTGCGGCTGCACCGGGCGAGGCAGCGTCTTTATGGCCGTTTTCTTTCCGCCAACTCCTGGCATTTCGATCGCTTCTCCGGCCCAGAGGCGGCGGACAACGTCGATGTTCCTGAACATCAGCTCGCGCCGGTCTTCAAAGTTGGCGGGCGCAATGACGTAATCATGTTCATGCCATCCAGTGGCAAAGGAGATGGCGGTGCGGCCATGCGAAAGGTTGTCCACCAGGGCCCAGTCTTCCGCGACGCGTACCGGGTTGTGCAGGGGAAGCACCAGGCTGCCAGCACGAATCTGCACGCGCTCCGTGATCATGGCCAGCGCGGCGCTGAGCACTGAAGGATTCGGATAAAGCCCGCCAAAGGTCTGGAAGTGGCGCTCAGGTGTCCAAACGGCGCTGAAGCCATTACGGTCGGCAAAGCGCGCACATTCCTGGAGAAAGTTGTAACGGTCTTCTTTCGTGGCAGTGCCATCAGCGGAGAAGAAGAAGAGGCTGAAATCAATGTTGCGGCGCAGGCGTGGTGTTGCGGTGCGCGCAGACGAAGATGTCTCCTGTGGCTTCTGCTCGCGCTGCATACGGCGGCGCAGCAAATCCTGCTGCTCCCGAGTAAGATTCCGAATTCGATCCGAAATATTCGACATAGTTCCTGTTCAGGACCTCACGGCTTCAGGCCGTAGAATCCAGCTCGGCCCGCAGCTGTTCTTCTGACATGCCTTCGATTTCCGCAAGCAATGCCTCAAGTTCTTTTGCATCGGCACTGTCGCCCGGAGTGCCGGAAATCAGCAGTGCAAGCTGGGCAATAGTCGGCCCATCAAAAAGATCCTTGAGTAAGAGCCGGGCAGAGAAGGTGTCATTCATATTTTTCAAGAGTTGCACCGCCAGCAGCGAATGCCCTCCAAGCTCAAAGAAGTTGTCGTGGATTCCGATCTGCTCAAACCGGAATGCGCCGGTCCACAAGTCCACCAGCAGGCTCTCCACTTCATTGCGTGGCGGTTCATAACGAGTAGAAACATCAGGCCGCAGGTGTGCGCTGCTTCCGGACGTTCCATTGGTGGCGATGCTTTGCTCAAACTGCTGCTGGAAGAAGTCTGCGGTGAATAGATGTTGCTGTGCCATCAATGCGGCGAAATCGCGCGTAGAGACAATCACGTCCGGCAGCTCAAAAGCAAGGGCATGCTCCAGGGCATCAAAGCACTCTTCCAGGCTCATGCCGAAGCGCCGGCGCTTCTCTTCGATTTCTTGTTGAATGAATGATCGGCTCCCGGCACTTTCTTCGTGCTCCTGCCAGCCGCGCGTCCCCCATTCAATCGTTAGGACTCTTCGTTTCGCCTCTGCGTGTTTTTCAGCGAAGCATGTCAATACCGCATTGCGCGCCGCCTGCTCGATTTGGCCCAGACCACCGCTCTCAGCCAGATTGCTGGAGAAGAGGACGATCAGCTCCACGCCGTTGAAAACCTCGTCCAGAACGGCAAGTTCCGCGAGATCAGCTTGCAATGAAGCGGAAACCGGAGAAGATTTGCCCTGAATCAGTGCGGTCTTTCCCGCTCTTTCCAAGTGGAAGATACCGGTGATTGGTCCAAGCTCGCGCTCAAGGTCGCTCTTGATCCGCATCATGCGCTCCGGGCTGCCAAGATCCGCGCTGGCTACCCGCACCTGGGCGCGTAGAGGCATGAGCCGCGCAATTGTGCGGGAGACCGGATCATCTTCGCCCTGCTCGGCCATCCAGTTCTCCCATTCGTGCGGCTGCGGGAAGAAGGTGCGCTCAAGCAAAACCACTTGCGCCTGATGCTGACGAGCGAGACGCTCTGCCAATGCCGTTCCCAGTTCCTGCCGGGCATGGTTGATCAAGTAAACGCCACCATGCCGGAGTGGGGGCTCGTGCGCAGAGGGCGCGATTTCGAGGCGATCTATGGTTGGCGTCCAGCGTTGTCCGTGCCGAAAAGCAACAATGGGTTCAGCGTTCTCAATGGTGAACTCCTGGAGCACCATCTCAGTGTTCTTCGGATGAGCATCAACATCGATGTTCTGAACACGGAGGCGGGGATTTTCCTTAGGCAATACATGCACGATACCCAAAGCTGCGGCATTTGAGTGATCGGCAATTTCTTCATCGAGGACTCGCTGCACGTTCGAGGTCAGCATGGTAAAGCGAATCGGATCTTTGCCCACTAACGTGCCGAGGGCCTGGGCCAGATAGATGAGCGAGTCGAAGTTGCCTGTAGATTCCACCGCGCCATTGATCCATGCGTAGATGATTGCGTGCGGAGCGTCCATGCTTTGCAGGAGTGATTGAAAATTCCGGCTATCCTGTGGATTGAGACGGAACCTTCCATCACCTTCGTCTGAGAAGGCCGTTCCCCGGCGCACTTCATACACCACCTGCCCGGAACCCCTCAACTGCTTACAGAGGCGATCACCCGCGCCATGCCCATCTGAAAATACGAGCCAACGGCGCGATGTAGCCAAATGATGCTTGAGTCGGCTCCCACCCAGGCGATTACGCCTCCAGTTGACGGCGTAGAACCAATCTTTCGGCTCACTTCTCGATTCGAGCGACTGCTCTGAGAATGCAGGTTGAGCCTGTGTATCCGCCACGCTGACCCAGTATTCTTTCCTCTCGAAGGGATAGGCCGGCAGCGGAATGCGCCTTCGCTGCCCTGCCTGGTAATATGCCAGCCAATCAACATCGGCCCCCTCGCTCCACAGTTGACCCAAAGTCTGAGCCAGAGCACGCCCGTCAGGGGTGCCGGATTGGAGTGATGCCAGCGCGACAACGCCGGGCACATTGCGGCGCGCAAGATCGCTCAATACCTTTCCGGGGCCAATTTCCAGCAGAATTCGGCCAGGCTTGCGTACCACCTCTTCAAGAGAATCATGGAAGCGCACAGTCTGGCGCATGTGCTGTGCCCAGTAGCCGGGATCGGTGGTTTGCTCTGCTGTGATCCAGGTACCACTCAAGTTTGAGAGATACGGAATCCTGGGAGCGCTTAGCTTGAACTTCGAGGCCAGCCGCGTGAGTGGCCCAATGAGCGGCTCTACAAGTATCGAGTGGAAAGCATGACTCGCTTCCAGGCGGATTGGATTCAAGGACGCCAGTTCTGACTGAAGACGTTCAATCTCGGAAACAGGGCCAGCGAGCACACACAACTCAGGCCCGTTCACGGCTGCCAGCGAGACCCTATCCTTTATATACGGTTGAATCTGCGCTTCACTGACCAGCACCGCGAGCATGGCCCCTGCTTCCAGAGTTTCTGTGCCCCGGGCGCGCTCGGCAACCAGCGAGAGTGCATCATCGAGTTCCAGCACACCCGAGAGTGTTGCGGCAACATATTCACCTAGACTATGCCCTATGATGGCCGCAGGCAGGATACCCCAGGACATCCATAGCTGGGCCAGCGCATATTCCACCAGGAAGAGCGCGGGCTGCCAGTACAGCGGCCGATAAATCTGCTCCGGAAGCGGTCCTTCACCGGAAAACAGGAGTTCTCGCAAATCTGCACCAATAAGTGGAACGAGGCGCTGACAACAGCGGTCAGCTTCCCTGCGGAAAACATGCTCTTCGTGGTACAGATCGCGCCCAACCTCGGCATACGCTTTGCCCTGACCTGGGAACAGGAAGACTAGCGAACGGCTGATTCCAGCATCAAGACGTACAGGCCGCCCCTCACCACTCCTGAGAGCGGTAATCGCATCCTGATGATCAGTGCAGATAAATGAATCACGAACAGAAAGAGGCTTGCGTCCGCTGTTCAGCGTGAACGCTACATCCGCCAGTGAAATTTCAGGGTGTGTAACCAGGTAATCTGAGAGGTCAGCTTTCTTTTTCCTAAGAACTGATTCCGTCTGAGCTGAGAGCGTGAGCACCTGCCAGCACCGTGAGGGACCGGATGCGGCCGGATGCGGCGCTTCCCCGAGCACCAGATGAGCATTGGTTCCTCCAATGCCAAAAGAGCTTACGCCAGCAAAAAGCTGCTGCCAGTCCCAGGCCGTCGTTTGAGTGTTGATGAAGAACGGGCTAGCATCAAGATTGAGCTGCGGATTGGGTTGTTCGAAATGCAGGCTGGGAACCAGCATGCGGTTTTCCATGCAGAGCACTGCCTTGATGAGTCCGGCAATTCCTGCGGCAGAATCGCAATGACCGATGTTGGTCTTGACGGAACCTATGGCGCACCTGGTAGTGCGAGGATGGTTTTCAAAAACCTGACGCAGCGCCTCCATCTCAATGGGATCGCCGAGCGGGGTCCCTGTTCCATGGGCCTCAATGTAAGAAATCTGCTGCGGCCCTACTCCGGCATTGGAAAGAGCTTGCGCAACCACCTGCCGTTGCCCTTCCACGCTGGGAGCGGTATATCCCACCTTGGAACTGCCGTCATTATTAATAGCTGATCCTTTGATGACCGCATGGATGTGGTCGCCGTCAGCAATCGCATCTTCCAAACGCCTCAGTAACACCATTCCCGCGCCGCTGCCCGGTACCGTTCCGTGCGCACTTGCGTCAAAGGCGCGGCAGTGGCCATCAGGAGACAAGATGCTTCCGTCCTGGTACACATAACCGCTGGGGGGAGCCAGTGAAACACCGCCGGCCAGGGCCATGTCACATTCCCCACTTAACAGGCTCTGGCAAGCAACATGGACAGCCACCAGGGAAGTGGAGCAGGCAGTATTCACTGGAATGCTGGGCCCACGCAGATCCATCAGATAAGAAAGGCGTGGAGCGATGTGGTCTTTGCCTGTGCCGATTGCCAACTGCATCTCGCCCAGCGATTCCACAAAGCTGCGGTCATTGCGAAGCAAATCGCGATAGTAACTCTCGCCTGCACCGGCGAACACTCCAATGGATCGGCCATTCGGGCTGTATCCCGCAACTTCCAGCGCTTCCCATGCGCACTCCAGTAACAACCGCTGCTGTGGATCGGTTGCACTTGCTTCCGCCGGGCTGAGGCCAAAGAAGGCGGCATCAAAGAGGTTGATGCCTTCCAACCGTCCCATGGAGCTGACAAAATCAGGATTGGCGACAAGGTCGCGCGGAAGAACCGATATCTCCTCCTCAGAGAGAGCGCTGATGGATTCAATTCCATGCTTGAGGTTGTTCCAGAAAGCTTTTACCGAGGGCGCTCCGGGAAAACGGCACGCCATGCCGATGATGGCGATCCCACCGGAATCGGAACACTTTTCTGCTCTACCTTGTATGTGCTGGCTTTGTTTGGCCACAGGCACGTCCCGTGATTCCAAATAAGCAGCAAGAGAGGCAACGGTCGAATGTTCAAACAATTTGACCATCGGGATTTCTATTTCAAAGGCATTCTGGAGTTTCACGTGTATCTGGGCCAACAGAAGCGAGTGCCCGCCAAGATCGAAGAAATTATCCTGTGCGTCTATATGATCCAGACGCAACACTTCTTTCCAGACTTCGGCGACTGTGCGCTGCAACCCGGAATCAGGCGGCACAAAATCATCTGCTTTGCGCCGCGGCAGTTTGGGCGCAGGAAGTTTTTTGCGGTCGAGTTTGCCATTGGGCGTGAGCGGAAATGCGCCAAGCACTACAAATGCCGAAGGCACCATGTAGCTGGGCAGGCGTTCACCTAGATTCTCGCGCAAGAATCGAACATCTATCTCTGTTTGTGCGGAGGGAAGAACGTAAGCAACAATCTGCTTCCCAATGACCTCGTCATCGCGAACAACTACCACTGCCTGCGCAACTCTGGGCAGTGACCGCAACACCGATTCAATCTCGCCTAGCTCGATGCGGAAGCCGCGCACCTTCACCTGTTCATCACTGCGTCCGAGAAAATCCAGCGTGCCATCGGCACGCCAGCGGCCCAGATCCCCGGTGCGGTACATGCGTGTCCCGGGAGAACTGAATGGATCGGCCACAAACCTTTGTGCCGTAAGCGCAGGCCGTTTCAGGTAGCCACGCGCCAGGTTCAGGCCCGAAAGATAAATTTCGCCCACAACACCGATGGGTGCAGGTTGCATAAGCGAATCCAGGACATAGACCCGGCTGTTTGTTACGGGATAACCGATCGTCGGCACGTCAGAGAGTGGTGCGCTGACGGTGCCACATACCGTAGTTTCGGTTGGGCCATACACGTTGACCAGATCAAGGCCTTTGGACCAGCGCGCTACTGCGTCTGCGCTCAACGCTTCTCCGCCGTTCATCAGACATTGAAGCGGCAATTCTCCCAGTTGTTCCAGGCTGTTAATGACAGGAATGGGAATCAAGGCATGGGTGATCCGCTGCCTGATCATCAAGTCACGAAGCGGCTGACCGCTGCGTTCGTCATGCAGCAGCACCAGCGTAGCGCCCGAGGTCAGGGCCATCACGAAATCCCACAATGAAACGTCAAAATTCAGTGAAGCAAACTGAAGGATGCGCGATTCCGAGGTGACCCGGGCACGCTCCATCTGCGTATGCGCCAGCGACGGAATGCCTGTGTGTGTAACCACAACACCCTTGGGCGTACCTGTGGAGCCGGAAGTATAAAGCACGTATGCCGGATGCTGAGGCAGCAAAGGAGTCCGCCGCTCTGAATCTGTGGGGTTGTGGACCGGGTTCTGCTCCAGCACTTTGACAAAGTCGGAGCTGTCAACACTGATGAACCTGGCATCCGGAGATTGCGGGAGCCGAGGCATTACAGATTCACTGGTGAGAACCACAGACGGCAGAGCATCGCCGATCATGTATGACAGGCGTGCCTGCGGATACTCCGGATCTAAAGCAACATAAGCTCCGCCCGCCTTCATAATGGCCATGACCGAGATGATCATCTCCATGGAGCGTTCCAGCGCGATTCCAACCAGTGACTCCGGTCCTATGCCAAGCCCGATCAAGTAATGGGCCAGCCGGTTGGCGCGTTCATTCAGTTGTGCATAGCTGAGCAATTCTGCTCCGAGCACTACCGCCGAGGCGCGAGGACACAAATTTACCTGCGCCTCAAACATCTGTGGCAACGTTGCGGACGCAATTGGACACCGGGTCGAGTTAAAGTCCTGAAGGATGATTTGCCGTTCGCCAGAGGTAAGAATGTCCAGGTGATGCAGTGGCGCCTGCGGAGCAGCAACAGCCTGCTCCAGTAGCAGCACCCATTTCTCAATGAAAAACTCGGCAGCAGAACGGTCAAACAGGTCCAGGCTGTATTCCAGATATCCCGCAATGCCCTGCGGCTCGCCCGTCTCTTCCCACTGTTCGAGCAGGCTGAAGTGCAGATCGTATTTGGCCAGTGTGTTCAAGACCGGCCCAAGATCCATACTTATCCAATTGCTGTCTATCTCGGCGCGGGGGGCATTTTGCAGCACTAGTATTACCTGGAACAGCGGATGGCGGGCCCGGGAACGTGAAGGCTGAAGAGTTTCCACCAGCCGCTCGAATGGAAGGTCCTCATTGGCGTAAGCTTCCAGCGCGAAGTTACGAATGCGATTTACCAGCTCAGCGAAACATGGATCGCCGGCAACATCAGCACGTATCACCAGGTTATTCACGAAGAAGCCGACCAGGTCTTCAAGCGCCTTTTCCCCGCGACCCGCCACAACAGTGCCTAAGGGAATGTCATCACCCGCGCCCAAACGCGAAAACAGCGCAGCCAATCCAGCATGAAGCACCATAAACAAGGTCGCCCTGCAGTGTCGTGCTACGCCGAGCAGAGACTTGTGCAACGCGGCATCCAGACGTATGGGCAAGATTGCGCCACGATAACTCGGAACCGCAGGACGCGACTTGCTGAATGGCAGGGATAATTCCTCGGGCGCTCCGAGAAGAGCCTTTTCCCAGAACTCCAATTGCTGCGCCATTGCGCTTGCCGGATCCCGTTCGTCTCCGAGCCACTGCCGCTGCCAGAGTGCGTAGTCGGCATATTGCACAGGCAACTTGTCGTAATCCGGCGCACGGCCTTCGATACGTGCGCGGTAGGCCTGTTGCAAATCTTTCGCGAAGGGCGCGAGTGACCAGCCATCACCAGCAATGTGATGCAGCACAAACAAAAGCACACTGCGCTCAGTACCAACGCGGAAAAGCCAGACCTTGAGAGGAATTTCTTTTTCCAGGTGAAAGTGTACAGCTGCGGCCGAGGCCAGCTGCACGTCCAGATCAGATTCATCCACATCTTCAAGCAGGAGTTTCGAGAGTACCTCTTTTGTGGAGAGGATATGCTGGTAAGGCACGCCGTTTCGTTGGGGGAAGATGGTGCGTAGGCTCTCATGCCGCTCCAGCAGGTCGGCCAGGGCCTGCTCAAGCACACCGGCATCGAGCTTGCCTCTGACCTCCACAGCTTCCGGAATGTTATAGGTCGGGGTTGGACCTTCCATAAGGTGCAGGAACCACAACCTCTGCTGCGCATAGGAGAGTGGCAACATTTCCGGACGGCTTTGCGGCACAAGCGGGATGCGCGCCTGTCGCGCTTCGCTTAACCGCTCTGCCACTCCCGCTACTGTAGGCGCTTCAAACAAGGTGCGGACGCCCAATTCCAGACTCAGGGCTGCTCGAATATGGCTCATGAGCCGGGTGGCCAGCAGTGAGTGCCCGCCAAGTTCGAAGAAATTGTCGTCAATGCCAATGCGCTCCACACCCAGGACCTCGGCAAATATCGCGCACAGCATCTCCTCCTGCGGTCCGCGTGGAGGCGCGTATCCATGGCTGCGCAATTCGGGAGCGGGCAACGCACGACGGTCAAGTTTGCCGTTGGGCGTGAGCGGCAACCGTTCCAATGTGACCAAAGAGCCGGGAACCATGTAATCCGGCAGGCTGTCCTTGAGCTTTTGCCGCAGCAGGACTTCATCAATCACGCTGTCGCCTGCCGGAACGAGATACGCGACCAGTTGTTTTCCGGCAGGACCGTCTTCCCGCACAATGACTGCGGCGTGGGCTATCTCCGGCTGCGCAACCAGCACAGCCTCGATCTCGCCCAATTCAATGCGGAATCCGCGTATCTTTACCTGCTGGTCGGCCCGGCCCAGATATTCCAACATGCCATTTCGCCGCCAGCGGGCAAGATCACCAGAGCGGTACATTCTTGTGCCCGGCCTTCCGAATGGATCGGCCACAAAGCGTGCTGCTGTCAGTCCTGCGCGGTTGAGATATCCGCGCGCTACTCCGCTGCCCGCTACATACATCTCTCCCACGACCCCAACCGGAGCAGGTTGCAGATGTTCGTCCAGGACATAAACGCGCAGATCAGGAATATTGCCGCCAATCAGGCTACCTGCATTTCGTTGAACAGTCCCCCGATCGAGCGCGAAATGGCTCACATGCACAGTCGTTTCCGTGATGCCATACATGTTCATCAGAACCGGGGCATCTTCCGCGTGACGTGCGTACCACTCTTTGAGGCGTGCCAGATCCAATGCTTCCCCGCCAAAGATAATGGTGCGCAACGAGAGACGTTCACCCAGGGCCGGATTCTCGCCATCCGCTTGCATCAACTGGTAGAAAGCCGAGGGCGTTTGGTTGAGCACGGTCACGCGCTGCTCAGCGAGCAATGCAAGAAACTCAAGGGGTGCGCGCGCGATGGCCTTCGACACCACCACCAGCCGTCCGCCATGCAACAGCGGCCCCCAGAGTTCCCATACAGAAAAATCAAATGCATAGGAGTGGAAGAGGGTCCATACGTCCTGCGGGCCAAAGTGGAACCAGTGTTCGGTGGCGGCGAACAGACGCGTGACATTGCTGTGGGTCACCACCACACCTTTAGGTGTTCCGGTTGAGCCGGACGTATAGATCACATATGCAGGATGTTCAGGCAACAAAGTGTTGCGCGGGCTCTGGTCTGGCGACTGGCGAATTGCTGCCTCGGTTTCGGGCGAATCCAGGCAAAGGAGCTTTACGTTTGTTCCTGATGGCAATTGTTCACGCACGGCCCAGCTGGTAATAACAACAGCTGGTGCGGCATCACGCAGCATATGTTCCAACCGGCCCTGCGGATATTCCGGATCAAGCGGCAGATAACCCGCTCCGGTCTTGAGCACTGCGACAATGGCCACCACCATCTCCAGTGACCGCTCCAGCGCAATCCCTACCAATGTTTCCGGTGCTGCCCCTGAGGCTACAAGAAGATGGGCCAACCGGTTGGCGCGTTCGTTTAAGTCAGCGTAGCTCAGCGAGTGCTGGCCAAGAGTAAGGGCGCTTGCTTTCGGTGTGCGCGCCACCTGAGCTTCAAACAAGCTGGTGATTGTTGCGGGAGCAATCTGTTCTGCCTGAGCATTGAATTGCTCCAGCAGCATGGCGCGTTCCTGCGCGCTGAGAATCTCAAGGCGGGATACAGGCGTCCTCGGATCAGCCACCGCTGCCCGTAACAGCCGCACAAATTGTGATACGAAGTTTTCTACGGTTTCCCGATCAAAGAGGTCAAGGCTGTACTCTACATAGCCTTCCATTCCCTGCGGTTCACCACCCCCGCTCAGGTGCTCGCCAAGGCTCAACGTCAGATCAAATTTTGCCACTAGTTCCGGTAGGGGCTGCGGATGAATCCTGATGCCGGGGAGATCTATCCGGGCTTCAGGCGCGTTTTGCAATACCAGCATCACCTGCACCAACGGATGTCTGGACATGGAGCGTACGGGCTGTATTGCCTCAACGATGCGCTCGAATGGAATTTCCTGATTCGCATAAGCTTCAAGTGCAAAGCTGCGCACGCGCCTAACCAGTTCCGCGAAATGCGGATTGCCGGAAAGATCGGTGCGCAATGCTAGAGTGTTCACGAAGAAACCAACCAGGTGATCAAGTGCACCTTCACCGCGCCCGGCAACGACAGTTCCAATGGAAACATCTGCTCCTGCTCCTAAACGCGAGAGCAGGGCCGCCAGTCCTGCCTGCAAAACCATGAACAGGCTGGCTCCGCATTGCCGCGCCACATTATGCAAGCCGTGATGAAGCTCTGCGTCGAGTTGCACCGGTACTGTCATCCCCCGATGACTTGCCACCAGAGGCCGGGGGCGGTCCGTTGGCAGTGGCAGCTCTTCCGGCGCTCCTCCCAGCGCGTTTCGCCAGAAATGGAGTTGCCGCGCCATCATGCTCTCCGGGTCGCTTTCCTCCCCGAGCAATTCCCGCTGCCAGAGCGTGTAATCGGCATACTGTGCGGGCAATTCAGCAAAATGCGTCAGCTGGTTCAGATTACGCGTCCGGTATGCCTGCTCGATGTCATGGGCAAGCGGCGCCATCGACCAGCCATCGCCGGCAATGTGGTGTAGCAGTAGAAACAGCACATGGGTCTTCGGGCCGAGATGGAAGAGCCATACGCGCAAGGGCAGTTGGCGCTCCAGCTCAATTCCCGTATTTGCCACGGCCAGCAGACGGCCTGGCAAATCGGCCTCTGCAATGTCTTCAGTTACGAATGCAGGACGCGCCTGAGCGGCTGGAACAACCTGCTGGTAAGGTACGCCGCGCTGTTCCGGGAAGATTGTCCGCAATGTCTCATGACGCGCAACAACATCGCCTACAGCCTGCTCCAGCGCGTGTGCATTGATATCGCCTTCCAGACGCAACGCAAGCGGGATGTTGTAGGTGGGGCTTGGCCCTTCCATACGGTAGAGGAACCACAGCCGCTGCTGCGCGTAAGAAAGTGGCAGGGCTTCGGGCCGCTGGCGGCGGGTCAATGGAGCGCGCGCCTTGCCTGCATCGTTCGTTCTTTCCGCCAGCTCTGCCACAGTGGGACATTCAAACAACACGCGCACTGGCAATTCCACGCCGAGCTGCGCTCGGACCCGGCTGGTCACACGCATGGCAAGAAGTGAGTGCCCGCCGAGTTCGAAGAAGTTGTCATCCATGCTGACGCGGTCACGCCCGAGCACCTGGGCAAAGATCGAGCACAGAATTTCTTCCTGTGGAGAACGCGGCACGCGCCATGTTTCACGACGGAGATCGGGAGCGGGAAGCGCCTTGCGGTCAAGCTTTCCATTCGGCGTGAGCGGCAGCGCCTCAAGTGCGACGAAGGCGCTGGGCACCATGTAATCAGGAAGACGCTGTCTCAGGCTCCTGCGCAAAGCATCGGCGAAGAATTCTTTGCAGAGAAACTCTGTCTCATGGCGGTTCTTGCAAGTCACGTGCTGGCCATCAGGAAGATCGCTATGGAGATGATTCACTGCGTCAGCAGGTTTCTGATCAGGGACTACGTAGGCCACCAGCCGCTTGTCTCCGGAAATCTCGTCTCGTACCACCACTGCGGCCTGGGCCACACCTGCATGCTCCAGCAACGCCGCCTCAATCTCGCCTAATTCGATGCGGAAACCGCGTATCTTTACCTGCTGATCAGTACGGCCCAGGTATTCGAGCGTGTGGTCTGGCCTCCAGCGCGCCAGGTCGCCGGTGCGGTACATCCGCGTTCCTGGTGCACCAAACGGGTCAGCCACAAACCTCTCGCTCGTCAATGCCGCACGGTTGAGATAACCCTGTGCGAGCCCTGCACCGGCCACATACATCTCTTCGGCAACTCCCACGGGAACCACTTGCAGATGTTGGTCGAGCAGGTAAATGCGAAGATCGGGAATGTTGCGTCCGATCGGGCTTGCGACTGACTCACGCGCCATCGCGACGTTCAAAGGCACGTAGCTCACATGCACAGTGGTTTCGGTAATGCCATACATGTTCACCAGCCGGGGCGCATCATCAGCATGACGGTCATACCATTCCCGCAGCCGGCGCAGGTCCAGAGATTCGCCGCCGAAGACAACTGTCCGCAGATGTAGCTTGTTCGCAAAATCGGGTCTTTCCTGCTCCGCCTGCATAAGCTGGTAAAAAGCTGAGGGCGTCTGGTTCAGCACAGTAACGCGCTCATCGATCAGAAGATCCAGAAACTCTGAAGTTGAACGGGCGATTGTTGTTGGAACAACCACCAGCCTTCCACCGTACAGCAGCGCGCCCCACAATTCCCACACGGAGAAATCAAACGCATAGGAGTGGAAAAGCGTCCACACATCCTGCGGGCCGAAGTGGAACCATTCGTTGGTTGCGGCAAACAAGCGAGTTACATTGGCGTGGGTGACTACCACTCCTTTCGGCATACCTGTGGACCCGGAAGTGTAGATCACATACGCCGGATGTTGCGGCAGCAGCGCTACGGATGGATTGTGGTCTGATGCTTTACTGATTCCAGTCTGGATATCAGCGGCATCCAGACAGAGTGCTTTTCCATGCGTGAGCCGGCGTCCTGAAGATGCGGTTGCGAGCACTGCCACGGGAGCGGCATCCTTCAGCATCTGCTCCAGTCGTGCCTCAGGATATTCCGGATCAAGCGGAAGGTAGGCTGCGCCGCTCTTCAATGTAGCCAGGATCGCGACCACCATCTCCAGCGAGCGCTCCAGCGCAATGCCCACAAGCTTGCCCGGACCCGCACCATACTCGATCAAGACGTGCGCCAAGCGGTTGGCTTGCCTGTTCAACTCCGCGTAGTTTAGCGAACCTTCACCTGCAACCACCGCCGGAGACTCAGGCGTGAGCTCTACCTGGATCTCAAACAGCCTGACCAGAGTGGACGAAGTTGGGACCGCTTCCTGCGGGTTGAATTCTTCGATTAGAGCGCGCTGTTCGCTTGCCGTCAGAATGTCAAGCCGGTATACAGGAACATCCGGCGCGGCTGTAGCCTCTTGCAGCAGTCGCAGCAAGCGTGAGGCGAAGGCCTCGGCAGTTTCACGATTGAACAAGTCATGACTGTACTCCAGCCTGCCATGAATTCCAGATGGCCCGTTTGCCCCAGGACCCTCAATGAAATCAAACATCAGATCGAACTTGGCGGTGGCCCTGAGTATTGCATACGGACGTACGCTTAGCCCCGGCAGGTCAAGCTCCGCCTCAGGCGTGTTCTGAAGGGACATCATTACCTGGAAGAGCGGATGCCTGCCCTGCGAACGCACCAGTTGCGACATCTCAATCAGCCGCTCAAACGGAACATCCTGATTCGCATAGGCATCTACGGCCGAGGCGCGTACTTGCCGGATAAGCTCATTAAAACTGGGATCGCCTCTTAAATTGGTGCGCATCACCAGCGTATTGACGAAAAATCCAACCAGCTCTTCCAACGCGGGTTCGGTGCGCCCCGCAACGGCTGTGCCGATGGGAATGTCGGCTCCCGCACCCAGGCGAGAGAGCAATGCCGCGATGCCCGCCTGTAGCACCATGAACAAGCTTGCGCGAGCTTCTCTGGCCAGTGCCAGTAGGCTATGGTGAAGTTCTGCATTGATTTCAAACTGTATAGAGCCGCCACGGTAAGAAGCAGTCGCCGGACGTGGGCGGTCTGAAGGCAAACTTAGTTCTTCCGGTGCCCCTTCCAACGCCTTGCGCCAGAATTCAGTCTGGCTGGCCAGCAGGCTTGCCGGCTCATCTGACTCGCCCAGAAGTTCACGTTGCCATAAGGCATAGTCCGCATATTGCACGGGCAATTTAGAGAATTGTGGCGGCTGGCCCTTAAGGCGGGCACCGTACGCATGGGACACATCGCGCGCCAGCGGCCCCATCGACCAGCCATCTCCGGCGATATGGTGAAGGAGTAAGAAGAGCACATGAGAGCGTGGCCCAATCTTGAACAGCCAGGTTTTCAGCGGCAGTTCGTGTTCGAGATCAACGGTAGAAGTTGCAGCCGCTGTTAGCCGCTCATTCAGTTCGCCTTCCGTAACTTCGTTGACTTCGAAATGAAGGTGCACCTCCTCGATCGGCAGTACACGCTGGTAAGGAACACCATCCTTTTCGAAGAACACGGTACGCAGCGCCTCATGCCTGTTCACTGCATCGCGCAGTGCCCCTTCAAGGGCGTTTTGATCAAGTTCGCCTTCGAGTTGTAAGGCCAGTGGGATGTTGTAAGTGGCGCTCGGTCCCTCCATGCGGTACAAGAACCACAAACGCTGCTGCGCGTAAGAAAGAGGCAACAATTCCGGGCGCGCGCGGCGCTCCAGTGGCTTACGTTTATGTGCGCCATTTTGACGCTTCAAGAATCGAAGCAGTTCTTCGCGATGGCTTTTGAGTTCACGACGCAGTTCATCGGTGAGCACTCCCTGTGGCGCGGCGATACGCAGCCGGTCATCTTGTATCCAGAGACGCGCACCCCGCTCGCGGAGTTCTTTCAGCAACTCAATACAACTCATATTTCCTCTTCCTCAACAATTTCATGGGCCGCATGCTCTGGAGCCGTAGAATATGCACCTCTGAACAGCAGCATCTGAATGACTTCACTCAATTCACGCACCGTGCTCGCGTTGTAGAGGTCGCGCAGTGAAAGCTCCACGGCGAAGTGGCTGCGTATGCGGCCCACCAGGCGCATGGCCAGCAGCGAATGTCCACCCAGGGCGAACAAATCATCATCAATGCCGACCTGCTCCGCTCCGAGCAATTCAGCAAAAAAAGCGCAGAGGGCAGCTTCATCTGAAGTGCGGGGAGCGCAATAGCTCTGATTATTTCTCGCCGGTCTGGGCAGTGCGCCGCGATCGAGCTTGCCATTTGGAGTCAGCGGCAATGCCGGCAGGCTGACAAACACTGCGGGAACCATATAATCAGGCAACTGCTGGCTCAAGGCGTGGCGGAGTTCCGCCGTTGCGGGCAGGTTTCCATTGCGGGGCACAAGATAGGCGATTAACTGTTTGTCCATGGCTGCCACGGCTGCCTGAGCGATTTCAGAATGGGCGAGCAACGCCGCTTCAATCTCGCCTAATTCAATCCGGAACCCGCGGACCTTCACCTGCTGGTCAGCGCGTCCGATGAATTCCAGCGTGCCGTCTTCACGCCAGCGCGCCACATCACCGCTGCGGTACATGCGGGTACCGCGCGGGACAAACGGATTCGCGACAAAACGTTCCGCTGTCAGTCCCGGCCGGTTCAGATATCCGCGTGCCAGACCCGCGCCCGAGATATAAAGTTCGCCAGCTACTCCGGGAGGAGTTAACTCAAGATTGGCATCCAGCACGAAAACCTGCATGTTGAGAATAGGCGAGCCGATGGGCGGCTTTGCCTTACCCGAGAGGGGTGCGCTCATAGTGGCACACACTGTTGTTTCCGTGGGCCCGTAGGCATTGACCATCCTGCGACCACCCGACCAGCGCGCTACAACTTCTCCCGGCAATGCTTCGCCCCCGTTGGTCAGGCACTCCAGCGGAAGGTCCGGGAATTCTTCCAGGCTTTCGAGCACCGCCAGCGGCAACAGCGCATGTGTCACTCGCTGTGTAACCAGCGCCTCCCGCAACGATGCGCCGCCACGTTCACCTTCAATCAGCACCAGCGCAGCTGCTGAGGCAAACGCCATCACCATTTCCCAGAACGACGCGTCAAAATTCAACGAAGCAAATTGCAGCACCCGCGAGTTGCATGTCACGTTCAACCGTTCTGCCTGTGCGTGTGCCATTGATGAAATACCTGCATGCGTGACCAGCACACCTTTCGGCGCGCCTGTGGAGCCGGAGGTGTAGATCACATATACGGGGTGCTGCACGCTCAAGCGTGCGATGCGCTCGTCATTCGTGGGGTTATGCTCTGGCATTGTGGCCAGCAAAGACACGGTTTCCTGCCCATTGATGCTGAGCACCTTGGCGTTTTCCATCTGTGGCAAGCGATAAATCGATGATTCGCTGGTGATGACCGTAGCCGGAGCGGCATCCTGAATCATGTATGCCAGGCGGGCCTGCGGATACTCCGGATCAAGGGGCAGATAGGCTGACCCGGCCTTCATAACCGCCAATACTGCAACGATCATCTCAGGTGAGCGTTCCAGAGCAATGCCTACTAAGCTTTCAGGTCCGATACGCTGACCTGCAAGATAATGCGCCAACTGGTTGGCCCTGGCATTCAGCTCTCCATACGTCAGCGAATATCTTCCTGCAACGAGGGCCACCGCCGCGGGAGTACGCGCGGCCTGTGCCTCAAACAATTCAGGGAATGTGGCCTCCGCAATCTGGCTGGCTGTCCGGTTGTAATCCTGCAACAGCTTCTGCGGTTCGTCATCGAGCAATACCGATAATCTGTAAATATAACTTTGCGGAGCAACGATGGCCTGCTCCACCAGTTGCACATAACGGCGTGACAGTGCTTCAATGAACTCACCACTGAATCGCCGCGGATTGTAATCAAAGCGCAGATGGTACTCCTCGCCAGGCGCTATGGCCAACGCGAGAGGATAATGCGTTGCGTCATTCATGGAGGCATGCGCCAGCTTCAGATCGCCCAGCGCATCGCTCAGTCCCTCACGATCCAGAGGATAGTTTTCAAATACCGTTATGGTGTCAAAGAGAACGCCCAAGCCGGCCTGGCGCTGTATCTCCGGCAGCCTCACGTGCTGTACAGCGATCATACGGGCCTGCGCTGCCTGAATACGGGCGAGCAAACTCATCAGAGATTCTTCAGGCTGCAACTGCACCCGCATGGGGACGGTATTGATAAGCAATCCGAGCATTCTCTCAATGCCGGGCAGTTCCGCATTGCGCCCTGAAACCGTGATGCCGAATATGACATCGTTCTGTCCCGTCATGCGTGCGAGCAGGACCGCCCACAGCCCTTGCATCAACGTGCTGGTGGTAATGCCATGTGCTTGCGCGGTTTTGTTCAGTTCTTCACTTAAGCTCACTGGAAGCGCGCAATGAAAGGCTTTTGGCGGGTGCGGCGGTTCGCCCTCGTGCCAAGAAGATACCATCAATGTGGGCGCATCAATTCCAGCCAGATATTCACGCCAGCGAGCAAGCGCAGCAGCATGATCCTGCACGGCCAGCCATGCCAGATAGCCTGAATACGGAGCGACACCCGGCAGCTTTGCCTCGCCATTGCTCCGGTATAGTTCAAAAACTTCTTTGATCAGCACCGGCATGGACCAGCCATCCAGCAGCAGGTGGTGATTGGTAAGCAGGAACACGAAGCGCTCAGCTTCCAGGCGAAGCAACGCGAAGCGCAGCAGCGGGCCGGAAGCAAGGTCAAAACGCTGGCGGCGGTCTTCCGCAATAAATTCCTCCCATTCAGATTGGCGCACTACGGCAGGCATTGCGGAGAAATCTTGCTCGCGCCAATGCAATGTGGCGGAACGTGGAATGATCTGCACAGGCCGCTCAAGCCCTTCATGAACGATGCGGGCGCGCAGGTTGGAATGGCGTTTCAGCAGTAACGTACACGCCTGCTTCAACCGGACAGCATCAATGGTCCCTTCCAGTTCAAGCGAGGTCTGCACCGTATACACATCGGTCGCACTTTGATCATAAACAGCATGGAACAGCAGGCCTTCCTGCAACGGTGCGAGCGGCAGCACATCCTGCAATTCAGGACAGAAACCCTCGATCGCCTCCACCTGCTCTAACGTGAGCTTTGCCAGCGGAAAATCAGAAGCAGAATGGCCGCCTGCCCCGGCCTCCCTCGCGTACTGCACAAGTGCCTCCAGTGCCTTCTGCCAAAGGTCCGCAAGTGACCGGACTTCTCGCTCATGCAAGTGCCGCCCGGCCCAACTCCAGCTTCCAATGAGGCTCGGCCCATCATTTCCATCCACGGTGATCGCATTCAATTCCAGCAGGTGCGGCGCGGGCATCTGCGGATCGGCACCCGCGCTGAAGGCACTCTCATCCACAGCTGACCAATCACTCGCGCTGCCTGCGCTGATCCGTCCCAGGTAGTTGAAGGCCACTTGAGGTTTGGGCTGGGAGGCCAGCTGGCGGCCACTTTTTACATTGAGATAACGCAGCAGCCCGTAAGTCAGGCCGCGCTGTGGCACTGCCCGCAACTGGTCTTTCACTCTTTTGAAAGTGCGGCCCAGATTTGCCGCTGGTTCATCGAAGTGTCCAATCTCCAGTGCAATAGGAAACACGGTGGTAAACCAGCCAACGGTGCGCGAGATATCCAGCCCTGTCTCGCCAGACTCACGTCCATGTCCTTCGATCTCCACCAGCACAGGGTGCGAGTTCTGCCGCCATCCGGCGAAGGCCAATGCCAGTGCCGTGAGCAGAACATCATTGATTTGTGCATGGAGCTTGGCGGTAACTGTGGTAAGCAAGTCTGCACTCAGCGCTGGTAACACTCTGGTTTGCAGATGGTGCACTGTGTCCATCGTGTCAACAGCCGGATCGAACACCGCTTCAGGCAACAGCGGTGCGCCACGATCAAGAATGCTTTCCCACGTAACCAGGTCTTTCTCGACGGAAACTGTATTCGCCTGATCATGTAGGTGTCGCGCCCAACTCCTGAATGGGACCGGAACAGGTTGGAGCACCGGCTCTTTGCCTTCAGTTATGGCATCCCAGGCCGCCGCCAGATCAGAGATGAGAATGCGCCATGAAACGCCATCCACAGCAAGATGATGGATGATGAATAGCAGCCGGTGATCCTCCACAAACCAGACCGCTTGCAACAATGCGCCGGTATATGGATCCAGCCGATCCGCTGCTGTCTGTCCATTTTCATATTGCTGAATGCTGAGACATTCTTCCGCTATCACAGAGCCGTGCGGGCGTATGAACAGGCTGCCATCCTGGCCCACCTGCAAGCGGAGAATGTCGTGCGCATCAAGAACGGCCTGCATGATCCGCAGCAGGTCTTGCTCGCTCAATCGCTCCGGGGTGCGCAACATTACTGATTGGTGGAAGCTTTTGAAACTGCCGGTCTCCAACAGCCATCGAATGATCGGCGTTGCAATCAGTTTGCCAATGCCGCTCTCGCAACCCTGCGAATGCTCGCTGGAGGCGATCTTCTTCGCCACGAGGGCAAGCATCTCTACCGTCGGGTGCTCGAAGATATCACGCGGAGTCAGTTCAAGTCCGGCGCTACGCGCCCGGCTTACGACCTGAATGGAAAGAATGCTGTCTCCGCCGAGATTGAAAAAGTTGTCATCAATGCCCACCTGCTCTAGCGATAAGACTTCGGCAAAGATTCGGCTGATCGTTTGTTCTTCCAGTGTTCGCGCCGGACGATAGGATTTCTTCTCTACACGGGGCGCAGGCAGCGCTTTGCGGTCGAGCTTTCCGCTTGCAGTAAGCGGCAGCGCATCGAGGACCACGAACCTCGTGGGAACCATGTACTCTGGGAGCTTTGTGCTCAGGCTGCGCCGCAAACTGTCCACATCAAGTGGACAACTCGCCGAACCGACAATGTATGCGACCAGTTGCTTTTCTCCAGGTCCATGCTCGCGCACCACCATGGCAGCCTGAATGATTCCAGGTTCCGCCAGCAATGCGGATTCAATCTCGCCCAATTCAATTCGCAGTCCATGAATTTTTGCCTGATGGTCAACGCGTCCCAGATACTCCAGAGCGCCATCGGCCCGCCAGCGCGCCAGATCGCCGGTGCGGTACATGCGCGCCCCTGCTGCCGCGAATGGGTCAGCCACAAACCGCTCCGCCGTAAGCGAGGGCCGATTCAGATACCCGCGCGCCAAGCCAATTCCTGACAAGTACAGTTCACCTGGAACTCCCGCAGGCACAGGCTGTAAAGCCGCATCCAGCACATACATGCGGATGTTCCAGACAGGCCTCCCAATTGGCACCGGACCGTCTTCGTTCTGCCTGCATCGCCAAAAGCTCACATCGACTGCGGCCTCGGTGGGACCATACAAATTGTGCAGAGGAACATTCAGCGTCTGAAAGAACTGCCTCTGCAGCTCGCTCGTCAGCGCCTCGCCACTACATATCACCCGCCGCAGGCAGCCGCACCTTCGCGACAGCGGTTCCTGCAAAAAAGCGTGCAACATCGAAGGAACGAAGTGGACTGTGGTCACGCTCAGCTCGGGAATCAATGAAGCCAGATAGTGCGGGTCCTGGTGTCCTCCCGGCCGTGCCATCACCAGCGTTGCTCCCGTCAACAAAGGCCAAAAGAATTCCCATACGGAGACGTCAAAGCTGAAAGGCGTCTTCTGGAGTACCCGATCGTCCGCCTCCAGCCCGTACTCCGCCTGCATCCACAGCAGGCGGTTGACGATTGCCTGATGAGAGATCACCGCGCCCTTGGGTTTGCCTGTTGAACCCGACGTATAGATTGCATAGGCCGGATGCTGCGGCAGCAGCGCCACCGCTGGATCATGCGCAGGGGCTTTTGCCAACTCGCTTTGCAGCGCAATACTGTCAATGCTCAGGAGCCGCGTTCCGTTCCTTTGCGGCAAATTGCTGAACAGTTCTCCACTGGTGAGAACCACCACCGGGGCCGCATCATCCAGCATCTGCGTAATGCGGGCTTGCGGATAGTCCGGATCAAGCGGTAGATACGCCGCCCCCGCTTTCAGTGTCGCCAGCAGCGCAACAACCATCTCCACGGACCGCTCCATAGCAACACCCGCCAGTGACTCCGGTCCGACACCCAGACCAATCAAATAATGTGCCAGGCGGTTCGCCCTTTCATTCAGTTGCGAATACGTGACATGGTCTGTTGCAAAGATCAGAGCGTCCCGGTGCGGAACAGCCGCCGCCTGTTGCTCAAACAGCTCTGCAAGGCTCGGGGACCCGACTGGCCTGGTTGTTGCATTGAAGTCCTCGAGCAGCATGATGCGCTCTTGCACGGTCAGCAGATCAATTTCTGCAATAGGTTTTTCCGGCGTTGTGGCTGCCTGTTGCAGCAAGCGGACAAACCTTGCAGCCAGCGACTCCGCAGTGGAAAGATCAAACAATTCGCTGCTGTGTTCCAGTTCCCCGCAAATACCACCTGGTTTGCCATTGTCTGCGAATTGTTCCGTAAGGGTGAACAGCAGGTCGAACTTGGCGGTTGTCACTGGCAACCGCTCCTGCTTCACCTTTAACCCTGGCAGATTAAGCCTGGCGGCAGGAGCATTCTGCAGCGCCATAGCCACCTGAAAGAGCGGATGCCTGGATTGCGAGCGCACTGGCTGCAACTCATCAATGAGCCGCTCAAATGGAACGTCCTGGTGGGCGTAAGCTTCCAGCGCGAATTTGCGGACGCGCCGGACGGCTTCCAAAAAATCCGGCCCCCCCGACAGATCTGTGCGCATGACCAGCGTGTTTACGAAGAAGCCGACAAGATCTTCGACAACACTTTCGTTGCGGCCCGCGATGATGGCGCCAATGGGAATGTCCTCTCCGGAATTCATGCGCGAGAGCAACACCGCCAAACCGGCATGTAGCACCATGAACAAGCTCGCGCCGCTGCTTCGCGCCAACGCAAGCAGGCGACCGTGCAATTCTGCGCTTATCTCAAACTGCACCACTGCCCCGCGATGGCTCGATACGCGCGGACGTGGACGATCACTCGGCAAGCTCAGCTCTTCCGGCGCGCCTGCAAGCGCCTTGCGCCAGAATGCCAACTGGTCAGCCAGCAAACTGCCACTCAGCAATTCACGTTGCCACAACGTGTAGTCGGCATACTGTACCGGCAGTTCCTGCAAATGCGGTCGTTTCCCGGAGACACGCGCACTGTATGCCTGCTGTATGTCACGCCCCAGCGGCCCCATGGACCACCCGTCCGCAGCAATGTGGTGCAGAAGCAATAGCAGCATGTGAGACTGCCGGCTGATCTCGAACAGCCATGCCTTTACGGGCATCTCGCGGTTCAGTTGAATGCCGGTTGCTGCCGCCTCAGAGAGTCTTCCGCCCAGTTCAGTTTCATTGACAGGTTCGCCAACCAGGACGAGGGATGCCTGATCAACAGGAAGGACATGCTGATGCGGAACGCCATTCAGTTCGGGGAAAATCGTCCGCAGCGTCTCATGCCGTGCTGCCACGTCGGCCAGGGCCTGCTCCAGCGCGTGCTGATCCAGATCTCCTTCCAGGCGCAACGCCAGAGGGATGTTATAAGTTGCGCTGGGGCCTTCCATACGGTCAATAAACCATAACCGCTGCTGCGCATAAGAAAGCGGCAACCGCTCTGGCCGGGGCTGCCGTATCAGCGGCCTGCGTGCAGCGTTGGCGAAGCGCAACTGCGATGCGAGTTGCGCTACCGTAGGCGCTTCGAACAAAGTCCGGATGCCGATCTCTACCCCGAACGCGCTCCGCACCATGTTCACCAGCCGCGCCGCCATCAGCGAGTGGCCGCCCAGCGCAAAGAAATTGTCATGGATGCCCATGCGTTCCACTGACAGCACGCTGGCAAAAGCTCCGCACAGAATTTCTTCCTCGGGCGTGCGCGGCGGGTGATGACCTTCCACTCTCTGCCGCTCCGGCACAGGCAGCGCTCGGCGGTCGAGCTTGCCATTTGGCGTCAGCGGCCAGCTGTCGAGCAGAACAAATGCGGCTGGAACCATGTACTCCGGCAGAGACTGCCGTAAATGCCTGTATAAGATTTCGGTTTTCGCGGTCTCCTGTGGCCCGGCAGTAACGATGTAAGCGACCAACTGTTTCTGCCCAGACTCAGCGCGCACCATCACCAGCGCTTCTGAGACGTGCTCACACTTCCTGAGCACCGCCTCAATTTCACTCAGCTCAATGCGGAAGCCGCGGAGCTTGACCTGCTGGTCTGCGCGCCCAGTGAATTCGAGCTCTCCATGCGTACTCCAGCGGGCAAGATCACCGGTGCGGTACAGCCGCGCTCCGGGCACCGCACCAAATGGATCAGGAACAAATTTTTCCGCCGTCAGCTCGGGGCGCTGCCAGTATCCACGTGCTACTCCCGCACCACCGATATGCAACTCCCCGGTCACCCCCAGAGGAACAGGCTCCATCTCTTCATCGAGAACATAGGCCTGCGTATTTGCGATGGGCATCCCAATGGAAATGGTCGACTCGCGCTGCGGACACTCCGTCCAGGTGCACTGCACCGTAGCTTCGGTTGGCCCATAGGTATTCCAGAGAACGGCTCGGGGTAGCTTACGGTAAAACTCGTGTACCAATTCAGGCTTAAGCGCCTCCCCGCCACTGCTCATCACACGCAGTGAAGTCCACTTATGGATGAATGGATTTTCCAGCAGGGCCTGGAGCAACGTTGGAACGAGATCAACGTAGGTAACACCTTTTTCAATGGCGAGCCGCAGCAGATAGTCGGCATCCTGCTCGCCGCCTGGTTTCGCTGCCACAATCGTCGCTCCGCAGGCGAGTGGAAGGAATATCTCCAGAATGGAAGCGTCAAAGCTGAAAGAAGCCTTTTGCAGTACGCGGTCATCTGCATTTAACCCAAGAGCAGCGGAGCTCCAGAACAGCTGGTTTGCAAGCTGCCGGTGTTCTACCGCGACTCCCTTTGGTTTCCCGGTGGAACCCGACGTATAGATCAAATAGGCCAGGTTACATTCGTCTACGTGCACCCGTGGAGCATTTTCAGACTCGGAAGCGATCTGCTCCCAGTCGCCATCCAACGCAATAATGCGCTGCTTCGCCGACGCCGCGAACAAATCGCGCAGCTTGTTTTGCGTCAGCAAAACATCTGCGCCGGAATCTTCCAGCATGAACAAAAGCCGCTCACCCGGATACGCGGGATCCAGTGGAACATAGGCCGCGCCAGCCTTCAGAATACCGAGCAGCCCTGCAAGCATCTCCAGGCCGCGTTCCGCGCAGATTCCAACTCTCGTCTCTTGCCGGACGCCGAGATTTATCAGGTAATTTGCCAGCTGATTGGAGCGGCTATCAAGAACTGCATAGTTGAGCTGCGATCCTGCAAATTCCGCAGCAACACGGGATGGAAACTTCCTGGCCTGCTCCTGGAACAAGTGATGACAACATCGGTCATACGCATATGGGGCAGCGGTGTCGTTCCATTCGAGCAAGAGTTGTTGCCGCTCTTCCTTGCTCATCATCTCCAACCGGCCGACCGATTTCTCTGGATGAGTCGCCGCCTCATTCAGCAACTGAATGAAATGGACAGCCATTTGCTCCATGCGCCATGAATCAAACAGGTCGCGGTTCCACAGCCAGTAGAGTTGTAGCGTGCCTGCGTCTTCCCAGGCATAGAGTTCCAGATCAAGACGCACGCGCACCTCATGAGGCACCAGCCGTTCAACCTCTACTCCGTTCAGCGCCTGCGGTGCGCTCGGGGCATTCTGAAGCACCAGCATCACCTGGAATACCGGCGGCACACTCAGATTTCGCCCCGGTGAAATGATCTCCACCAGTTGCTCGAAAGGAATGTCCTGGTGCCGGTATGCTTCAAGTGCGCCGCTTCTCACCCGCCCCAGCAAATCGCGGAACCCGGTATTCCAGTCAACCCGTGTGCGCATCACCAGCGCGCTGGCAAAGTATCCGATCAGCTCTTCCAGCCGGGGATCAGGGCGATTCGCCACCGGCGAACCCACTACGATGTCATTCTGACCGCTGTACCGCCCCAGCAGAACGGAGAAAGCGGTCAGCAGCGTCATGTACAGTGTCGCGTGTTCCGCGCGTCCCAACTCGTGTAGCGCTTTGAGGTGCGCCGCTGGCAGGCTGGCGTGGAACATGCTGGCCGCAAATGTCTGCCTCGCCTGCCGTGGCCTGTCTTTCGGCAGCGCCAGCTCTTCTGGGATTCCGGACAACTTCTCCCGCCAGTAATCCAGTTCTGCCGCAAAAAGGCCGCCCGAAAGGTTTCTGCGCTGCCACAGAGCAAAATCAGCATATTGCAGCGGCAACGGCCCCAGCGAATGAGGACGTGCTTCACAGGCTGTCGAGTAAAGCTCCGCTAACTCACGGTCAAAAATGCTCTCTGACCAGCCATCGAAGACGATGTGGTGTGCGGTGCGCAACAGAATATAATCCTGCTCGCCCAGCTTGAGCAGCTTCAGCCGCAAAAGCGGCCCCTGCGCAAGATCGAAACTGCGCTCCCACTCCTCCCGCACCGCAGCAGTCACAGCTTCCTGTTGCTCACTGGCCGTGAGCAATGTCATGTCCTGGATGGGAATATCGATGGCGAAATCCGCTTCAATAATCTGTACCAGTTCACCTTCCATATGGCTGAAATGCGTCCGCAGGATTTCATGGCGCTCGACTATGCCGTGAATGGCCTGGCGCAATGCCGGCAAATCCAGTGCGCCACGCAGCCTCCATACTTCAGGAATGTGATATTGAGTTGAGTTTTCCAGTTGATCGATGAACCACAACCGCTGCTGTGAATAGGTCACCGGAACTTGTCCAGGCCTGGCCGTCGCCTCCAGCCTCAGCTTCGAAGTTTCTGGGCGCGTAAAACTCGCCGCCAGTTTCGCCACAGTCGGCGCATGGAAAAATGCTTCAATGCTGAGTTCCACCTCCAGCAGGTTCCGTATCCTGCTGATCAGCCGCATGGCCATGAGCGAGTGCCCGCCAAGAGCAAAGAAATCATCATCAATACCCACACGCTCCAGCGAAAGCACTTCAGCAAACAGCCCGCAGAGAATCTCTTCTTCCGTGGTGCGTGGTGCGCGGCAGGCGTGTGTTTGTCTTTGTGGCTCAGGCAATGCCCGCCGGTCCAATTTGCCGTTGGGAGTGAGGGGCAATGCCTCCAGAACCACAAAGGCCGAAGGCATCATGTACGCGGGCAGCCGTTCACTCAGGGCCTGCCGCAACAACACTTGATCCGGCATGTTTCCGTTCGCTGGAGCCACATAAGCGATGATCTCTTTGCCTGAAGCGCCATTCTCGCGCGCGATCACGGCCGCCCCCCCGACTTCAGGAGCAGCGGACAACGCCGCCTCGATCTCTCCCAGTTCAATACGGAAGCCGCGTATCTTCACCTGCTGGTCGGCGCGTCCCAGGTATTCCAGCGTGCCGTCCTGCCGCCACCGTGCGAGATCTTCGGTGCGATACATCCGCTCCCCCGGAACACCGAAAGGATCAGGGATGAAGCGCTCCGCTGTCAGCCCCGGCTGGTTCAGGTAGCCTCGCGCCAGCCCTCTCCCCGCCACGTATAGCTCGCCTGCAGCTCCTGATGGAAGCAGTTGCAGAGAGCTGTCCAGCACATAAGCTTGTGTATTCCAGATCGGCCGTCCAATCGCAGGTTCTTCGAAGACTCCGCGTGGGCATAAAATGAATGTCGAATAAGTGGTGTCTTCTGAGGGGCCGTAGAGGTTGTAGACCTTCTCCACATGCCCGGCAGCGTAGAGCTGCTGCACGAGAGAATTTCTCAGTGCTTCACCGGCAAGGTTTATCGTGCGAACTCCGTCCGGCAACCCTCCGGAATCCAGCAACGAATGTGCGGCAGAGGGAACTGTATTAATGAGCCGTACTCTCTCCCGCGCGTCCAACTGCAGCAGTTGCAACGCCGATTCCGCCAGCAGCACCGTACCGCCATGTGCAAGAGTGGCAAACAGTTCGAAAACCGAAAGGTCAAAGGAAATGGAAGTGGAAGCCAGCACTCCAGCCCATTCTTCCGCAGTAAACACGCTTCCTGCCCATGAAATGAACGTTGCAGTGCTGCGGTGTTCGATGACTACACCTTTGGGCCTGCCTGTAGAACCAGAAGTAAAGATCACATAAGCAGGATGTTCCGGCAGCAAAGCAGATCTGAAGTTATTGTCGGGCGCGTTGTTGATTGAGCAGAGCGTTTCCGCTGCATCCAGGTTAAGGATGCTGGTTCCCTGCGGGAGCCGCGGCCGGAGCGCATCGCTGCTCAACACCACCTTTGGCGCGGCCTCCTTAAGCATTTGCGCCAGCCGTTGCTGTGGATATTCAGGATCGAGCGGGACATAAGCGCCGCCCGCCTTCAGAACGGCCAGCAGCGCAATCACCATGGGGGCAGAGCGCTTCACGCAAATGCCCACCAGCATCTCCGGCGCTACTCCCATCTTCACCAGAACATGGGCCAGCTGGTTCGCGCGTCGGTTCAGTTCTGTATAGGACAACTCCTCTTGGCCAGCCACTAACGCCGTCGCCATGGGGGTGCGTGTTACCTGCGCTTCAAAGAGTTGAGGCAGCGTGGCTTCTTCTATTTGCCAGTAAGTCGCATTGAACTGCTCCAGCAGCGTGGTTTGTTCGTTCTCCAGAAGAAGCTCGAAGCGGTGCAGCGGTGTCTCAGTGTTGGACAACTGCCCTAACAAATGCAGGAGCCGGCGGTGATGTCTGGCAACTTCTTCGTCGCTGTAATGCTCGGCGTTCGCATCAAGATCCAACCGCAGCGCCGATCCATCCTTGCGATCGTACAGTGCAATGGAAAACTCATCCACCGGCCCGTTCGAGAGGTTGTGGGTGTGTGCTTTGTGCCCGGCAAAACAGAGGTCATAGTCAAATGACATCACGTTGACCATCAGGCCGTACACATCCGGCTCATCGGGCCGCAACCCCATATCACGCCGAATGTCTTCCCCGCGATAACGCTGGCGCCGCACCATTGCCCGCATTTTGTATCCGGTCTGCCTGAGCAAATCAGCGAAGCAGTCTGTTGGATCGATGCTCAAACGCAGCGGCAACACATTCGACACCATGCCCGGCGTGCTGCGCATTTTTCTCCCCACTCGGGCAGTAAGCGGAATTCCCAGCACAACGTCTTGTGCCCCGGTCATACGATGCAGGTACAGCGTGGCTGCGGCTATGATGACTTGGGCCAGCGTTGCTCCCTGCGTTTTCGCAACACTGCGCAGAATGATTTCGATTTCGTGTGGAATGATGTGCGTGGAGCGGAGGAATCTGCGCGACCGTGCGGGCGGTTTCCCCGAGAGTGTCACTATCTCCGGAATCTCAGGGAGCTGTGTCCGCCAGTATTCCCGATCACGCAAGTATTGCGAAGAATTGCGGTAGCGTTCCTCTTCTTCTAACAGTTCAGAGTATGGTGGCAAGGCTTCCGGTGGCTTCCCGCCTTTCATGAGTGCGCTATAAACCGCCGCCACCTGCTGTGCTACAAGAAGCCCGCCGAAGCCGTCATTACAGAGGTGATGGTTGCGCGAATACCAGAAATATCGATCGGAGGAGAGGCGGAACAGCGCATAGGCAAACAGGCGGTCTTTGCGTAGATCAACAGCACATGCAAGATCGGCGCGCATCCAGCTTTCAGCCACAGATTGCGGATCGCACTCGCTGCTCACATCCATGAACAGAAACTGCCAGCCCTCATCAGGAACCATGTACTGCCGGGACTTGCCATCCACTTCGCCAACACGCACGTGCAGGGCTTCTGCCTCTGATATCACTCGCCGCAACGCGCTCTCGAACACGCAGGGCATCACTGCGCCGCCAATCTCTATATATTCAGCGATGTTGAACACAGGATTGTCAGGGTCTAACACCTGGGCCATCCAGATGCCAGCTTGTGCTGGAGACAGACTATGACCTTTGGTTTTGTCAGCTGATTTCATCGCCGGCTCCACGAGGAGGATACGTGAAGAGTCAAATGTTATCGTGCAATGCGAGCGGCAATCTCTTCGATTTTCTTGCCTCTTTCAAAACTGGAAACCAAAGGTGCCGGATTTTCTTAATAAGGGATTCGTGTTTTTCTTATTACAAATTGTATGTACCCGGCTGAGTGGAATTTCGTCATCCGGTCAGGGTTCGCGGCGGCCACGCTTATGGTTGGTCCCCTCAAAAACCAGCCAGGACAGTTGCGACTTCCCAGAAACCGAAAATGCAACAATTCTTGTGCACTGCCGGCATAATTGCCGACTATGAATGTACTTTAATGTCGTCGTTGAAAGCCAGTCCAAATGTGGCCGGCCCTAGTGAAAAACCAGCTCTGATTGAAAGCATTGACCTTGTGCGGCTGTAGCCTGTCCCGTTTCCATGTTGACGATTTTATCCCTCTTGCTTTCTTCTGTTCGATCCGGCCTGCTGTCCGTAAACTCGCTGCGGAGCCATCAAAGGGGCTGACAGGCGCGGTCGTCGCCTCGATGCTGCCGGCGGCACGCGCCGCGCACGTCGATGTTATACAAGCACTACGCTCTGAGTGACCGGGGCGAGTGGGGGCAAGGTTATCTGTAGTTCCAAACGCGAGACGCGTGTCGCAGCACCGGTCTTCATGGGTTTCTTTGGGAAGCTCACGGTTATCGAGCTACAGTAGGATCAAGAGTTGAAGCAAAGAAAATAACTTGTGATCAAATTGTGACGGTCTCTGCATTGCGCTTCGGCAACAACCACACTATCATGCAGCTTTCGAGGTAGAACACCTGATGCAAATCCAGATGGTCGGCTGGCACTTCGCAAACGATTGAAAATAAATGGTCGGGGAGAGAGGATTTGAACCCTCCGCCCCCCCTGGTCCCGAACCAGGTTTTAGGCTTTTTTGAATTCTTCAGGGAAAGAGAGAGGGGGAAGTTTTCTGTTTTCAAAGGCTTACAAAAGCCTTTATCGGCGCAGATTCAAAGAAATTGAAGATGCGCCGCTTGCCGCCTACTGTTCCGCCGTTCTTTTTCTTTGCCTTGATTCTTAGGTTAGTAGTGCCTAAATAAAATGCTCCACCGCCGATACATTGCATCTTCTCCACGCATTGCGCCGCCGCAAAATCTTCCAGGGAACGATAAAAGGGCCTTTGAGCAACTTCGAGTGCTGAGAAGAACTCAGCATCAACAAGCTCAATCTTATAGCCAGCTCTTCGAGTATGCGTCCACCACTTTGGATCATTGTCTCGCACTGATGCCCCACTCTTGCCTCCCTACAGCAGCTCGAACCGCGATCCGGATCAAGGGCGAACTTAGTAAAAAGTAATAAATACTGGCGAACCCCAATGTGTTCCCATAGGCCCAAAGCAGCTTACCTTTGCCGCTTTGAGTGCGGCTTCACAGGTAATACATACCGTGCGAGTAGCAAAGACCGATTCAAGGATGCTCTGACTAGGAGCTCCGGACTTATTAATGACTTGCCGTTCAGCGTGGTGGCCGTTGCGGTCAGCCTCTGTATCGGCATCCTGATTCTGCTTCCGGGTCCTGTCCGGCAGCGCCAGATCTCCCAAGCCGTCCAGGAAATCGCGTAGGATTGCGGGAGGATATTTGGCGCTGACGCCCACAATTTCCTTCCGCACAGAAGCTTCGTATTCCTGGGCCTTTGCTACAAGGACCTGCTTGACCTTTTCATTTTCGATCCCGGCGAGGAGAGTGCTGTCATATCCATACTTGACGTCGAGCCCTATGCCTCCCGGACTGATAACGGCATGTCCGAAGGCGACGGTAATAAATTGATCCTTGCTGCCGATCGTCCCATTCTTGCGGTTAAACGTCAGGCTCTGCAGCAGCATTTTTGTAAGCATCGCCGCGAGTGCATCGAGCGCGCAGGAAAGCAACGTCTCGTCTATGCGGCCTACCAGGTAACCTTCGATCGTCGCGTCCTCAGAGGTTTCCCTGGCAATGCTTCCATATTCAATTGCGTCAGAAAAGCCAGTTGGATCGTATCCATTGATAGGATTGGCGCCGGCGTATGTGTACCGGTTCAGATCGACGGGATCGCTCATCACAAAGGGCGCGATATCGCGTGTAAGGAACCGTCCGGTTCCGCCGTTGTAGTAGCGCGCGCGCATGTACTGCAAGCCGCTGATATCGTCCGTGCGCTGGCCTCTGTAGCGGAACGGATTCATGCTGGCGCCCGTGAACTGAGTCTGGTTGCCAAACGCATCAAAGCGGTAGCGGTCTGTCTCCGCAGCGGCAAGATTACTTAGGCCGATGACGCTGCCCAGGCCGTCGTGCAGATAATAAGCCGGGTTGCTCCCGTTGCCGGTCTGCAGCAGCAAGTCGCCGAGCGCGCCCGTCGTGTAGCTGGCCAATGCTGCTCCCGATCCGCTCGTCTCATAGAGCACATCGCCGTAAGGCGTGAGCTCATTCCAGATGAAATTCCTGACGTTCCCGCCGGCGGTTCTGCTGGCAAGCAACCCGTCCGCCTGGTAGGAATACGAAGCGGCGTTCGGGGCGCCGGGCAGAGAGACCGTGCTGAGCCGATTGGCAGCATCGTAGCTGTAGCTGGTTGTGCCGGAAGTATCGGCGGCCTGACTCAGGTTGCCGCGGCTATCGTAGGTGTAGTGCGTTGAACCGGCGTTCGTCAGCTGATCGAGCGAGTTGTATTGATAGTTTGTCACCCCGCCATTGGCTGTCATGCTGAGGCGGTTGCCGGCGGCGTCATAGGTGTAGCGCTGGTCTGACACTGTCTGGCCCGAACCGGTAACAACATTCTCATGAAGCAGGCGGGAAGCATCGTCATAGGCCCACGTGGTCGCAGTGCCGTCGGCCTCCAGAGAACTGGTCCGAAGTCCGCTGGGATCAAAGGTGTATTCAAAAGATTCAAAGGGCGCATCTGTGCCGCGCTGATGCGTAAGCTTCACCAGGCGATCCAAGGCATCGAAGGTTTGAGTGCTGACAATGCCGTTCGGCAGGATGCGCTGCGTCAGGCGGCCCTCAATGTCATAGACATACTGCGTGACATTTCCGAGTGGATCTGTGAGCGACGCGAGCCTATTGGCCGCGTCATAACTGTAGGTGGCCACACCGAACGGAGTGGTAATAGAGGTAACGTTATTGGCCGCGTCGTATGTGTAGCTTACTGACTGGCCATTGGGCTGCGTAACCTGCACCAGCCGGTCCAGACTGTCATATCCATACTGCGTGGTGCCGTTGGCGGCCGTGGCCGTCTTGCGTTTTCCCGTTGGCGTATAGGTGAACGACACAACCTGGCCATCGAAATAGCTGATTGAGGTGAGCCGGTTCATGGCGTCATATTGGAAGTGGTTCACGTGCCCATCGGCAAGCCGTATCGCGGTTACGTTGTCGTTGTTGTCATAGGTGAATTGCTCGAAGCTGCCGTCGGCCAGCGTCTTCTTCGTTACATGATCCGCGGAGTCATATTCATAACTTGTGCGATGTCCGTTCGCGTCAATCACTGAACTCAGGCGGCCGCTCGCATCGCGCAGATACTGTGTTGAGTTGCCTGCCGGATCGGTAACACCTGTAATATCCCCGCTCCCGTTGAAGGAATACGAGGTCGTTCTTCCGGCTTCGTCAGTGGTGGAACTGAGGCCCACGGCGCCGAAGGTATTGTGCACGCTGGTGCCGTCAGGATTAATGACGACCGTGGGACGGCCACGGGCGTCATAGCTCATCTGCCTCTTGGCGCCGCTCGGACTGGTAACCGAGGTGATCCTTCCGTCAGCGTCATAGCTCAAGGTGGTGGCGGCGCCCACAGCATTGGTCACGGCGACGACCCGGTCCGCACCGTCGTGAGTGAGCCGGGTGGTATTGCCGCGGCCGTCGGTTGTCGCAATGAGGCGGCCGGCCAGATCGTAATCGTAGGAAATGGTGATCGCCGATGGCGTGCCATCCCCGATCACGGCATGCATCAACTGGCCGGCTTTATCGTAGGCGAAGCGCGTTGTCCGGCCTGTCTGGTTCGTGGATGTGACTACCCGGTGCGCAAAATCATAGGTTTTGGAAGCAGTCGTGCCGTCAGGATAGGTGGTCTTGGTTAGATTATTGGCGGCGTCATATTCACGAAGGAAGCTTCCCCCGTTCTGGTCTGTCTCGCTGATGCGATTGCCGTCGCCGTCA
Organism: Terriglobia bacterium; assembly: GCA_041488515.1. GTDB lineage: Bacteria > Acidobacteriota > Terriglobia > Terriglobales > Acidobacteriaceae > Angelobacter. The sequence goes on along the minus strand of JBGPPK010000005.1, from coordinate 383,258 downwards.
TACGTGTAGCTGATCGTATTACCGCGCGGATCGCTTTGCTGCGTCTTGTTCCCCAGCGCATCATATTGGAAGGCAATGCGGGTTCCGTGAACGCTGTCTGTCAATCCGGTCCAATTCCCCATTGAGTCATACTGGCGGGTGCTTGTGAATCCCACATAATCAGTCACCGAAGTGGGATTGCCGAAATTGTCATAGACCGATTGCCTGGTTGCGCCGTTCGGCAGCGTCTGGGACGTGACATTGCCTTTGTTGTCGACCGTTTGTCGCGCCATGATCCCAATCGAATCACTGAAAGAAACAGGATTGCCGGCGGCGTCATATGACACATTCTGCACCAAACCCAGAGCGTCCGTTACCTGGAGCAAGCGGCCAATGCGGTCGTAGGACCTAGCTGACGTGTGTCCTAGAGGGTCGGTCATGGATGTCTGGTTTCCGTTGGCGTCGTATGTATATGTCGTAGTCTTTCCCAGCGGGTTTGTCAGCGTAAGAAGATTCTGGTTTGCATCGTAGCTCATCGTGGTGGTTCGGTTCAGCGGATCGGTAATGCTGATGGGGCTGCCGAAGCTGTTGTTGGTCTGTTTAACGACTCCGCCGTCCGGATTGATCGTGGTGGTTGTGTTGGTCGCCAGATCGTAGGAATACTGGGTTACGTTGCCTAGCGGATCGGTTGTGCTCTGTACGCGTCCATCCGGGAAATAGGTGGCGGAAACGGAATTGCCCCTGGGATCCGTCTGTGTCAAAAGCAGGTGATCGGTGGAATAAGTGTAGGTTACCGGCGTAGCGATATCGGGCTTATTCACGGTGACGAGATCTCCCGATGGATCGTAGCCGTAAGCGAAAATGCCGCCGTTCAGGTCGGTGATCTGCGTGATCCTGCCCTGGCCGTCGCGATTAAACGGAATCGCCACTCCACCCGCGCTGCTGGTGATCCCGGCAGGAGTAAATATCAGGGTATTGCCGTTCAGGTCTTTGATCGACTTCATGCTTCCATCGGCGCCAAAGACGTAGGTTCGTCCGTAAGGATCAGTATAGGTATAGGTTGTGGGCTGATAAGCTCCCGTGGGGAAGCAGATGATCTCGCCCTGCACCTTCATAAGCCCACCACAACCATCCGAGGTAAGAGTTCCGTGGAACCCGGGCTGCGGCTGATACTTGGGCAGCAGCAGCCATGGGAACAGGAAAGACGAAGCCTGCGGCGTAAAGAAGAAGGTTTGCCGCTGGCCATTGAACTTGAATGTGACGTTCGATGAATGGTCCACTTCCAATCCCACGTTGACGGAGAGCGTCCAGCCGAAGCCGAAATCGCCTACCTTGTCACGCAGGAGGCTGTCATAGGTGCGCGTGATCGCCAGAGGCATGCCTGCAACAGGCACTCTCAGATCGGTTACGGTCTTGACGATCCTGCCCGGTTTATTTTCCCCAGTCACATTCAGAACGATCAAGCTCACTTGCGTGTTGCCGTTGGTGTCAGTCCCGGTGAGCCGGACGATGTATTCGCCATTGGACAGAGTTGTGCCGTCAAACGTCCCGATGGTGCCCGAGCCGGTCGTGTTCGGATTGAGCACGTGAACGTTGTTCGGGTTCGACGCCGGCCAGAACTCGAGCACTCCCGAGGCCAGTGTGATTCCAGGAGCCACTGTAATCGGGATCTGTCCCTGCACAACTGTCCCGTTTGCCGGCCCGCCTACGAACTTCTGCAGGATGGCAACACTCACCACCGAACCCGCGGATAGTTGCGAATCGCTGGCCGTCAGTTGCAGTAGATACGTTCCGGGCGAGCTGAAGGTGGCTTGGGTTACGAGCTGCGTGGGGGTGCTGAACGTTACAGTTCCTGGACCACTGAGCTTGCTCCACTGCTGCGTAATTGTCCCGCCGAGCGGCAGGCCATCATCGGTCACGCTGCCCGTCAGGGTCACAACGTTGATCGGCACTTCGACGGTCTGGTTGGCGCCGGCGCTCACCACCGGAGCCTGGTTGATGACCTGGCTCACGGAAATGTTGACATCACTGCTGGCGGTGAGTTGAGCATTGCTGGCCGTGAGGCGCAACACGTAAATTCCGGGCTCGCTAAACGTTGCCGTGGTAGCCGCGGCCAACGGGTTGGCGAAAAGGACAGGGCCGGCGCCGCTCACTACGCTCCAGGAGATGGACAGCGGGTTTCCGGCCGGATCAATGGCTGTTCCGTTGAGCGTTACCTGGGTGTTCGGCAGGAAAATCGCCTGATCGAGTCCGGCGCTGACGATGGGAGGCTGAGGTCCATTGGGTTTGCAGGTTCCGGAGGCGCCAGCCGTATAGATGGAAAGGATCTCCGCCGGCGAAAGCGCGCGATTGAATACCTGGGGCTCATCGATATCGCCCAGGAAATGGGCATTGCCCGGACGCGCGCCGATATAGAAAGGTAGCGCGGTCCGCGGAGTGAACGACCCCAGACTGGCACTGGTGATAGCCGCGCCGTTAACATAGATGCGCCCTATTCCAGTGGTCCGGTCATAGGTAAGAGCAACATGGTTCCACTGCTTAAGCTGCAGGGCTCCGGCCCCTGTAGCCAGAACATGGCTGCCACCGCCTGAATCGACGATGTTTGCATACACTGCGCCGGGAGTGATCTGCACTGCTGAATTGAAATTTTCCCAAAGGTGCACGCCAAAGCTGCCGGTGGCGGTCGAGTATTCGAGCATCGGGCGTCCCGTTCCGGAGTCGAGCGGGAACACCCAGGCATTGAGCGTAAAACTGCTCACGTTGAGCGCGGTAGAGGCAGGCGCAACCATGTCCGCCGTTGTGCCGTTGAGATGGAAGGTCTGACCCACCTTGCCCGGGTTGAACGTCAAACCGCCTTCTGCAACTCCGGTGTTGGCATTTGCCAGATCTCTGGTGTCGCCGTCACCGGGCCACCACCCGACTAATCCAGCGGGTGGGGTAAAGCAGTTAGGAACTATGCGGACATGCGTGTCACTGAAGCCGAACAACTCGCCGTCATACCCGACCAGCCGGAGCTCGTAATCTCCAGCCATGCTGAAGGACGCTGTGGTTGCCGGATCGCCGGCCTGCGTGATGGTGACGGTGAATCCGGTGCTGTCATTAGCATTATTGCCGTTCGTACCGAATCCAACGCTGAAATCCAGATGGTCTCCGGCGTTCAAAGTCTTGACGAGCGTGAACGGCACGCCGCTGGTGCTCGTTCCCGTTCCATTCACATTCCCGCTGAGCAGGGTGGTGGAAGAATTCAGGAGCACCGCGACATCGGTTGTCGTATTGGTGACGGCAAAGAACCTGCCCTGAACCAAATAGGTGCCGGTTGTGGGAGCGGTCCAGCGGAGAACGCTGTTTTCCCCCGCTGCTCCCGGATGCAGCAGCAGTGTGTTCGGCGGGAGAATAGCGCCGGATATCGTCTGCACTCCCGTATTGTTGAAAGAGAGCAGCGGGAACGTAGTGCCGGAGGTGGGCGCGGTCAGGAACCAGGTCGGCAGGCCGCTCTGCTGGCCGGGGAATGGGTAAGGAGTAAAGATGCCGCCCCGTCCCGGAGTAGAACCGTAAGTCCATGGGCCATTCGGATTCACGTTGCCGGAAAATTGTGCGCTCGCGTCGTAGGTTGGCGCGGTGAACGCGACGTTTCCAGGACCATTGACCTTGATCCAGAAGGTGCTGAGACTGCTGTTGATCGGCAGACCGTCATCGGAAGCCGTTCCATTCAGGGTGACCGTGCCGGGGAAATTGACTTGCTGGTCTTTGCCGGCATTGGTGACAGGAGCCTGATTGCCCAGGATGCTGATAGTCACGTCGGAATTGGCGGTCAATAATGAATCGCTGCCGGTGAGCCGGAGCACATAGGTTCCCGGCGCGCTGAAACTGACCGTCGTAACAGGAGTATTGGGGCTGGAGAAGGTGGCGATCCCGGGTCCTTGCACCTGGCTCCAGACCGAGGTAAGGGTCGTTCCCGGGGCGAGCGGGGTTTCACTCACAATTCCGTTCAGAGTCACATTGATGCTGGTGATGGAAGTGACCTGGGAAATCCCGGCCGGCGCCATGGTAGCGCCTTCCCACTGGGCTACCTGTGCGATCCTGGTGGTTTCAAAGCGTGATCCGTTCCAGTGCACCTGCCACAAATTACCTGGGAATTCTTCGCCAATCAGCAGGTCGCCGGTCATGCTGGAGAGTTCGGGCGCGGGAATTCCCCACAGAGTCTGGCTCCCGAAGTCGACGCCAAAGAAATTTTCGTTGGGAGTAACCAGCTTGATGTGTTCCGGCGCAATGCCCAGATCGAAGAAACTCACGTTGCCCTGCGGATCGATGGCAAAGATCCTGGCCGCATCTTCACTACCGGTGACTATTTTTCCCGCCCACGGGCCATAACGAAGCGGATCTGCAGGAACGGTGACCAGCCCTTCCGGCGGAACACCGACATTGGCCAGTCGCGAGGCCGCTCCAGCGGAGCTTACTCTCCAGATATTGCCAGTGGTGGTGGCTACGATGAGATCGCCACCGAAAATGCCGGTACGGTCGATATAGAGCTGGCCGCGGAGCAATCCATTTTCTCCCGGCAGCCTGACCCATGGATTGAGTACCTGGGTACCATCGGGCGAGATCCTGACGATGACGCCACCCACGCCCGAACCAGTGAACATCTCTCCGGCATTGAATCCGCCGATGCTCCGTCCGCCGCCCTCGTCGCGCGCTGCGGCGATATAGACCTCATCGGTCAGTCCCTTGATATTGGAGAACTGGGTATGCTTCCCATCAGCTCCCACCAATTCAAAGTTATGGGGCAGCCCGGAGGAGTAATTGACAGAGACAACTACCTGATTGGTCGGCTGATGGTAGTCGGCGCCAACCGCATTGTTGAACCCGGTGCTGATGGGCACCAAGGTCGGAACCAGCGGCAAGATGTTCGTATTGGAGGGGAGCGTCACATTCTGGTTCGGACCGGCGCTGACGAACAGCTTGCTGCCGTTCGAAGCGACCCAGGATGCGTTGACGACGTTCGAGTAAGTTCCAAGGCCGCTGATATTGGAGACTGCCTGGAGCGTATCCGTGCCCGCATTGGCTCCGATGTAGCTGAATGTTGCAACGCCTGTCGAATCGGTTATGCCAACCAGAGGTTGCGGATTCACTCCGGCGATGATCAGTGTCACGCTCTGGTTCACCACCGGTGCTCCGGCGGCATCTGTGGCTTTGACCGAGAACTTTTGCGTCTGACCGGTCGGCTGCGGAGGCGGGTTCACCGGGCTCAGAGCCAGAGATCCGGTCGAAGGTATGCCGGCCTCTCCCACCGTCATTGTCAGCTGCAGTCCCGCATTGTTGCATTCACTGTAATCCAGTTCAAAGGGATAAGTTCCGGGCGCGGGGAAGTTGATGACGGTCGTCTTGTCCGCTTGTACAGCGGGTCCGTCAAAGGCGCTCACAACAGGGAAGTCTTCGAACGGCGTCAGTCCTGAGGCCGGAGAATTGAGCAGAGGCCCGCTCACGCGCATGGCGCCGCCGCTGATGCCGAGAATGTATCCATCTTCAGCAAGGAAATTAAAGGTTACATTTCCGGCCTTGGAAACTACGAACGATCCGGTAAATACCGCGTTGAAGGACGTCATGGTGCCGAGTCCGGCCTGGAACCCGTTGCCTTGAGCCTGAATTGTCCCGGTAAAGTTTCCATTTACATCTGTCGTGATGTCGGTAAACGGCCGGGTAAGCGGCGTCACATTCGATATGTTGCCGGGATTTAGAGTTGAAGGCGGATTGAAATTGATTGTCGGAAATTCCTGCGAAAAAGCCGGGGGCGTAGTCCGCGAGACATCGAAGAAGCAGGAATTGTCTCCAGGGAAGAAACGGCCCACGACGGTGCTGGTGGAGATGTTCCGCGCCGGAACCAGCCAGGTGATAGATGCGGTATTGGAAAATACTGTGCCGACGCTCGCTATCACCGTATCCACGCCGCTGTTCGTTCCGGTGTAGGTGAAGGTCGCCGCGCCGGTGGCATCGGTGATGGCGCTTCCGGAGGCGCTATTGGCCCCGGTCACGTTGAACTGCACCACGACGTCGCTGACGGGTGTTCCCGATGGTCCCACCACGGTGGCCGTCATCGTTTGGCTTGAGCCCGTCACATCCGGTCCGGCGATGGCCGGCGCCAATGTCACAGTGTTCGGAGAACTGACTACGGTGGTTGCCGTCGATGAGAGAGGACCGTAGGTGTTCTGCGCAGCATCATTCCATGACGCAGAGAGCTGCGCGGAGATCGTGCCTGACGGCTGCGCCGCTGGAATCGAATAGTTCACGATGGTCTGGAACTGCCCGCCCGGCGCGAGCGGACCTGCGGCAAATTGCTGGACGCTGCCGTTTGGCAGGGTAAGCGCAAGATTCACGGCCGGAGCAGCCGCCGCTCCACTATTAACGGCCGTCAGCGTGTAAGAAATGGAATTGCCTACCTGCGCCGTCGCCGGCCCTGTGAGAGTGATACTGATGACCGGCAGGATTTCTTTTACGGCAAAAGCGTTTTCCGTGGGGCCATAACTGTTCTGCGCGGTATCGGTCCAGTTGAGGACCGCGCTCAGATTGAGAGTCGAGTTATTGACCGACTGAATACGAGCGATGTACGCGGCATCGGCTTCTGCAACTCCCTTGGCGGGAATGGAGGGCGCGCGGTAGTTCGCATTCAGTGACGCGCTCTGTCCGCCCGGGAGGCTGAAGTTCGGGACATTAATAAAGGTCCCATCCTGCCGCTTGATCCGCAGCGTGACCTGCACGGCATTGCCGGTGCCGATGTTTGCCACGTTAAAGCCGAATTGCGTTGCCTGGTTGGGCAGCAGCGACTGCGTTGAGGGAACAGTGGTCGAGACGATGGGGATGCGCCGCGTGATCGCGATGAACGGCTGTTCCACAGGTCCGTAGGCATTGCCGAAGGTGTCCTGCCAGGTGGAACTGAAGACCGCAGCAGGGAGAGTTGCGCCGTCGGCTGCCTGCAGACGCGCAAGATAGTCCTGCGTGGACTCCGTTGGGAGCTTTCCGGCAAGGCCTGGCGATTGCCAGTTCACCGTACCGGCAAACCTGGTTCCTGAGGCCAGATCGGGCACTGCGGGTGTGGCCGCTGTGCCGTCGGGAAGGGTGAGCGTGGCGGCGATGTGAGTTGCCGTCGCGCTGCCGCCGTTCTCCACCGATATCTGATAGGGAACGTTCGAGCCCGGGGCAATGCAGCTGATACCGGAAACGCCGACACTCAGCCGCGGCAGCGTAAGCTGGCTGAAGGACGAGAAGTCGAGCGGAGCATAGATCTGGCTGAAAATATCAGTGAATGCGACTTCCGCTTGCGAAGTGAAGAGACGCCCGTCTTGCGCGGCCAGGCGCGATTGATAATCGACACTCGATTCCGTCCCCTGGCGTGCACCGATTCCCGGAATGGTGATCTGGAAATTCCCGCTGCTGGTGACCCCGGCGGCGATGGTTCCGATGCTGGCCGTGGCATTGGTGGGCGTGACCTGATCGAAGTTCTCGCTCAGCACGACGCTGGTGGCATCGGTGGCGCCGTTGTTTCGGATGCTGTAGTTGACCGGCACACCCTGATTGGGGAGGACCAGCGGAGTTTGCTGTTGCGATCCCACCAGCACCGCGGGCGCGGGGAAGACTCCGGCGCAATCGCCGCTCACGGCCACGATGGTTCCGAATCCCGGTTGTCCCGGCACCGCACCGTAAGGTGGCGTATGGTCGACTGACAGAACGGCCCCGCAGGCGATGTTGCCGAACACGTCGCTACCTGACTTGTCGATCACCGTGGAGATGATGACCTCAATCAACGATGGCAACACCTGATCGGGTGGAAAACTCTGTCCCGGCTTGACATCCCAGCAGGCATTGGTCAGGGTGGCTGGCGTTGCGTTCACCAGGCACTGCTGAATCGGCCCTGTCAACGCTCCAGACCATCCTTTGAACGACGGGTTGGCGGCGAAATACTGGCCGTTGATGACCTGGCTCTCCCACTGCGAGCCCCAAAAATTGACGCGCTGCCCGATCCGCAACCCGCCAGTGTTCCCGCCCCAGACTACAAACGGCATAGGCTGGTAGATCTGCACGGAAGCGGTCCGGCTGCTCGAGCGATAGTTGGCATCACCGGCAAAATTGATCTGCAACTGCCCCAATCCGGTGGTCAGCGCCGTGGCGAAGTTCAGGGTTGCGGTCGCACTGCCGCTGATATCGGTGACGGCGGATGCACTGACCCCATTCAGCGTGAACGTCACCGTCCGTCCTACCACCGGCGTTGTGCCCAGCGAATTGGTCAGCACAGCCGAGACTTGTTGTTGTCCCAAGGCAGTAACAAGGTTCGATCCGGTGTATCGCAGGAACGTGGGCGCAGGCAGAACCGTGACGGAGGTGCTTAACTGGGCTGCCTGGTAGTTTGCGTCTCCGGCAAAGCTAATGGCGACCGTGGATTGTCCCACCGGCAAGGTTGTCGCCAGCACCATGGCTGTGCCATTGCCGTCGGTGGTGGCCGATGACGTATGGCCGGCAAAGTTGAACGCAATACCGCGGCCGCTGAGCGGATTTCCCGTGCCATCGGTCAACAGGACGGCAAGCCGCATGGTGTCGACAAAGGAGACCGAGTTCTGGCCGACATAGATCAGGCGCGTAGCCGTGGTGCTGGGATTGGCTGGAGGCGCACAGGCGTCGGCGGAACTCCACGTGGTCCTGGCCTGTTGCGACGGCAGGGAGCCGCCGCTGATATTGTTCACAGCGGCCTGAATCAGGTCATTGCCTTGCGTGGCGCTGGAATACTGAATGACTGCTGCGCCGGTGCTGTCGGTTACGCCAGTGAAGTTTTTGCCGGCGTTGGGACCGTTCAGCACGCTCAGCGCGACCGGAGCGTTGGCCAGTGGCTGGTTCCCGGCATCGTTGACCTGGACCGTTACCGTGTCCTGCGTGCCCACGGCATGTGGCGCGCCGTCACTGATCAACTGAATGGAGCCGGCCGAAGCCTCCATTCCCACGGTCCCTACCGGCCGCCAGGCCAGCGACTGGTTGCCGCGGCAGCTGGAATCGAAGCCGCCGGTATCGAGCACGTGGGCCGTGTCGGCATAGTCTGTGCTGGTCCCGGAGATGGTCACGGTGATTTTGGGAATGCGGGTTTCGTCCCCCGCCAGTTGTAGACCGCAGCCTACGATGGGCGAGGCGCTGGAATTGAAGTTGCCATTCTGCGTCTGCGTCAGAATCGCCGAGCCACCGGCGGGAACCACTACGTTCTGCCCTAGCTCGAACACCGGCCCAGGCCGGCCCAAGTTCACTTTCACGCTGTCCACGGTCACCGGCAGGGTGCCGGGATTGTCGAGACGGACCGCGCCCGCACGAAACATCGTCCCGCCACCGACAAAGTTGATCAGTGGATTGGGCTCATTCCACGGCACAGGAAAGCTGGCTGAAGCAGAGCTGTTGTCGGCAAATCCCACCGACACTTGAAGGGAAGAATCCTGCTGCAGCGGCAGGACAAACAAGCTGCCGCCAAACATCTTGGAGAAAAGATCAGGACCCTGAGCGCCGGGAAGAGACGGTGCATGAAGCGACGCAAGAGAGGGAGATGCGGCAAGCGGCGATACCCTGGCACTGTTGGGCAAAGGCCGCTTCGCCATCGCCGTTGGAGCCGCGCTGGGCGGCTCCGGGGAGGTTGCCGGATTGAGAATCGCGCCCAAATCCCGTGCACGCACCCATTCGGCGCGTGGCTGGTCCGCGCCGTAGGCAGGCAGGGAACTCATTACCATCGTCCAGACCAGAAGCACGCTGATCAACTGATAAAGAAGGCTATCGCGCCGAAAAGAGATGTGAAGGCCGGGTCTTGAGGCCAGGTGACGAGAGCGCATGGAGAGACTCCTTCCCACAGCAACTACCTAGTAAATTGGGCCTGGGGAAACGCCTTCTCCATGAAGCGCCTGGGCAGCACTTCAAAAAAACCAATTCAGGAACTCTGAAAGTTTTTAGGTTTTACCACTTCGCCGCCGTCGTATTCAAGAACAAAATATATCTTTTCACGAAATATTTATGATTCTACTTCCGTGGGCGGGCCACGTGGCTACGCTGGGTAAATCTTACCGGAGAGTTCTGCTTTTCGTTGTTGGCAGGTTGTGTTTGATGGAGAAACCATAGTTAACTTGAAAACAGCTAAGCTCCAGATTCACTGATCCGCGTAATTCTCAACTGTCAATTGTCGGGCCGCGTTCATCCCCTTGTCCCACCAGCCTCAAGCACCTAGTGCAAACCCAGCGGGTTTACTAAAGGTCGCTAATAAACTCATCAAAGGTAACGACTTGCAGCACGAATTACCACCCTACTGATGGAAAAAATGTGCCTGCAAGAGCCTCAGCATTCATCATGTTTCAATAAGTTTTCTGCGCTTGATATTAGAAAATATTTAGATAGTAAGTTTTTTCAACCCCTTGCCAAAGTGTCGCAACACTGCGTGTCTCACTTTGGGGATCAGTCCAACATCTGCGGGCAATCTTGCGCGAGCGGGTTTGTCATTACAATCATGGACGTCCACATCGCAGCCTGGGACCGGGATTACCGGTTCCGAGTTCGCAACACGAAGGGGTTTCCGAGGCAGGTCGTCATTGGCTTCCACAGGGCTATCGTGTCATGACCGGACGCCACGGCGGTTCTCTTGGCTGATACACGCGAGCAGCTTCCTCTGGACTTCTCCCGTTGCGAGGGTTGGTTCGCTGGAATCGAGAGAAAGGCGCTGAAGCCGGGTGACTACTCGATTGCCGGCTTCGCGAGATCCAACAATTCTGAAATCGTATTTCGTTTATTACGAAAGAGCGCGCACTCACTTGGACCTGGGGAAGGATGCTCCAGTGCATCGTCCGATACAACCATCAGCAATGGGAAAATCGTTTCGATACCCCAAGTCGGCGGCTTGCATCATCGCTATGAGCGTCGTACGGCAGCTTAAGAAGCGTTCTCAGTAGATAATTCCGGAGACGCGGTAAGGTCATGCATGCCCAGGGATTGCCGCCGTCCCCAAAAAGCGGTTCTAGCTTCCGTAATTGGTATCTTGCGCTCGCACGACACCCGACGGCATCTCGGTCACATCGGCCATTTTCAGCTCGGGTTCTCAGCACCCGGCTCAGCAAATCTTGCGCCGATGGAATTTTCGGTATGCACACCCATCAATTTCGTTCCCTTACTCCGCCAAATCAGCCCAGATAGAGTTTGTGATAGGGACGGCCCGATGAGGTTTTGCGGAGTACAGCGGTTGCCCGTGATGAGTGTCGCGCTTAGGCCCTATGAGGTTGTTCTGAGCTTTGTTCAAGATTTTAGGAAAAACCGACCATATTCCCCGTAATAAATGAGCCGAGTATTCAGATTAACCATTTCCATATATTCATCTACTGCTTGGCGGCACCCGGGAAATAATTCATAGTCATCTATGATGATGATGCCGCCGGGAATAACGCTATCATACAAGTTGGTGAGACAAACCTTAGTGGCGTCATAGAAATCAGCGTCTAGGCGCAACACTGCGATCGGACCGATCTGGTCTTTGCACCGCACCAGAGTGTCTTGAAACCAGCCTTTAATTATATGTATTCTCTGCTTAGGAAAACCTGAGGCTTCTACAAACGCTCTGCATTCAACTTCAGAGGCTGTGCTGGGATTGGGCGGGATGAGGGCTCCGTCGATAAACGACTCGGGAAGGTCTTCCGACCGCTTATTATAAAGAAGCTGACTAGCTATTTCACCATCCACCACGGTCATCCGGGGCATTCCCTGAAAGGCGTCAAAGCCGAATATGGGCGCATATGCAGGATCGCCACCATTTCTGAGAAAACTGCGTGCCCAATATGCGACCGACCCGCCCTGCCATATGCCACATTCCACGTAAGAGCCGTGCAGCTCATTCTCGATAATATGTCTGGCGGCAAGTTCGAGGTTGCAGATGCCGGCGATACTTAATAAGGTGTGAAGACAAACGGCTTCATAATCGTGCAGTATTGTGTTGCGCTCATCATTAGAACGCGCCCATGCGATCTGAAGATATGCTTCTGCTCTTTGTACAAGCTGCTTTCGCAGCTCGGCTTCATCCAGGCGCCGAATCCGCTCAACTTTCTCGGGCATCGACCGGGCCACCTTTTCGACATTTACTAAAAAATCAGCCAGCTCAAGATTGTGTCGAACGTAATCAACATACTTCTCCATTCTGCACCACAGCAGAAGTATATCGCTAACGGGCCCTGTAAACAGCTCCGCATTCGGCACACGACGATGTATAAGGAAGGCTGCCATCTCCATATAAGACACGAGCAGGCCTAGTTCAGGCCTGTAGCCCGGAGAATTGGGAGCAATCATGTCGCGTATCTCTTCAACCCAGTTCAAAGAGCCTTCCGCTTTGAACCATTCCTGGGCTCTGGCGAATCTTTCTTCTCGCCTGATGTCGTTAAGTCTGAACAGTAACTGGCGATCCTCTTGAGTGTGCTCTAAGGTACAATTCATTTCTTTTGCCCTACCAACCGTGCCCCAAAGGGGAGTTTGTACGCTGTCTAACCCCGGAACGAGGCACGCACCACCTGGCTTCAGGACTAAAAAGCGCCGGGAATTATATTTCCGGAGTGAGTAAAAAGCTCCGAATCGAATTAGGTTTTTCGGCAAACAGAACGCGAGCCTTATATCAAACAAGAAAATATAGAACTTATAAAACGGTCCGTTTGCAGACCCATTAGCAATGGCAACGCCATCTTTTACGAAAAGCGGAACATGAAATTATGAACCACTTTCGACATAAACGAAAACAGAAGTTGTTAATTCATATTGGAACGATTTCTAATACAGTTTCGATGCGCATGGCTCGATCCCAGTTGCGCCATATGAAGCCCATTTGGATATCATTAGGGACAGCTATATTTCTATTTTCGCGCAATATAATGAAGGAATAAACCTTTAGTAACCCTATCCTTTTCTACTGTCTTACCATTCTCATCTATTGCCTCTGCCTGACAAAATCCATTTTCACTTAGCTGTTTTATTTGAGCATCACTGCGCATATAGTAAGTTGGCAATAACATGCCAGGCTTCGGACTGTCGGCAAAGCACTCATCATAGTCCATATAGATTACGTAGCTTTTGTCGTGGATTATATTCAACACTTTTCTGCCAAAGTGCGAAATATATGATCGAAGGCGGAGCAGATTGTCGCTGATCAGTATGCGCGGTCTACCGGACAAACGCAATTTATTTTCTAGGCAGAGCCGCATATCATGAGCCTCAAGGTTATGTCCAGCTAGTATGAAGATCCCGCGGCTCCTCAGAACCCGGTGGATTTCCTTAAGAATCCGCAGCCTGTCCTTCGCACTTACATCATCCAGGCCCGCACCCAGAAAGAACACCGCAGCAAACTGGCCGTCGTGAAATATCGACAAATCCTTGGCATCGCGTACCAATAAATTAGCGTCAGAAAATTTCTGCCGGGCCGAGCGAATCATCCCTACGGAGAAGTCAATGCCTATATAGGAGTTGCTAATCTGCCGCAAATAAGGTGTCGTCCGTCCTCCACCCATTCCAATGTCCAAAATAGGCTGGTCTTTCAACTCGTCTTTCACTCGCGACAAAAGTACAGCCTCAGCCGCCTCAAGCTTCCCGTAGTCTTTGTAGTGTCTGAGCACTTCGGGGTCATTATAGTAAGCCTGAAGGCTGTGTTGCGTCATCCGTGGCCCCGTTCTTCGCCCGACTGCCCTGTTGTGAAATGACTTACAAGATATCTTACGCACTCTCCGGCAACTTACATCAGCAAGTAGAGCACACACCAGCAACCCTTTGAGTGGGGCCAATGACTCAACTGAAGCGCCTCTAGAACAATTTGTTATACCGGTCCTTGGTCATTTTTCTTATAAAATAATTTGTGCCTGGCCTGCTCCGGAGGAGGCCAATCGCGGTCTCGATTCTGTGGAAATCGCATTTTTTCATTCATCATCCACTGGTCGACTAAAGCCCCAGGCCTCGATGTGCCGGTTGTATAGTCCGGCTCGCCGAAATATTTGTTGTAATCGAGTTTACAGAGCGTGAACCTATCTTCGCTCTCGTCTTTAAGCAAAGTAGTCAGCACTTCCTGATCGCCTTCTCCATATTGCCATATGGACGAAGGGGGTGGCGGGTTGCAAATGTAGCTCAAACATTTTGCTGACCATCGTTCTACTATGGACTCCACAATTCCACCGCTGCTTCCCTGAAAGACCAGTAAACCGCTCAAGATGTGATCGTCCGGAGTTCCCTCTGCCCCTCCCCATGGGCCAGCAACTATTTCTTTTTCTGGCTCAAGCAAAATGTCGAGAGGGCCATTGACACGTGCATCTGCATCCAGCCAAACAACTCGGTTGATACCACTACCTTTCTGGTTTCCACACAGATGCCATACCTTGGCTACCCACCACGCTTTCATCCAGACGATTCTTAGCCAATCATTTTCAGTGCCATCAAGCTGAAAGAAAACAGGTAGCTGCCAGTGAAACTCGCCGACAGGAGATTCAACTCGAAGGGTCGGATGCTCATAACCTGGAAGGGGGCCCTTGCCAGTTACCAACCACCAGTCTGGATGATGCTCGCGAACGCTGGCAGTCATTCCTTCCAGTTCTGGAAAATATTCTTGCCTATAGGCAAATGAAGTAAGCACAGCAGGCAATTGATCAATTCTCATATCCATTAAAATGCTCCTGCGAAACAGCCAGCATCGGGGGCAACTCGCGAGCCAAAATCGGTTGAGTTACGGCACCATTTCTTGCCTTCTATCTTCGTGCGCTTCCGAGCGTGTGGCCAGCCGGAGCTCACCAACTTCTCGCGTCGTGGGTCTCCAGTCAGCTTTGTAATCTTGTCCCCACCATCCAAAATCATATTCATCCATTCCTTCCAAATAGGCCTGCAGGATGACACTGTGGATCAGGAGCTTTCCCGGGGCATACTTCCTAATTTCTGGCAGGAATCCTCCAAGGAAACCATACATTCCTGCTCTTGTCACCGTCTCCAAATCGATCCCTGCTATCCGTTCATTCTCCAATATTGCAAACACCCGCATTCGCCTTTCCGCAAACAACGAAGGAAACAACTTCTGTATCCAGGATACAGAAGATTTGACGTCCGAACGATCGCCAAACCGGCTCAGATGCAGTGACAAAAACGTCTCTGGGAGAAGATCCGGCCTCAACTCTGCCGGCGTTAGCTCGCGGACAATCAGTCCGTCCCTTTGAGCCTTCTTGCAGGCACGATGCAAATTATGCCGGAACTCCGGGCTTAGCGTTTTCATGTATTCGTCGTATCCGCGCGTGAGATCTAGAACCGCGTATGTGAGGGATTTGCCAGGAAGAAAGAATTCATCGACAGTTTGCCCCAGTCGCAAGGCTCTGGCTCCTTGCATTAAATTAGAATCATGCTTTACTGGCCCTAAAACCAGCCAGTCATAGCCTCCAGTATCTCGAAGTGCCAAGTCCAGCAAGCCCGTGATAACTTCACAATCCTCATCGGCAGCGATGATATCAAGATGTTCGATATAGTTATCGCCAAATCTCGCCAGCCGCCGATTGGCCTCAAGCCAAAGCGGCAAAACTCCTGCCAGAACGCGATTACGTTGAGCAATAAAGACTAGTGGTTGAAGCTTCGGGAGCAGTTCGACAGTCGCCAAGTACCACTTTGAACAGCTATATGCCCGATTGCACCTGGATCTAGATAATAATTCATCCCACTCAGAAGCGATAGAATGTACCTGTCGGATATCTGTCAATATTTTGTAGTCAACTGAAGTATGTGAGTGACGACGGTCTTGCATCGGAGGCAATCGCGTTTTGAGCCGCATGTCTACCATCGCAACCCTTAGTCCATATAAACAGACTTCTATCTATTGCTCTTCCGCGTTCTCTTCACCCACATGGGTCTATCTTTCGGACAGGCCGTCGTCTGGCTTCTTCAGGAGGTGGCCAGTCACGATCACGGTCCTGAGGCAGCCTCATTTTTTCATTCATCATCCATTGATCAACCAGAGCCCCTGGTATGGGTCCACCCCCCAATTTGAGATCGGGCATGCCGCAATACTTGTCAACGTCCAGTTTCAGAAATAGTAAATCCGGATTGTAAGCACAAAAGTGGTTTAACAAACCAGTCAGCACGCTTTGATCACTTTCGCGGGCAATGTCGAATCGACCTGGTGGAGGATCAGGCGGAAGATTCTGAATATAAGCGAGACACCGTTGCGACCATTGCTTGATGATCGACTCGACTATTCCGCCAATGGCTCCCTGAAATAACACGAGACCTGAACAGATATTGTGCTCGGATGAAGGAGGAGCCCACCATGGACCGGCAATCACTTCGGCCTGTGGATCCACCTCGATATCCAATGGCCCATTCAAGCGAGCATCTGCATCCAACCAGACCAGGCGATTATGTGATAGTTGCGTGAGTTTTCCAAGATTCTGCCAGACTTCAGCTATCCACCATGCTTTCATGAATGTTATCTTGGACCAGTCCTTTTCACTAGCTTCTCTGCGTCCATCCAGATTGAGAGGAACCGGCAAGCTCCAATGGCATTTGCCTGACGGAGATTCGACCTCGAAAGTGGGCACATCAAAACCTGGCGCAGGTCCCCTCCCGACTACAATCGGCCAGTCTGGATGATGCTCTCGTATAGTCGGGATCATTGCTTCAATTTCGGGTAAATATTCGCTCCTATAAGCGTAGGACGTCAATGCCGTAGCAAGCTTGTCTAGTCTGCTAACCATCGAGCCTCCTGCACTCCCTAAACGCATTGGAGACATCATTACTCCCTCGCCGGAACACCGGACCGGGCTGAGTCTCATTCCCGCTCCTACTACAGAATTAAGGTGCCGGAAAAGGCAGATTGCGAATAGGAATTCCTGTCGCCCCAGAAGGACCAGGAACAGAAATCGGACGCGGCTTATAACTAACGTTTCATCTGGCCTATCGAAAAAGCTAATTCGTTACCCGTTAATTTGTCAAGGACTCTAGATAAATAAATCAATAGTTTTGATCGCTATTTTTCAAAATGGGAATTACTGAGATGTTGGTACAAGAACGCATCTTGCCTGCCGGGCCTTCGCCGTTGTGCTAAGGTCCAGCTGATCTGGCAATCGCCGATCACCTCTGTTCACTTTTAACGTCTTCAACTCCTGTTGCACTTCTTAACTCTGGCAAAATTCGGTCGGATGCAGTTATTCATACCCACTAGCTGGCCAACAACCTTGTCTAAATCCCAGGGATCGTCATTTCCACAAATGAAAAGAAGGCGGATGCTAGCAGATTTTTAACGTCTTCTCCGCCCACCACAACGAAGTGCGAGGCCGTTGCACCGATGAAGTCCGCGGTCCGCGACCTGCCTTATCCTGAACCCATCTGTTTAAGGCGATTCGGCAGCTTTGCTAGGGGAGGGCCGCTCCCAACAAGTCGATAATCAACCTCGTTGCTGTATGCGCTTTAGCAAGATTGCAAACCTTCTGTGACGGGACGCATCCCGTATCAACGAAGTGTACGAGTTGATTTAATTCTCCGAGCGGATGAAATCAGCTCGCTCTCCGTAGCATAATCGTTAGTTGTCGCTTTCCATTTCGCCAGCAGTGGCGAGCTTATGACAGAACTGTAACTGATGCAGCTTCCAGTAAAATCCACGCCGGGCGAGAAGCGACTTGTGGTCTCCGGACTCCCGGACCTCGCCTTTATGCATGACCAGAATTCTGTCCATCGCCTGAATCGTTGACAGCCGATGCGCAATCACAAGTGCGGTGCGGCTAGCGATGATTCTTTCGATCGCATCGCGAATCTGTATTTCGGTCCGAGTATCAATGGAACTGGTTGCTTCGTCCAATACCAAGATGGGGCGGTTGAAAGCAAGCGCCCTGGCAAAGCCGACTAACTGTTTTTGACCAACTGACAGGCCGACTCCTCTTTCACGGACCTCATATTGATAACCCTTCTCCAGTTCCACGATGAATTTGTCCAAATGGACCTGCCGTGCAGCGCTTTTCACCCTCTCCTCGGAGATTGACTGGTCTCCCAACCTGATATTGGAAGCAATATCAGCTGAAAATAGAAATATATCCTGAGGCACGATAGCAACATTGGAGCGGAGATCTTCAGGATCCATCTGCCGGATATCCATATCGTCGAACAATATCTGGCCACGCTGAATTTCGTGGAACCTCAGCAAAAGGTTGGTAATCGTAGTTTTTCCTGCTCCAGTGCGGCCAACAAAGGCAACTTTCTCGCCCGGTTCAACGAGAAATGAGACGTTTTTCAATACCCAATCATTGTCCTGATATGCGAACCAGACATTGCGGAACTCGATCCGGCCTCGGACGGGGCCACGCCGGGATCGCTTCTTAGGAAGGATCGCAATTGGCTCATCCAGTAGTCTGAAGATTCGCTCAGAGGAAGCCAGGGCGGCCTGCAGGGCATGGTACTTGGAACCAATTTCTGTAACTGGGTCGTAAAATAATTGAGCTAATTGGATAAAGGCGACTAGGGTTCCCAAGGATACAGTTTCTCGCATCACCTGGCCTCCCCCGTACCAGATGATGAGGGCAATCCCGATGGACGCTATTATCTCAATTACAGGATAAAACAAAGCGTTGCGGAGGGTCGCAGCGGTCCCGGCCTCACAGTGCTTTCTGTTGATGCGTTCGAATTTTTTCATCTCCCGTGCTTCGCGGGTGAAAATCTGAACGACCTGCATACCATCCAGATGCTCCTGCAGGAAAGCATTGACCTCGGCAATGCGTTCGCGAAAATACCGGAAAGTGGACCGGGCGATCGTTCGAACCCAAACAGTGAAAACTACCATCGCCAGGAGAATGGCACAAGACACCAATGCCAGAGGCCAGCTGAGCCGGAACATCAAGCCGAAAACATAAAGCGCTGTTGCCGTATGGCCCAAAACGGTAATCATCCCGGAACTAAGCATCTCGTTGAGGGCATCAACATCAGTAGTAAGGCGGGTCATCAGCTCGCCCATGGGGTTGCGGTCATAGAACTGGATGGGGACCTTTTGCAAATGACTGAATATCTGCACTCTTAAATCGTGGATCGCCATTTGTCCCACGTTCTCCGTTATGACAACCTGGAGATATTGAGCTGCAGATTGAGCAATATTGGCAAGCAGAAACAATATGGCAATAAAAACAAGACCGCGTTGCCAAGCCCCTTTTAAGCCTAGCAAGTCTGCACTTTGTTTCAGCCAAAGCACATATCCAGCTGGCGGCCTTGAAGGGTCTGAGGCCAGAAATAGATCAATGGCTGCTTTTGTGAGCAGAGGGCCAGCAGTTGAGAGAGGGGCATTCAGAATGGTGAGAACCAATGCTCCCAAAACAGACCATTTGTAAGGATATAAATACCGAAGCAGCCTGGCCGCCAGCTGCGAGTCGTAGGGTCTGCTCAGATTCTCTTTCCGATCGTGTGAATCAGCCATGGCCTTGGAAATGAATGCTTAGAAATTTTGGTATGGGGTCCAGTCTTTGTAATGTTGCTCCCCTAAAAGAGCCGTTGTCAGCTTGCAGCCAAGTCCTCGTCCAGTAATTGCATCATGTGCATTTCCGCGTACAGTCCACCGGCAGCAAGCAATTCGTCATGAGTTCCCTGCTCCACAATGTGACCTTCATGAAGCACTAGGATCAAACCGACGCTTTTCAGCGTTGAAATCCTGTGGGACGACATCAGACAAGTCTTTCCCTGCATGCGCTTCCGCAGGCGGGCAAGAACATTCTCTTCGGTATACGAATCAACCGATGAAAGAGCATCATCCAGCAACAGTATTGCCGGGCGTGAAAGGATCGCGCGAGCAACGCTCATTCGCTGTTTTTGCCCTCCAGAGAGCGTCACCCCACGCTCACCAACCAGAGTCTGATAGCCCTTTGGAAACGCTGCGATATCGGAAGCTATGCCTGCGTCCGTTGCAGCCCGCTCGATTTCCTGCTGGACAGCATCTTGATTGGCAAAGGCGATATTCCCCGCGACAGTGTCGCTGAATAAAAACGTTTCCTGCGGAACATAGCCGACAGCGGAGCGCAGCACTTTGAGAGGGATTTGGCGGACCGGACAACCATCAATCAAGATTTCGCCAAAGGAGGGCTCGAGAAGTCTCGGTATGAGGTTGATGAGCGTAGATTTACCGCAACCAATTGCCCCTATCAGCCCAACTGTCTGCCCGGGATTGATCTTGAAACTGATGCCGTCTAGTGCTGGCTTGTCTGTTTCTTTGTATTTGAAGGTCACGTTACGAAACTCTATGGACCCCAGAATCCCACGAATATCAAGCGGGCAGGGAGAGTCATGAATGGCTGGCTGTAGCGCCAAAATAGAGTCTACTCTGCCCATGGAAACCATTCCCCGCTGAAGAACGGTCAACTCCCAGCCCAACACGTGCATGGGCCAGGCGACGTAGCCAAGATAAAGAATGAACTCCAGGAATTGTCCAATCGAGAGGTTTTTGCCGACAGTCAAGTCGCCGCCATACCAGAGCACAGCGATAAAGCTGAGGCCGACAAAGAATTGCAGCAACGGGTATAACAGGCTGGACAATCGGGTGCGTTGTAGATTGTCGCTGACATACTGCTGGCTGATTCGCCGGAAGCTCTCAAGTTCAGCATGTTCCTGGGTATATGCGCGGACCGTCCTTGCGGCCCAAAGCGCTTCCTGTACCCGGGCGGAAATCCTTCCAAAAGATTCCTGGACTTTTTCAAACCGGGCACGCATCGGCTTTTGGAGAACCAGTGTGGCAATGATGACTAATAGCAACGGAGTAAAGGCCAGCACAGTAAGCCGCCATGAGAGCCTTGCCATGAGCGGCACAATAATCATGAGTGCAACAATGGTATTTGCTGAATACATGAAGGCCTCAGTACTGGCGTTGACCGCGGCGCTCATGTCGTTCGTGGCCCTCGCCATCAACTCTCCAGTTTGATTCCGTTGGAAGAACTCCAAAGGCAGCTTCTGCAAGTGCGCATAAAAATCATTCTTGATATCGCGTTCGACATGTCGCGCTGTTCCCAGAAGTAATCCTTCCTGAGCGAATGTGAATCCACTTTGTATGATGGCAACCGCGATGACTGTGGCGCTGTATCGAAGCAACAAGGAATGCGAGATTCCCTGGGTCAAGGTATCCATCCACTGCTGAAGGACGGCCGGGACCACTGCCTTGAATAAATTGGCGCTGAGAAGGCACAACATCCCCACTGCAAGCTTCATCTTGTAGCGTGCGATATACAGCAGCAATCTCTTAAGCGGCGACATGGTTCAACCTTCATAAGTTATCTACTCTATGAAATTCTTGCGTGCCTACGGGCGTCTCCCATGAAAAGCTTGCGGCTATCACAGCTCTAACCTGAACCCTTAGACCTGAACTAAGACGCGTCAACCCGGATACATCGAATCAGAGAATCAGGTCGCAGTAAAGCTCAGCTCGCGAACTAAATAGCTGCTATTCGACCAACTCTCCTTATAGGCTTCATCTCCCTCTCCAAAATCAAGCTCATGAAGCCCCGAGGCAATCGCTTGCCTGACAGCGAAAGCAATGAGTGCTGTGCCCGGGGACCAGCGTTCCATTTCCGCCAAAAAGCCTCCATTCCACGCAACGAGCCCATTGGCGGCATCCAAATAGAGGTCTATAGCTATGATTCGTTCTTTTTCGAAAATGGCGAAGACCCGCATGCCTCCCTTGCGAAAAACAGCCGGCAATACCTCCCTGGCGAAAGACTGCGCATGCGTATGGCGGAATACACACTTGTCGTCGTGGCGATCCAGGATGAGCTGGATGAAAACCTCTGGAAGTTCGAAGGGATTGAAATCGGCCGGACAAAGTTCCCGGATCACTAATCCACCGCGGCCGTCATTTCGGAGAGCACGCCTGATATTTCTCCTGAATAGCTTTCCACGCGATGCCAGGTAATCATCGAAGGTGGACGGGAGCTTGATGTAACGATAGAGCTTTGTATCTCGTGCATGGCACACGATATTTGAGCTGCTATCAAGAAGGACGGCCGCCTGGGCGCAGTTTGAATCCGGCTTCAGTTTCGACAATATCATCCGGCGACACGTGTTTTCTCTTGACATCGCATATTTCAGCAAGCTGGCAGCCTGAGCTGGATCGTCGCCACGAACTAGAATGTCATTGTAATCATTCTCCAAATGAGGAAAGGTGGCCACGCAGTTTCGCGGATCAATCGCGAGTGGCAAGATACAAGTCATATCCGAGCCAAGCGTACCTATAACAAGATATGGCACGAGAGAAGTCTGAATGCGGCAGCTCGCAAGGTACCATTCCCACGAGCCAAATGCCCGGTTAAAGCGTGATGCGGCGAGCAGACAGTCCCACTGGTGCGAAATCCCCATGATCTCGGATAAATCGGAATATATTCGATATTCCAATTTCCTGGAATCTGGAGAAGCAATCGATGTACCTCGTGTTGTCTCGACCGTCATAGAGTATGCCAGATAGAAGATGTCATCGCGTCAATGCCTCATCACTGTCGAACGGTGTGTTTCTTTGAATGTCGGTTGTGTAAAAGCTATCTTTCGGTACTCATTCGCTATCTTGTCCCAATACTAGCCGGGCTATAGCTCCCGTACCCTAAAGAGCGAAGGCCAGGAGACCCATAACGAGTTCCAGGTCATCATCTCAGGCCCTATCCTCCTTCATGCTTGCAACGACTCTTGCCGATTGCTCCGTTATTCTTGTTTCTTCAATTCTGGCTGAGCGAGTTGATTGCGACCGTACTCAACATTGGTATTCCCCTACACTTGAGGATTTCTGTCCTCGAACCGCCAACCGTCAACGGCGGCAAGCCATCGGCCATTGATAAAATGCGGATCGATGTGGTGCATGCCCTCGTGACGCCACGATCCCTTTTCGGCGGAGAGGACAGGACTGAATTCCAATTCCCGCTCCATATAACTGAACGCAGTCAGAACAGAGACCTCAAAAGCCCGGACCTGCGTCCCATAAATTGGAAAGCAATCCTGGGTGAATCGAACCGGCCTTCCGTTCAGAACGATGACTCTTCCGCCGCTCCTTGCCATCCGGTTATTGCCTTGCACCAGCGGGCTCATGGGATGTTGGTGCCACGGACCTGCAAGATTGAATGCATAGAACAATTCAAGCACCTGGTGTTCGGGCTCGACGGGGCTTGAGAAAACCCACCACCGGTCATCGAAGTAAAAAATTGAGGAGTCAACCCATGGTCCTTTCAACAACGTTCCGACATAGGACCACTTCAGGGGAAATGGATCAGCCCGATACAGCCTCATCGAATTGGCTTCATAAGTCTCAGGAATCATGAAATGCTCCCCACCGGCACAAAACACATATGGATATGAGAGGTGAAAGGGCTCGCTGAGCACAATCTGCTGGTACTCCCATTCGAGGCCGTTCCTGCTGGTGGCCAACCCTATATCTCCATTGCGTGTGTCCGCGTTCATTACTTCAAAAAACATGTGCCAGGTATTGTTTGCCCGGATCATGAAAGGATCGGCTACAAACACCGCCCGCACGTCAGTGACATCCTTGGCGGAAAGGACCGGCATTGCAATTTCCGGAACCGGTCTCAGATCGGAGAGCGTTGGGCCGCTGAAAATGCCGATCGACCAAATGGCGGCCTTCTGTGCAGCTTTTTCTGGGGCCTGTTCGATGTTAGGTTCTGCCTTCATTGAATAACATTCCTCATTTAGGCCTTCGCACGAAGCCGCCTCCGCACCTCTTCTGGCGGGGGCCAGATTCGGTCACGGTCTTTGGGCCACTTCATTTTTCTCGCCATGACCCATTGATCCACCAACGCTCCGGGCAAAGGTTTTCCGTCCTTGTCCACAATGGCGCAATATTTGTCGGAGTCGAGCCGGATGAGTATGTAATGCCCGCTGGATCTGTGGCGCAACTTCAAAATCTGATTCAATACTTCCTGGTCACCGTCTCCCCAGGGAACCAACGGAGGATCCGGCAGCGTCTGTATGTGCTCCAAACAAGTATGAGACCATTGGTTCAATATGCCTTCAATGGTTCCATGGCTGGAGCCTTGAAATAAAAGCAGGCCGCTTGCAATGGTGTCATAGCCCGGATGTCGAGCATCGCTCCACCATGCGCCCGCAATCACCTCACTTTGCAAATCAAGCTCGATTTCCAACGGCCCATTTACCCAGGCGTCGGCATCGATCCAGAGAATCCGCTTGAAATCGCCGGTAAGGTGTCCAAAAGTGTGCCATACGCGAGCCATCCACCATGCTTTCATCTTGGTGATTTTGCGCCAATCGTTTACCGTGCCGTCGAGATCGAGGGACACCGGCAAGCTCCAATGCTGCCCTCCCACAGGTGATTCGACATCTAGAGTCGGCAATTTGAACCCAGGAACAGGCCCCTTGCCGGTCACAATGAGCCAATCCGGATGATGCTGTCTCACGCTAGCCACCATCCCTTCCAATTCCGGGAAATACTCCTCTCTGAACGCGAATGAGGTGAGCACTACGGGCACTTGATAGGTTTTTTTAACCATTAAACTTTCCTCCGCTCAAACCGCCAATGGTTGCCAGGCTCATTTGCCGTGATTGCCTGGAGCGGTCTATAGCATTCTGGAAAATCGTTTCCAGTAGTGGCATGATATTTTCTGCGCTGAATCGCGAGCCGACGATATTGAGGCTTGCATTTCCCATCCTTTCTCTCTTGCGCGCTCCGCCGAGCAACAAGCATCTCAGGTTTTCACGCAACGTGGCCCGGTCGCCGGGATCAAAGAGATATCCATTTACGCCGTGCTCCACGCATTGCTCGTTTGTTCCGGTCCGGGACAAAACTAGAGGCAATCCCTGAAACCCCGCCTCAATGTTGGCCAAACTGCAGCCTTCTAATTCCGAAGACTGCACATAGATATGGAATTGCCGAACAAGAGTCATGACCTCAGTCCAGCTCTTGAATCCGGTGATATCAAACTGACCAGCCATACCTAACCGAGCAGCCAATGCCTGCAATTCCGGCAACAGCACACCGCCGCCAACGATCTTCAGCCGCAACCCGGGAAAATCAGGGACCAGATCGGCGACTGCCTCAATAAGGTCCTGAAACCGCTTGACGGGTACTGTCCGCCCGATGGCGCCAATCACCTGCTGATCGTCCCTTTGAGGGGCTGGGGTTTTCAAAAGATATTTTGCGGGCAGACTATTGGGTATTACGTGAAGCTTGCCGGAATCCACCGCTACTGGAATGCCGTGGGGCGTTTTCTTCAAGGTTCGATTGCCGACCAATACGTCTGCGAGGAATTGGCTCATCGGACATATTGCCGACGCGCACCGTAGAATTTCAGCCAGGACGGGGGATGTGTTTGAGTGAACATCTCCCCCGCGCATTCTGACAGAAAAGGGAACGCCGGCAGCACGGTGGACCTGGCAAGCCACTTCAGCAGGCTCTCGTGCCAGGTGCGCGTCAACCAATTCCACCTGCTGCTCGCGAACAAATGCAACCGACTCTCGAACCACCTGCGCGTTGGTCATGTGCCGGTAGTCAAGCTGCAAGGTTCGAATGTCATCGAGACCAAACTCCGTCAAGTCAACTTGGTTCTTCGTCTCATTCCTGAACCCGTGCGGCCCGCCACTGCCTAGAGACAGGACTGCAACGCTGTGTCCGCGTTGCCTCATCCATTGGACTTCGCGCAAAAGATAGGCTTCAAACAGGCCTGGCCAATGATCCACCAAATATAAGAGTCGCATTGCTGATGCCTCTGCGCCGCCTTCAATCCGGTCTATGCTGCCCGGAGATACAGCCTGACTAGATGGCGCCTGCTGCTTGCTGGCAAGGCACCTCGTCCGTGCAACATCCGGCCATTGTCAATAAAAACGGTGTCGTGCTTCTTGATCGGCAGGCTAATGAGCTGCGTTTCTTCCAGATTCCTAAGATAGTCAGAGAATTTTTCCAGTGCTCTGCTTGCATCGCTGTCATAAGAATCGCGCAACAGCCACGGAGCATAGAAAATCTTGTACCTGCCGGATCTTTGGGATAGCAGGGGCACGGGCGTAAGAGTTTCCGGCTCTGCTTCCGACTTCCGGGAAGGTGACCACAGATCCACCCGGCCCAGAATCTCCAGTTCCTGCGGAGAAAAATGCTCTTCCAGATTGCCCGTATCCAGCATCAGCATGGGTCCGCCGGTTTCATCCTGCTCAACGCAATACCAGGAGACGAGATCGGCATTCGGATCAGTGTGGAGATGCAAAGGGCTCGGACTGTAAATTCCACCACGGCCTCTGATATGACGCACCTGTTCCTGATTGCGGGCGCGATCCAGATCTACTTTGACATCGGATCGCAAAACAATTGTTCCCAGCTGGCCGGAAATCCGCTCATAATTGTCCATGGACATCGGCCAGGTGACATGGAGATATCCAGCCGTAATCAGGGCTTCGCCGATAGCCGCGCTGACTTCGTCAGCAGTCGAGGGAAGGGATTCGATCCATTGCCTCCATACCGCATCTCTGTTTTCCGCCTGTAATTGCATGTTGCCTCACTTGCCGTTCATATTCTTTCCTAAGAAGATAAAAGCCTTTGCTTCATTCGTTTGAATGTAGTCCTCGAAGATCAAATCGGGGTTGCGCTCGCAAAATTCATGGAAAGCACGCCGCTCTCCCTTTCGGGGATCGCCATAGAAGCAGAACCAATCGTCGAACACAATGACGGTTCCCTTCTGCAAAAAGTCTTTGGAAAACTCCAGCGCGGAAGACGTGGAGGAATACAGATCACAGTCTATGTAGATCACGGCCGCCTTCTGGGGCAATAACCGGTCCCGCAGCTCTGGAGTCAGCGATTCGTTGTAAAAGCCCTTTACAATCCTGAGCTTTTTTCTTGGCATCCCGTGCTTCACCACCGTATTGACGAAATCCGTCTCACTGGTTTTCAAGTCGCCTTTTTTCCAGATGGGCATGCTATCGGAGGGATCCATTGCAGGCAGGCCTTCAAATGAATCAAAGGCAACATAGTCCCAGTCATAAAGCGAATGAAAGGCGTCCCATGCCAATCGCATGGTCCGAGCCTTATGGCAGCCGAACTCGAAGTAGTATCCGTTCAGTGGCTGATTGTGAAAGCAGAAAATGGATATGCTCATGAATATGCTGCGGCGCGCTCTGGCCCGAAAGGCTTCGTGTGGGCCGTGTATCCATTTGTGCTTCCTCTTCTCTTCCGAAGTAACCCTCTTTTGCAGATGGTCGATCATTTTGCTGGTCTCCCAGGCGCACGCCTTGTGCCCCTTTGCTTCAATCTTCATGACTATTTGCGGTATTAGTTTTTGTAGCCTGCTTCAGCAGCAGCCTGCTGCGCAACTCCTGTTTCACATGCCATCTCTTGTTCTTTTTGTCGAATGATGGGCAAAACCGCCCGCCCGAAATAAGCCATCTCGTCGAGTTTTGGCCATCCGGAAAGTATGAACTGCGATATTCCGATTGTTTTGTAGTCGAGGATGGCGGACGCGACTTCCTCGGGTGACCCGACGAGCGCAATTGCCGTAGGCCCCTGGACGCGAACGGCGCCCGTCCATAAGGTGGGCGTGAGCCATTCGGTATCACCGAGCCGATATGCTTTCTTGAATGAGACTGAATCGGTTCGTGCAAAGAATTCCCGGCCGCCGGCCAGCTTTCTGCTGTAGTCGTTTTCCGCGATGAGCGCCTGTGCAGCCTGCAGAGCTTCCTCGCGGGTTGGTCTGGCGATAAGGCATACACGCAATCCGGCTTCTATGCCCTTCGCGAGAGCCGCAGAACAGCTTTGCTGAATCTTTTCCGGGGCATCAGCCAGCTGCATCCAGCATGTCCCCTGCCTGATTGCAAGCTGTTGAGCAGCGATGGAACCGCCTCCGATAATGATTTCCGGAAATTTCCTTTCCGGAGCTGCAAATGGAGTTTTGAGGGAACCTTTCTCTATACGGTAATGCTTGCCGCTGTAATTCACTTCTCCGTCACCTTCCCAAAAGGAACGGCAAACCGCCAGAAATTCGTCGGTTCTCTCGTATCTTTCGTCATGCGAGAGAAAATCTCCATAGGCCCTCTGCTCTTCGGGTGAATACCCTGCCACGATGTTCAGCAGGATCCGTCCTTGAATAAGGGCTGACAGCGTATTGATCTGCTGAACAAACATGGTGGGCGAGAACAGGCCTGACCGGTATGCCAGGATGAATTTGATTTTTTTCGTTGCCCGGCCCAGGATCGCAGCGAGAAGCATGGGATCAGGCTTAGCGAAGCCGAAATCCACCAGCAAGGAATCAATACCGCTCTCTTCCGCGCATCGGCAGAAGCTCGTCTGCAAGTCAGGATCAGGCAGTCCAATGGCCGCCGCTGAAGATTGGTCGGCCATCGCAAGAGCTGAAGTCTCGCCGGCATAGGGTAGCCGCCAGTGGAAACGCAGCGGTCTGTTTCCTGGCGTCGCCGAACTCATATCTAACTCCTGATGAACTGCCATACGAAGACCTCTTTACGCGCGAACCTGCTGGACCATATCCAGCGTTTGTTCTTTTTCTCTTACCAGGGGTAGAACTTCCTGTCCGAAATACCTCATCTCATCCAAGTCCGGCCAACCCATGAACAAGAACTGTGAAATCCCTACCCGTTTGTATTCCATAAGGGCCGAAGCGATTTCTTCGGGGCCACCCACCAGGGCAATTGCCGGCGCACCCAGATGGGGAATGGCGCCCGTCCAAAGCCATGGGGTCAGCCAATCTGATTCAGATTTTTCTGCCAGCTCCAGTGTGGATCTGTAGGCGACGGAATCCGTTTTCTGGGCAAACTGTTTGCCAAACGCCTGCGGCTGCCTCGCGGCGAGCGACTGGACCATCGCATACGCGTCGCGAACGGCAGCTTCCCGCGTTGGCCGAACCATGATGGAGACGAGTAACCCGACTTCGATTCCACTCTCGGTAATTCGGGGCACGCGGGAACTCAGATTTCCCGGAGTGTCGGCAAAGCGCCAAAGACAGTGGGCATGCTTGATGGCGAGTTGCTCGGCGAGTTCGGAATTTCCGCCCAGAAAGATTTCCGGCGACGACCGCTCACTGGACACAAAGGGCGTATTCAATCTTCCGTTTTGCACTTCATAATGCTTGCCCCGAAAATTTACTTCGCCTTCGCACCCCCAAAAAGCCCTGCAAACGCCGAGGAATTCGTCTGTTCGCTCGTATCTCTGGTCATGTTCCAGAAAATCGCCATAATAGCGGAGCTCATGAGGAGAGTGCCCAGTCACAATGTTGATATGCACGCGCCCGTTTGTAAGCGCCGATACCGTGTTGATCTGCTGTACAAAAACTGTCGGAGACATGACTCCGGGGCGGCAGGCAATCATGAATTTGATTTTGTCCGTTTGCATGCCAAGGGCCGCCGATAGCGCCATTGGGTCAGGCCGGGTGAAACCAAAAGCCATCAGGAGAGATTCGATTCCACTCTGCTCAGCCGCCCGGCAAAATTCAACCTGTGTCTCCAGACTGAAAAGCCCTTTCATGTCGGCAGTGGCATTGGCCCGGCGGAACTTGTCGCCCACCTGGGACAAGCTCCAATGAAATCGAAGAGACATCCTTAGCCCCTCTCGCTGTATGTTCCCATTGACGCGGATCCATGCGCAGGTGGAAAACGCCAGGACCGCCGCGATATTTTGTATTTCAGCGCTGCATTACTCTGCGCGGTAGAAAAATTCTTTCGAAAAATAATTCGACCGCCCGCTGTTGTCCTTGAACCTGTCAAACTTGGCAATAATCAGCACCCCTTGCCGCACATGTCCCTGAAGCTGGGTTTCCATAAAACCAAAATCATAAAAAGCGCTGAAGGCCATGGCTTCAGCAGAGCAGGTATCTGCCGCGAAAAGGCCGGCGGCAGTTTCCCCCCAGTCATAGTGCTCCGGACTGCCGTTGGCCAGGATACGCAATACGATCTGGGCGCCTGTGCGCGCCAAGACCGCTTTCACGATGCCTCGCGTAGCGGCATTTGTATTCAGCCATTCACCCAGCAGTAGCTCTGGAGCAACGGGCGCTCCAGACCCGGGGCGTTCCTCCGACCTCAAATATTTCAGCGACGTCATGGGCCAATTCCTCTTGCTCTGCCGCGATACCGTCTACTGACGGAAGAATTCTCGAGAAAAATAATCGGAACGCTTGCTGCCGTCTTTGAAAGAAGTAAAGCTGGCGAGCACGAGCAGTCCCTGGTTCCAGTTTGCCTGCAAGTGTGTTTCTGAAAAATCGAAGCGGTACCAAGCTACGAAGCCGGCCGCGATATGGGAAGAAATGTTGTTGGCATAGACATAATCCGCCTCCACTATGCCCCAGTCGCGCGGATCTGGGTTGCAGGCTCCAAAGACACGCACTGCGAGCTTAGAACCATGGGCTGTGATTTCTATCTTGACTATGCCGCGGCTGGCGGTGTTGGTGTTCAGCCAGACGCCGGTTAAGGCATCCAACCGTAAGGAACTTCCATTCTGTGCAATATCCGGGCGTTCCACACAGTCTTCGGTCTTGACAGACTTTAGAGCTTCCATGATCACAATCACTGCTGGGGGGAGGCGGCCGCAGACTCATTGCGGCAAGCCGCCCGAGTTCGCTCAGTTTTTAGATAGCGGCAGCACGAGCCGGCTGGTGATGCTCTGCTCAAACTTCGCATCAGTGACGTGTCTTTGTTCATTGAGTTGTCTAAGTTTCTTCACGTATTGGAATGCAAGTTCCCACTGAGGAACATTCGCGCCGATTTCGTCGTCCACCAACCAGGTCAGCTTGTGCACATGAAAATCTTCGCCACACTGGTTCAAACTCTCGGCGATGTCTTTCAGGGGAAGGATGATGTTCAGATAAGAGTCCGGGGGGAACAAGAGCTTCCCTTCGCGTGCTCGTTGTTGCGAATTTTGCATGATTTTTATGGCCCTGTCGAACGCCTGGGATGAAATCTCGAGGCGTAGCAGAGTATCTTCCGCCGATGCAGGTTCGGACATAAACTGCCGGTAGAGTTCGTCAGGAATGGGCCCGATGATTCTCACGTCATCGCGATAAAACAATCCAAAAGTTTCAGCTTGAGTCCCGGTTCCGCTGGTTTTGATCAGCATGGAAAAGGCCGGGCCGCCTTTGTGCGGAGGCGACCCACGATGAGCGGCAAAAACGACAAAATAGCGGGAAGGATCTCGCTTGACCCAGACCGTGCTCAAGCCGGAACTTACTGCCGTAAAGCTTGCCTGATCAACGCGCGTGATCTCCATTTTGGCAGCGCCCCAGGGAAAGATACCTGTTCCACGCTCCGGCCGGAACTCGAGCGTTCTAGCAGTCTGCAAACCCTGCAGCTTGTACGTAGCCCGGCCGAGCTTATGAAGTTCCGCTCCATTTGCGGCACGGGAGAAAGCCGTAACAGATCCATCGGAGCCAAAACGGTAGAGATTGGGCCCGTCTTGTCCTGGAGATGTAGATTCCCAATCACCAGCAATACTGAACTCGCATCCTGCCTGGCCAAGCCCCGGAGCCGCCATTGCGAGAATGGTGATGACACAACCAATAAGGGACATGTGTCGCTTCATTTGGTCCTCATAGCAGATTATGCGCACGAAACTGCCGGCAACCCAGCGCATTAGAAGAAATGCATGAAAGATGGCGGCCAATATTAAGGCAGTCTGGCCTGTTTTCTAAATGGAGCGGAATAAGGACTGCTGACGACCAGCAGCCCTTATCCCGGATATTCAGCTCAAAGCCTGGAAATCAACCAACTGCAAGTTTCGGAGACTTCCACGCCGCGCGAGCTGGTTAGGATTCGCTCAATGAACCAAGCCATGTGGGCAACACCTGCATCTTGTCGATTTTGGCTTGTGCTATTGCGTTCTCCCGCATCCGGACTTCAAGCGGTTTTGGAAGATCGCACCAGCGGATGGTCTGAACAATTGTCTCTACGCTGGCCTGCGAAGGGCACATCAACCAGCGGTTATTGACATCGTTGATCACGCGGACCATGCCGGTATGCTGATTAGGATCCAGGTCGATTCCTGGATGGTGTTCGCTCGCCAGCCGTAACCGCAGGGTATCGGTATCGAAGCGATTGCCGGTCAGGAAGAGCCAGCCAGGTTTCACCCGGTGCATGCGGGCGTATTCTTTGAGCGTTGCCGGATCGTCCTCTTCCGGTTTTATGCTGATCGAATACATGAAGATATCCTGACCAATACGCTTCTGCAGAGCTTCCTGGACCTTGACCAGAATGGCCGTGGTCACCGGGCAACTCCCCTGGCAGTTGGCATACATGAAGTTGATCACCACATGCTTGCCTTTGATCAGGTCGTCATAAAACTTGACTTCTTTGTTTTCATGGGTGCGGAACACGGCATTCGTGAAAAACGCCGGCCCCAGAGACGCAGACGCCGAACATGGCATGCTGCCTGCAAGACTTGTGAAAAATTTTCTTCTGTCCATTTCAATCTCCTATCCTTCCAGGTAACGCCAACCGCGACTACGGAACGATGTCCCACCGCACCATCATGAAGATGTCTTCATGGTCCATATTGTGGCAGTGGATGAGATACCTGCCGAGGAAATCCCTGAACTGCATGAAGATCTGAACCTGATTGCCGGGTGGCATCCGGATCACATCTTTTCGGCCGGTTTCAAGCGGGTTGGTCGGAGGGGCCCCATTGCGTGTCAGGACTCGGAACTCCTCAAAGTGGATGTGGACAGGATGCGTCCAATCTGATTGCGGAGTAACGTTGCTGATGGTCCATATCTCCGCAGTCCCCTTCTTTACCTGGTGATCGGAGCGGTTGGGGTCGAAGGTTTTACCATTGATCTGGAAATTCAACCCCTGCGGGTCGTTGTTCTTCCTGACGAATTTCCACTCCATGGTGTTGGCGATCGGTATATTGCTGATGTCCGGATACGTGGTTAAAGTGGACGGAACCTGGCTGTTATCGGTCTCGTCCGCAATCACGTCAAACCGCATCGTTACCTGTTCTATAGTCACTCCAGGAGGCAGCGGCGTAGGCGATGGCTGGCCGACAAACTGTGGATGTCCATCGTCGTCGATGTTGAGCAAATAGACATGATCACCGAGGTTCCTTTGTGAAAAATCGATGATTACGTCATACCGCTCCGCCACGCTGTGCACAAAACTGCTTACCTGCACAGGATGTTGCAGCAGGTTGCCGTCGGTTGAAATCACCGTTAAAGGCATGCTGCTGTCGCTAAGCGCATGTGTCCATGTCCGCGAAGGCCCCGTGTTCAGGAAGCGGAACCGGTACTTGCGCCGGTTGACCCGCATGAACGGCTGGATTGCGCCGTTGATGCACCACTTGTCTCCTTCCGGAACGTTGCCATCGGCATTCATGAACAACGTGCCGTCGGGGCAGAACGACTTGTCGCTGAACTCCAGAGGGATGTCGTGAACGCCATATCCGCTGGGGAGCCGAAGCGCCTGAGGATTAGTATCGTTCTCATTGCCGCTGTCCCTCTTGTCGAACAGCCAATACATGCCGGCAAGGCCTTTATAGGTATTCGGGGCCGTGGCCATTGCCCGGTGATCGTGATACCAGTAAGTGTATTGTGCCTCATTTGGATCGCCCAGCGTCTGCGGGGATTGATCATAACCCGCGTAAATATTGACGTAGTGGTTGTCCTTGAAGAGTCCTGTGCCGAAGAAGTCGCCGGCAAAACCGTCGCTCTCTGAGGCCGTGTGCCCGTTGTGCAGGTGGACCGTAATCTCCGGGACTCCTGGACCCGTATGGTTCGCATTCAGGTCGTTGTAGAAGCGCACAATGACCGGCTCGCCATATTTTTCCAGAATAGTAGGTCCCTGCACCTGTCCGTTGAACCCCCACACATAACTTTGCGGGAGGTCGGGGTGAAACGTCACTTTTGCTGGCCGAGTATGGATCGCATATTGCTTCTGCGGTAAAAACTCGTTCCAGCGTTGATGGTCAGCCCGCGGCGCCTCGCCCGCCGAAATGTTGGCGGATTGTGTCGGCGCAGGATTGAGGTTTGTCGGCTGTAAGGCTGTTGGGATCGGAAGCTGCTGCATAAACGGACGGGTCGCAGGGCTTCCCGTGAACGTCGTGCAGATTGCAGGCTCAGGTGGTGGGGGTGCCGCCGGTACTTCTTGGAAAGGAAGAAAAGCAGACGCTGCGCTCTTTTTTGAGGTTAAGACAGTCACAGCACCAGCTGCTGCTCCCATCTTTAGAACGCTTCTTCTGCTCAGGTCGCCCTTCTTATCTGGCTTTGCCTTCTTTGCATCTCTTGCGGATCTTGCCATGATGCTCTCCTTTTATTTGAACTGCATTGAGTTTGCAGTTCCAGAAGCGGCTCTGGTGTATATCACGCGCCATACCTGAGTCAATACTGCTGATTAAAATTTATTAACCTTTATGCTGTAGCTTGTTAGTTTCATTGTCGCGTCTGCCATACAAACAGCCCTCAGCTGCGAGAGCGCTTCGCCATTTTACTTTCAGCAACACTCTATGGTGTTTTTGCCAGCAAAGATTACATTTTCCGAACAGTCGAAAAGGCTAAAAGCGTTTTTAATAAGCTCTATAGGTTTTAACTATGCCTGTAGCTACTTTTGCATTATCTCTGGAATACATAGTAGTACCAGTCAGTAACCAGGGGATGACTCGCTCTTGGATAATCATCTCCCTGTAAGGTAATGAATCGAAATCCATAGCGGGTCAATTCGGCAATAGCTTTACCAGGCGTCCAATAATGGGTCATCAGATTTTCGCGGTCCAACATATATCCCTCTCCCGTCCAAAACGGACGCTTGAATCCATAGCGAAGTGCCCTGAGCATCGAAGCGCCGACCTGTGCAAAAACTGTTGCAGCATAATGTAGGCCTTTGCAGATCGATGCAGATGCGCGCCCAAACAGACCAAGAGAGAGCGCCGTCGGATGGGGCTTCGTGCCTTCGCTCTCCCGGCGCACAATAATGGACCGGGGATTATGCGATGAAAAAATAAGAAACCCGCCTGCTCTCAACACCCGGTGGCATTCCCGCAGGCAAATCCAGCGATTTTCGTCGGGTACCAGGTCATCCAGGATGTTATAAGACATCACAATCACATCGAAGGACCCCTTCTGAAAGCGCGACAGGTCCGTTGCCGAACTTTCAAAATATTCCCATTGCGGATATTTTCTACGGCAAACGTTGACCATTTCCGAAGCGTAATCAATGCCTACATAGCGTGAGGCATTCCTGGCGAGATACTCGGACGTGCGTCCACCGCCAACGCCGATGTCGAGGATTTGCTTGCCCGGCTTGATGTACGTGCTGAAGAGCAGCTGCTCGCAGCGTGTGATGTAATGCTGCCGGTCGTAATAGGCAGTAATGGCCGGGTTGTTATAGTAGCTCAGAATTTTTTTGGCATGTTGCTGTGCTGGCATGGCCATTCTATTGACGGGAATATTTCCCGAACTCTTGCTTTGTCCGGATTAAAGCACCGCAGTATATTCCTGCTGCGCGGCACTTCATGCACTATCTCGGAATTGTTGCGATTGTCGAACTAGGCGTTCCGAAAACTTTATCGAGCCAACTTTGATGTATCCACTTGTTGTTATAACGGGTTAAGCACCAAGATAGCGGTTGCCGTGGGGTTTGTAATTAAAGCCGAGAAAGCTCGCCAGGAAGCTCTCCGTTGACCAATTCGGAACTGGGAACCTACGACATATTGCTTACTACCTGGAGAAAACCCTGAAATATCGGCACGCACATTCACGTGCATCAAGAAAAAACCTCCTGGATGCGTTCCGATTGTAGAAATATTTTTAATAACGTTCCTGCTTTGAAATTCTCTGTTCAGTGTAGTTCCATTTCTGCTCTTGCTCTTGACAGAGTTGGTGGCTGCGCTTTAGCTTCCTAGCTGGTTTCAGGTGTGAGACTCGGTCACAAAACCTCTTGAGCTTGTTTCCCGGCCGTTAGGGCTGCAGCAAATTGGCCAGTGAGGTAAGTCGATTCTTTGCGGATCGTCTTTTTTTGAAACAGATGGACAGCTCTGTCTGCGGGAGAGGCAGCGCTGCCGTTGCTAACGATTGGTAAGAGATGATGTCTATGGACGCAGTAGAGCTAGTCGCAGCCGTAACAACGCCTTCGAGCGCCGTGGAGATCCAGGGAATTCCAAAGGAGGTTAGCTGGCTGCAAATCAGGGCAGATCTCATTGGAGATATTCCTGCGGACTGGCTGCGTTCGCATTTTCGGGGACGGCTGCTCTATACATTGCGGACCTGCTCTGCCGGCGGTAAGTTTGACCGGTCCAGTGGGGAGCGAAAGCGGCGCATCACGGCGGCGGCAAAAGACTATGATCTGGTGGAATTGGAAGCGGATGCCGACTTGCAGCCCGAACTGCTCGATGCCATTCCGGCCGCCAAGCGTCTTCTGATTTGGCACGGACCAGCCGCTGATGTTGGCCAGCTTCATTCGTGTTTCCAACGGCTCTCCGAGGTTCCAGCCCGCTTCTACTGCATGATCCTCTCGGCGGGCAGTACCGGAGATGGGCTTCGGCCTTTATCGTTGTTGAAGACCCTCAACCGTCGCGATGTTGTGGCATTCTGCGATGGGCGATGTGGACTCTGGAGCCAATTGCTTTCCCCTAGACTAGGATCACCCCTTCTTTTTGGACAATTGCACGCCCCGGAGCCCCAGGTGGGCCACCCCAGCATACAGCGACTCATAACGGACTACGGTTTCCCCGCCATCAGACCCATGGAGAGGCTTTACGGGATGGTCGGGAACTGCATTTTTCAATCGCCCTCGCCACGTCTGCACAACACCGCGTACAGAATGCTGGATCATCCGGCTATGTTCCTTCCGTTTTATTCGGAGGACTTCGAAGAATTTTGGAAGGACATGGTGGAGTCTGGAGCGCTCGATAGCCTTGGCCTTCCTATTCAGGGATTGGTGATCGTATCTCCGTATAAGGAGGTCGCAGTGACCGTTGCCGGCTGCAGTAGTTCCATGGTCTCCAAAGCCGCATCCAGCAACGTTTTTGTGCGCCGCGATGGCATGTGGAAAGCGGAGACTACCGACCCGGAGAGCATTGCTGCCATCAGGGATGTCTGCCCGGTCAAGGCCGCTGTGATTGGTTGTGGAGGAGCAGGGCGGGCTATCGCTGCTGCGCTTCAGCAAACCGGATCCGACGTCACATTGGTAAATCGCGGAGCACGACGGGGAGAGTATGCAACGCAGCTTCTGGAACTCCCATTTGTTCCGCTCTCGGAATTCCGGGCGACTGGCTTCGATGTCATTGTGAATGCCACGCCGGTGGGCAAGGACAACGATGGTCTTCCATTCATCATCGACAGTCTTGGGAACCAGACACTTGTCATTGACCTGGCTTATGGCTTGCAGCCAACTCCTCTGGTGTCTGCCATCCTTGCCCGGGGTGGCGCCGCCATTGATGGATACGACGTGCTGCTTACTCAGGTGCGGAAGCAGTTTGGTTTAATGACCGGTTTGGTGATGCCCGCTGCGATATGCCGGGAAACCGTTTTGGCCGGCGGGCATGGGACCTTTGTTCCACAAGCGTCGGCATTCCAGGTGTCGCGGAGCGCGACGGGGCCCTATGAATATACGGCTTGAGATCCGATGTTTGATCTGGCAATCAGCAAGGCGCAGGAAGCGGCTGGCAGAACAGCCGTGAGGCGAGGATGAACATGAACTCCCCGATGTTTATCACGCTGAACTTATCGCAACAGGAACTGGTTGCCCGTGCACGCGAGCTTGCGCAGCGGCAGTTTGCTCCCCGGGCTGCTGCCTATGATCGGGAAGCAGCATTTCCGGCCCACGACTTTGATGATCTTTACCGCGCAGGGCTGCTGAACATCGCCATCCCCCCGGAATTTGGTGGTTTGGGGCTGGGCCCCTACCGCGGAAATGTGCTCACGCTGTGGCTGGTGACCAAGGAGTTTGCCAAAGTTGATCTCTCCCTGGCGCGGTGCTGGGAAGGCCATTGCAATTCCATGGTCCTCATTGACGGCATGGGGACTGATACGCAAAAGCAACGCTGGTTTTCCGGCGTGGCCGGTCAAGGCGAGATATGGGTGGCCTGGAGCGGTGAGCCGCAGGCGCGGGCGTCTTTAGAAAAGCTCGCGTTCGGCACCACCACCACGAAAGTGGACGGTGGCTATGTCATCCATGGCAACAAGGCATTCGCCACCAGCGCTGGCGGAGCGCACCGGGCCATCCTGCTCGTAAACACCGCCGGACCTGGGGGAGCAAGACACATCAATGGGAGCCCGGAATCGCTGTTGCTGCTTGCATGTGACCTTTCCGACCCCTCTGTCCGCATTGATCCCTCCTGGTGGGATCCCATCGGAATGAGGGCCACAGCAAGCCATGTGGTCAGGTTTGATCAGACGTTTATTCCCGATGATGACGTCATAGGATCTCCAGGCCAATATCTCGCAGAAAGCTGGCAGACGTGTTTCATCCCTCATTATGCGGCCGCGTTTCTGGGGGCCGCGGAAGGCGCCTATGAATTCACGCTCGACTATATAAGATCGCAGAACAAGATGGCGGACCCCTATATTCAACACCACATAGGGCAGAGCGCAATCAATGTTGAAACCGGACACCTTTGGTTGCAACACGTCGCTCACTTGTGGGATACGGGGAGACATGATCAGGCTCAGTCAGCCGGCAGTCGTGCGCGCCACATCATGGAGCACCTGGCGGAAGAAACGGTGAAACGCAGCATCCGGGCCTGCGGTGCTCGCAGCCTGAATCGCCCCAGCCCCCTCGAGCGAATCTACCGTGACCTTTCGTTGTATGTCCGTCACGATAATGACGACCATTTGTTAGCCACCATTGGCAGGTCCTTGCTGGGGCAACAACATGATCCGTCCTTTTTTAAACCGTAACCATGCTGCGCAACTACATGGACTTGCGTGACGCACGAGAAAAAGGGGAACCAGGAATGGCGCTGCTTACTTGGCCAATAAAGAAGATCCGGATCGTGGGACTCACACTGCTCCCCTTTCTGTTACCGGTATTTGCTCTCGGCCAGTCGCCGGACAGGAATGTTTCTGTGTTGTATGCCGGATCGCTGGCCACAGTCATGGAAAACGGCATCGGGCCGGCTTTTGCGAAAGCCACTGGCTACACCTATCAAGGCGAGGCTCAGGGTTCCCTGGGAGCTGCGCAACTGATGCGGAACCGTCTGCGCACACCGGATGTCTTTGTCAGTGCGGATCCTTTGGTCAACACAAACCTGCTGATGGGGCCGCAGAACGGTAATCTGGTGAAATGGTTTGTTGTTGTGGCTTCATCCCAGCTGGTTATTGCTTACAATCCCCGAAGCAGGTTCGCGGCAAAGTTGGATGAGGCGGCGGCAAACAAGACGCCGTGGTATGACGTGCTCGCAATTCCCTCACTGCGGTTTGGGCGAGGCGATCCAACCGTCGATCCCAAGGGATACCGGACGCTTTTAATGTTCCGCCTGGCGGCCAGGCATTATCACCGGGAAGATATTCCTAAACTGCTGGGTGAGCCTTTGAACCCCGTCCAGGTATTTCCAGAAGTAGTACTTTTGGCACGTGTTGAATCCGGCCAGTTTGATGCAGGAATCTTCTATAAGCATGAAATCCTAGCTCGTCACTTGCCCTACATTAGTCTTCCCCCGGAGGTCAATCTAGGCGACCCTCGCTTTTCAGATCTGTACGCTCAGGAAAGCTACGCAACATCCTCCGGACAACAAATCACCGGCGCGCCTATTCTGTTCACGGTAACCATTCCGGAATCGGCTCGTCATCGCGATGCTGCGCTTGCTTTTGTCCGGTTTCTACTCACCTCCGGCGATCTTTTCCGTCAGTTCGGATTTGGCGAGGTCGAGCATCGCGCCGGCGGAGATACCACGCAGATCCCAACTCAGCTGCAGAGCCTGACCTCGGGAGTCTTCAAACTGTGAGCCGTCATGCAAAACCGACTTTTCTGGTATTTGGGTTTCTGGGCAGTTTCCTCTTGATTGATCTTGTGTTGCCGATCGCGAATCTGTTCTTCGACGCAGATTGGGCAAGCTGGATTAACGCCTTGAAGCAGCCGGAGGCACGCCAGGCGCTGAAGATTTCCATTGAGTCTTCAGCAATCTCGATGGCTGCCATGGTTCTTCTGGGAGTACCACTGGGATATCTGCTCGCGCGCGCCAATCTGCCGCTCAAGCGGATGTGGATCAGCCTGGTATTTCTCCCCATGGTTGTTCCTGATCTGGCTGCTGGAATTCTGTTGCTGAAAACATTTGGCCCCTACGGCATTATCGGCCAGCCGCTCGATGCCAGAAACATTTCGCTCACCAACAATCTGGCCGGGATTGTTCTGGCCCAGCTATTTGTGGCTGCGCCGTTTGTGATTGTCTCTGCACTCGCGGGTTTCTCCAGTGTAGATCCAAAGCTGGAACTGGCTGCCGCCACGCTCGGTGACTCCCAGTGGCATATTTTTCGCAGGGTTGCTCTGCCTCTCGCCTGGCCGGGAATTGCAGCCGGGCTTACCTTGGCGTGGATACG
Source organism: Terriglobia bacterium (assembly GCA_041488515.1). Taxonomy (GTDB): domain Bacteria; phylum Acidobacteriota; class Terriglobia; order Terriglobales; family Acidobacteriaceae; genus Angelobacter. The sequence continues at coordinate 342,819 of JBGPPK010000005.1, read as the reverse complement.
TGCGATGGGCGAGTTCGGTTCCACGCTGATCGTCGCATATAACCCGCACTCCCTGCCGGTATATATGTGGGTGAAGTTTGAATCCGACGGACTCAATGGGGCGTTACCGGCGGCCTTTTGCCTGGTGGTACTGGCGGCCTGCGCGGTTGGGGCTTCCATGATGCTGAGTCGCTTGACTGGCTTCGCGGACGTTGTCACGCCTTTCGGCAAAGCCGCAACTGGAGAAACATTAACGTGAGCCTTGCTGCCGTTCAATTTCCTAAGCCCGCTGAACGCTCGCTGCACGTTGCCGTGCAGAAAGGCTATTCCTCCGCTCCGAATTCCAGGTTCCAGCTGGATGTCAGGTTTACCGCTCAACCTGGAGTCACGATCCTCCTTGGCCACTCAGGTGCAGGCAAGACAACACTTCTGCGTTCCATTGCCGGCCTCTGCCATCCGGAAAAAGGCCGTATCGTGAGCGGCGGAAGAGTGCTCTTCGACAGTGAAAAGAAGATCGTGATCGAGCCGGCAAAACGTCACGTAGGTTTTGTATTTCAGGACCTTGCGCTCTTTCCACACCTGACTGTGCGTGAGAATGTTTCCTATGGACTGCGAAAGCTGAACGAAACAGAGCGCGAGCGCAGGGTTACTGAAATCCTGGAATCGTTTCAAATCGCGAACCTGCGCAAGCGTGTGCCGCGTGAAATCTCAGGAGGCGAGCAGCAAAGGGTTGCGCTTGCGCGCTCGCTGGTTACCGAACCCTCGGTTTTGCTGCTGGATGAACCCCTTTCCTCTCTTGACCCGCATACCAAGGCAGGAATTATCGACGATCTGCGTGCCTGGAATGAGACGCACAGAATCCCCATGCTTTACGTCACCCACAACCATGAGGAAGTTTTTGCGCTGGGAGAGCGCGCGATATCTCTGGAGCAGGGGCAGATCCTGGCTGAAGGAGCTCCTATGGAAGTGGTGATGGCACCGCACCGGCAGTCCATGGCGCAGATAGCGGGCTTTGAGAACCTGTTTGAGGCCGTTGTAACCGAAGTCCTGGAAAACCAGAACACCATGCTTTGCCGGCTGGCGGAATCGTCCATTGAAATCAGGATGCCGCTCACACGAGTCACGCCGGGAGCTCCGCTTTATGTAGGTATCAAGGCGGATGAAATTCTGTTGGCCAAAAGCGCCCCCGCCATACTGACTCCCTGTAATTTGCTGCACGGCCGGGTCACACAAGCAGATTTTCGGGGGCGGCGTGCAGAGCTGCGAATCGACTCCGGCCTGGAGTTCCAGGTGCATCTGGGCGAAACCTCTCCGGAATCGATGAATCTAAGGAGCGGTGATGATGCATGGATGATTATCAGGCCTCAGGCTTGTCATTTGATTCGAAGTAAGCGACTGCAAGCCTGGCACCGCCTATTTGTTTTCCTCTGCAGCCGTAACACAAGTCGCTCTCCGATAGCCGAGGCCATCTGCAATGCCGAAATTGCACGCCGGCTGAAGTTACCGCGAGGCGCGCTAAGCTCAACAGGGCTTCATGTCGTCAGCGCCGGGTTGACCGCTAATCCTGGCGATTCGATGGCCCTTGAGGCCCAGGAAGCCTTACATCGATTGAACGTGCCGGTTCCCGTTCACCGCTCTCAAAATCTCACTACTGAGTTGGCCGCCAGGGCCGAATTGATATTCTGCATGACCGAATCACAGCGGCAAACCGCAATGAAAATGTTTCCCGAAGCGGCATCTAAATTGGTTTGTTTGCAGCCGAACCTAGACCTAGAAGATCCGCACAGTAGCGGCACGGATGGATTCGTCCGCTTGGCGAAACAAGTTCAAGACATCATGCCTCGGCTAGTGGACCATCTCCTTGCTCCGGTCGAGACCTCAGAATCTGTATGATTGTCCGAAGGCGCGAATGTCTTTTTGAGTTCTTGCCAAGCGGCTGTGGCCAAAATGGAAACAGTCTCTGTTGATCGTTAATCCGGAGACCGTAGTGCGTTGGCATCGAGCCGGATTCAAGATGTACTGGAAACTGGCTCGCCCGCCACCGAGTTAGGTGGGACTCAATCCGCAAACATTATGGATGCCGGTTCCGGGAGCTTCCAGCTTGCCATCAATAAACGCCGAATAGAAGATCATCTTAGCCGTCTCGTCGGCGATCTGCGTCTTCCTCCACGTCTCAACCTGGCGCTGCGCGGCTCGAAGTTCCGCTGAATCCTGTCCACGCCCACCGAGAGCGTGTCAACCAGGTTGAAGTTCTTGGTGTGCTTGGCCAGGACCGGCGTGAAATCGCTAGGGTCAATGTTTCCTAACTCTGGAAGGTCCTTGGGCAACCTCCCAGAAGCCGACTTCTGGCCCGGAATAAATTCGGTTAGTCCATGAAGAAGCGTGCGCCGAATTATAGCCCTGGATCATTCCGTTGACTGGCCTTTTTATCTTGCCGGCAATTGCAAAGTTGTCTGGGAGCGATACAATGGCGGACGAAGAATCCGGCTGCAAAACCCAAACATGGAGGAATCAATGAAGGCAACTCTGTGCCATGATGCCTTCGGCGTTCCTGGTTTGCATGACTGCACATGGAGAAGCAGCCCCAAGCCAGAGCTAACCTCCTATTTCGGGTTTGCTCGTGAATAGAGGCGGAGAAAAATGATGAGATTCCAGAGAGTCCTGAACTTTATGTTTGCCGCAGCGCTCATTGGCTGCACGACTTGTTTGTCCCTAGCAGCGCAGTCAAAATCGTCCGCATCCAGCGTGACCTCTGCACCAGCGAACGGTGCATCTGGATATAACAAACCGCCCCAATACATTCTGGATGTGATGAACGCGCCCTCCCCGCCTGTGCCTGACGTGAGCCCGACGCACGACACCATTCTCCTGGTGTCCAGGCAGGAGTACCCAGGGATTTCCCGAGTCGCGACGCCCTACTTGCGTCTGGCAGGCGCGCGCATCGAGCCAAAGAACCATAGCAAGCATGATACGGCGGGCGGCTACGGTATCACACCCTGTGCCAGGAACCTCGATCTGGTGCGCATCGCCAACGGAACCCAAGTTCATGTGGCGCTTCCCGTAGGAGCGTGCCCAGGGTTCCCGATCTGGGCGGCTGACGGCAAACGATTCGCGTTTGCCAATATCGCTCTCGAGTCAGTAGAACTGTGGGTCGGCGATGCCAAAACCGGCGAAGTGCATCGCGTCCCAGGAGTCCGCCTCAATCCGATGTTCAATGACGAGATGCTATGGATGCCGGACCAGAAAACGCTTTTGGTCAAGCTCGTACCCAAGGACCTGGGCGCGCCGCCGGCCGAACCCATAGTGCTGGCAGGCCCGAGCATTCAGGAGACCGATGGCCGCAAAGGGCAGAGCAGCAGCTATGAGGTTCGTGACACGCTCAGCAACACGCATGACGAGGACCTCTTCGACTACTATGCGGTGTCGCAACTTGCCTTGGTCAATGCGACCACCTCGGCCGTCACGCTCGTGGGCAAGCCGGCCAACTACGAATCTCTCAACCCGGCACCGGATGGCCGGCACATTCTTGTCACGGCCATCCACAAGCCGTACTCATACGTCACCACGTATGATCGCTTCCCCAAAGAGGTAGAAGTCTGGGATGTGTCAGACCGCACCCACGTTGCTGTTCATACCATCGCCTCGCTTCCGGCGGCGGACCGCGTTCCCATCCGAGGTGTTCCGGTGGGTCCTCGCAACTTTTCCTGGCGTCCAACAGAACCGGCCACGCTCATCTGGGCGGAAGCGCTCGATAGCGGGGACTTGAATGTGAAGGTTCCGGCGCGCGATAAAATTATGCTGCAGAAAGCACCGTTCACTTCACCCGCCGTCGAAATCACGCGGACCGAGCAGCGGTATGCCAGCTTCGCGTGGAGCGAACAGCCGAGCATTGCTCTCTTGAGCGAAGTCGATACCAACCGGCACTGGCGAAAGACCTTCATCTTCAATGCTGATGATCTTCAGCAGAAACCACGTTTGCTTTGGGATCTCTCGACGGACGACCGGTACAACAACCCAGGCATTCCTGTGCGTCGCCGCCTGCCGAATGGATTCTCGGTGGTTCGCCTGGATGGTGAATCGATCTTCCTAGTCGGACCTGGCTCGTCGCCGGAGGGCGACCGGCAATTTCTAGACCGTCTCAATCTGAGTACCCTGAAATCCGAGCGCCTGTTCCGCAGCGATAGAGACTCCGACGAGCGATTTCTTGCCTTCACCGGGCCAGACGCAAAGACGTTTCTTACTTGGCATCAATCACCGGTAGATCCGCCGAATGCATTCCAGCGAACGCTTGGCTCGTCCGTCGATGCGCCGGCGGGAGAAGCGTCGTTTACGTCAACCCGTGTCGCGATTACGCACATTCCTGATCCCACACCGGCGGTGCGCGCGATCAAGAAAAGGCTGGTCAAGTACAAACGCGCTGACGGGCTTGATTTATCGTTCACGCTCTACACGCCACCCGGCTATAAGGAAGGCACGCGCGTCCCCACCATTCTCTATGCGTATCCTCTCGACTATGCTGACGCTTCCATGGCAGGCCAGGTTGCGGGATCGCAACAGACCTTCACAACGTTGCGTGGATACAGGCTGCTGCTGCTGGCAGGCTACGCGATCATTGACAACGCTTCGTTCCCCATCATCGGTGATCCGAAGAAAGCCTACGACACCTATCTGGAACAACTCGTCGCCGATGCCAAAGCCGCGGTGGATGAGGCTGTGCGCCTGGGAGTTGCCGATCCGGACCGCATCGGGGTCAACGGACACAGCCACGGCGGCCTGATGACCGCCAACCTCGTCGCCCATACCGACTTGTTCCGCGCCGGTGTGGCTGAGAGCGGGTCCTACAACAAGACGCAAGTGCCTTTCGGTTTTCAGAATGAGCGGCGATCGGTTTGGGAGGCGCCGGATGTCTATCTGAAAGCTTCCCCGTTTTTCTCCGCCGATAAGTTCAAGACACCCCTGCTCATCGTACATGGCGCGGAAGATGCGAACCCCGGTACGCCGACATCCGAATCGATCAAGCTCTACGAAGCGATTCGAGGCAATGGCGGTACGGCTCGCTTAGTGCTGCTCCCGCACGAGCCGCACACGTACACAGCAATGGAGTCGAACGAGCAGCTGGTTTACGAGATGCTTCGCTGGTTTGAGAAGTATGTGAAGAACGCGCCACCGCGCGCCCAGACCGCAGTCCGTTAGCGAGTTCGGACGCGCTTGCGCACTGAATGATTTCAGTTCTGCTTCCGGTTGTCTTCACCAACCACCTGAATGCCAAGTGCCGCATTTTTTAGAACTTGCTCCTTGCGTTCTGCCGCGGCAAACGCGTCCAGCGGGTTCCTGCCCACCGATTCTCGACGCCGTTTTTCCGCCGCATACCACTCGATGTAGTAAGCGCCTTCCTTGTGAAACTCCGTTCTTCCGTCGACCAAAACGTAGTCCGCGCGGATGCGGCCGTTACTCGAACGAACGACCGGACAGAAGCGCCATCCCTCGCCTTTCCCGGTGGCCACCTTCACATATTTCGTGATATTGACGCGGCTGGCCTGTGCCTTGGGTTCGCGATTTATTCCGACCTCCCCGTAGTAGCGAAAGTAGGTCCAGAGCAGAACTCGTGCAAATCCGGGAGCTGTTTCGCGAGTTTGGGGGGCAGCAAAAATCGAAAGTGGGAGAGAGTGCGCAGGCCCAGGGACGATCAGTTGAGATAAGAGAGAAACTGGAGAAAACATCGCATACCGCTCCTCGGGTTGAGTTTTACGGTATGGACTACAGTATGGATGGCACTTAAGTCTATGAAAGCAAAAGGACTGGCGGAGAGAGTGGGATTCGAACCCACGTTAGAGTTTCCCCTAAACACGCTTTCCAAGCGTGCGCCTTCAGCCACTCGGCCATCTCTCCGGCGCAGGTTGGGACACAGTCATTATACAGGGAGAGGAAGAACCGGCTTGGAGGAGCTGAGCAAGTGCCGCAGGCGAGGACGCCTGCGCTCCACGTTCTTTCTTGTGAAACCGGCTAAAACAGAAAAGCGGCCCAATGGCCGCATGTGCTCTTCCATGAATTGAAATTACTATCGCAAGCGACGCGCCACACCGGCCCATCGCATCAACGGCGCCGCCCGCTTAGCAACTGGTCGCCAGGCTGTTCGCGAAGATGCGCTCGAAACAATATTCGTCGATCACCGCCGCCACTGCTTTCCTGCCCTTTTCTTCCAGCGAGCGCACCACGCGTCCAGTGCAATTCACCTGGACATCGGTGTCAGTCCCCAGAACGGAGGCAGGCAGCACGATACGGAAGCGGATTACGGTGCCAACATCAAGCGCGCTCTTGGTGTGGAAGAGTACTCCGCCGGCGGAAATATCGGCGGTCTCGGCAAAGTATTCGTGAGCATCCGCAGTGCGGACTGTGATGGGAAGCCTGAGCGGAAAACGTACCGAACTTCTGGTATCTGCGGGACCCAATCCTGCTAACGGTGTTTTGGATTCATTCACCCTTTGCACCTCTACTGTGAGGTTTATACACCGATCAAAGGAGCACCCCAAGATTACTTTGGTATTCGCCGGGCACCAAAGGACATGCGCTAGAGTAGATGGCCGAAAACCCGCTTAAAACCTGGTTACTTCAGTGAAATTGAACCCGCGAATTTTCATGGCCGGCACCACCATATCGAACGCCTCTTCGCCGCTGGCGCGCACGGCTTTCCCCATGGCTTCAACGTTGTTCAGCATTTCAATCAGGCTCTGGTTGAAGCGGAAATTCAGCAGGCCATGCTTCACTTTGCCGCTTTCCACCAGGAATGTGCCGTCGCGCGTCATGCCGGTAAGAATCTTTTCGTATGGGTCCACTTCGCGGATGTACCATAGCCGCGTGATCAAAATGCCGCGCTCGGTCCCGGCTATCATCTGGTCAACGGTTTGCTCACCCCCGGGTGTGATGAACACAATGTTGGTTGGAGCTTCACCCATTTCATTGGGAAGCGGGAAACCGTGTCCCGTGGGCTGAATCGCGCCGACTTTATCTTTGTACTCTGACTTGCGCATCTTTTCCGCGGTGCCGCGCGCGTAGGTCAGGTTGCGAACCACGCCTTTTTCCACCAGATTCACGCGGCGACGGCGCACGCCTTCACCGTCAAACGGAGCGTTCGACTGGAGCGGATGGAAAACATCGTCCATGATGGTGATATTTTCGCCGAACAGTTTTGTGCCGATGCGATTATTGAGAAAAGAGCGCTGGTCCAGGATCGCCAGCCCGCCGAAGTCCCAGAACATGAAGCCCACCAGATCCAGTACAGCGGCCGGCTCCAGCACCACAGTGTATTTTCCGGGCGGAAGCTCGCGCGGCCCGCTCGAGTCCCGGGCCTTCTGCGCGGCGATCTCCGCCAGCCGCACGGGATCGACATCATTCACATCCGGCGCGTTAGCCTTTTGCCATCCGGATGAGCTCTCCGCCAGCATGGTGATGGAAACTTCCGCCGATGTCTGGCTGTGGTAAACGCTCAGACCGTTGGAATTGACGATAGCTTCGGCGCTTTGCGAGCTGGAAAAAATTCCGGCCGTCACCAGCTTGTTCTTTTTGGCGACAGCGACAATTTTGCCTACTCCCCCGGCACGCTCGGCAGGAGTAATAGCGGCGGTCTGGTCGAACCAGCGCGACGGCGTTTCAGCGCCTTTGCCTTCTTCGGCGCTCGCCATCGGCAACAGGTCCGAATCAGGCTCCTGGACCCTGGCAATACCCTCAGCCGACTGCACCGCGCGCTTGAGGCTGGCATCGTCAAAACGGTTCGTGGTGGCACGCGCCGTCTTGCCGTCAAACGCCACGCGGATGGAGGCGACTTCATTTACTTCAGAGACGTTTTGATGGATAGTGTTGTTGGCAAAGCGGGTGAGTGCGTGGTTTGTCGAGGAAAAAATTACCTCGACCTCTGAGACGGATGAAAGCTTCTTCACTTTGTCAAAGATTTTTTCCGCTTGGGCCTTCTCTAACATTTATGTTTTCTCCGCGCCTCCGCGTCTCCGCGGTAAATCATCAGTTACCTTTGTATGCAGTCCCAATCTTCACGCCGCGAAACCTCGCCGGCGACGCACCGTGTCCCGTGCCCATGGTCTGCATGGGCTGACCCTTGCCGCAATTGGGCGTGCCCCAGAGCGTCCACTGGTCGCGCGAGCAGATGGCATCCATGGAGTTCCAGAATTCCGTGGTGATGCCCGAGTACGACGGGTTCTTGAACATGCGCCCCAGCTTGCCGCCTTTGATCTCCCAGCCAATCTCGCAGCCAAACTGGAAGTTGTAACGCTTGTCGTCAATCGACCAGGAACGGTTCGTCTGCATGTAGATGCCGTCATCGGTCCCGGCAACGAGCTGTTCAAACGTGAGCGGTTTTTCTCCGGGAAGGATACTGATGTTGGTCATGCGGACCAGGGGAATCCGGTTCCAGCCCTCCGCGCGCATGGTGCCGTTGGAGCGATTCTCGCCGATGGTGTGCGCCGTCTCGCGTGAAGAAATGTATCCGGTGAACAAACCGTTGGTGATGATGGGCGTACACTGCGCCTGAACGCCTTCGTCGTCATAAGCAAAGGTGCCCAGGCCGGGGCCGTGTTGCTCCGTAGCATCGGCCACAACGTTCACCAGGTCGCTGCCGTAGCGGAGCTTGCGGAGCTTGTCGAGGGTGAGAAATGAAGTGCCGGCAAAATTCGCCTCATAGCCCAGCACGCGGTCGAGCTCGATGGGATGGCCAATAGACTCGTGGATCTGCAAACCAAGCTGCGAGGAATCCAGAATCAGGTCCATCTTCCCTTCCGGACACCGCTCCGCCTTATGCAATGCAACAGCTTCTTCACCGATGCGCCGCGCATTCTCCAGCAGTCTCAACTCATCGATCAGTTCATATCCTTTGTTCTGATGCTGGCCACCAAAAGAATTTGGATAAGACCGCTTCATGATCTCCGTGCCCTGGAACACCAGCGCCGAGAAGCCAGCGCCGGTGGTGACCCTGGTCTGATGGATGTCTGACCCGTCAGTGTTGTAAAACCACTGCTCATAGCGGCCCAGATGCATGCTGCTCTCGGCCAGCGTCACGCCCCTCACCGCGAGCAATTCGGCGTCGATGCGGGTCAGCAGATCAAAGTTCTGTTCAATGGAAGTGGTAAAAGGATCGATTTTGTAGGGATTTGACCAATCGATCTTGACCGCAGGCTCGGGCGCCAGGCGCACTGGCTGCTCTTTCACGCTGGCTGAAGCTTTGGCGATCTCCAGCGCCTGCGCGGCGGTTTTATCCACAGCTTCGCGGCTAAGATCGTCGGTTGAAGCAAAGCCCCAGGCATCGTTGACCAGCACGCGTACCCCGATGCCTAGCGTTTCCGTGCTGCCGGCGTGGCCGACTTTACCGTTTTTAGTGGCCAGCGCACGCTGGCTATGGTCCACAATACGAACGTCAGCATAGCCGGCGCCACGCTGCGTGACCGTGTTCAAAGCCCAATCAGCAATCTGTTTCATGCTCATAGCAAACTTTGATGATAAATGATTTCCCGCCGTCAGGTTCAGCGGCTAAACTGAGCTGCCATGTCGCGAAAGCCTGCGCCGATCAAGATCATCGACCTGGAAGAAGGAATGCCAAAAGTGGAGGCAGCGCGGCTGCGCATGCAGCGCGAACTCCAGGTCGCGCGGCAGCAGGGTTACGCGGCGGTAAAGCTGATCCACGGCTATGGTTCCAGCGGTGTGGGTGGTTCATTGCGGATCGAGTTGCAGAAAGAACTTCAGCGACTGGGGGAAAGTGGAAGCGTGCGATCTTTCATTGCCGGCGAAGACTGGCGCATCTCTAACGAGAAGACATGGGAGCTCCTCAAGCGCTACCCGGAATGGAAACAGGATTCGGACCTGGGAAAAGGCAACAAGGGAATCAGCATTGTGCTGCTGTGAATTCGGTTGTGCAAAGCGACCGAAAAAATAAATGCTCCGGTGCTCCCGCTTCGCGGGTCTTATCCAGCAGAGCCGATTCATCGACGGGGAGTTGGTAGCAGCCAGATCCCCACTCCTCTTTTTTTCAGACACCCCGCAGCACGAGGCTTGTGCAGGCAAGTTACTGCTTCGGAACCACCTTGGTTTGCGGAGCTGCCGGCTTGCCAGCAGCCGGCGGCGCCTTCACGCTGCGCGACGATTGCATCCTGCGCGGGCCGGAGCCGATAACCGGTGTCTGGCCGGTGGCCGGCAACGGACGAGGGGCGGGTGGCGGAGCAAAATATTGATCATTAAATTCAGGTGTCACCGACTGCAGCACGCCTTTGACCGAGGCTTCCATTTTCTTCTGGTAAATATCGCGGACGATCTCGCCCTTCATCTGCTCGATGGTGTAGGTCGGCTTATCGATCAAGCGGTACACCACAAATCCGCCGGGCTCACTCTCTATCTTGCTGACCTCGCCTGGCTTCAGGGCAAAGACGTCCTGCTCCACGCCCGGAGGAAATGTCCCGCGCCGCCGCAGGCCGGTTTCAGGAACAATGGAGGGAGGCGTGACTCCGAGCTTGAAAAAGGCATCGTTTTGCAGCCTGTCCAGGGGCTCGCCCTTGGCCGCGCGGTCGTGGATTTCAGCGGCTACCACCGCCGCTTTTTTCTGGAACTCACCGCTTTCGTCCTTGGGTGAGCGCGGATTGAATTTCGGGATCATCAGCCGCTCGGCGCGAACGGTCTCATACTTCGAGATGTTGTCGTGATAGTACTTGTCAATCTCCTCGGGCGACGGCGTGCGATATTTTTCCTCCAGGATGCGGCGATAGGCGTCGGCCAGCGTACGCAAGCGCACGAGACGCAACAGCTCCTGGATTCTGGGATCCTTATCCACACCGGTTTTCAGCGCAGCATCGGCCAGCACCATGTTCTGCACATAGTTATCGGCCACATTGCGGATGGCCCCGGAAGAGAAAGCTTGCCCACCCAGGCTCACCGCGGAGAGCACATCCTCAAATTCATCCTTGGTCACGGTGGTAGAGCAAGACTTTGGATCGGAGGCCTTTTCCGCGGGACAAAGACCGCGCAGCGTGATCACCGGCACATCGCCGCCCAGCTCTGCTATAGCCGCCGTGGGCTGAGCAGCAAATGCGGGCGGAATGGCGGCCGGCGAGGCCGCATGTTGCGAAGTCCTGGGCTGGCGCGGGTCTAGCGCCGTGGGCAGAGTGCCCCTCTTTTGCGCCACGGCCAGGCCCGGCAGCAATAGAACAATGAGCAGAATTCGATGCATCTTTACGAGTACCTCGCGATAACAAAGATTTGCCGCGATCTTCGCCCCAATCAGGGCGACAAACATGCGAGCAAAATGGGGGAGGGCAAGCCATGCTAGCACAGAGCGCGCGCGGACCAACTAAGGTCTATCCCGCATGCGAAGTGCGTTCCACATGCTCTGCTGGTCCAGTACTTCAATCGTCGTTCGTGTTCTCTCACTCAGCAGAAACCTGCAGAAGGCCGGCGACACAATACCGGCCTTCCGCATGGTCGCGCGCTATTTCATTACGGGGCCACGCTGTAAATATGGCCCTGGCCCGGTGTTGCCGTGGTCCCTGCGCTGTTCACGCTGGGATCATCGGCGACGTACAGTATTCCGCCCGGAACAACGGCCTCGCCGAACGGGTTGGCAAACTCGGTCAAGACGGCTCCTATGAATCCGGAGGCGGCCCAGAACGTGTCGGTTTGCAGGAAGGTGTTCCACAGGTCAATCTGCCCAGGACCGGGCAAACCGAGCGTTGTGTCGCTGCCCACATAGAGAAGCGGACGCGTGGGATTGGATACATCTGCCGTAAGCGACAACGGAGTGGTGACGTTGAGCAATGGCAGCTGTCCTCTCTGCGCCCCCGAAGTAGGCAGGCCTACGATGACTGCCTTGCCTTTGGTCAGACTTGGCGATGCGCGAATGATCACAGTGACATTCACGGTTTCGGCCAGATACAGGTCATTGGCGATGAATACCATGGCCCGCACGCCCAGACCGTTGGAAGTAGTCGCGATTCTCACCGGCGCCGACGGCGTGGTGGACGGCGTGGTGATCTTGTTGATATTGCCGTTGGGCCTGCTGCCAATAAAGAGCGAGCCTTCCGGCGCTACAGCGACCGCGGTCGGCTGCAGGTTGCCGTTGCCCAGATTGACCGAAGCGCCCAGTGATTCGCTAACCGGAATGTAAGCGACCCGGTAAATTCCTGAACTGGCCGTCGCGGCGTCAGGGATATAGATGAGGTTGCGAACACTATCGAACGAAGCCTGCCCGGCAACGAACGTGGCGGTGGGCTTGAAGCAGTTCGACAACGCAGCAACACCGGGACTGCTGGGATCGACGCGGCAGAAGCCCTGACTGGCATCGGAAACCCATACGTGAGTGCCAATCCAATTCAGGCCGCCTGGCTGAGTAATGCCGGAGGCGTAAAGGCTTCCGGTTTTTGCCGGCGTCGGAGATGGAGTGGATGAGGGCGGTGGCGGCGGTGGTCCGAAGCCTGTATCCACAATCCCTTCTGTTGTTGCCGGGAACGGAACCACATACAACGAGCCACGATTGTTCGTTGCCGCGCCCGCCGGAGTCGGATCTCCGCCAATATAGACATCGCCGGACGGCACATCAACGGTGACGCCCCAGACGGTGCCGTAACCGAAGGTTTGCCCATTCTGGATGCCGTTCGAGGAGAAGATGACTACAGAATTCGTAGTCGTGGCATCGTAGCGAAGCACGCGAGTGCCATTGTCCATGTAGAGATACCGGGTACGGTCCGAGGAAAGTGCGTTAGAGACGCCGATATTGCCAAACAAGGACGTAGCGTTGCAGTTGCCCCGGCACGCGGCTGCGCCCGTGATGCGTTCCAATCCAATGAGCCCGGTATCCGCAATATAAAGGTCATTGTTGACGAAAGCGATCGCATTGACGGGCCCGCCGCCGCTGGCCGCTTTGCCTACCTGTTCCACCTGCTGCGTCAGCGGATCGCCGGTAGGATTGGTGATGCGTTTGATATCGCCCGTGGTAGTAAAGGAAACATAGAGCTTGCCGTCCGGGCCGAGAGATACAGACTGGGGTAGATTGCCCGCCAGGCCGCCATTCGGCGCCAGGATTACCGACGCATCAATGGTTGATGTAACAGCGTTCATGGTCAGACGCCAAACGCCTGTCGCGCCGGCGGAGTCGGTGATGTAAACGAGGTTTCCGTCCAACTCGGGTTGGCCGGTACCGGGAGTGAAACACGTCGCCAGATTGAGGACTCCACCGTCGATACGGCAAAAGCCGTTGGCTATGTCGGCAACCCACACGCTGCCGTTCCAGCGAATGGCGCCGCGAGGTTGGTTGAGCCCGTTGGCCACGAGCGTGCCGGGCGAGGCAAAGGCGCTGCCGATCAAAAACAGCGCGAGGATCGCGATAGCAAGAGCCCTGGTCCGGTAATTCCTCAAGGTCTTCCCGGGTGAAACCATGCTCCGGCTGGGGGACCGCAAAGGTACACAGTTCATGTTGGTTCCTCTCTTCACTGAAATCTGCCTTCTGCTCCTCACCCCGGAATGAGTGGAGCGGAAGGTGAAAGGCTGCCGGACCGGAGTCCGGCAGCCAGGTTGAAATTACTGGCGCAACAGCGTCACTCCTGAAGTGGCTACCCCGCCACCGCTGGAGGTAACAGTCACCAGGTTCGGGGCCGCAATGTTGGCGAAGGTAATGGAGAACGTTCCCGGTGCTGCCGGAATCGCAGGCCCCATCACGCCCGTCCACGGTAAGCCGGTCGCCTGGTTAATAACGTCCAGCGTGACCGTGAGAATCACGTTGGGAGTCACGTCGGTTGCGGTAATCACCAGGCGTGCTTTGGCCTGGCGATACACCACGGAGGTAATCGTTACGTCGTCCACGTCCGGATTCACGATCACGGTGACTGTGGTGGAGCCATCAACGGCGCCAACCGCATCACTGTGCGCAGTCACGGTAAAGATGAGTGAGGTTGGGCCCGCCAGCGTGGGCACGATGGGAGCGGTGAAGGTTTGCACCGAGCCATCGGCCGCCGCAGGAGTCAAGACGATTCCTGCCGGCGCGATCCAGGTAAAGGTCACGTTGCCGCCCGCAGGCGAAATTGCAGTAGCGGTAAGAGTAACGGCCGCACCGCTGGCTACCGGGTTCGCCGGAGCCGAAGTCGCCGTAACTGCAATCGGGGTGTTCGCTGGCGCGGTGCCAATCGGAACGATCACGTTCGCGAATCCCGCAATCGTGGTGTTGTTGCCGCCCACGCGCAGACGGAAAGTCAGGTTCGTGGGTGACGCCACCACCGGCGCGACAAAAGTCGCGATCGGCGATGTGGGATTCGTGATGGTCACGATCGGCTGTCCGGGCGTTACCAGTTGCTCCCAGAAGAACGGACCGTTGGCCGGGTTGCTGCCCGCCGCGGTCAGCGAGACAACGCTTGCCGTGGGCACAGGAGTCGGCTGGTTGCCGGCAACCCCGACGAACCAGTCAGCAACGGCCGTAGCTTGCGCCGTTCCGCCCGCGGTCTGGCAGCTCTCCGCCGGAGGATTGAGGTCCGGGAACGGGTTCAGCCCGCCGATGACTTGGTTGGTAAAGCCGTTGGGATTGGAAGCGGCGCCCTGCAAGATGTTGTCTGCCGGGGGCCACGGACCAATACCGTTGACCAGAAACGGAATATCGCGGAAGTTAAACGTGACCATCGGATTGCCGATGCCCAGGTTTTCCGCGAAGATGAACTCAAAGTTCGGAGCCTGATACTGATTGGTAAGGATGTTGAGGGTCGGGTTCCAGACTGCGGGAACGCTGCCTGACACCGCAGCGCCAACCACCATGGCCGGCGGCAGGAAGTTGCCGCCGTTCGGACGCCAGCGCCAGCGGCCTCTTACCGCGCCGGCCGGCGGGCCGGGATCAACCGGAAAGTTTGCCGCCCAGAGCGGAAGGCGCACAAAGTCGACGCCGTTGCAATCAATGTCGATGGCGTAAGTGTCGATGCCGCGGCTGTCATCCGTGGTGAAGCCTTCCATCTTGGTGCGGATGCCGGCTTCCTGCGGGAACGCCGGGTTGGCGGCGCCGCCGGTACCTTCCAAGATCACATCAATCGCCACATACGCAGGATCGGTGCCCGGGAAAGTAAAGATGCCCAGGTTGGCAGTGATGGTATGGGCCAGGATATAGGCTTGCCCGTTTCCATCCAGCAGAATTTCGCCGCCAACGTCCACCCAATCGCCCACTTCCAGAGGAGCAAAGACCGTGGGGTCCGTGGCAGGTTGAGTAGGATCGCTGTTGAAGCCAACGGGTGGCAGCCCCGTGCCTGGATCAATCAGCGGATCCATGGTGAAGATGCGCAGGTAATCTGTGCCCGCGCCAGTCTTCGGCCGGTTTTTCTGCGGACAGAGCGGATCGTCGGCAATCAGCGGATCGGTCCGCGGGATGCAGAGCGGAAATGCGGTCTCGGTTTTGATCGTCGGGTTGTTCTCGTCGATGGAGAAACGCTCGTCCTGCAAGTATTTGGGGTCCCAACCGGCAAAGCCCACGCTGAAGTTGCCGGCAGGATCGTCAATCTGAACGCGATAGCCGTTGATCATGACGATGCCATTGGCATAGTCAAAGCCTTCCACAAAGCCCTGGAAGCCCATCAATGAAGATTGCGCCAGGAACACCAGGCCGGAAATGTACTGGCCGTTGACGATGTTTCCCAGCACCGTGGCTTCAAAGGTGCCCGGCAAACGCACTGTATCGGCCAGCGCCATGCCGGTTTCGCCCGCAACTCCTGTGGGATTGAGTTCGAAGACTTCTTCCCAGGTAAGCGTGTTGGCGGGGAACTGCACAACCGTGTTCGATGGAACCCGGACGGTCATGCCGTTCACCTGGATCCAGCCGCCGGAGGTCTTGCATCCGTCCGGCTTGGGTGGGTTGTCCGGCGTGGGGTCCGCATTGGGAAGACACATCTGATCCACCGATGCGTACTGAATGAAACCGGTCATCTCGAATCCAGTCGGAATACTGGCGTAAGCAGGGACCTGCGCCGGCGGGGGGGGAACAGCCGGTGCCGTAAACTGCGCCCATGAAGTGGTCACGGAAGCCACCATCAGCAGCAGTACTACTCCCGCTAATTGCAAAAACTTTGTTGCTCGCTCGAATACCCTCATTTGTGAAACTCCTTCCGTCAAACTGCTATTGCCCCTGATTTGGTACTGCTCTGACTTTTCTGCCGGGATCCTCATTGGTTCAATCCCCCGTTCTTAAGGCTCAACATGTTCTCCAGGAATGTTGGGAAGGGCTTGCCGCCGTTTTTCCCTACAGCCGGAATCTGGATATGGCCATCCATGGCCTGGCCCGCATGGTTGGGATCTTTTTGCACTGGATAACCGTTCGCCGCCGCAACGTGGCCAAACGGAACGACGAGTTCGGGATGGTCGAACGGCGCTGCCTGAGCCACGGTCCGCGGATCAGTCAGCCCGTTGCGTAGGAACTCCACCAGGTCTTGCTTTTCCTGCAGAGTGAGTCCGATCAGATCAATGTCCGGGTCCATGATCTTCAGCTCGGCGCCGGAGTTGAAATCGCCGCCGCGGTTGTAGAACTCCACCACCTGTTCCAGCGTCAACTGGCTGCCGTTATGAAAATAAGGGGCGGTCAGGGCGATGTTGCGCAGCTGCGGGGCTTTGAAGAAGCCGGTGCGCGCAATGTCGTCTCCGCAACTCAGCGGAGCTTGCGTGATGCCGTCCCCTGGCCGGCCGGGAATCATCATGACGAGTGAAGGATCGTTACAGACGCGCTGCCGCTGATATTCACCGTTGGAAAGCGGCTGGCCGGCAACGGGATCTGTTCCCGCAAGGCCCGCATCTTCCACTCCAGGACGTACGCCAATGTGGTAGTAACCCGTGTCATACACGCGCACGCTCAGGTCGCCCTGGACCATGCGCTCCAGCGGATTCGGGGTCACGGTGTCAACCGCGGCGTTGGAAAGCTCAGGCCCGCCATGGCAGACAACGCAACGGCCCTTGGTTTCAAAGAGCAGCAACCCGCGGAGTTGTGCGGTCGTCAGCGGGGTGGGGCCCACGGAATAGTTGATCCTGACCGGGAATGGCGCTTTGGGCGGAGTATCAAAGAATAGCTTGAGTTCCCCGGTGGCGTAATTGATGGTGCCCTGGGTGATGCCTTCGCCTCCGACCACGCCGTAGCCATCGTCGAACGCATACACTTCCTGGTCGCTGAAATCGTTCCGCGGATCCAGTTCGATGACCGAGATGGTGAACGGGCTGACATTCGCGGGCAACTGGATGGTGTAGAAATTCTTCAGGTTGTCGCCAACCAGGGTGTACGTTTTCTGCTGCTCCAGGAATTTGTCCAGAGGAGTCTGGTCGGCAATCAGCGTGCTCTCGTACATCTGAATGGCCACGCCCCAGAAGAGCGAGAAGTTGTATTCCATCTGGCTGTAGTCCTGGGTGCCGGCGGGGCAACTTTCAAACGCTGCTGGATTCACGCTGGTGACCGTAGCGCCGTCGCCGGTCACGCACATGTGGCGGGTGAAGCGCCACCACTCGGGCAGGAACGCTTTTTGAATCAGGGCCGAGTACGTGGTCTTCAGCCCCTTGGCAGGCGAGTTCGACATGGTCCCCAGCACGCTGTCCATGGGGTCCACCAACTGCTTGGCCAGCGGTGTGCGCGCCAGCATCTTCTTGCCCACCTGGCGGAAATCGCGGCCGTCCGCGGACATTTCCACCGAACTGAGAATCGGGCCCAGCGCCTGCGAGCACAGCGCCGAATTCTTCATGGCAACGAACGCGGGGCCAATCTGGTCCGCGCTCGCATCGGCGATCACCAGATGCGCCTGCGCGTCACGTGCGCCGAACGGGTTGTTGCCGTTGCAAACGTTCTGCGCGCGTCCGTCCCAGAAATTGCGAAAATTGAAAACCGCGTTGACGGCGCTCGGCGTGTTACGTCCGGTGACCTTGCGGGTATTGATTCTCTGGCTTGCGTTTGCCGGATCCGGATAGGAGAAGACTGTGTCGGGGACAGAGGCGCCGGTTTCCATGCTGTTCGAAGTGGTAACGCCGCCCGGCGGCGCCACGACGCTGCCGACTTGCCCGCTGTTACCGCCACTGTTGCTCGGGCCCGTGCCTGCGTTGCGGCCTGGGATGTGGTGGTCAGGTCCTATACGACCTTCGGGACTTCGTGTGAATCCTTCATCATCACCGCTGCTGCCGCGGTGGCTGGGCGCATCGCCCGAGTTGCCAGTGTGCCCTACGATTGCTTCCGGGGGCACTTGCGTATTGACTGTGACGCTGCCCATGTTGGTGGCGAAGACGCCCTGGGATCCGGCCACGTCGTTGATATCGGATGCGACGTTCACGCGATTGTCCGCGTTCGCCATCTTGCGGAAGGGAAAGTCGCCGTCATGGTAGCCCCCGAAGCCGGCGCCTGAGGTTCCCGGGTTCAAGAAGTGGTTCGGTCCGGTTACACCGGCCACTTGCGGGCCAAGTTCAAAATTGTTATCTCCACCGGCCTGGCCGGGGTTGAGCGTGTTGGCCGGACGGCTGTCAGCGCCGGCATTGAAATGGCAACTGGCGCATGCCTGCACATCGTCGCTCCCCGCCTGCATGTCCCAGAAAAGGGCCTTGCCCAGCGCAATGGCTGCGGTCTTGTCGGCCAGGATTCCGTCCATGCCGAACACCGGAGGAATAGGAACGCTCGAAAGAGGCGCCATGGGCCTGAGTGGAAGAATGATCTGACCCCGCGCGTCAGTGCTCTGCGCGCGAACATGCCCGTAATATCCGGCTGCCACCACTATTGCCAGCACGCAAACCAAAATGCGAAAGAAAACCAGGGTCCCGGAAGACGGTTTCATCGTTTTTCTCCTGCGAAAATGTTGCTGCCCAACGCTGTTCATGCTCATGCCGTGCTATTGCGAATTACTTCGCTGACAAGCGAGCACGCGGGCCCAACGGGTTGAACCGGCGGATGCGTCATCGACGTCCGCGCACGCGAGATCGCATTGCGGAACATGACCAATCACATCGGAGGTGAAGCTGCACGAGTTGTCTTACGCAGCGGAGTAACTTTGAACCAGCAATCGTTCAAGGCTTATGCAGGTCTGAAAAACAAGCGTGCGCAAACCAGACAGAACGACAGCGGTTCAGAGAAAAGTGGAGGGATGTATCTTTACGTTCGCAGGGGAACAACCAACTGGGGCGAGCCGACTTCAGGCTCTAGCGTTGGCTGGTGATGCGAGGAGAGGGCCGCTTTGCGGAACGGCTCTCTGTGGCCCGTGGCCGTGAACTGGCGCGAAGCCTCGGCCGTGGACATGTGAACAGTCTTTCTGGACGGAGCAACCAGATTGATTTCAATTGTGATCGGCGGCGTGTCATCGTCATCGTCGTTATCGACGGCCACGGTGAACAGCGGTGCAGCCCCGGTAAGTAGAAGCATCAGACCGAGTACCGCGCCGCGAAGCGATTTGTGCCAGAGAGACATGAATCTTGGTAGATTTGTTCACGCTCATCATCGGCCCGCGAGATTAGAGCCCAATTAATCGCTGATTAGAATTTCTCATCTGAAGCGGGGTCGTGTAACTTGTTTAATAACAATGGTTTGCGTGAATATCTCTGCAGCAAGCTTTGCGCCTACTGCCCTCGCAACAATCTTCTTCTCAACGAAAAACTTCTTGCGTCAGCAGATGGCGGTCGCGCAAGGAGCTTGGTTCTTCGTATCGATCTTCGCAGACGGGTACGTGCGAACCGGTTTTTTCAGGACTCGCGTTGTGAGCCCGGGAAACAAGATGCCGGCCTGCTCCGCAGAGTCTTGCGGCAGAGGCCGGCCCAGAGTTGGATTGGGCCCGCGGGCCTTACGGCTCTTCGACTGCGGCGCTCTCTTCCGGCAATGTCTCGGGAAGATTCCTGCGTGCTGCGACGGGCGCGGGCGGACGGTAAATACAGGATGGATCTTCGCGGAACATGTCTGCGTTCATGGTGTAGGCGCGGGCGCGGGATCCCCCACAAACCTGCTTAAACCCGCACTCGCCGCATTTACCCACCAGATTGCCGGCATCTCGAAGCAGCGTAAACACCTGGGAGCTGCGGTAGATGTCCGCAAGCTTATGCACCCGGACATTTCCTCCCGTAACCGGCAGCGTGGGGCAAGGATAGACCTCACCGGTGTGGGAAATGAACATCGTGCCGCGGTCTTCATTCACGGGAAAGATTCCTGGAATGCCTTCTTTAAACTGTTGCTGCTCCATCGCTCCAGCGGCCCTGGCCTTGGCTTGCTGCAGGATGTAGCGGCGGTAGTGGGGCGCTTCTGAGGTTTTGATTTTGAAGGGTACTTTTTGCGCCAGCGCGTAGAGCCGGGCGAATGCTTCTTCAAATTCCGCGGGAGCGGGCGTGTCTTCCAATTGCGCAAAGGTCGACGGCACCGGGAAGGCCACGCTCCACTGGGAGATTCGCATGGTCTTCAGGAGCGAAGCCAGGTTCTCCAGATCATGCAGGTTGCGTTCGCAAAAGTGGGTAGTAATCTGGAAGCGAAGTCCCCACTGTGTGGCCCATTGTATGGCTTCCATGGTCCGCGCGAAGGAGCTATGCACGCCGCAGATCAGGTCGTGCAGTTCAGGGGTTGATCCATCCAGACTCAGCACCAACCGGGACAAGCCTGCATGCTTCAGATCGGCAATGGCATCGCGGGTCAGGCGGGGAGTGGCGGGAAGCGCCAATACGGGGTGAAGGTGCCGCAAGCATGCGTACCGGACCAGGCGGTAAATATCTTTGCGTTTCAGCGGATCGGCGCCACTAAGAACAAAAATGGGCGGTTGCATCTCCGCAACTTCATCGATCAGTTGCTCGGCTTCATGGGTGTTCAGTTCAAGAGGATCGGGTTCGGGCTGGATCCAGTCTCCGTAATCAAGACACGCCACATCGCAGGCCTGAGTTGTCTCCCAAATAGCGATCACGGGGGTCTTGTTGACGTCAAAATTGTTTTTCATCGCTTACCTCTTGGCTCTTTACATCTGTCGGCATAGTAGGTTCAGGGAGAAGTACGGCATGTGACGGCCATCACATCCGTGCGTGTTGGGTTCGGCTTGGTCCGTGGATCAAAGCTTAGAATCAATGGGTTAGATCGAAGCCCGAGGTTCCGTTCCCATCGGCGGAATCAGTGAAAATCGCACGCCAACGTTAGAGAGCCTAATAATCTGATTGCTCCGATTGAGCTGTGTGCGCTGGCAATAGTTCTCCGGAACTAGGACGCAAACAACCCTTCCCACGGAAATTGGATCAGAAGATTAGGAAGCGCGGTATGCGAGTGATTTAGCGATTTTTGCCGATTCGAAGCCCTTTCGGGGCGCGCAACAAACCCTAAGCCGACTGCTCGTTTGAAGCTGAAACGTGACCACCCGTTGAGGAGGAGAGCTGTGTTCTGGACAGTTTTCACGTTAGCCGCTCTGCTGTGGATGATTGGCCTGGCCGCGAATTATGGGGCCGGTGTGCTGCCTGTGCTGCTTGTTCTGGGCATGATTTTGGCTTTGATGAATTTTGCCTTCCGCCGCAACCCGCTGGTCTGATAGTGGCGCGACGACTGGGATTCGAAGCAGCAAGACAAGCGACTGATGGCATCCGGACGAACCGGCCTGAACAGCCATTACCGGCGACCGAGTTTTGCAATTCGTAAGGCAGCAAGAACCAAGGAGGTTTATGAAGAAGTTTGTAACATTTTTGTCTGTGATTGGCCTGGCGGCTTTTAGCTGGGCAGGGACCGCGAAAGAGGACTCCACCGAGCGCCTGCGGCTGTCGTCTGAAGTATTGACCCAGATGGCGCAAGCCCCCGACAAGGGGATTCCTGAAGAAGTTCTGTCGCACGCCAAATGCATTGCCATCGTGCCGCACCTGGTGAAGGGTGGATTTGTCTTTGGCGGCAAGCACGGTCGTGGCGTAGCTACGTGCCGTACGGCCGAGGGCTGGAGTGCGCCGGCATTTATCTCTGTCGGTGGCGGAAGCTGGGGGCTTCAGATCGGCGTTGAAGGCGTTGACCTGATCATGCTGATAATGAACGACAAGGGCATGCAGCAGTTGCTCTCCAGCAAGTTTCAGGTCAGCGGTGAGGGATCGGCGGCGGCCGGACCAGTCGGACGCCACGCGTCCGCGGGCACAGACTGGAAACTGGATACGCAGATGCTGACGTACTCACGCTCCAAGGGGGCCTTTGCCGGATTGACCCTGGAGGGCGCGGTCATCCAGCAGGACTCGGACTCCACAACCGCCGTCTATGGCAAAGACATCACATTTAAGTCAATCCTGACGGGGAAAGTTCCCACACCGGAGATGGCTAAGCCCTTCGAGCAGGCGGTAACTTCAGTGGCACACAGGGCCGCCGCGCAGGAAGCCAAGGACGAAAAGAAGTAGTTTCGAGCACTTTTCACAAATAGAGCACGCAACCACTGCCTGATAGGTGGCTGCGTGCTTTTGTTTTTTGGGGCCCGCCGTTCCTGCCCATTCTCCGCCATCATGCTTTCGTCGTGTCAGAGAACGATACTGAGCTGCTGGCTGCATCTAACTTTTCACGCGGCGGCAGTTCTGAAATCCCGCCCCAAGGAGAAGCCATGCCGAACTCCATCCGGGCAATGCTGGCGTTATTGCTGATTGCCTGCAGTCTCTCGCAAGTCTGTCATGGATACTCTGTCCTGACGCATGAAGAGATTGTCGATCTGCTTTGGGCCGGTCAGATCAAGCCGCTCTTACTGCAAAAATTCCCCGGCGCGACCGACGAAGATCTGCGCAAGGCCCATGCTTATGCCTACGGCGGATGCCTCATCCAGGACATGGGCTACTACCCTTTCGGCAATAAAATGTTCAGCGACCTGGTCCACTATGTTCGCAGCGGTGATTTTGTTGAATCACTGCTGGCTGAAGCCACCGACATCAATGAGTTTGCTTTTGCCCTGGGATCACTGGCTCATTACGCATCGGATATTGTGGGCCACCCCACGGTGAATATCGCGGTGGCCCTTGAATTTCCGAAGCTGAAAGCAAAGTACGGCCCGGCGGTGACTTATGCCCAGGACCCAAAAGCGCACATCCGCACGGAATTTGGCTTTGACGTGGTGCAGGTGGCCAAGCAGCGCTACACCTCTGACTCATACCACGACTTCATCGGCTTTGAGATCGCCAAACCGGCGCTCGAACGGGCCTTTCTCAAAACATACGGTATCCGGCTGGACGCTGTCTTCGGTAACCTCGACCTCTCCATCGGCACATTTCGCTGGTCCGTGAGCCGGGCCATCCCGGAGATGACGCGGGTGGCGCTGCTGGCCAAGAAAGACGAGATGGTGAAAGAGAACCCCAGCTTCGCCAAGAAAAAATTCCTCTATAACCTGAAGCGCGCCGACTATGAAAAAGAATGGGGCCGTCAATATCAAAAACCCGGATTCGGGGCCCGGGTCCTGGCTGTGCTTTTCAAGATCATCCCGAAAGTCGGCCCCTTTAAGGCCATCGCGTTCAAGATGCCAAACCCGAATACGGAGACGCTTTATCTGAAAAGCGTCAACGCAACGCTGGACCAATACAGCATCTACCTGCGTGATCTGAATGCGGGCAAGCTGGAGCTTGCAAACATGGACTTTGATACCGGCAAGCGCACCCGGCCGGGAGAATACAAGCTCACGGATGAAGCTTACGGGAAGCTGCTGGACAAATTGACGGCCGCAAAATTTGCCGGGTTGCCGTCGGAACTGCGCAATAACATTCTGGCCTTTTACCAGGACCCATCCGCACCCAACTTTACCAAGAAAAAGCGGGAGCAGTGGAACAAGACGATGCAGGAGCTGGAGCAATTGAAGGCCGTCCAGGTGGAGCAAGCCAGGGCAGAGTAAACGGCCCAAATTCTTATTGCGGAATCACCGGCAACACCGTGCCGGCATTCTTGTCGCCAAGCATGCCCAGCGCCTGCACCGGCGCCAAGCCAGAGGTCACTGTCATCCTGACCTTTGCCGCTCCAGCCGGAACAGTGCCGCCAAACCAGTCCTGAATTACGTCACGGGCAATCTTTTTGCCGGCCGGCAGGATAAAGGAGAAGGTCGCCGCCGGAGAGAGTGAAGCATTATTGCTATCGAGCAGCTCCACCTTGATGCCGTCGTCAGTCCCAGAAGTGTTCTGCAACGCGAGACCGGTAAACTGGCTCGCAGTATTGACCAGAGGAATGGTTGCGGCCAGGTATGTCTGGCGCGAGAACATCGGGTGCACGAATGTCACCAGGGTGGTGGCGCTGCTGCCCGAGACGTCCTCGGCGCGGAGGTAGGTGTAGTAATCCAGCGTGGCATTGCCTTCGCGAACGCGCACGCGCTCTCCGTCAAGCTGGAACGTGGCGCCGGTATTGGGGCATGTAGTAGCCGTGGGAGCCACGGTCCCGTTGCAAATACGCACGTCGATCTCATTGGGGGAAATAAAAATCGTGTCCGGCGATGGCGGCGCAAACACCGTGGTGTCCTCGATGGCCACCCTGGTATTCGGCGTAAAATTGGCGCCCAAAACGCGTATCAGCGTGCGGTCAGCCAGCAACCCTCCACCGGGGATCACGTCGCTGACATACGGATTGGTGGATGGGGCGATGGTGAGAGTTCCCGGCGCAAACTCAATTGTCGTGTAATCTTTCGTGGAGTCCGCGAACAACGTGTTCGCCGTGTCGATGCCGATCGTGGAGGTTGTTCCCGGCGTAAGGCTGCCGCTCAAGGGCATGGACATCGTGACGATCGGATAGGCGATAGTCGTACCCAGCAAAGCACCCGGCGAACTGAGCTGGATCGCGATATTGGATCCGTTCACGACGGTGATTCCCGCCGCCTGCCCCGAGGGATCATTTACCGCGACGCCGCGAACCGGTCCTGAAGGGACCTGGGGGCGAGTGCTGCCGTGGCCGATGGGCTTGGGCTCGGTATTGGAAAGCTGGAACTGGAAAATCCCGCCTGGCGGTACAGTGGTATCAAGGACCTTCAAGCCGATGGTTCCCGCCGGTA
Organism: Terriglobia bacterium; assembly: GCA_041488515.1. GTDB lineage: Bacteria > Acidobacteriota > Terriglobia > Terriglobales > Acidobacteriaceae > Angelobacter. Next base: position 317,896 of record JBGPPK010000005.1, on the reverse strand, counting down.
ACGGCGGTGGCGTAGGCGTCGGAGTCGGGGGAGGGGTCGGTGTTGGAGTTGGAGTCGGCGTCGCCCCAGGATTGCCGGTACCCGCATTGGAGCTACCGCACGACCATGATCCCGCAATAGAAATAGCCAAAACTACCCACAACATTCCAATCGGGATCGACCGTTTCTTTCCTGGCTTGATCATGCACAACTCCCTGCAGCGTCGAACTTCGTTTCCGGCATTTATAAGAACTTTGGACATTTAAAGGCGCGCTGCCTGGACACACATTTTCACGGATATCATGTAACCAGACCCTTTAAGCCACGATTAGAAAACAATTAAAAATATTAAACAAAATCGGGGAACAGTGCGACTTGTCCGCAAGCTCCCTAGGTTCATTAGTGCCTGCCATCCGGCAAAAAAATTGATAAAAAGGGCCAAGGGTTCCGGGTCCCATGACCCTTCTTAAGCAGTCGACGGATGAGCCTGCTATTGGATAAGACACAGAAAGCAGCCACTACGGAACAACAAAACATAGAATTTTTTTTACACGGGTGGAAAGGGCCAAATACACCCAAAAACGCCTATTGCGGTGCCTTTTCCGGGTCTTCTACCCAATAGCTTCGTCTGGCCAGGATCACGCACTCCCCAGGCTGCCGCAGCCGCACCCGCACCTGATGCAGGCCAGGCTGGGGATTCTTGGGCTCAAAACGCAGGAGATAACGGCTATGTAGGTGGTTGGTAAAATCCGTCATAAATTTCTCAAAGCTCTTGCGCGAGGTAAAAACCGAGTACTCACCGCCGGTCATTGCAGCCACGCTCCTGGAAGCATTCTTCCGCATGGCCTGGCGAGCCATTTTCATCAGCCGCCAAATATCAAGATTGGGGCCGGCTGGGTCAGTGCGCTCGTCCCACTCGCCCCGCAACGTGTCCAGGGCTGTTGAGCCGGTAGGAGAAAAGGCCAACGAATAAACCACCGCATTGCTGTCACTGATCGCGGCAATGGCGTCATCGAGCTTTACGGCATGGCTGCCATGGTCGCGGGTTTCGCTGATCAGCAACAAAACGCGCCGACTGTCGTCGGGTTGCTTTTCCAGCAGCTTGACCGAATATCGAACTGCCTCATAGATCGCGGCCCCGCTCCGGTCACCGCCGTTCCCTATGTTCCGCAAGGGCCCGTCCATCATTTTCTTCAGATAAGTTTCCGTTTGAGCTGACTCAAAAGTGAAATCCTGCAGCAGGTTGATTTCGCCATCAAACGTCACAATGGCGGTCTGCACTTGAGGCTGGCTGACGATCTGGTCCAGCAAGCTGCTGATCCCTTTCATGCGCTGAAATTCAAACAGTGCCGAGCGGCCCGTCTGGATCGCAATCACCAGCGAGACCGCCTCCTGCGGTTCGGCCTCGTCCATGCTGACCTGCTGTGGAACGCCATCGTCTTCGATGATAAAGTCGCTCGAGTGAAGGCCAAAAACGAGCTTGCCGGCCTGGTCCTTCACCAGCGCAGGCACAAGAACAACGTTCGTCTGAGTCCGTAGCGTGGGGACGTTCTGTTCGGTCTTTTCCTGCGCCTGGCCCACAAACAGGCCACACTCGATAAAGAGCAGAACCGTCAGGAAACGCGACAATCTCCATTTCATAACGCCGCTCCTGGTTCTGTGGCCAGACATTGTTCGGGTCAACATGTTTGCCTCCGTTGCGGCGCCGTAATCATCCAACTATGTGCCATGAAGACCATCGATCCTCTCCGCCGCCATGTGATCAACTTGCTCACCAAGGCAGAAGCGCACGTTGATCTAGAGAGTTCCCTCAAGGATTTCCCCCGCGATCTGCGCGACCGAAAACCTGAAGGCGCGCCACACACGCCCTGGCAACTGCTGGAGCACATACGCATCGCGCAATGGGACATCCTTGAGTTCAGCCGCTCCGCAAAGCATAAGTCCCCCAAATGGCCGGAAGAATACTGGCCGAAGACCGAAGCACCGCCCAGCGACAAGGCCTGGGACAAGAGCGTGAAGCAGACCCTGGCGGACCTCGAAGCCATGTGCGATCTGGTCCGCGACCCCAAACGCGATCTCGTTGCGCCCATTCCCCACGGCGACGGCCAAACCCTTCTGCGCGAAGCGCTCCTGCTAGCCGACCACAACGCCTATCACCTGGGCCAGTTGGTCATGGCACGGCGTATCTTAGAACGGAAATGAGGGCGGTTCTTGCGCTTTTTGGCCTGTTTCCAAGAAGTTGAATTTGGCGACTGCGGCAAGGAAAAACGGGGCGCTGATACTGGGATTTGATGTCCTGCCATGGCAAACAAGATAAGCTCCCGAAGGTTAATCCATCTGCGCTTGCTTCGGTCGAGCAGAGATGCGATAACCACATGAGAATTACCCGGAGGCCGCCTTGAGCCGTATGTCCCGACGAATCACGCTGGGAGTATTGTTAGCGCTGATAGGTTTATTCGTCGCAGCCAAGCTGCGCTACGCGGGAACAGCGACAGTAAAATTGCCGGCTGCGGATTGCAACGCCGATTTATGGAAACACGTCTATGCCCCGGAAAGGTTGAGGGTGATCGAAGCGTGCACCGCCGTTGATGGCCGCGTCGTCTCGGTTCATCGAGCATCGGATGGCGACCTGCACATTGGGCTTGATCCGGAGCAGAAATCAATTTTGAATCTGGTGAACGTAATGCACGCACGCCGCCACCTTGTGGTTGAGGCGGTCTGCGATCATCCTCCTGGTGATGGCGAAGCTGCGGCCGCATGCGCGGCCTTCACTTCTCGGATCACCGCTCCCGGAGTCGGTGACCGCATCCGCGTCACCGGCACTTACGTTACCGACCGCGACAATGGCTGGAATGAAATTCATCCCGTCACCCGCATAGAAACTCTCCGCTAGATACGCATCGCGCGCTTTCCGGTTTGTTGCCTATTTTCAGCAAAGCAAAACAGCGGCCCGCGGACCGCCGTTTTATGCCTGCCCGCGATTGCTACGCTGAAAGAGCTTTTTTGCCGGCGATCATCATCCCTGCGCCTGCCGCAATCAGCACGGCGCTGATGATGGGCGACACTTTTTCCTGGTGCTTGGTTTCAATGCCAATGGAAGAACCTCCCACCTTGACGCCCTCTTTTTCACTGCGCGGGATTGGAACCACGAGCGAAGCAATTCCCAGAACCACCAGTACCAACCCAAGCCAAAACAAACCCTTCATCGTTTCTCCTTTAGATTTGGAAGCGCGCTCTTGACCAAGACAATCGACGCTACTTCAGGAGCGACTTCGACGCGGACTCCAGCTCCTGACAGTGAGATGCAGATAAACGAACCCATGAGGTTTTCCACACAAGCAAAACGGCGACGCCTCGTGACGTCGCCGTTTGCGCTGCAAATTTCTGTTTTGCCGATTCCTTAGGTTCCTTCGGACCACGATGCCAGGTATTCTTCCTGCTCCGGGCTGAGGCGGTCGATCTTAATGCCCATGGCTTCCAGTTTCAGCCGCGCCACTTTCTTGTCCAGTTCTTTCGGCACGGGATAAACCTTCTTCTCCAGCGATTTGTGGTTCTTTGCCAGATACTCTGCGGCCAGCGCCTGGTTGGCAAAGCTCATATCCATCACTGAAGCGGGATGGCCTTCCGCGGCGGCCAGGTTGATGAGGCGGCCTTCGCCCAGAAGATAAATCTTGCGCCCGTCTTTCATGGCGTATTCATCCACGAAATCGCGGGTCTGGCGCTTGGCGGAGGACATTTTCTCCAGCGCGGGAATGTCGATTTCGACATTGAAGTGGCCGGAGTTGGCCACCACGGCGCCATTTTTCATCAGGTCAAAGTGCTCGCGGCCGATCACGTTCTTGTTGCCCGTGACGGTGACAAAGAAATCGCCGATCTTGGACGCTTCCGCCATCGACATGACGCGATAGCCGTCCATCACGGCTTCAATCGCTTTTGTGGGATCGATTTCCGTAACGATCACGTCGGCGCCCATACCGCGCGCGCGTGAAGCCAGACCGCGCCCGCACCAGCCGTAACCGGCAATCACAAACTTTGAGCCCGCGATGAGCGAGTTGGTGCAGCGGATCACGCCGTCCATGGTGGACTGGCCGGTGCCGTAGCGGTTGTCAAACATGTGCTTGGTCAGCGCGTCATTCACGGCGATGATGGGATAACGCAGCTGGCCGTCCTTGGCCATGGCGCGCAGGCGGATTACGCCCGTGGTTGTCTCTTCCGTACCGGCAATGATTCCTTCGAGCACGTCCTGGCGCTTGGTGAGTGCGATGGAAACCAGATCGGCGCCGTCGTCCATGGTCATGTGCGGCTTGTGGTCCAGCGCGGAGAGAATGTGTTTGTAATACGTGTCGTTGTCCTCGCCCTTGATGGCATGGACGGAAATTCCGTAGTCGCGTACGAGCGAAGCAGCCACGTCGTCCTGGGTGGAAAGCGGGTTGGAGGCGCACAGCACCACGTCGGCGCCGCCATCGCGCAAGGTGATGGCCAGGTTGGCCGTCTCCGTGGTCACGTGCAGACAGGCGGAGACGCGAATGCCTTTCAGCGGCTGGTTCTTGATGAACTCCTTGCGAATGCTCTGCAGCACCGGCATGGATTGATTGGCCCACTCAATGCGCCGCTTGCCCAGATCGGCCAGTTCAATGCTCTTGATATCAAACGAAGTTTGCGAAACCACGGATGTTGACATTTTTTTCCTGTTCAAATGCCTTAAGAGGCATCAGCTTTGGTTGAATTACGAGCCTAAAACGATGTTTCCATCGAGCCGGCCCTCGACGCAAGGCCGCAGTACGCTACGGCCAGAGGCGTGGCCCTCGCCACGCCTCCGCCTAAAAATACATTTACCGGCTCGCGCCCACGGTGGACTTAGACTCGGTTTTGCTCGCTCCCTGCTCACGCAGTGAGGCGGCCTTGTCGGTGGCTTCCCAGGTGAAATCAGGGTCTTTGCGGCCGAAATGCCCGTACGCCGCCGTCTTCCTATATATAGGACGCCGCAGTTTGAGCGATTCGATGATCCCTTTCGGCGTGAGCTGGAAATTTTTGCGGACGAGTTCTTCCAGCTTCTCCTCGCTGATCTTGCCGGTGCCGAAAGTATCCACCAGCACGCTGACCGGCTCAGCTACGCCGATAGCGTAAGCCAGCTGGACTTCGCAGCGGTCAGCCAGGCCGGCCGCGACAATGTTTTTCGCAATGTAGCGGCACATGTAGCAGGCGGAGCGATCTACTTTAGTCGGATCTTTGCCGCTGAAAGCGCCTCCACCGTGACGGCCCATGCCGCCGTAACTGTCCACAATAATCTTGCGGCCAGTCAGACCGGTATCGCCCATGGGACCGCCAATCACAAAGCGGCCGGTGGGATTAATGTGGTATTTGGTATCGGCATCCAGCAGGTTCGCGGGGACCGCGGCCTGGATCACATGCTTCATGATGTCCGCGCGCAGAGTTTCGTTGTCGACGGAATCAGCATGCTGGGTGGAGATTACAACGGCATCCACGCGCTTGGGCTTGTGGTCAGGGCCGTATTCAACTGTCACTTGGGATTTGCCGTCCGGCCTGAGGTAAGGGAGCATGCCGTTTTTGCGGACTTCAGTGAGGCGAAGGGTGAGCTTGTGGGCCAGATCGATGCTCGTGGGCATGTAATTTTCATTTTCATTGGTGGCATAGCCGAACATCATGCCCTGATCGCCGGCGCCGCCCGTATCCACGCCCATGGCGATGTCACCCGATTGCTTGTTGATGCTGGAGATCACGGCGCAGGTGTTGGAATCAAAACCATAGAGCGCATTGTCATAGCCAATGGATTGGACCACGCCGCGGACGATCTTCTGGAAATCGACATACGTCTTGGTAGTGATTTCACCGGCGATCACCACCAGGCCGGTGGCGGTCAGCGTCTCACAGGCGACGCGGCTGTACGGATCTTCCGCAATGCACGCATCCAAAATCGCGTCGGAAATCTGGTCTGCAATTTTATCCGGGTGGCCTTCCGTGACCGACTCAGATGTGAACAGGAATTTTTCGCGTGAAGCCAATGGATTTGCCTCCTAAATTTCTTTCAACCACCATCATGGACCAACCGTAGGATACCGTCGGAAAGAATACCCAAAGAGTCCAATCGGTTACAACGTTTGGGCGTTACAACCGGCGGAAACGCAGCCGAATGGAGTGTTTTACGCCGTGAAATGAACCGACGACCATCTTATCGGTCGATGTCAATTTGAGTCCAGAGATTATTGTACAAGCCCGGTGGCGTTAAAGGTGAGTGTGCGGGGCTCATTCTCATTGCCGATGGCGCCCAGAGATCTGCCGTTGAAGCTGACTTCAATTCCACCGGCATTTCCCGTTCTGAGAACCAGAACTTTGCCCGCTTTGACTTTCTTATGCTTGTCAGCGCCCAAGACGCGTTGCATTACTGACTTTCCGTCAGCGACGATTGAAACCCACGAATCCTCTTTTGCTTTCACGGAAACGAAAAATGCTTTCTCCGCGGGCTTCTGGACCGCAGGTGCGGCGGGCGGCGCTTGCTGTTGTGGTTGTTGCACTGGCGGCGTTGCAGCGGCCCGTTCTACGACAGGCGGGGCAGAAACTACAACCGGAGTGGGCGCTTTAAGCGGCGCCGCGGTGGCGGCTGGCGCAGACGGCTGCTGGTGCGCGGCCTCTGCCGCCTCCGTGGTATGCGGCTTTGACTTAATCCAAAATGCGTAGCCCACCAGGACACCGGCTAATGCCGCGACCGCAAAGGCCAAAGGCAGGTAAGAGCGCCGGGGATTCAACTCAGGATCAGGCTGGTCGTGGACCTCAAGGGGAAACTTGTCTTCAGGTTCAGGCTGCTCATTGCTGGCGGCCGCGTAGTCGGCTACCGCCCGCTCTTCATCGATGCCAAGAAAGTGCGCGTAAGCGCGGACAAACCCTTTATTGAAGACGCCGCCGGGAAGCTGGTCAAAATGTTCGCCCTCCAGCGCTTCCAGGTGGCGGCGGGAAATTTTGGTTGATTCCGTTATTTCTTCCAGGGTGATGCCACGCATCTCCCGTTCACGCCGCAGCCGAGCGCCAAAAGCACCCATGGCAGGTCCATCGCCTTTAGTTGGTACGCCAGTCACGTTACCCATGATTCAAGGAACCAAGCTCCCGGTAGTTAACAAAATACCCGTTAACTGTTGATTCGACAACTACTTTCAGGGTACGTAAGGGCTATTACTCGAAGGTTTCAGGTCTATTGTCCGGTTGCCGATTTCACCAAATCAAGCGATAATACGCAAAAAGTTTAGGCTTTTTCCGGGCACGAACGAGGACCACCCCCTAAGATGAACGAGTCAGCAGGACCCGAGCGCAAGACCAAGAGGCAGCTGCAGGAAGTCGCCATCTTTAACGATGTGGCGAAGGCCCTGACCTCGTCGCTGAACCTCGATTCAATTCTGCAAACCATCATGGACAAGATGGCGGAATTCTTTCGTCCAGACACCTGGTCCCTGCTGATGGTCGATGAACAAAAGGACGAGCTCTATTTCGCCATTGCCGTGGGCGATGCCGCCGAAACGCTCAAGACCGTACGTCTAAAGGTCGGGGAGGGGATAGCTGGCTGGGTGGCCAGGCACGGCGAGTCTTTGATCGTCCCAGACGTGTACAACGACCCCCGCTTTGCCAAGCGCATTGATGAGATGACTAAGTGGAAAACCCGGTCGATCATCTGCGTGCCGTTGCAATCGAAGCACCGCGTGCTGGGGGTGATCCAGCTCATCAACTGCGCCATGGAGAGCTTTGGCGAGCAGGAAATGTTCTTCCTGCACGCGCTCTGCGACTATGCCGCCATTGCCATCGATAACGCCCGCGCCGTAGAGAAGATCCAGGAACTCACCATCACCGACGACTGCACCGGCCTCTACAACGCGCGCCATTTGTATAAGACGCTGGAAGCTGAAGTCTATCGCTCCGCGCGCTTCGGGTATGAGTTCAGCGTGATCTTTCTTGACCTGGACCACTTCAAGCATGTCAACGACACTTATGGCCACCTGGTGGGAAGCAAGCTGCTGCAAGAGATCGGTTTCAAGATCAAGTCGCAACTGCGCTTGATTGACTACGCCTTCCGCTATGGCGGCGACGAATTCGTGATCCTGCTGCCGCAGACCGACAAACACTCTGCCCTGGTGGTGGCCAAACGTATCCAAGACATGATGCGCAAGACCGTCTTCCTGGCTGAAGATGGGTTGAATCTGAACGTCCGCTGCAGCATGGGGCTGGCCACGTATCCTGAAGACGCCAAGAGTTCGCACGAAATCATCCGCCAGGCCGACGAGATGATGTACATGGTAAAAAACTCCAGCCGCGACAATATCGCAGTGGCCCAGCAGGGGATACTGAAGTAGCTTATTCTGAAATCCCGAGCAGAGCGAGGGATCCCTGCCGCCAACAAAAACCTTTTGCGCACGAATACACGCGAATAAACACAAATCAAAAATTCGCAGCGGACCTGTCTGATCTGCGTTCATCCGTGAAATCAGCGGCAAAATAGATTGCAGGGATCCCTCGCTCCGCTCGGGACTTTGGAAAAAGCTACTTCGGCCTCTTCTCCAGCGCAGGAACCGGATTGGTTCCCGTATTGCTCTTGTCTGCCGGACGCGGCGACCAGGCGTTGGCGTTGCCGGGCGCCGCAGGATTCATGCCGAAATCCCACACGAACAGGTTGATCTGCTTCTTATCGAGCAACTCCACCACCGCATACTCTCCCGGCGGCAGCGGTTCAGAAGGGGTAAGTTTCACCCAGTCGCCCACAGGCGTGGCGGTCACGGGAATCCAGCTTTCTTTCTGGCTGACCTTGCCATACATGGCCACGTTGAGCTTGCCCACAATGCGCATGTTTTTTTTGTTCTCCACACGCACAATCCCGTAATGGCTGGGCGGCGGTTCCTTGTCGGAAACTTTTTGCGTGAAGGACGGCTGGGAACTGTCACCAGTATCGACATTCAAAAAGATGGCCGGCTGCGACACATGCGCCTGCACACGGGCGTGCTCGCCTTTGAGTTCGATGGTCTGGGTGGAAGAAAGGGCCAGCGGATTGATGGCAGCGCGCAGTATGTTGCGGCCGGTGTGCTTGTTGAGTTCGCCTCCGTTCTGGGACAGTTCCACCAGCTGCGGCTGGTTATTGAACGTGTCCAGCAGAAAAACACCGCCGGTGTTGGGCAGGCGCAGGCCGGGGACAATGAGCGGGGCTTCGCGTTCGTCGGCTTCGTCCGCCTTGGCAATCTCCTTGATGGTCTCGTCGCGCTGGCCTTCGCGTTCCTGGTTATACTTGTCCGTCGCCGGCCAGTCCACCATGTCCTTGGGCAGCTCTTCCCAGTCATAGCGCTCGGCGCTGTAATAGCGCACGCGCTCGCCTTTGACCTCCCATTTGGTCGCGGTCTGATACGAGCCATCTTTCATGATGAGCCGTTTGGGGTTTTGCTGGGCCCATGCGGAGGCGCAGGCCAGCGCAATTACCGCCGCTGCCAGAAGAGAGATGCGTTTGATGAACCGCGCCATAGGAGGAAGCCCTGGATTATATGAATGCAGAGTTCTTCTCTATTTTATAACCCGCCAGCCATGGGATTGTTGTTGGAGACTGGCTTTTCCGGCAAGCAGCAAAACCTTGAAACACGAGGAAAGGGGTAACCAAGGGACATTCAAAATCAGATCGGTCCTGTAATCCTCCGCTTCGTCCTGTCGTCTATGTTTCAAAGGTGTGGATAATCTGCTATCTTGCCCGGTTCCCGCCTTTTCGAGGAGACGCTGTCATGAAGCTGCACGGTTCCCTTGTCCTGCTCGTGCTCTGTCTTGCCCTTGCGCCGCAGAAAGTGAACGCGCAAGCTGCCGCCGCTCCTGCCGCTTCGCCTGCTCCCGCAGCGGCCCAGAGCACGCCCGCAACCGAAACCACCGAGTACAAGCTTCCGCCCGACAAGCTGGCAAAAGCCAAGGCCCTGTATGAACTGCGGGGCAAGCTGAGGATCATCGACACTGTCTATTCATTGATCGTGCTGCTGGCGATTCTATCGCTGGGCATCGCAGCCTGGTATCGCGACTGGGCGGAGCGCGTGTCGAAATACCGCTTCGTTCAAGCCCTGATTTTCGTCCCGCTGCTCATGCTAACCCTCACCGTGCTCGGCCTGCCGCTGGACGCCTACCAGCACAGCATCAGCCGGCAATATGGCCTCTCTGTGCAAGGCTGGGGATCGTGGTTTGGCGACGTGCTCAAGGGTGAACTGGTATCGCTGGTCGTTCTCATACCAGCAATTTGGTTTTTCACGCGCCGGATCCAACGAAATCCGCGCCGGTGGTGGTTCTATTCCTGGATGATTACTGTGCCCTTCTTCATTTTTCTCATCTTTCTCTCACCCCTTGTGATTGAACCCTTGTTCAACAAGTTCGAGCCTCTGGACAAAAACAATCCGCAACTGGTGGATGCGATTCAAAAAGTCACGCAGCGGGGTGGATTGGAAATTCCGCGCGATCGCATGTTCCTGATGAAGGCGAGCGAAAAGGTCACCACGCTTAACGCCTACGTGAGCGGCTTTGGCCCCTCGAAGCGCGTGGTGGTATGGGACACGACAATCCAGAAGGCCAGCACTCCGGAGGCGCTGTTCGTTTACGGCCATGAGATGGGTCACTACGTTCTGAACCACATTGTGATCGGCATCGCCGCAGCCGCGGTTGGCCTGTTCATTGGTTTCTATCTTCTTTACGTAATTTCAAATTGGGGCCTCTCTCGCTTCCAGCAGCGCTGGCATCTGCGCGAACTCAGCGACTGGGCCGCTGTGCCCATGCTTCTGCTGATTTTCTCCATCATGAGCACCCTGGGACAACCCATCGGCAACGCAATCAGCCGCCAACTCGAACACAACGCCGATATTTACGGCCTGGAGGTCACGCACGGGATCAACGCCAACTCGCAGGAGGCCGGCGCGCACGCTTTCCAGGTGCTGGGCGAACTATCATTGTCCTACCCGGACCCAAGTGACTTCGTGGTGTTCTGGTATGCCGACCATCCGCCGATTCGCGACCGCGTCCCATTCGCCCATAACTACGATCCGTGGAGCAAAGGCGAGCAGCCGAAGTATGTGAAGTGAAGAAATTCGAGCCGCGAATCAACGCAAAGAACGCGAATTTGGTAAATTCGTGTTCATTCGCGTGTATTCGCGGCTGAATTGTCCCGAAAGAAATAGTCCTTACTCGCGCTTACTTCGTCTTATAACTGAACGTCACCTTGGTTTCTTCGTCGAGCACCAGGGCGCGGGCGAAGCGGTACGAGTTCCCCGCCCGGGGCACGTCCACGCGCACCGGCAACACGCCGGCCACGCGCTTCTGCAGGTTCAGCACGTTGGAGGACGCACCGTTTTGGACAAAGCCTTCGAGCTTTTTTTCGTCGCGTTCTTTTTTGCCGCCGCCACGGTTTTCGGTGACCACTGCATAATTAGTCAGGTTTGAGTTACTGAAGGTATTGGTTACCTGGGCCTGAGTGGTTTCGATTAGCGGTGCATCGGCCGTAACTTCAACTGTGGTGCTTGTCTCGCCGACGCTCAGGCGCGTGTCATACCTCGATGGGCGGCTGGCATCGTAACGTACGTCGCTGTGCCAGGTCTTAAAACCCTGCGCCGAGACGACGATCTTTACCTTCCCGGTGGGCATGCCGGCGACGACAGCCCAGTGCCCGGAACGGTCCGTGGTGGTGGTTGTCGTGGCTCCATTCTCCTGACTCGTGACCTTCACCTGCGCCCCGGAAACGACCGCACCCTGAGAATCGACGACGTAGCCTTCCAGCTGCCCGGGTCTCGCCGAGCTGCTAGCGACGCCAGGAGCAAACAATGCGAGCTTATCTGTCCCTTCGTTTTCCTGAATGGCGAAGGCTGCCAGGTCCTTTCCCGAAACCATATTCGCAACCGTGTCCCCGGTTTCCGCCAGAGCCGCCGGCAGCAGATACGTCGCGATGGCGTCTCCGCCGAAGTCTTTCACTTTGTACTGCTCGGGCAGAAACAGTTCCCACTCCAGAAGGCTGATGGGCACATCCATGCTGGGCAAGGCAAGCCCTGAGCCGCCTTTCTTGGCGAAAGGAGTGCCGGATTCCATGAACACGAACGAAACCTCATACGGCCCGTTGGGGCGGAAGCCGGGGCGCAGCAGCGGGACGCGGTTGCCGTCGGGGCCTTGCACGGGCTTCACTTTTTCTCCAGCCACGTCAGCGGAGACGATGGTGGCGCCGGCGGGCAGGGCCACTTTCAGAAACGGCTGCGCCTGGTTCTTGACCGTAAGCTTGATCTCAGTCAATGTGCGGCCTTCCACCGTCACCAGCGTTGTGACCACCGCGTGCTCAGCCACGGCGGCGAGAACGTTGCTGTCGGGAAAGCGCGTCCATTCCAGCGCAAGCGTGGGGACCTCCGTGGGCTGGCGGTGATAGCGGAATGCCGCCTGCAGCGGGAATCGCGCCAGCGAACGCAGATAGGGATTCACTTCCTTCAGGTCCATGCGCTTGAGGCCGCCGCCTTCGGTGGCGGTGAGTTCCATGGCGCCGGTCCCTTCCACCAGCACTTCGCCGGTTTCGCGCTGCGTGTCTTTGAAGCTCAGGAATGGCGCGTCCGCTTTGGCGCCGTTGAGCGGACGCTCCATGGAGAGAAGGAACTCATGGTTGCGCGGCGCCGAGGAGTTGAGCCGCACGATCAGCTTGCCTTTCTCCACTTCACTCGAATCGACTGTGGCGCCGGAAACTCCGGTGATTTCATATCCCTCGGGCACCTCCAGCACGAACTGGTTGGGATCGCCTTGCACCACGGTGATATCGGCCAGCGCGGCGATACGCAGCTCTTCATCGTTAACGGTGACCAGCGTCTTTACGTCGGAAAGAAAACGCACCTCATGCTTGACCACCGGAACCTGTACCACTCCTGTGACCCACCAGACGGTAGCAGGCTGGCCGGGCACAAGCGTCGCTTCCAGGGTAGTCTGTCCTTTTTCCGTGGTGCGCGAGGTGATCAGGCCGGGGCTGATGCGCACAATGCTGTGATCGCCGGGAATCACCAGGGAAAGACGGACGCTGCCGGCGGCCGGGACGGGAAGGTTGAAAGACGCGCGTCCGGCTTCAATTGCCAACGGCAAGCCGGTATCGAGCGCGACGGAAAATTCCGCCGCTCCGGGCAGGATGGCCGTAGAAGTGGAGCCTTCCTGCTCCAGCGGCAGACTCTTCCCCTCCTGCCGCGCATTCAGAATGGTGAGGCCCGTGGTCAGCGGCACTTTGGAAGCGCTTTTGCTGAAGACCTCGCCATCCATCTGCATCGTGCCCAGCACAGCGTCATTGGCAACGTGCAACTTCAGCTCCGCACGCTTGATGGCATATGGCAGCGGCGGCGTTTCATGCTTTTTGGCGGACTTGGCCGCGAGCTCGACCAGCCGGTTGTATTCCGCCAGAGTCAGCGTGACGTTGCCGGTCGTGGGCAGCGGCAGCGGTGCGTTTTCCGAGCCCATCGCGTAGACGGAGAACATCATGAGCATTGCCAGTAGCTTTTTCATTTTCCACCTTCCTTCTTGTCGCGCTGATAGTTGAGTTCCAGGGCCGGAGCGTGGTTTTCCGCCGTAAGTTCCGAAACAAAGAACAATGACGGGCCGAAGGCCGGGAACGACGGCCGGATCGGCAGCACTTTCGCGCCGCGTCCGCCGAGCGATTTGGTCTTGAAGTTATCGACCAGGATCTGCGTAGCGGATTGCGGCTGGCTGATCACCCGATTGTCGTTGCCGTTCTGGCCGTCGATTTGTTGATCGTTGTTGCGCCCGCGCAAGCCGTTCACCGAGAACCCGGAGCCGCCGTTGGCATTCGAGAACGCACGGCCGTATTCGGCGCCGGCGGCCGGGAGGAACGCGGCTGATGCAGGCGCTTCGTATGTCTGCATGCGAAACGCGCCTGGCTCCGCGGCCAGCTTGAACAGCGGCGGATGGTAGAGCACAAGCCCGGTGCGTGATACTGGCAGGTCGAGCGCGGGCAGCGCCAGCGTGGCTTTGCCTTTGTCCGTCCAGGCGGTGAGGCGGACCAGATAGAAGATCTCCAGTACAAACGCGGGTGAGTCTTCTCCGGCGCGCGATTTCTCCAGCGGCAGCAGTAAGCTGCCATCCTTGGCCTCGCCGGGGCGCACCGGCTTGCCGGCCAATGACGCGCTCCAGATGACCGCGCCCGCGGGCAATGTGATCTTGAGGAAATTCCGCTGGTTGTTGCGGATGGCGTATTGCGCCTGCACCAGGCTCTTGCCTTCCTTGCTCAGCAGCACGCGATATCTCGCTTCTTCAATGTTGGCCATCAGGACGGCCTGCTGCGCGTAACGCGCCACATCCACGGACAGGGCGCGCGGGGCCTTGGCATCGGCGGAGCGGAAGCGGAACGCAACCATCGAAGGCGACTGGCGGGCCGCGACGTAGTCACCCAGCTCGCCGGCATCGGCGTTTTCCAGGCCTTGCGTCTTCAGGTCCTTGATCTCGCCCGCGCCCAGGACCTCCACGGCGACTCCGCCGGTATCGCGCTCAGTGTTGAGCAGGCGCAGCAATGAGATTTCAATATGACCGTCACGCGCCGTCTTGGTCTCGCCGGTGATGACAAAGCGTGCTGCCCCCTCTACCGGCTCAAGGAACGTAACAGCGAGTTCGCCGCCCTTGACCTCCCAGTCGGCGACCATGCCGCCGGAAACCTGGTTGACGGTGATGTTTTCCGGAAGCTGGATCCGCGCCTCCTTCGCCGCGCCCTGCGTTACCTCAATATTGACTTCTGCGTACAGCGAGGTTGCGTCTTCCCCCAGGCTGGTGAGCTGCGTAAGCGATCCGCGCTGGCGCAGCGGCAGCGTGATGTGATGGTCTTCCGTTTTGCGACGCCAGGTGAAGGTGAGCGGCTCATTGCCGCGGGCGTAGGCCAGCCATTTACTCTCCACGCCAGTCTCAGTCTTCTCCGCCAGCAGCCCGCCGGAAAGTTTGACGTCGATCCCCTGGCGTGGAAGCTGGACGGACGCGCGGGTAACGCCGGATGAAGTCGATGGCAGCGAGATGCGCTCTTCGCCGGCCGAGGCGCTTACCGGCAGCGCGATATCCAGCAGCAGCACGGCGCGGCCGGCGTGCGCCAGCACTGCCGACAACTGGCTGGTGCTCTTTCCTGGGCCGCCGGAGACCAGCGAAACCAGCTTGCCATCCAGTCGGGCCTCGCGAACCAGCAGACCTGAGGGAATCGGCACGCGAACCCAGCCGTCCTTCAGCACATCGACGGTGAGGCTGGCGCGTCCGGTGGCAAGTTCGCCGGCAATGCGCAGGTCGTAGTCGACCCGGGTGAGCGTGGCATCGACCGGCGGTGGCTCAGGCTCGCGCTCGGTGGGAAACGCTCGGGCGCGGAGGTTCTGATATTCGTCCACGGGGATGACAACCCAGCCGGGAGAATGCGCGAGATCAGCGGAAAGCTGGGGCGCGGGAGCCTGGGCGGCCGCAGGTAGTGCGAGCAGCAACAGCGTGAACAAAATAAAACCTGCCACGGAGACACTCACCCCAGCAAGCCAAAACCGGGCTTGCCGGGGACCCCGAGCAGGGAGACACGGAGAAGAATTGGTTGCTTGTTGACTCGCCGCGCTCAGGTACGTGTTGAGAAATTGGTTGATGAGGTGTACTGGTCTTGAAGACCATGCAATGGAAAACGATTTTGACCTTCTCATGGAGAATGCCTCTCATTTCAGACGAATCTATGGGGATACAGATTTGCGCAGCCGGTGGGGACGGCTGTTCGGTGGGGACACAACTGCTCTGGCCGCGAACAGAAGTCAGAAAGCGCAATACCTGGACTAGACTCTCTGGCCTTCGGCCCACTGGTGGTCGCTGAAGGTAGAACGAAGTAGCTGGATTTCTTGCGAAGAAAAATTGAGGGGAGCCACAGGAGGCACCGATAAAACCTGTGGGAAGCTGTATAAAGTGCCTTTCATTTTTGGGATATCGCGAGCTCCTTCGACTCCAACTCTCCTCGGTGGCTTAGGATTTCACCCGCGGGCTCCCGCTCAGCCAGGTCTCACTCACGCTCAAAAACGGCTCTCCTTTCCACAGCCATCTTTTGTATAATTGATCGTGCACCCCAATCGGTTCCAGGCCCCCATTCGCGCCCGGTGTTGGCATGAATGGGCAGACGGCCACTGGCGCAAGCCACTTCTGAGCCGGGGAGCAGAACCCCCAAAAATCAGCTCAACCGGCAAAACAGGGTGTTCCAGCAGTTCGGGCAATGTACCCAATCCATCTACGCGAGGGAGTTCATGTCAGCGAAATATATTTTCGTGACCGGCGGTGTTGTGTCTTCATTGGGCAAAGGACTGGCGGCGGCCTCGATCGGCTGCCTGCTGGAGAGCCGAGGGCTCAAAGTCAACCTGATGAAGTTCGACCCGTACCTGAACGTCGATCCCGGCACCATGTCTCCGTTCCAGCATGGCGAGGTTTTTGTGACCGACGACGGGGCCGAAACCGACCTGGACCTGGGGCACTATGAGCGCTTCACCCACGCCAGGCTCTCCCGCGACAACAACTGGACCACCGGCCGCATTTACGAGCAGATCATCACCAAGGAGCGCCGCGGCGACTACCTGGGAAAGACCGTCCAAGTGATTCCCCACGTGACCAACGAGATCAAGGCGGCAATGAAAAAAGTGGGCCAGGACGTGGACATCGCGCTGGTGGAAATTGGCGGCACCGTGGGCGACATTGAGTCACTGCCATTTCTGGAGGCCATCCGCCAGATGCGCCAGGAGCTGGGCCGCGACAACACCATCTTTATTCACGTGACTCTGGTGCCGTGGATCGGCGCGGCCGGCGAGCTCAAGACCAAGCCGACACAGCACTCGGTAAAGGAGCTGCTGAGCATCGGAATCCAGCCGGACATCCTGCTCTGTCGCACCGACCGTTTTCTCTCCAAGGAGCTCAAGTCGAAGATCGCGCTCTTCTGCAACGTGGAAGATGAGGCCGTGATCACGGCAAAAGACGTCGCGTCGATTTATGAGGTACCGCTGGTGTTTGCGCGTGAGGGCGTGGACACGCTGCTGCTGCGCTATCTGCGCATGGAATCGAAGCCGCCAGAACTGGGGCGATGGGAAGAGCTGATGCAGCGTATCTACAACCCCAAGGATGAAGTCCATATCGGCATTGTGGGCAAGTACGTGGAATATGAGGACTCGTACAAATCGCTGAAAGAAGCGCTAGTGCATGGCGCCGTGGCGCATAACCTGAAGCTCAACCTGACCTGGGTGGAAGCCGAAGGACTGGAGAGCAAAGACGGAAATCGCGACTATGAAACGCAGTTGGAAGGCTTTGACGGCATCCTGGTGCCCGGCGGCTTCGGCAAACGCGGGATCGAGGGCATGCTGAACGGGATCCGCTACGCGCGCGAAAAGAAGGTCCCGTACTTCGGCATTTGCCTGGGCATGCAGACGGCGTGCATCGAGTTTGCGCGCAACGTCTGCGGGCTGGACGAAGCCAACTCCAGCGAGTTTGACCAGGCCACCCCGCACCGCATTATTTACAAGCTGCGCGAGCTGACGGGAATTGATGAGCTGGGCGGAACCATGCGCCTGGGCGCGTGGACCTGCAAGCTGGAGCCGAACAGCCAGGCGGCCAAGGCTTACGGCGCAACGGAAATCAGCGAGCGGCATCGCCATCGCTATGAGTTCAACCGGGAATATGAAGCGGTGCTGACCGGCGGCGGATTGCGCATCACCGGCGCCACGCCCGACGGGACTTATGTGGAGATCGTGGAAATCCCCGATCATCCTTATTTCCTGGGCTGCCAGTTCCATCCTGAGTTCAAGTCCAAGCCGCTGGAGCCGCATCCGCTGTTCAGCAGCTTCATCAAAGCTAGCTATGACAATCGCCAGCGCCGGCGCGACATGAAGGCCACCGAGGACGTAGAGATGTTTCTGCGGTCGGAGAGGATTGTACGAAGGTAAAATGCCCTGATGGACCTGAAAGAAGCGATCGATCAAATAACCAGCGATCCCTCGCGGGTTCCCGCGACATGGCTGGAAAAAGAGTCCATCGTGCCCATGGTCTTCGCGAGAAGAATAGCAGGGCATTTCCGTCCAGAGTCGGAAGCTACGATTGCGGACATACACGATGATGAGGGATTCAGGCAGTACACGAGTCAGGGATTGGACTATTTTTTGGAAGTCTTTCTCGTCCCCGAGTTGTTGCAGGAGTGGAAGGAATCTTCGAACCCTTATGCTGGACGGATCACTCCACTGGAGGCTCTCATTCACTATGCGGAGAAGGATGCATTTCCTTTTTGAAGGATGATCGAATACAGGATATGGTTACAAGCTTTCGACTGAATGGCGTCTCATTTGGACCTGCAGACAGCTTCTTCCTCATCGCCGGCCCATGCGTTATCGAAAGCGAAGCGCACGCGCTGAAGATGGCGGAGGCCATCGGCGCGGTGGCGCGCAAGCTGCGTGTCCCTTACATCTTTAAGGCGTCGTATGACAAGGCCAACCGCACCTCGCTCCAGAGCTTTCGCGGACCTGGGTTGGACGAAGGCTTGCGCATCCTGGAAAAAGTAAAGAAAGAGACCGGCGTTCCTGTGCTCACCGACGTGCATGAAGCCGTGGACGTGCCCGCCGTAGCAGAAGCGGTGGACGTGGTGCAGATCCCAGCCTTCCTATGCCGCCAGACGGACCTGCTGGTGGCCGCCGCCAAACACGCCCGGGCCATCAATATCAAGAAAGGGCAGTTCGTTTCGCCATGGGACATGCGGCACGCGGTGGAGAAAGTGCGCGAGTCGGGCAACAACAATATCTTCCTTACCGAACGCGGCAGCTCCTTCGGCTATAACAATCTGGTGGTCGACATGCGCTCGCTGGCCATCATGCGGCAGTTCGCGCCGGTGGTGTTTGACGCCACGCACTCGGTGCAGTTGCCGTCGGCGGGCGCAGGCGGAAAAGCGGTTTCAGGCGGCCAGCCCGAGTTTATTCCGCTGCTCTCGCGCGCGGCCGTGGCCGCGGGCGTGGATGGCGTTTTCATGGAAGTGCATGATAATCCCGCGCAAGCCAAGTCAGACGGCGCCAATGCGCTGCCGCTGAGCGATCTGGAAGGGGTCTTGGCCGAGCTTCTGGCGATCAGAAGCGCTTTGTCTCCGCCGGAAAAAAGATAACGCCATACGCGTGCAGGCGGCGCGAAGCCGCCTGCACGAACACGCCCGACTGGGAGAGGGACTTCTTTTTGCGGAGCCCTCCGTCCTAAAAAAATCGGTCGAGCGCAGCCAACTTGATGTGATCCGGCGCGAGTGCGAATGCTCCGGCGCCTTCAGCAATTAGCGCATCGGCTATCCGGAGCCGGACTTCGTAACCCCGGCTTTTTCCGCGCCCGATTCAGCTTCTTTGTCATGCGCGGCGCTCTGGCGCTCCAGAAAATCGATCAAGGAATGCAAATCCACGTCCGCCAGCCGCAGGTTGGGCATGTTGACCTCGTTGTACTTCTTAAAGAGGGCGGTAGCGATGGGGTCTTTCTCCGCCAGGACTTTGTCCGGCGTTGAGATGAAGCGCGCGAGCCAGGTACGTTCGCGCACGTTGGTCACGCCCAGCAGATCCGGGCCGATCTTGTCTCCATGACCGATGGTATGGCAGGCGGCGCAATGCGTCGTGAAGATGTAGCGGCCTTTGTCGCTGATGTCGAGCGCTTGCGCCTGGGCGAAACTTACACCGGTATTAGCCGCCGCTCCTCCCGCTGTCTTGGCGGTTTTCCAGTTGTCGAGCCAACCGCCGATCATGTTGGCCAGGAAGCGCGCGTTGTCAGTAGCGGAGTTGCGGATCCACTGCCCGCTCGGCTCGTTGCCGACCAGGACGCTCGGCGTGTGGCCGTCAGGATTATTGGGATCCGGATCGGAGTAGAGGCCGAGTTTTTTGCTGATCAGGTCGATATCGGATTTCTTACCGGTCAGGAAGGTCCAGCCCGCGCCGACGTGGTACTTCTCTGCATACGCCTTGAGGACCTTGGGCGTGTCGCGATTGGGATCGATGCTGATGGAGTAAAAGAAAACGTCTTTGCCGACTCGGTCGCCCAGCAGCTTCTGTACCTGGGCCAAGCGCGCGGTTTCCAGCGGGCATGCATCCACACAGTGGGTGTAGATCAGGTCGATCACCACGATCTTGCCCTTGATCACGTCGTCATAAAAGTGGACCTTGGTTCCATCCTGCGTGGTCAGGATGACATTGGGAAAATAGTTCGCGCCCCAGCGGGCATTATCGGCCGCCGCCGGCGTGGAGCCTGCACCGATGAAAAGAATTCCCGTGATAAGAATGGCGGCTGTCGCCAAGCCCGCCTGGCCTGTCCGTCGCATGATAGAGCTCCTTGCCTGTCCCCAAACTGCTTTTCCGGAAATGATTCAGGCCGGCGGCCCGCACCTTGCGTTACGGGCCGCCGTCCTGGGTTAGTTTGCTGCCGCCAAGTTAGAACGCGGTCGGAGCAATGTCATCCGGTGCAACGAACGTGACACCCTGAGCCGTCGGGATCGGTGTCGGAAGTGGCCGCAAGAATGGCGCGCCTCCGTCATCAATCTCCCAGCGGACCAGCATGGCGTTGTCCTCGTGCACTGTGTTGTGGCAGTGCTCCATGAACATTCCACCCCAGTCACGGAATTGCATGGTGAGGGTCACGCTTCCACCCGGGCGCAGGCGATAGACGTCTTTGCGGCCCTTTTCCCAAGCCGGAACGTTAGCAGCGCTACCGTTGCGGGCCAGGATCTGGCCTTCTTCAAAGTGGATGTGGATCGGGTGATCCCATCCGCCGCCACCGTTCTGCAGGGTCCAGACCTCGCGCGTGCCGAACTTTGGCGCCGCCGAGATCCGTCCGAAGCTGGCGTTCAGCATCGGCCCGCCGTCAGTGGATACGCCCCACGGTCCGGGCTGGCCGCCAGCACCGGTGACGAACGCCGCCGGGTCGCTGGCCGGCAGAGGCTGTGAAGCGCCGCTGCCGAAGTTGAAGGTCCGTGTTCTCGATACCGGGATATTCGAAAGGTCGGGGTTCGGAATCATCACCGCAGGCACCTGGCTCTGGTCAGGCTGGGCCGGGTTGCGCACGATGCGGAATTCCAGGAACTTCCCAACACAAGGATCTTTCGACTTGCCGGCGAGGGCCTGGGCTATTGTCAGGTCCGCGTTCGGTTTCTTTCCATCCTTGTGCTCGGCTACGTTCACCATCCAGACTTTGTCCCCGATGTTGTAGCGCGAGAAGTCGATGACCCAGTCATAGCGCTCAGCGATGCCCTGTTCGTCGGAGACGGTCTGCACCACAGGTGTGGGGAGCAGGTTGCCGTCATTTCCGATTTGGATCATCGGCGAGCCGTCTGACAGGCCATACTTAAAGAAGCGGGAAACGCTGGCGTTCAGGATGCGGAAGCGGTACTTGCGGCGCTCCACCTCGAAGAACGGCTTGTACGTCAGGTTCACGCACATCAGGTCGCCCAGGAAGCCGTCAAACTGGAAGATGTCCATGAAGAGCTGGCCATTCGCGTCGAAGGCCTTCTCATTGAACATCAGGTTTACGTCATATTCCAGGTTGCCCCAGCTCTTGGCAGTGCCCGAAGGCAGGCGCAGGTTCACGCCGTCATTGATCGATTCGTTGCCACGATCGAGCGAGCTGTAGATGTTGAACATCGCAGCGTTGCCCTTGTACACGTTCTGCGAGGTAAAGCTGAACATGTGATCATGGAACCAGTGCGTGCTCATAGTCTCGTGCCAGTCACCCGGGACCTTGTTGATCCCGCCGTTGTCCGCGGGGCTGCCTGC
This sequence comes from Terriglobia bacterium, assembly GCA_041488515.1. Classification (GTDB taxonomy): domain Bacteria; phylum Acidobacteriota; class Terriglobia; order Terriglobales; family Acidobacteriaceae; genus Angelobacter. The sequence goes on along the minus strand of JBGPPK010000005.1, from coordinate 296,138 downwards.
CCGAGGATCGGTAGCGTCAGTGTTGATGCTGAAGTGCCCGGCCAGTACGATCGGCCAGTGATAGTCGTAGAACTGGTTGGGGAAGAAGAACGCTCCCGTGAAACCATCGTTCTCCGCACCATGATGTCCGTTGTGCTCGTGGGTGGAGATGGTGTTCCGTCCAAAGCCGTTGTTCTGCGTGACATCAGCGGGCAAGAGGTTGTGGTGGCGGAACAAGAGCGGCTCGCCGTAGCGGGCCATCACCAACTTGGGCGGAATCGTTCCGTTGAAGGTCCACACGGAGTTGGGAGCTTGGGTTGGGAATCCGGGATGGAACTTGCAGGGAAGAGGCTGCGTTGGGTCGATTCCAGAATTGAATTGAGAAGCCACGCCCGGGTTATAGACCGTATTGGTCTGCGCCTGGGCCTGTGACATTTCTATGGAGATCTGCGGCGTGAACTGGCCAAACCGCTGATGCGCCCAGATTGGTCCCGGCGGACGTCCTTCAATGGGGCCAGTGCCGCCACCCAAAGCCGGATCCACAGGTTGCTGGGTCTGGTTGGCTTCCGCCTGCGGTACCGGGCTCAGATCACCACCCAATGGGTTGGTGCCGCGTGAAATCACATCAAACCGCGGCATCGGCGTGCTGAACGGCTGTACGCCAAAGGTCGGGCTGGGTGGCGCGCCGGTGGGAATTCCGCTGCCCAGGTTGCCGGGCCCGCTTTGACCGTAGGCGCTGTTGACGAAAGGATTCAGGCCGTGAATGGGGGCCAGAAGGCCGCCAGTCGTAATCAGGCCCCATTTCACCAGTTCACGACGGGTAACTTTACCCTGGGAATAGGCCTTGACGATTTCCGCCCGGTTTTTCCGTGCGTTCTCGGCTTCCCGCAGTCGTGCCTTGGAGGCTTTTTCCGATAAGAAAAAGCCATCTTCTTCATGTTTCATAGCTGCGCTCCTTAAGTGTTGCAGACTTACAGACTTCGAGACGTTGAACAACATCTCCGCGGAAGGCACGCTTTGCGAAGGAAAGCCCGGAAGTATCGTAGAAAGTGGTTCTGTCGTTGCAGAGACCTATCGTTTACGATATTGGCCTGGTGAGAGAGTACTCAACTACCTATTAGCAATTGATTAGAAGGAGATTAGAAATTCTAAAAATTAGCGATCCAGGCAAAACCCGGCCCTGCATTTTCAGTCGTTTACGATATGGATGGGCGGCCTTACCAATCTTAACAATCGCAATTCTAATTTTTTGCAGAGCTGAAAGCGGCCGCCTTTGTCTAGCCCCGGCTTTGGAATCTTCGGCGCCTATTTAGCATCTACTTAGTTATGAACAACCTGAAAACGTTTTTCCTGCTGACGCTGCTCACACTCCTGGCCATTGGGGTGGGCGACTATTTCGGCGGACAAAACGGAATGATCCTCGGCTTTGCCTTTGCCGGCATCACGAACTTTATTGCTTATTTTTTCTCTGACAAGATCGCTCTGGCTATGTACCGGGCCCAGCCGGTCACGCGCGAACAGCTCCCCCGCATCTATGCCGTGGTGGAACGTCTCACGCAGAAAGCCGGCGTGCCCATGCCGAAACTCTATGTGATTCCTACGGATTCGCCCAATGCGTTTGCTACCGGCCGCAATCCGCGTCACGCTTCCGTGGCCGTCACTGAGGGAATTCTGCGGCTGCTCGACGATGAAGAACTGGAAGGCGTACTGGCGCATGAACTCGGGCACGTGCGGAACCGCGACATTTTGACCAGTTCGATTGCCGCCACGCTGGCGGGCGCCATCACCATGCTGGCCCGCATGGGCCTGTGGTTCGGATTCGGCGGAGACCGTGATCGCGATCGCGGCGGCGGAATCCTGATGCTGCTTCTGGCCCCACTCGCGGCCATGCTGATTCAATTATGGGTCTCACGCACGCGTGAGTACGAAGCGGATGCCACAGGAGCCGGCATTACGCACAATCCTTACGCCCTGGCCCGCGCGCTGCAAAAGCTGGATGCCTATTCCAAGCGCGTGCCCATGATTGCTACGCCCTCTACGGCGCACCTGTTCATCGTGCAGCCGTTGATGGGGGTCAATCTGGGCAATCTCTTCTCCACCCATCCGCCGATTTACAAGCGGATTGAGAAACTGACGGGACGGCCAGCGGAATACCAGTAAGCGACAGCGACCCTCTAACGCCCCTCCCAAAGAGATCAGGCCCGGAGCCGTATCCGGGACAGCTCTTCAACATCATCCTGTTCCGCAAAGCAGGACTGGGCGGGAAGGAAGATGGAGAAGACCGTCCCGGTCGATGGAGGTACGGAACTGCTTTTAAACTTGATGGTTCCGCAGTGCTTGCGGACAATCTGCGAACTTACCCAAAGACCCAGGCCGGTTCCCGTCTCGCCTTTGCTGCTGATAAACGGTTCGAACAGCTTGTTTTTGATTTCAAGGGGGATGCCGGACCCACTATCGGCGATGGTCAACCGCATCCCCGGGCGAGAGCCATTGGAGTATTCTCTGGCGCGGTCTATGCGGATATTCAAAGTGCCTCCGCCACGCATCGCGTCCATGGCATTCCCCAACAGGTTCACGATGACCTGGCGCAGTTCCCCCGCCATGGCGGTAATTGGGGGGCACGACCGATAATCTTTTTTTACTTCGACGCGAGCTGAAACCAACCTGGCCTGATAGAGGACCAGGGCGGAATCCATCAGCTCCGTCAGATAGACCATCGTCGGTTTACTCAGCTGCCGAAAAAATTTCAAGGTGTGGATGGCGATTTCAGAGACCCGTGCCAGCTCATCCATGGCGGTTGCTGCGTAGAGTTTTGATTCTTCCAGGCTAGATGACATGCCAATGAGAAACAGCAAATTGGTAACGGACTCCAACGGGTTATTAATTTCATGGGCAATGCTGGCGGCCAGACGTCCTGCCACCGCCAGTTTTTCCGACTGGAGCAGGGCTTTTTCCGTCTGGTGGCGCTGAACCAGATACGCTCTCATCTGGTGTTGGCGGCGGCGGCTCCGCAGCGACGCTTGCACCGTGCTGATCAGGGTCTCAGGCCGTATCGGGCGTTCCAGCAGTACCACGTTGCCCAGAGGCTCGCGGAAAAGCATTCTCTTTTGACTGCTCGGGTCGACCGCGCCTGCAACCGTAAGCACAATCAAGGGGAAGTCCGACCATGAGGGCTGCGCGGAAATCTTTGCTCCCCAGATCGCGATGTTGGATGGCGTAAAGACCTCTTCGGCGACAATCAACGCTCCTGCCGCGTCATCCATCCTCTCCAGTGCCGCCTCTGAGGTGGGACAAACCGTGCACTGGATGTCCTGCTTCGTCAGAAGAGCACAGATCAAGATTGCGTCTCTTCCCGTCGGAGCAACCACCAGTACGCGAAGGTCCCGGTCCTTCTCAGGCACGTCGAATAACGGCTTTGGCAGGTTTTTCAGGAGCGTCCTCCAGTCTCTTAAGTTTGCCGTAATACTTGGGAACGCCGGTCAGCACGCCATCAAACTCCACCAGGGCCTTTCCCACGCGAATAGCGCCGCTCTTTATCACCAGCTCACGGATGGTGCGTTCATGTTCTCCGCTTCGCTTTTTGATGACGGAAAGCGCCTGCTTTACCTCTCCTGCGGCTTCAAAATACCGGAACAAAAGCACACTATCAGCCAGATAGCTCACATCCACCGTGGCAGTGATATTTGTGCCCACAAAACCATGCTGGGCAATCGTTAAGAGTGTGGCCACACCCTTATATGCCATGTACCCCAGCAATTCATGCATCTGCAGGGCAAGAAACTTTTCCCCCGGCATCGCATTCAGGAAGCCATTTAAGCTGTCGAGGATCACCAGCTTTACGCCTTGCTCGTTCACCAGGTCGCTGATGGCGTGTACAAACTGGCCCGGCGAGAGTTCCGCTGCATCCACCTGGCGAAGAATAAGCTTCCCAGACTTAACGTGGCGCTTCAGGTCCATTCCCAGCCCTTTCGCCCGGCGCATCAGAGTGGTCAAAGTTTCGTCAAAAGCGAAGACTGCTGCGGTCAAACCCTGCTCCGCGGCCGATATTGCATAGCGAATGGCAATCGTGGATTTTCCGCAGCCGGCAGGTCCCATCAGCAGGGTGCTTGTGCCGCAATCAATCCCGCCTCCGAAGAGCTGGTCCAGTTCCTTCATGCCGCTGGTGATCTGCATCGGCGCGAAGTCCGAAATATGCTCCGAAGCAACCATGCGCGGATAGACTTCCAGGCCTCCCCGCTTAATGGTGTAGTCGTGAAACCCCTCGCGGAATTGCGCGCCCCTCAGCTTCCTTACTTCCAGCCGGCGTCTTTTGATTCCGTACTCCCGTTCCAGACTTTCCAGCATGACCACGCCGTGAGAAATGCTTTGCAGTTGCAAATCATGACCGTCACCCGTGCGGTCGTCCAGAAGCAAAACAGTGCATTTGCGCCCGGCAAAATACCGCTTTAGGCCCATGACTTGCCGGCGATAACGCAAGGAATCACGGGCCAGCATGCGCAACTCGGATAAAGAGTCAAACACCACCCGGGTAGGTTGGAGTCTCTCCACCTCCGCCAGTACGGCGGCGGAGGTGTCCGCAAGCTCAACTTCTGAAGGATGAAATACGGTGTACTGCGCCTCGGGCTTAAGCTCGCTGTCATCCGGGACCATCTCAAAAATATTGACAGAATCCAGGGACCATCCGTGCGACTCGGCAATTTCCAGAAGCTCCGCTCGTGATTCGGAAAGGGCCACATAGAGGCCCTTTTGCCCCAGACGGGCGCCTTCAAGGAGGAATTGCAGTGCAATGGTGGTCTTTCCCGTACCCGGGTCGCCTTCAATCAGATAGAGATGGTTGTGGGAAAAACCGCCGCCAAGGATATCGTCAAGCCCGGCGATACCGGTGGAAAGCAGGTTTGTGGCAGCGACGTTTCGGTTGTCAGGTGCGACCACGGAAAGCTCCGATTCATGGGTTCCCATGGCAAATGGGACCGGTTCCAATCACGGTTGGAACGGCCCTGGTTCCCCTCGATCCTAAGTATGCCTGTCCGCAGGCCTGGCCTGCTGTTCAATCTTGCACATAGGCATAATTATCCGGGGGACGGCCTCCGGCACACTTATTTCGCGGCGCTGTAGAATTTTTCGCCCGTTGTTGCGATCGATTGACCGAGATGGCTTGATGCCAGCAAGAAGTCTGCCAGCTCTTTTTTGGGGAAGTCCCTGCGCGCTTCTTGAACCAATGCTGCCATCGCCGCCTCGATCTGCTGGCGGGAAACGCCCGGAGCAAATTCAACCGCTACCGTCCAATGGGATTTGCCGTCGGGATAACCGACCTGGGCAAAATACATTGCCACCACTTGAGGAAAAGCGCCGGCTGCACCGGCAAGAGCGCTGAACATTGCCGCGGAAGGCATATGTTTCGGCATGGATACCAGCACGCTGTGCGAGCCCGCGGATTGTGCGTCTGCATCACCATCCGGTTGTGGCTGTGGAACCACGCCCTGGGCAAGCGACTCAAATTCCCATCGCGTCACCCGTCCGCCGGGGCGAATCATCTTTGAGGCCGGGTCCTCGGGTTCGAAGGGATTGATGACGATCTCCTCCGCTTGTGTGCTCAGCACAGCCTGGAAGAACGCTGTTCCCTGAAGAGCAATCCAGGAAATGCTCTTGTTCCAGTTGCGGAGCGCCTCTTCATCTGTAAAAGCGACCGCCACCAACTGGTCTTTGGAATCGTGTTCCAGGGAAAAAGAGGCTGCGATGTTCTCTTGAATATGGAAGCCGGGGGTGTCAGCAGGATCTTCTCTTGTGGGCACCAGAAACCATGTTTTGAACATGCTTTCATAGAGAACGCGACGATTCTCCGGCGAATCGTCGTGAGCGACGGCAAGCATGGCCGCGGGAAGCGGGCTATCGTCGAACTGCGGCGGGGTGGATGGCGCGGCCTGGGCCTTGCCGGGACTTGGCGGACAGGGATCGGCGTCATCCGCCCGCTGGATGCAGGTGCTCGATGTGCCAATTCTTTTGTCCCACGAATTGCCGTGCAAACGCATGACCGCTTGAAGATTACATCAAGACTTCCCATGAAGGCGAACCAGGGGCATAAATCCTATTGCCGGCGAAGACCGGTCAGGGGGAAAAACTTCTTTTCGTTTCTACCGCGCGCGCATTTTTTCTCCACCTCAAGCGATCTACTTAGACTCGAGCTACGGGGTTACTTTGGGCATCAGTATCAGCCCTTTCGTCGCTTGAGCAACCGGGGCGATCCCCGCATAGTAGATAGGATCAGGACCAACACAATTGTGCGATACAGCGATACAATAGAACCCAAGTCGATGGCTCCAATTCAAGCCCAGTCTTCCATCAGCACAGGTAACTCCCGCGCCGCTGCCATCGAGCACGCTTTGCGCACGATTATCCGTGGGAACGACGAGGTGCTGCGGCTGGCCCTGGTGTCTGTGCTGGCGCGCGGCCACCTGCTGATTGAGGGCGTTCCGGGCGTCGGCAAGACCACCTTGGCCCATACCATGGCGCGCGCCCTGGATTGCACCTTCCAGCGCCTGCAGTTCACCAGCGACATGCTGCCCTCCGACGTGCTCGGCATCTCGGTATATTCGGCCGCGGAAGGCCAGTTCGAGTTCAAGGCCGGCCCGGTCTTCACCAATGTGCTGCTGGCGGACGAAATCAACCGCACCACGCCGAAGACTCAGTCCGCGCTGCTGGAGGCGATGAACGAAGGCCAGGTCACCATGGATGGCCATTCGCATCCGCTGCCGCAGCCGTTTCTGGTGATCGCCACGCAAAATCCTATCGAGCACCACGGCACATATCCGCTTCCGGAATCCCAGTTGGACCGTTTTCTGCTGCGCGTGCGCATGGGCTACCCGCAGGGCAACAATGAACGCGAGATCCTGCGCTCCGAAGCCGGCGCCGCCCGCCTGGACAGCGTAAAGCCCGTCGCCACCGGCGCCGACATCATCGCCATGCAGGATGAGGTCACGCAGGTAAAGGTGGACGATTCGCTGGTGGACTACGCCCTCGAAATCGTAAAGAAGACACGCGAGATTGAAACGCTCTCACTGGGCGTTTCGCCGCGCGGGTCGCTCATGCTGTACCGCGCCGCGCAGGCCATGGCGTATCTGGAAGGCCGCCGCTATGCCACGCCGGCCGACTTCAAATCGCTGGTAGTGCCGGTCTTTTCTCACCGCGTGGTGGTCAATGCCCGCTATTCCTCGACCTTGAAGAAATCCGATCAGGGCGACAACATTCTTCACGACATTGTTCAGTCCGTAGCCGTCCCGGTATAGATTTTTCCTAAAATCCCGAATCCCGCGCAACGGGAGTCCCCCTGTCACGCGCGATTTTCGCGTGATGGGGGTGGAGCAGTGGGTGAGGGATCCTAACCGGAGATGCTCTGGAGCTCAGCCACACTCGGCTGCGAATTCCATAATCACGGTATTTCCGATGTTGAATTCAAGAATCTTGCTGATGGCAGGGACTCCTCGCTGCGCTCGGAACTCCGGAAAGAAATCCCGTGCAGCAGCTATACTTCATGAGACATGTCGCTCTTGAGATTCCTGATGCTGCTGGCGCTGATCGTCTGGATCGGCGGAATTGTTTTTTTTGCGTTTGTGGAAGCGCCGACTTTATTCAGAGTTTTGCCGACAACCAAAATGGCTGGCGATGTCGTCAGCGCATCGCTGACCAAACTGCACTGGATGGGACTGGTTTCCGGTGTGGTTTTCCTGATCTGCTCACTGCTCTACAACTGGCAAAAGCATGCGCGACCAGGGCCATTCGCTACCAGCCACATTTTCATCGTGCTGATGCTAGCCCTGACGATGGTTTCGCAGTTCGGGATAACACCACGCATGCGCGAGCTGCGCGCAGAAATGGAAATTGGCGATCTGCCGGTTCCCTTTGCCACTCAACGTGTTGATTTTGATCGTTTGCATGAATGGTCCACGCGCCTGGAAGGCGGAGTGCTGTTTCTCGGGCTGGGCGTGGTGGTTTTGACGGCGCGGCGGTTCGGTAGCAGCAATTAGCCTATGACCAAAGACGAATGGCGATTGCTTGGGTATGGGTTACTAACAGCCTCGTTGATGGTACTCGTTCTCGTGCCTATTCTCAGCCACAAGAATTTTCCGAGATCTCTGGCTGAAGTGATTCTTGGTGTGATCGCCTTGGCCGTTTTTGCGTTTTCCAAATACATGGAGCGCCGCGGAAAATCAAATTGATCCATTACATGCCTGAGCAATCTCAGCCACAGCCTCGCCACTTGATACAATCGGTAATTGGCTCTTAAGCGCTCAAGCTAACTGCTATTTGTTGTCTGTTATACATAAGGGCGAGGCCGACCACGCGCCGAGCCCGTTGCAACAAGGGCAAAACAAAGTTCGTGGCAGCGTTGCTGCGAAGCGACAAAAAATAATGAAGACCGGAATCATCGGCCTGCCTCAGGTAGGCAAGACATCTCTGTTCAAAATCCTGACCAAAGTGGACGTTTCCAGCCGCGGTCATTCCAACCCGCGCGAGGCGCATCTGGGCATCGCCAAGGTCCCCGACGACCGGCTGGACCGGCTCGCCGCCCAATATAATCCCAAAAAACTCACGCACGCTGTGGTGGAATACGCTGACGTGGCCGCCATCGGCCAGGAGGCGTTGAAGGAAACGGCTTTCCTCACCGCCCTGCGCACGGTCGACGCGCTGGCGCACGTGCTGCGCGCGTTTGACGATCCTTCCATCCCGCACGTAGGCGACATCAATCCGTTGCGCGATGCCAAAACCGTGGACTTCGACCTGATCGTGAGCGATCTGGGCCAGGTGGAGAAGCGCTTGGAGCGTCTGGAAAAAGACCTGAAGAAGATGAAGAACGCGGAACTGGAGCGCGAAAACGACCTGATCCTGCGCGCGAAGGCGCATCTGGAAAAAGAGCTGCCGCTGCGCGAGATGGAAATCTCCGCCGACGACGAGAAGCGCATCCGCGGCTTCATGTTTCTGAGCCAGAAGCCGATCCTCTACGTGCTCAACGTAAATGAGTCGCAGACCCAGGGCGCCGATCTGGAGCAGGCCGTGAGCAAGTTTGGATTGCAGGAGATTGCTGCACGGAAAAACGCCGGGGCCACCGCGATCTGCGGCAAAGTGGAAGCCGAACTGGCCGAGATGAGCGACGAAGAAGCGCAGGAATTCCTTTCCAGTTACGGGCTGAAGGAAAGCGGGTTGACGCGGCTGATCCGCAAGACCTATGAATTGCTGGGCGTGATTTCCTTCTTCACCATCGGCGAAGACGAGTGCCGCGCGTGGACCGTGCCCCGGGGTTCGCGAGCGCAGAACGCCGCCGGCGCCATCCATTCCGACCTGGAAAAGCATTTCATTCGCGCCGAGACCATCCACTGGGACACGCTGCTGGAAGCAGGATCGGAGGCTAACGCCCGCGCCAAAGGCCAGTTGCGGTTGGAAGGCAAAGACTACATTGTGCAGGACGGAGACGTGATGCACATACGTCACAGCGGATAAGCCTGCATTTGTGCTTTACTTCTCCCAATGAATCCAATCACAACAAGCATCCTGCTGGGCCTTACCGCCGCCCTGGCCAACGGTCTGGGCGGAGCGGTGATTGTCCAAAAAGACTGGGAGCGCCGCTATCTGCGCTACTTTGTCGCCCTGGGTGCTGGTTTCATGCTGGGCACGGCCATGCTGGAGATGCTGCCGGAAAGCATTGCTCTGGTCGGCCCGAAGGCGCCTATTTTCATCCTGGCAGGATATTTTCTTGTCCATTTCTTTGAGCACACGGTGACGGGCCATTTTCATTTTGGCGAAGAGACGCACGCAGAGGAATTCGCCCCACCGCATCGCGGTTACTCTGTGCTGTTCGGGCTGGTCATCCATACGTTCTTTGATGGCATCGCCATCGCCTCCGGCTTTCTTGTCTCGGGATGGCTGGGCTGGATCATCTTTCTGGCGGTGATTCTGCACAAGGTGCCGGAGGGCTTTACCGCATCGTCGATCATGCTGGCGAGCGGGCGCAGCAAAGCGGTGGCGTGGGCCGCCTCCGGCGTGTTGGGCCTGGCCACGATCGCCGGCGTGCTCACCATGACCTTCTTCACGCGCTCGCTGACCGCAGGTCTCCCGCTTTCCGCCGGCGTTACGCTGTATGTGGCGGCGTCCGACCTCATTCCCGAAGTAAACAAGGAGCCGGGAGTACGAATTGCGTTAGTGGTGTTTTTAGGGGTGGGACTGCTGGTTGTGCTGCAGCACTATTTCCACTAGTTCCAACATCCCGAGCGGAGCGAGGGATCCCTCTAGGCACCACGCGCGAAGGGAAACCCTCATGACCGTGGCGATAGGGACCTCTCGCTTTGCTCGAGGTTTCAGAAAGCAATCAACCACACTTGTTGACCGTCCGAGGAGAGATGAACCGGGCTGAACAAAGGGATTGCACGCTCATAGGGCTCCCGGTTCGCTCGGGAGAGAAACAAAACTACTCCACCTGCTGCTTCGCCTTATAGCCGTCACGCGCGACGATCTGGTATTTGACGTCCTTGCCCTTCTCATCTTTCAATTTCAACGGATGCCCGGCTTCATCCACCAACTGCACCTGGATCTTGCGGAAGGAGCCATCCTGGGCGGAGTTGGTGGGGTGATAAGCGATGGCGTACTGGTTGCGGATGGTCTGGCCGATGTCGTTAAAAATGTCGCGCAGCTGGCCATCGAAAATCGGCTCGTAAAACCGGCCGCCGGTCATCCGGGTAATCGCTTTCATCTGATTGTCGCCCTGAAGGAATGTCATCTCGCAATTGAATTCCGTAATCGGGCAGAGGTAGCGCATCAGGCCGTGCGTCTGGGCGTAATTCAACAAAGACTTGCCGGTGGCCACAACGTAAACAGCGATGTCCTTGCTTGCCTGCACCTTTTTGAGCGTCTGGTCCAGCGTGTGTTTGCTGAAGCTGTCACGCCCGCTGGTGATAAGGATGATGTACTTGCGCCCCTCCACGTTTTCCAGGCGGTCAATCGTGTCATACAAGGCGTCAAAAAGGTTGGTCTCCTGGCTCATCGCCATGCCCGGCTGCAAACTGGCGACCGCGCCCATGATCGCGCGCTTGTCCTGGGTGAAGTCCTCGAGGATGTGCGCCTTGAGGTCAAAGGAGATCATGGCGATCCAGTCCTCTTTTTTCAGGGTCTGGGAGAAAACATAGGCAGACTTGATGGAGTCAATCTGAAAGCTGTAAAAGTACTGGTTATTGGAAAACTCCACCAGCAGGACCGCCGTGATCGGGGCCTGGATCTGACTGAAGCTGGTGATGGTCTGCGGCACATTGTCTTCCAACACGCGGAAATATTCTTTCTTCAACCCGGGAATGAACGAGCCATCCTTGGAGAGCACTCCTACGTCGAGCGTGACCAGTTGCGAGGCCACGCGCATGGAAAAGTTGTCGAGCCCCTCCACTTTCTTGGGAGACTTGGGAGCTTCTTCCTTTTTGGGTTCCTCGTCTTTCTTCTTGGGAACGGCAATCGGGCCGATGTCGCCTTGTGGGCCGCCGGCTTCGGCGGGCGCGTTTGTCGGTTGCTGGGCGCTGGGGGTAGGAGTGGGAGTGGGCTGGTTCTTCCCGCTTTGCGCGCGCGCCATGGGCGCTTCCAACCACAACCCCGTGATCAGCGCCAGCGCAGCAAGAAGGCGCAAGCAGGCGTTTCCCTTAGAAATACGTTGCGGATCAGCTGCATGTATTAAGAGCATTTCACACTGCCTTTTTATGAGTTTGTACATTAGTATAGATGCACGAACTCAGCTTTTCAGAAGCCAATTTTCCGTGCTGTAAAGCAGGTTCGTACCAATTGTATTTGCAGCATTCAGGTTTGCAGTATGAAAAAAGCCGTCGCTTTGTCCGTTCTCTTCGTCCTTCCCTGGCTGGGCCATGCCCAAACCCAAGCCTCCAGTCAACCCACCCAGCAAGCCCTTCCTTCCACCCAGATCATGAAAGTAGAAGACGTGCGTCCGGGGATGAAGGGCGTTGGCTATACCGTCTTTCAAGGCACCAAGCCGGAAACCATGGGTGTGGAAGTACTTGGCGTTCTCCGCAACATGAACGGTCCCAAGAGTGATGTGGTGCTGGTGCGCCTGCAAGGCGAGAAAGCCGAGTTCACCGGCGTGGTGGGGGGCATGAGCGGCAGCCCGGTCTACATCGACGGCAAGTTGCTGGGCGCGATCGCCTACCGTATCGGGCAGTTTTCCAAAGAGCCGATTGCCGGCGTGACTCCCATCGAACAGATGCTGGAGATCAATGAATTCGACCAGAGCATGCCCGCGGCGGGCACAGCTACTTCCGCCAAGCCGTTCGGCATGGCCAAGACCAGCACGCCTGGCGCTTCTGACACCAGCACGATCCAGAGTTACGCGCAATACCTGCAGCCGATTGACGCTCCGTTTGTCTTCAATGGATTCAATGAAGCTGCGATCCGGCAGTTTGCCACTAATTTCGCCGCGGCGGGAATCGTCCCGGTGATGGGCGTTGGCTCGGCCAGCCATGAGAAGCAACCGGAGCCGCTGCTTCCCGGTTCCGCGGTGAGCGCAATCATGGTGCGCGGCGACATGGACGTGGCCGCAACCTGCACCGTCACTTACATGGACAAAGACCACCTTCTGGCTTGCGGGCATCCGCTCATGCAATACGGCATGGTCGATATGCCCATGACCAAGGCCAACGTGGTGGCCACGCTGGCTTCGCCGCTGAACGCTTTCAAGATCATCAATACCACTGAGGCGGTTGGGGCCTTCGTACAAGACCGCCATACGGGCATTCTGGGGCGCTTTGACCGCGAGCCGCGCATGATCCCGGTGACTCTCAGCATTCATGGGCCGAGCGGGCCGCGCGAATACCACTATGAAGTGCTCAACAACGCCAAGCTGACGCCGCTGATGATGATGGCCACGGTTTACAACGCTTTGATGGGCATGAACCAGTACGGCGAAGAGACCACGTATCGTATGAACGGGCGAATCCGCGTGAGCGGGTTCCCTGACGTGCGCATGACCAACATGTTCTCGCCCGTGGATGCCACGCCAACGGCCTACGCCGTGGCCATGGCGCTGGGCGACCACTTTGGCCGCATCTATGACAATCCTTTTGAGACGCCGACCGTCGGCGGCGTGACCCTGGAGTTCGACCTGGAGCGCGAGCGCCACTCGGCCGTTCTGGAGAGCGTCCGCACAGACGTGACGGAGGCGCGCCCAGGAGACGAAATCACCATCGAAGCCGTGCTTCGCCCTTACCGTGGCGACCGTATTGTGCGCCGCATTCCGGTGCGCGTACCCACGTCCGTCCCTAAAGGATCGCTGCGCATCCTGGTAAGCGACGCCGAGACTCTGGACCGCTCACGCCGCGTGAATCCGGTCATGAGCCGCCGCCTGGACCTGCACTCCACGATTGAGTTGCTCAACAAAGAGCACCTCAACGATCATCTTTATGTCTCTCTGCTGGAAGCCAACCCACAAGCCACGGTGGAGGACAAAGTGATGCCGGCTGTGCCGCTTTCCGTGATGAACGTAATGGAAGGCATGCGCGCCACGCAGGAAATGGTGGTATTCAACGAGTCGGCGGTAAATGAGTCTTCCACGCCCGTGGGGTACGTGGTAACCGGCGCGCAGATCATCAGCGTCAGCATCAAATAGCGACCTTCTTCTGAGAAGCTGCTTTGCGCTGTAGTTATTCAGGACCAAAGGCATGGGCTCGGTCATGCCCTGACAAAATGCCTGCTCCAAAAAGCCTTGGCTGCACACCCACTCCGACCCGGGTGCGTTCAAAATTACTGTTATTCTGGGATGGAAATGAAACGAATCTGCACGCTTGTTTTTGTATTTGCCCTCATCGCTTCGGCCATGGCCGAAGGCACGCGCCAATGGAAAGAGACCGGTTACGAAGAATTTGAGCGCGGCACCGCGCGCGGCGTGGCCATTCGCAGCACCGGACAACTGGAACCGGCGCCCGTGTTCAAAGCCATCTATACCAGCCCTTCAACCTTCATCTGGGGCATTGCCGCCGACAAGGATGGCGTGGTGTACGCTGCTACCGGCGCGCCGGCGCGGGTCTACCGGGTCACGCCGGACGGCAAATCCACGATCATCTTTGAACCCAAGGAGCTGCAGGTGCAGTCCATCTCTCTGGGACAGGATGGCGCCATCTACGCGGCCACATCGCCGGACGGCAAGGTGTATCGCATCACGCGCAAGCCGGGCGCAGCGGCGGCCGCGCCCGAGTACACTGCGGAAACTTTCTTCGATCCGAAAACCAAGTACATCTGGGACATGGCGTTTGACGCGCAAGGACGCCTCTACATCGCCACCGGCGACAACGGCGAAATCTATCGCGTGGACAAAAGCGGGCAGGGCGCGGTCTTCTTCAAGTCCGACGAAGCGCACATGCGCGTGCTGGCGTTTGATCCCAGGGGCAACCTGATCGCCGGCTCCGATGGAAGCGGGCTGGTGTATCGCATCTCGCCGGCCGGCGAGGGTTTTGTGCTTTACAGCGCGCCGAAAAAAGAAATCACCGCGCTGGCCGTGGACGCCGCCGGCAATATCTATGCCGCCGGAACAGGCGAAAAGCGCGCCGCCATCCAGTCAGGAGCTCCGGCCGCCCCCGTTGCACCGGCGACTGTACCGTCCGGAGCGCCGCCGGCAGCCGCGCCGTTTATCGCCAATGTGAGTCTGGCGGGCTCGGATGTTTACATCATCGCGCCCGACGGTTCCCCAAAGCGAATCTGGTCGTCGCGCGAAGACATTGTTTACGCGCTGGCGTTTGATTCCGCCGGACGGCTGATCGCGGGCACGGGAAACAAGGGCCGCATTTACGCCATCGAGAAGAACAGCGACTTCACCGATTTGCTGAGGGCCAGCGCTAACCAGGTAAGCGCTTTCAGCAAGGCGCCCGGCGGCGGTCTTTACTGTTCCAGCAGCAACCTGGGGAAGATATTCCTGATGAGCAACGGCACGGAAGCGGAAGGCACGTTTGAAAGCGATGTGCAGGATGCGCGCAACTTCTCGCGCTGGGGGCGCGCCGAAGTCCGAGGGCGCGGCAACTTTGAGCTGTTCGCGCGCAGCGGCAACGTAGATAATCCGGACCGCAACTGGAGCCCGTGGGCGCGCATTGACCTGGCCAAAGACGCGCGCACTGACGTGCCGCCCGCGCGCTTCATCCAGTGGCGCGCCGTGCTCAAGCCGGCCAATCCGGCCGGTCCTTCCACGCAAATCGATGAAGTTGCGATCAACTACCTTCCCAAGAATGTTGCGCCTGTCGTGGACGATGTGGTGGTGCAGACTGGCGCCCGCTTTCAGCAGCAAGCGCACATCTCCAGTCCGGAGACCGTTACCATCAACCTGGGACCTCCGCCTCAGCAGTTCGGCAACTCGCGCATGGAAACTCCGCCTACGGCCAACCGCGACCGGGGCTACATCGCAGTCCGCTGGGGCGCGCACGACGAGAACGACGACAACCTGATCTACTCGGTTTACTATCGCGGCGATAACGAGAGCAACTGGAAGTTGCTGAAGTCCGGACTAACGGACAAGTTCTACTCGTTTGAGTCGGGCCTGCTGCCCGACGGCGGCTATACCGTAAGGGTGGTTGCCAGCGATGCGCCTTCGCACAGCCCGGAAGACGCTCTCTCCGACGAAAAAGCGAGCCTGCGCTTTGAGGTGGACAATACGGCGCCGCGCATTGAAAACCTGGCGGCGCGCGTGGAAGGCCAGGATTTGCACGTTACCTTCCATGCCGCCGATGACGGCTCGCCAATCAAGCGGGCTGAGTATTCGATCGACGCGGGAGACTGGCAATATGTGGAACCCGTTGGCGCGCTCTCCGACGCGAAGATCGAGAACTACGATTTCACCGTGCTGCTCAGCAACGCTCCGCCCGCGCCGCCTGCAACAGAAGAACCCGCGGACCAGAAGCGCAAAAAAGGCAAGCCGGCTCCTGCTGCCGCTGCTGCCCCAAACGCTCCTGCGGCAGAACACGTGGTGGTGGTTCGGGTTTACGATCGTGCGGACAATATGGCGACGGCGAAGTTTGTGACGAAGTAGTTTTCTTCATCCCGAGCGAAACGAGGGAGCCCTATCGCCGCAATAATTTGAAATTGCTGGCGCCGACTGGCGGCGCGCCCCAGACAAACGGCAGTCTCCTGACCTCAGAAATGTTTCGGATCACATAGTCCGGTTCTTCTTCCGGGCCCACGGGCATCTGCGACTTGAACTCGCCATGGCGCAGGCGGACCGTATGCATTCCCAGTTCCCTGCCGGCACGGATCTCGCGCGCCGGACGATCTCCGACAATGAGCATCTCTCCGGGCTTCAGACTGGTCCGCCGCTGGATCTTGCGAAAGGCGGCTTCCTTGGTGAGCACGTTGCCGCGGTCGGCGAAATAAATTTTTTCGATGGATGGTTCATGGTCCAGGCCCAATGCTTTCACTTTTGCGTGCTGGGTCGCAGGCTCGCCGAAGCTGACGATGAAATTTCTTACGCCTCGTTTTGCCAGAAAGCGCAGGAGCGGCAAGGACCCGGCAAACAGCGTGAGTTTGCCGACGGGGCAATTGAAGTACGCTTCGCGAGCGGCGCGGCTGACGGCTTCAGGATCTTCAGCACGGAAGTGGCGCGAGACCTCGGCATCGATGTGGCGCAGCATGGGGTCCTGGCGGAAGGCCCGCATGCGCGCCCGGTATACGGCTTCCGCATCGGCGTTGAGCCCGGCCTCCACCATGGCCTGCGCGGCGTAGCGATGGGTCACGCGCACGCGCTGGCCGAAACAATCATAAAGAGTATCGTCGAGATCAAAGATCACGCAGCGAATGAGCGGGTGAGGCGCGCGCGAGCCATGCGCGTGTTTCTTCTGCTTCTTCTGGTTCTTCCGATCGGGCAGCGGCATCTCTCCGGATACTGGCAATTTCCATTGTAATCACTGCTACAATCCAATCATGGAGGCAAAGCTGCGGCTCATCCCCTGGTTGGTGAGTGTTATCTACGGCAGCATTCCGCTTTTCTGTTTTGCCATCCACCCTTTTGCCGATTTCTGGCGCGGGATGCGCCGTTCTCCCTACCTGCTGTTGTTGCCCATATGGGCCGCGATCATCTTTGCCCTGGCTTTCGCTACGTGGCCCTGGCATGGAGTGCAGCTCTACTCTTCTCCGTGGATGTGGGCGCCCGCGGCCCTGCTGTTCTTTTTCGGCATACGGACCTACGCCGGCATCCGCAATGATTTTGGCGGCCACAAGCTCAGCGGTGAAGCTGAGTTGCGTCCGCGGGAGCACGCGCAGGAATTGGTCACCACCGGCTTGCACGCGCGCATGCGCCATCCCATCTACGTGGCTCACCTCCTGAATCTTGCCGGCTGGACCATGGGCAGCGGCCTGATGGTGAGCTTCATTCTGCTCGCGGTCAGCGCGCTCTCTACGTTTCCGCTGATGGTCTGGCTGGAAGAGCAGGAATTGGAAAAGCGGTTTGGGCAGACCTTTCGCATGTACAAAGCCCGCGTGCCTTTGCTCCCATCGCCGTTTCAGAGGACGCCTGCATGAGAAGCTGTGTTGGCTCAAGGAGTGCGCGTGAGATTTGAACTTTTTGTTGCCGCGCGTTATCTCCGGGCCAAGCGCCGGCAGGCGGTGATTGGCGTGATCACGATCATCTCGGTCATCGGCGTAACGGCGGGCGTGGCCTCGCTGGTGATCGCGCTCTCCATCAACGCAGGGTTTCAGAAAGACCTCCAGGATCAGTTACTCGGCTCACAATCGCACATCAATCTGGTGCGGGTACAGAATGACGGTATTGAGAACTGGCGCGACCTTCTGGCCCGACTGGAGAAGGAACCTCACGTGGTTGCCGCAGCGCCGGCCATGTACGGTCAAGTGCTCGCGTCGCGCTCTGCACGGGCCGGCGGCGCACTGTTGAAGGGTGTTATCCCGAAATATGAAAATCGGGTAAGCGAGCTACTGAAATCCATAAAGCTAGGATCGGTGGCCCCTCTTGAACCCTGTGCGGAGACGGACGAAGCTTGCAAATCAGGCAAAGCTATGCCCCCGATAGTGCTGGGAAAGGACTTAGCGGAGACGATTGGCGCCACGGTGGGATCAACCATCATGATCATTAGCCCGCAAGGCGAACTCTCACCGATCGGAATCATGCCCAGATACCAGCAGTTCAAAGTCGCCGGCATCTTCCGCTCCGGCTTTTACAACTATGACAGCGCCTGGGGCTTCATACGCCTTTCTGATGCGCAGCGCCTTTTTAGCCTTCCTGACAGTGTGATATCTGTCATAGAGTTCAAGATTGATGATCTGTATAAAGCGGAAGAAGTCGGAAAACAACTGGAGAAAGCCGCCGGGCCAGGCTTCATGGCCAAGAATTGGATGGACGAAAACCAGGCCCTGTTTCGGGCGTTGCGCCTGGAGCGGGTAGTGACTTTTTTGACCATCGGACTGATCGTTTTTGTCGCTGCTCTGAACATATTGATTTCACTGATCATGATGGTCATGGAAAAAACAAAGGACATCGCCGTGCTGATCTCCATGGGCGCAAGACGGCGGCAAATCCGCGCCATTTTCATGTTCCAGGGAGTGCTGATTGGAGTGATTGGGACGGTGGCCGGGCTAGTTCTGGGTTACAGCATTGCGATCGCCGGGGCAAAGTACCATTTTGTGGCGCTTTCTTCGGAGGTTTATTCCATCGATTACCTGCCATTTGCCCCAAGAGCGATGGACGGTGTACTGGTGGCCGTAGTGGCATTGCTTATTTCGTTTGTTGCCACTCTGTATCCCTCCTGGTCGGCGGCGCGTGTATTGCCCGCGGAAGCGTTACGCTATGAGTGAAAGACCTCATTGCATCGCGCTTGCAGATGGAAGATATTGAAGGCCTTGGAGTTGGGCAGGAAAGAATGTTGCGAAGAATTAAGAACTTTAATGAAATCTCAAGGAGTTTCAAGATAGAAATTTCGGAGATTTACTAGCGTCACATGGGTTCTAATAAGCAGGCGGATTGCTTGATAGAAAAGGCATTGAAAATGCAAGAGAAGGTGGATAGCTGCACCATTGAGGCAGGCTGGTGCATCCAATAGATCAAGTAGCTCTACCGCCCGAAATTGTTCGCGTGAGTGGACTTAAGAAGGTTTATAAGTCGGGGCAGACGGATTTAGTGCTCTTTGAAAACTTGTCCTTCCAGGTGAGGAAGGGGGAAATGCTTGCCATTGTGGGCGAATCTGGCGCGGGCAAGAGCAGTTTGTTGCACATCTTAGGTGCTCTTGATCGTGCTTCTGCGGGTGACGTATACTGCGCCCAGATTCCCGTAGCGAAACTTACAGACGATGCAGCCGCGGATTTTCGCAATCGTGAGATCGGCTTCGTTTGGCAGTTTCACTACCTGCTGCCGGAATTTACGGCGCAGGAGAATGTTGCAATGCCGCTCTTGATGCAAGGGACCGCGTACCGGCAGGCCATGGAAAAAGCCGCTGGATGGTTGCGGGAAGTTGGGTTGGAGAGCCGGAGTCATCATCGCGCAGGAGAGCTTTCCGGCGGTGAGCAACAACGGGTGGCCCTGGCCAGGGCGCTGGTAACGGGACCGGAGATCCTGATGGCAGACGAGCCAACCGGCGATTTGGACAACCGGACCGCGGAAATGGTATTTGCTTTGGTACAAAGACTTCATCGAGAGTACCGGCTCACTTCCCTCATCGTCACCCACAACCTTGAGTTTGCCCGCCGCTGTGACCGCGTGTTGCGGTTGCATCATGGCATGGCAGAGGAAGTGTCGCCCGCTTCGTTGAAATAGAAGAAAGGGCGAGGGACAGTTTTTGGGTTTTACTCTGCCGATGAAGGCGGAGGGTAGTTTTGTCCGGCGCAGCAGTGCATCCCCCCTCGTGACGGAGGGGGCGCAAGCGGGACAGAAAGGCTTCTTTCTGGAAAGGTCGCGGGTCGAGGGCCAGAAAGAGAGAATGATGTTTCCGGCAGAGGTGACTGGAAGCATCTGGGTGAGGGGAATATGTTCGAGCGGTATACCGAGAAAGCCAGGCGCGTAATCTTCTTTGCAAGATACGAGGCCAGCCAGTTTGGCTCTCCGTACATAGAGACGGAGCACCTGCTGCTGGGCCTGTTGCGCGAAGACAAGGCGTTGACGAACCGCTTTCTGCGCTCTCATGCGTCGGTCGAGTCCATCCGCAAGCAGATTGAAGGACACACCACGATTCGGGAGAAGGTCTCCACTTCCGTGGACCTGCCTTTGAGCAATGAATGCAAACGGGTATTGGCTTATGCGGCGGAGGAGGCGGAGCGCCTCAGCCATAAGCACATCGGCACCGAGCACCTGCTTCTGGGACTTCTGCGCGAAGAGAAGTGCTTTGCCGCAGAAATCCTGCATGAGCGTGGACTGCGCCTGAGCGCCATCCGTGAAGAACTGGCGCGCAGCACGCAGGAAAAGGCCCAGCCCCAGCGCGGCTCGAACCGCGAATCTTCCCTGCTGTCAGAATTCTCGCGCGACCTGACCCAGGCCGCCATGGACAGCCAGCTCGATCCGCTCGTCGGCCGGGAAGGCGAAGTGGAACGCGTGATCCAGATCCTGTGCCGCCGCACCAAGAACAACCCGGTGCTGATCGGCGAACCGGGCGTGGGCAAGACCGCCATTGTGGAAGGTCTGGCGCAGCGCATCGCCGATGGCGACGTTCCGTCGTTCCTGGCGGACAAGCGTATCCTCGGCCTCGATCTCTCGCTGATCGTTGCGGGAACCAAGTATCGCGGACAATTTGAAGAGCGCCTGAAAACCATCATGAAAGAGCTGATGGAGAACCAGAACAGCATCATCTTCATCGATGAGCTGCACACGCTGGTGGGCGCCGGTTCAGCGGAAGGATCGCTGGACGCCGCCAACATTCTTAAGCCGGCGCTCTCGCGCGGGGAAATCCAGTGCATCGGCGCAACCACGCCGGGCGAGTACCGCAAATCGATTGAGAAAGACCGGTCGCTGGAACGGCGCTTCCAGGCCGTGAAGGTCCCGCCGCCGGGTGAAGAGCAGGCGGTCAAGATCATCTACGGCATCAAGGAGCGTTACGAGAAGTTCCACGCGGTGAGCTACACCGACGAAGCCATCCAGTACGCGGTGTACCACTCCAACCGCTATATTCCAGACCGCTTCCTGCCGGACAAGGCGATCGACCTGATGGACGAGGCGGGCGCGCGGGTGAAGCTGCGCCAGACCTCGCTGCCGGACGAGATCACGGAAGTCCAGAAGCGGATCAAATTTATTGTTCACCGGATGGAGAACGCCATTGCGAACCACGAGTTCGAAAAGGCGCGCTTCTATTCCGACGAAGAGCGCAAGGAGCGCGAGAATCTGCGCGCTCTGCGCGAGAAATATCACCTGGATGAGTCCTCCACCGGCGTTGTGGCCCGCGAGGACATTGAGGAAGTGGTCAGCCGCTGGACCGGCGTGCCCGTAACCTCCATCAAGGAAGAAGAGACGCAGAAGCTGCTGCGCGTGGAAGAAGAGCTGCACAAACGCGTGATCTCGCAGGACAAGGCCATCAGCGCCCTGGCCCGCTCGATCCGGCGCTCACGCGCAGGCTTGAAATCGCCGCACCGCCCCATCGGTTCGTTCCTGTTCCTGGGACCGACCGGCGTGGGCAAGACGGAAGTCGCGCGCACGCTGGCACACTTCCTCTTCGGCAGCGAAAAGTCGCTGATCCGCTTCGATATGTCGGAGTTCATGGAAAAGCATTCGGTCAGCAAGCTGATCGGCTCGCCTCCGGGCTACGTGGGATACGAAGAGGGCGGCCAGTTGACCGAGCGGGTAAAGCGGTCACCGTATTCTGTGGTGCTGCTGGACGAAATTGAGAAGGCGCATCCGGATGTTTTCAACATCCTTCTGCAAGTACTCGAAGACGGACAGCTCACCGACGGCCTGGGCAACACGGTAGATTTCAAGAACGTGATCATCGTGATGACCTCGAACATCGGCGCGCGCCACCTCATGAAGCGCAAAGGCCTCGGCTTCCAGGTGGACAAGGAAGATTCGGTCAATGAGAAGGTTGAAGAACTGGTGAAGCAGGAAGTGAAGAAGACCTTCAATCCTGAGTTCCTGAACCGTCTGGACGAAGTGATTCTCTTCCAGGCCCTGACCGATGCCGACCTGATCCAGATCCTTGAGCTGCTGGTACAGCAACTGAACGGCAACTTGGCGCAGCGCCACATCACGATCACGGTGAACGAGGAAGCGAAGAAATGGATCCTGGACAAGACCCTGGTCGACCGGAGTTACGGCGCGCGTCCACTGCGCAGGGCCCTGCAGCGGTACATTGAAGACCCGCTGTCAGAAGCGCTGATCCAGGGAACCATTAACACGCGGCCGGCGTTCATCGAGGTCTATCTGGAAAGCGATCGGCTGTTCTATCGCCAGGTAGGCGAGGGCGCGGAGAAGACAGATGGCGTGCTGCTGTACAGCAATTAGCAACTAGCAATCAGCCGGAACCCGCCAGCGAAAGCCGGCGGGTTTTGCTTTTGTGGCATTTTTGATCAGAAAAGAGGCGTCGGATCCCTCTCTACCGAAGTGATCTACCCGAAGCTGCTGCGGACATTGGCGCGGGTGTCGGTGTAGGCGTGGGAATTGTATTCAGATTTGGCCTAGCTCCTGGCGTAGGAGTCGGTGTGGGTGTTGCGGTTGGAGTTGGAGTTGGGCTGGGGCGAATTCTGGTCGGGGACGCCGGTGTCGCTGTCGGAGTGGGCGTTGGCGTCGGAGTAAAGTCGGGAGTAGGTGAAACGGATGGCGTGGGCGTAGGCGACGCGCTCTGAGCAAAAGCCCTGCGTGGTGAAAGAATGGCTCCGCCAAAAAAGGCGAGCAGTAAACCAACAACCGCGAATACAAAGAAGAGCCTGAGTGCCTGATACCGGAGGGATCGCATCATGGATATGATGCGTTGAAGACAAAGGCTGCTGGCTGGCGCGATTTGCGCTGTTTTTGCGCCAATGTGACAATAGAGCCATGAGAAAACCTTTGATCGTTTTACGAACACTCTTGGCCGTTGGGGTAGTACTGCTGGGGACTGCCCCGGCGCAGACGTCGGCGACCAAGACCCCGACTCCGCCGGCAAAGAAGCAAACCACGCCGCCAGCTAAAACAACATCGTCCGCTACGACGAAGACTGGAACTGCCGTGGCCCATCAGGGGAGCGTTACCGCCCTTACCAACGAAAAACAGAAAGCGAGTTACGCCATTGGAATGAACTGGGGCACCGGCCTCCATCGCCAGGGGATTGACGTGGATACCGCCGCACTCATCCAGGGGATGAAGGACGCGCTAGCCGGGAACAAATTGCTGCTGACGGAAGATGAAGCCCGCACGGCGCTGATGCAGCTCCAGAGCGAGGTGCAGGCCAAGCAGCAGGCCAAGGCGCAACAAGAGGGGGAAGCCAACAAAAAGGAAGGCGAAGCGTATCTGGCCGCCAACAAGAGCAAGGAAGGCGTGGTGACGCTGCCCAGCGGCCTGCAATACAAGATTCTGAAGGAAGGTAGCGGGCCAAAGCCGACTGCCGCAGACAGCGTGGTATGCAACTACAAGGGCACATTGATCAACGGCACCGAGTTTGACAGCTCGTACAAGCGCGGCGAACCGGCGACGTTCCCGGTGAGTGGCGTGATCAAGGGATGGACCGAGGCACTGCAACTGATGCCGGTCGGCTCCAAGTGGCAGCTCTTTATTCCGGCTGACCTTGCCTACGGGCCTCGTGGGACGCCGGGCGGCCCGATCCCGCCGAATGCCACCCTCACTTTTGAGGTAGAGCTGGTATCCATTAAGGAAAAGCCTCCGGCCCCGGACAAAGCTCCGGCAGCAGCTCCGGAAAAGACGCCGGCGGCAGCCCCAAAGCCAACGCCGGAAAAGAAGTAAGACGTCAGGGGCCGACGGAATGACCGCCGGCCCCTTGCATTTTTCAGACCGGCGAGATCGTCTCTGAGCCCTGAGCGCTGGGTCTTACTTTCCCTTCACGATCCTCTCCACCTGCCGCAGATGGTTCAGATCGTGTCCTGCAACCATGCGGACCACGTGGCTCACGCTCTCATTGCCACGCTCCTGGTGGACGCCATAGTTGTCCCACAGTTTTCGCGGAACTGATTTCAGCAGGGCCAGGTTGGCTTCACGCAGCGTGCGGAAGGTGGCCAGCGATACCCGTGGATCGCGACGGGCGTAATCAAACGTTTTGGCCCAAAGGTCCTGGTCATAGGCCTGAACGGGAATCGCGTTGTTGCTGAGGACCTGGCGAAGGCGCCATGCGATAGCCAGCTCCGCGTCGGCCAGGTGGGCAATAATCTCCCCGACCGACCATTTGTCCGGCGCGGGCCGGCGGGAAAGCTGCTTCCTGTTTTTCCCTTTGAGCAGCGAGGCCAACTTTTTCGGCGCGGCCTGCTGCAGGCGCAAAGCTTCCTTTCCCTCGCCATAACTCAACAGACGTTGCGTGTACTCCTGGACAGTCTCCTGCATGCATCTCCTCCATAGGCAAGATTGGATCATCTCAGGAGCGAATGCGACTCAGGAAAAAAGCGGCGGGAAGTACAAGCGACCTGGCGGTCAGTGTCGCCGCAACCTGACGATCAGAAAACGCGCAGGCGTGTGAGTTCAGGTGCGGCTTTGTCCAGGCGCTCGGCCAACTGGGGCAGATGGCAGGTGGGCACAGCAGGAAACAAATGGTGTTCCACGTGAAAGAACATATTATAGGTAGCGCCATTCTTGAGCATGCCGCGCAGTGTCCGGGCAAACGGCCCGGGCTGTTCGCAGTTATGGTGGACAGTCCAGACGGCGAAGAACGATGTGAGGCACTGCCCTACCGCCATCGCCAGGAGATGATAGCGAAACCATGGGGTCGAGAAGACCGCCCCTGCCGACAGCAAAGCGGCGGTCACCGCGATCTCAGCCACGATCCAGCGCGAAGTTGCGCCGCGGGCCTTCTTGCAGGCGTTGATGTGCAGGCGTATGGGAAACAGAGGCCCCACCAGGACCGCCTTCCACGCCGGCATGCGGGCACTGGCGCCTTCGACGTCATCTTCACCAAGGCAGTGCCGGTGATGCTCCAGATGGTTGATCTGCACGGCGTGCATAGAGCCAAGCATCAGCGTGCTCAGCGCGAACATGACCCAATCACTGCCACGGCGGGAGAGGCCCAGCGCATAGTGATAGGCATTGTGCACCTGGCGCAGTCCAACAAGAAAAAACATGAATGAGGCAGGCAGCGCCAGGAAATACAGCCGCTCGCCGGCCAGCCATAGCGAGGCGGCCAGCCAGGGCAAGGAAAGCAGAAGCTCCTTGAAGACCTCTGCCGGGCTTAGCTGGGTGAGGTCTTTCCACTCCACGGAGCGGATGCGCGTGTCCCGCGGTATTTCCGGGTTCATGATTGCCCGCAGTTTACGAAACTGGAGCAGCACGGTCTAGGTTTCTTTTGTACCGGTCTGTTGTGCAGTCGTTGGTTTGGCTGCCGGTTCGTTCTGGCTCCCCGCATGAGCGTCCCCGCTGGGATTACGCCAGCGCAGCGAAGGCGGAACACGCAGCCGCAGCACACGTTCGCGATGATGTTCGTCGGCCACGAAAAGCTCCCGGGCCTTAAGCAGGTCCTGCAAGCCGATCAACCCGAGCAATTCCTGCCCGCCATTCTGCTTCACCACGGGAAAACGCGTGAGCCCGGTGGCCGCCATGCGGTTGACGACCATGCGCAAGGGCTCGTCAGGATATGCCACGACCGGCGCTCGCGCCAGGATGTCCGAGAGCCGGGCAGTCCCCGTCTCGTAGCCGCTGAGATCATGCACGATATTCAGGAGATCACGCCGCGTCATCACCCCGAGCAGATGCTGGCTGCCGTCGATGACCGGATAAACGCGCTGCCCGCGCGAGCTCTCATTGCGGTCCAGGGCGCTTTCCAGCTCGGCTATGGTGGTCTCCGCCGGGAACGCCGTGATGTTCGTTTGCATCACGTCCTCCACTGCCAAGGCCTCAAGCGGATCGACGACATATTCACGAGAAAGATGATGGCCGCGCCGGCTGATCTTTTCCGTGAGGATGGAGCGAGCCATAGTCAGCACGGTAAACGAATGGGCGCTCACACAGGCGATCAGCAAAGGCAGGATAGAGTGATAGTCACCCGTAAGTTCAAAGGCAAAAATGACTCCGGTGAGGGGCGAACGCATTGTGCCGGCCAGCATTGCGCCCATGCTGATGAGCGGCCAGAATCCCGGCCCCTGGTGAGGCAAAAAGAGCGCGTCGACCGCGCCTAGGGCGCCGCCCATCATGAGCAATGGAGCCAGCACGCCGCCTGAGGTGCCTGAGCCCAGCGAAACGCTCCAGATGATGCATTTGACCACCAGCACGCCCACAATCAACTGAATGGTGGCGTTGCCCTGCAAGAGCTGCTGAATTACGTCATAGCCGACGCCCAGGGCGCGGGGAAAGACAAGGCCCCCGATTCCCACAGCCAGGCTGCCTATGGCGGGCCACCACATCCAGTGAATCTTCTTGATATGAGCGAAGCCGTCTTCCACGGCGTACACAAGCTGCGTCAGCAGAGCGGAGAGGCCGCCGCTCAGCAGACCGGCGAGCAGACAGCCGAGCAGAATCGCCGGGCTGAAAACAACGTCATGCATGGGCACGGGAAAGACCGGACCGGGACCTAGCAGATGAACGCGCGCAGCTTCAGCGGTCACGCTGGCAAGGGCGACGGGAATGAAGCTGCGCGGCTTCCATTCGAAGAGCAGCAGCTCGATGGCGAGCATGATGGAAGCAAAGGGCGCAGCGAAGGTGGCGGACATCCCGGCCGCCGCGCCGGCCACCAAAAGCGTCTTGCGCTCGGCCGTGGTGAGGTGGAAGAACTGGGCAATCAGCGAACCAACTGCGCCGCCCGTCATGATGATGGGCCCTTCCGCGCCGAATGGACCGCCCGATCCGATGGCAATCGCGGTGGAGACGGGTTTCAGCACGGCAAGCCGCGGTTCGACCTTGGCCCCGCGCTGGAGAATCGCTTCTATAGCTTCCGGGATTCCGTGGCCGCGGATCTTGTCCGAACCGAACCGCGCAATCAGGCCGACGATGAGCCCGCCGATCACGGGCACGAAAATGACCCAGAGACCCAGATAAGCGTCGCCCGGGGAGGCCGGGGCCGAACTCAGCCGATGAAAGAAGAAAACATTGGTAAAAAAACTAATGAGCTTGAGCAGGACAACCGCCACATAGGCGGACACCACGCCGATGATCACGGCGAGACCTGCAATGGGGAGTACACGCCAGGTTGTGGTGAAATCCCTGAGAGTTTCGACTGGAGCGGTGAGCTGGGATACGGCGACCGGGGATTTTCTCCGTGTAGGTTCTTTCATGGGCCCGTTTTCTTGTTTCCTCCTGTTCGCGTCCGGGGCACTACGGCAATATCTTTCGCGGAGAGGGCATCGCCGGTGAGCCGCCGGATTGCGTCCACCAATACCGGCCCCATGTCGCGCAGCTCCTGCCGGGCAGCCACACCCAGCCTGCGCAAGAGCGCCTCACCTTCCGGCGTGATGGAGAGCGTTACCTGGCGCCGGTCGCTGGCTGAGCGAGTGCGGCGCAGCAGTTTGTTCTCCTCACAGCGGTCCACCAGCTCGACCATGCTGTTGTGGTTGAGCTGCATCCGTTCCGCCAACTGGCTGATGGTTGGAGACTCATCCCGGGGCAGGCCCTTAATTGCCAGAACTAATTGATATTGCTGGGGATTAGCATCCAGCAAGCGGGTAGCTTCCTCCATGTGACGAAGATACCGGCGCAAATGGTAACGAAACTCAGCCAGGGCCAAATACTCCGGCTCGGTTAACGGACGCACGCTTTTTCCTTTTGACATTTTATATCGCTCCGCGACATAATAGCAACATTCTGCTAGATTCGAGCCTGGGCCTTTATCGGCACCAAACCCGGCAAGGGCCCTTTTTTCTGCTCATTTTCCCCCGGCCCCAAGAAATCTTAGATTGTAAACAGAGGACCCATAGAACACGAATTTTAGCGTCCCGCGCGGAAATGTCCGGGACTTCGCCGTCGGCCGTGCGTTGGCGAAAGAAGGGCAGCGCCGTTTATCATCAGAATGGCTACCTGCCACAGCTGTTTTGAGGAGAAATCTTTGATCCCACGGTATACGCGCCCGGAGATGGGCCGCATCTGGAGTGACGAAAACAAGTTTCGCTGCTGGTTGAAGGTGGAAGCCGCAACCAGCCTTACGCTGGCTGATGCAGGCATTGTCCCGGAGAATGCCGCCCGCGCCATTGCGGAGCGAGGCGACTTCGACCTGAAGCGCATCCACGAAATTGAAACCGAGGTAAAGCATGACGTGATTGCTTTTACCACGGCGGTGGCGGAAAAAGTTGGCCCGGAGGCGCGCTGGCTGCATTACGGCCTCACATCGAACGACGTGGTGGATACGGCCCAGGCGCTGCAGATCAAGGAGGCCTCACAGATCATCGCGGACGATCTGGAGCAACTCAAGGCGGTTCTGGCTCGCCGCGCGCATGAGTTTGAGCACACACCCACGATCGGCCGCACTCATGGCATCCACGCCGAGCCGACCACGTTTGGCCTGAAGCTGGCCAACTGGTATGCCGAGACCGTGCGCAATATTGAGCGCTTCCGGCGCGCCGCGGAAGAGATGCGGGTAGGAAAACTCTCCGGCGCGGTGGGGACGTTCGCCCACCTGGAACCGGAATTCGAGGAAAAGATATGCCGGCGGCTGGGACTAGCTGCCGCTCCCATTTCGACGCAAGTGATCCAGCGCGACCGCCATGCCTACTACGTAGCCACGCTGGCGACGATCGCTTCCACGCTGGACAAGATCGCGACGGAGATCCGCCACCTGCAGCGGACGGAGGTCCGAGAAGCCGAAGAGTATTTCAGCGAGAAACAAAAAGGTTCGTCGGCCATGCCGCACAAACGGAACCCGATTACCTGCGAGCAAATCAGCGGGCTGGCGCGTGTGGTGCGCGCCAATGCCCAGGCGGCGTTTGAAAACGTGGCGCTGTGGCACGAGCGCGACATCTCGCATTCATCTGTGGAACGCGTGATCCTGCCCGATTCCACGATCCTGGTCGATTACCTGCTGATCAAGACCATGCACCTGATCGATACGCTCATGGTCTATCCCAACCGCATGCTCAAAAACCTGGAGAGCACCGGAGGTCTGGTCTTCAGCGGGCAGTTGCTGCTGGACCTCTCCGAGCATGGGATGTCGCGCGAAGACGCCTACCGCCTGGTGCAGAAACACGCCATGCGTGCGTGGAAAGATGACCTGAACTTCCGCGAGCTGGTGATGAACGATCCGGAGATTACCTCGCGAGTGCCGGCCAAGCAGATCGAGCAGGCCTTTTCCATCGAGCGGCAGTTGAGGAATGTAGACAAGATCTTTAAGCGGGTGTTTGGGAAAGAAAGCTAGCCGCAGATTTGCGCAGATGGGCGCAACTCGGAAAATTCAGCCGCGAATAAACACGGAAGACGCGAATCAAGAAAACACGCCGTTTGCCGTGACACTTAGCAAAACAAGCACTGCGATAACAGGACAGTGCGCCTGCTTTCCTCTTTTGATTCGTGTTGATTCGCGTAAATTCGCGGCTAAGTTCTGCTACACAGAGATTGTGAACGACGTTTCCGTCCTAGTCACAGGACGGTACATGGTATCGCGCTCCACGGGTTCGCGGCCGGCTTCGCGAATGAGGCGCTCCAATTCCTTGCGGACCATGCCCTGAGGCGTGGTGGCGCCGGCGTCGTGATAGATCTTTTCTTCGACCACGGTGCCGTCGATGTCGTCGGCGCCAAAGCGCAGCGAGATCTGCGCGATCTTGGGCGAGAGCATCTGCCAATAGGCCTTGATGTGGGGAAAATTGTCGAGCACCAGGCGGCTGATGGCGATTTGCTTCAGGTCGAGCATGCCCGTGGTCACGAACAGAT
This sequence comes from Terriglobia bacterium, assembly GCA_041488515.1. GTDB lineage: Bacteria > Acidobacteriota > Terriglobia > Terriglobales > Acidobacteriaceae > Angelobacter. The sequence goes on along the minus strand of JBGPPK010000005.1, from coordinate 266,242 downwards.
GGCTCAAGGGCGTATTGGCCGGATGGAAGGCCAGCGGAATAAAAGTTTGGAAGCCGTGGGTCTCATCCTGGAGAGTACGCAGGCGGATGAGATGGTCGGCACGGTCCTCTTCGTTCTCAATGTGGCCGTAGAGCATGGTGGCGTTGGATCTCAGGCCGATTTTGTGCGCTGTACGCGCGGTATCGAGCCACTGGTCGCCGTCAATCTTGTGGTCACAAATCACGCGGCGCACGCGTTCATTGAATATCTCAGCGCCGCCGCCGGGCAGTGAATCCAGGCCGGCTTTCTTGAGCTGCCGCAGCGTCTCTTCGATCGAGAGCTTGCCCCGCTTGGCCAGAAAGGCGATCTCAACCATGGTAAGCGCTTTGAGATGCACCTGCGGGAAGCGCTCCTTCAAGCCCGAAATCAGATCAAGATAGTACTGGAAGGGCAGATCGGGATGCAGGCCGCCGACAATGTGAAATTCTGTAATCGCCTCGGAGTAACCGGAAGCGGCGGTCTGGAAGGCTTCTTCCAGAGCCATGGTGTAGGCGCCGGGAGCGTCCTTCTTGCGTCCAAAGGCACAAAGGCGGCAGGCGGCAACACAGACGTTGGTTGGATTAATATGGCGGTTTACATTGAAATAGGCCAGGTTGCCATGCATGCGCTCACGCACGTGGTTGGCCAGCCAGCCGAGGGCGAGAATATCAGGCGAGCGGTATAGCGTGACCGCGTCATCAAAACTGAGGCGCTCGCGGGCGAACACCCTGGCGGCAATGGGCTGCAGGCTGCTGTCGTCAGTTTGAAACCCGTGCCGTACTGGAGTATGTGCGCTTGTGGCCATGGCTAAGAAGATCATACCTTGTCAGGCCCGAGTTTTCGAGAGCGCAGGAGGCTCACCAGCATGATTCCCATTCATGATTTATTCGAAACCCATCTGGCAGTAACCGACTTGCGCCGTTCGATGGCCTTCTATGGCGATGCATTGCGGCTGGACCTGGCGGAGTTTTTTCCCGAGCGAAGAGTAGCGTTTTACTGGATTGGCGGGCGAGGCAGTTCGATGCTGGGCCTGTGGGAGGTGGGGACACTGCCGCTGCGCCAGAGCGTGCATCTGGCCTTCAGGGTGGGACTTGCCGATCTGCTGCGGGCGCCACAGGACCTTCAACAAGCAGGCATTGCTCCACTCGATTTTGAGGGACATCCCACAGAGGAACCCGTGGTGCTGGCCTGGATGCCGGCTGCCTCCCTCTATTTCCATGATCCTGACGGGAACTTGCTGGAGTTCCTGGCGATGCTGGAGGACGACCCGAAGCCCGAGATGGGAGTGATCAACTGGAGTCAGTGGGAGGGGCAAAGTGGCTCTTCCAGATTCCTGCATTCATGACAAATCATATATGTGAATACAGAAAATGGGATTTCCTGCTGAATGTGCCGGCAGATTGGGATTGGTATCTCTCGGCTGGAAGGCAAATGTTGGGACTCCACGGTGAATAAGAAATCAATAATCCCAAAATGAAACATCGAAAAAACTTTAAATTGAGAAATATTATTTTGAATAAACTGATTTTATTTCAATTATCGAATGCACACATTCACATGCGAAGATGAGTGCGAATCACTCTGGTTCGAATGGGGCTTGCCGAGGTAGTTTGGTAACAGCATTGCTGCTTTGTAAAGTAAGACAAAGCTCTAGTGTTTTCCTAAGAACTCTGAACCAAAAGGCACCCGCGAGAAAGTGCCAATAACCCCCTAACTCCAAGGAGAGAGATGCATGATTAGTAAACGATGGTTATTCATAGCCGTCATGGCCTGTCTCGTGTTGCTCAGCAGCGCGAGTCTATTCGGCCAGGCCACAGCGACAGCCAGCCTGCAAGGGACAGTCACGGACAAGACACAGGCTGCGATCGGTACCGCTGAGGTGACGATTGTCAACAATGCGACGGGCGCAACCCGGACCACTAAGACCAACGATGCAGGCGAGTATCGCTTTGACCTGCTCACGGCGGGTGTGTACACGATCAAGGCGCAGAAAAACGGATTCGCGATCGGCGAAGCTAAGGACGTGGAAGTCCTGATCGGCAGGACGGCAACGCAGAATTTCGCACTGAAGCCGGGCGCGGTAAGTGAGACGGTGGAAGTAGCTGCCGGAGCCGCGCTGGTAGACGTGGAAAAAACCGATGTGAGCACCAACATCACGCCCGAGCAGATCACCAATTTGCCGCTGATCGGCCGCGACATCGCCGACCTGGCATATCTTTCACCCGGAGTAAAGTCGGCGGACTCCTATGATCCGACCAAGAACCGGTATGCCATCCTGTCAGTGAACGGGCAGGGCGGACGCAACGTCAACGTGACCGTCAATGGCGTGGACAACAAAGACAACACCGTCGGCGGGCCCGTAATGCAGCTTCCGGCGGAAGCAGTGCAGGAGTTCCAGATTTCGACGCAGCGGTTCTCCGCTGTAAATGGCCGTTCTGCGGGCGCCGCCATCAACGTGATCACGAAGTCAGGAACGAACAGGTGGCACGGCTCGGGATTCGGTTTCTTCCGTGAGCAGGCTTTCAATGCGGACCAGAAACTGCCTGACCCGGCGAACAATTCAACCGTTTCCGTGAATGGGCCGTATTCGCGGCAGTGGTTTGGCGGTTCCGTCGGCGGGCCTGTGAAGAAAGACAAGCTGTTCGTCTTCTTCGCCATGGAACGCCAGCGCGAGCAGACATCGCTTGCGGAACAGCCGAGCGCCCTTACCCAGCTCAACCTGGTGAAAGCGCTGGGCGCGCAGCCGTCGTCCATCATCCCGCGGCCGTTCTATGAAAACCGCATCAACGGGCGCATGGATTACACATTCAACAGCAAGCATTCGGCTTACTTCTCCGTCTCCACGCAGGCGAACGACAGCCTGAATGACCAGAGCGACGGCACCATGGACCTGACGGAAGGCAATTTCACCTTCAATCACCTGCAGGTTGCCAACCTCACTTTCAATTCGTCGTTCTCGCCGAGCCTGATCAACCAGTTAACGCTGGGCTGGCAGTATTGGAACAACCTGATTGACAGCAAGACCAAGGTACCGCTCGTTACCTTCCCTGATGCCCAGTTCGGCACCAACACGAACGTTCCCCAGAATTCCATTCAGCGCAAGTGGCAGTTCAAGGACGATTTGAATAAGACGATTGGCCGCCACACGCTGAGGACGGGCATCGACTACATCTGGACGCCGTTTATGGGCGGGTTTTTCGAATTCAACCCGACGCTGGAAATCGACTTTGGCGCGAACCCAACCTGCATTCTGGGCGTTGGGCAGGACGCTACAACTCCTGGCTGCGGCCCGTCTGCGTTCCCGCAGGGATTTGCAACGCCTGGAGCTGTTTCCGGCAACAACACGGGCGGCGGCATGAGCATCGCGGTCGGCGATCCGACCTTCATCATCAAGGATGCAAAGCAGCTTGGGTTGTACTTCCAGGATGACTGGAAAGTCAGCTCGCGCCTGAGCGTGAATCTCGGGCTGCGCTATGACAAGGACTTCGACTTTGTCGGCGGCTCCAAGATCACCGACAGCCGTACTTTCCAGGAACTCCAGAAGGCTGCCGCCTTCAATCCGTTGGCAGCGGCCCTGGTTGCGAAAAAAGCGACTGACTACAGCAAGGGGTTCAGCCCGCGCATCGGCCTGGCTTACGATCTGAACGGACATGGGAACCACATAATTCGCGCCGGCTTCGGCATGTATTATGACAACACGTTCCAGAACATCCCATTGTTCATGGAGCAACAGGCCAACAACACCATCTTCCAGACGGCGTTTGCCATCAGCGGCACCGACCTGGTGCCTGGCACGGCGATTCCGTTGAGCAGCTGGCGATTTGGCGTGGACCCGCTACCGGCGATCCCAGCTCCCTCTCACGATCTGACCCCCGGATCCACTGGCCGCGTCATGGACCCGAATTACCGCACCCCGGTGACCGAAGAGTGGAACGGCGGATACACCTGGGCGATTAACAACAAGTCGGTGTTCGAGGCTGAGTACGTGCACGTGCTCGGATTGCACGAGAACAAAACCATCAACCTTGATCCGGTCATTCCCGTTACGCCGAATAACATCACAACGCTCACCAGAAACAACCTCCCCGGCGGCTTCTTCCGTCCGTTCGATGCCGCGTTCATCGCGGCTGGGGTGCCTGTGCTGGGCAGCGTGCGTGACGAAACGTCCGGCGGCCGCTCGCGTTATGATGGCTTGAACATCAGCTATCGCCAGCGCGGCTTCCACAAGCTGGACCTGATGACCAACTACACGCTCTCCCGTTCCGTGGGTTATGGGCAAGACGGTGGTTCGTTCCGGTACTATCCGCGCGACCCACAAAAACCGCTCAACCCGAATGAGTTCGGGCCTGCGTTCAATGATGAACGGCACCACCTCACGTTGGCCGCCACAGCGCACCTGCCGTATGGAATTGACGTCTCACCCATCATGCAGGCGGGCTCGGCACGGCCTTTCCTCGCCGATGGCGGAACCAACCTGCTCAACCTGGGCGGCGGCAGTGCCGCTGCGGCTCTCGTGGTGCGGAACAGCGACCCCAGCAACCTGGCTGCCTTTACCGGCAACAAGCTGGGCGCTGTCCAGTGCTACTACTCTGGCAATTGCCACGTGGTTCCTTACAACTCGCTGCGCGGCAATCCCTACTTCAACCTCGATTCACGTATCAGCAAGAACGTGAAGCTGGGCGAAAACCGCAACCTCCAGCTGATCTTCCAGGCGTTCAACCTGACCAACCACGCCAACTACGGCAACAACTTCGGAACGTCGTCCAATGACACTACGACTTTCAAGAAGGCGGTTGGATTCATCAACCCGACCAGCACCTACTTGCCGCGGGCGTTCACGGGCGAGTTCGGAGCCCGGTTCACCTTCTAAAGCAAGTTAACCTGAAACCAAAGCCCGGCGCTGTATGCGCCGGGCTTTTTTCTGTCCGGAATTTCTTATATCGAAAGAAGTTTCAAACCTCTTGTGCATCTGCTGAGAGGTTACTGGTTCGTTCCTCCCCCGGTGGGATGCCCTGTTGTAGCCGGCTTCGTTTCGGCGGGTTTGCCGAGATCGCCGAAGGGCCACAGGCCGAAGGACTTCAGAAAAACGTCGTTGTGTTTTTCCACCAGCATCTTTGCGGTCTTTTCCGGAGGCCACGGGCTGGCCAGGCGTTCAGGGCGATCGGCAATCCAGAAAGCGGTCAAGCCCATGACGGTGGCGTCGCGGGTGAGCAGGTCGGGTTTTACTTTGTCAAAGGTATCGACAGCGGAATGGTGCGTGTACTTGTACTCGGGCGAATCCTGTCCCATGTTGATGCCGGGAAGTCCGGCGAGAATGAATGGACCCGCGTCTGTGCCGAAGACCGTATTGTCATCCACTTCCACTTCGCCAAAAGCCTTGACGGACTCGGTAAATTTTTTGACCGCTGGAATCAGGTCGTCGCGCCCGCCCAGGTTCAGTTTCACCACCGGGCCCTGGCCGTTGTCGAGCACCAGCGCGGCGACGTGGTTGGGTAGTTCGTCTTTATGTATCTTGGTGTAAGCGATGGAGCCAAGCAGTCCCTGCTCTTCGCCGGTGAAGAGCACAAAGCGGATGGTGCGTTTGGGTTTGAAGCCGCTGAGTTTGATGGCCTTGGCCGCGCCCAGAGTGGTAGCGACGCCGCAGCCGTCGTCAGTCGCGCCGTCGGCCAGGTCCCAGGAATCAAGGTGCCCGCCCACCACCACCACCTGTTCGGGATGCTCGCTGCCTCGGATTTCACCGACCACATTGGCCGAATCGACCGGGCCGCTGCTAACTCGGTTCTGCACGTTGATCTTCAGGCGAACTGTCTTGCCTTGGTCAATAAAACGATCGATCTGCTGCTGGTCTTCAGCAATCATGCTGACGACAGGAAGCTCATAATAGGTGTCAAAGCCGAGCGAGCCGGTATGCGTGAGATGCATGCCCGTGGCAAACGAGCCCCCCTGCCCGCCGATGACGGCGATCGCGTGGGCCTGATGCGCTCTCTTGATGAACTCGCCGAACCTGGCAAAGCCGCCCGCGTTCTGGCCCGGAGGAGGCGCAGCGCCCTTCTTCACGATCAAGATCACTTTGCCCGACCACGAGGCGGAGTTCTTCATCTCGTCTTCCAGGCGATTAATGTTGACAGGCACAATCTCAGCTTCTTCACCGCCTGTTTTGGTGGATCCAACCCAGCCCATGGAATCGACGGTGAGGCGGCGATGAATGGGCGCTACCACCTCAGCCTCGGCGGAACCGCGGGTCCAGCCGCGCGAGATCTGCCATTTCTCCGCGTGCACGTTTTCCAGGCCCATCGCCTTCATCTTGCTCATGCCCCACTCCACCGCCTGCGCGGCCTGCGGCGAACCGGTCACGCGCCCACCGATGTAGTCGGAAAGCTCTTCCAGGTCGTTATAGGCTTCAGAACTCATCATTCCCTGCCCGGCGATGGCGGTCAGCGCGGGCATGGTGCCGTCCTGAGCGGGAGCTGGTGGTTCAGTGGGATTGGCGGCCAGTCCGTACAGCGAAAAGCAGAACAGCATGGCCAGTCCCATGCCGGAAGGAAGCGACAGGAGTTTACGCATGTGAATTTGCACCTCAGAGGGATTCGAATCAGGGCTGAACGCAGATTATATCTCTAATATGGACGGGCCAGCGTGGTGACGGTGAGCGCTTGAACGCGTCATTTACAATGTGTCGCGATTTGAAACATATGAAGATCTCATCTCTCTTGTTGTCCCTGTTACCGGTCCTGTGCGCTACTGGCCTGTTCGCGCAGCAACTTCCGCCCGCGCCCAAGGCCCATCTCACTGACGTTACACCCAAAGCCGGTTACTTCAACGAGCCTGCTATTGCCGTGAATCCGAAAGATCCGCGGCAACTGGTGGCGGCATGGCAGGTACCCGCCAGCGCAGCGTATTCGCAGGACAGCGGGCAGACCTGGCAGGTGGCAAAGGGCACCGCTCCCGGAAATTACCGCGTGTCCGGCGATGTCTCCCTGGCTTACGACGCCGCAGGCCACGCCATTCTTTGCTATATCGCTTTTGACAAGCTTGGCGCCACGAATTATTGGGCCCAAGGCGCGACGCGCAACGGGATCTTCATTCGCCGCTCGCTCGATGGCGGCCAGACGTGGGAGCCGGACGCGGTGACCATCATCGCGCACGAATCCACTCCTGACATTCCCTTTGAGGACAAGCCGTGGGTTGTCGCCGACACCAGCGGACCGCACGCCGGAAACCTCTACATCGGCTGGACGCAGTTCACGCTGGCGGCAAGCGATCTCTTGTTCTCGCGCTCCACGGATGGGGGCGCGACCTGGTCCAAACCGGTCAAACTGAGCAGCGTCTCCGGCCTGCCGCGTGACGACAACGGCGCGCTGGAAGGATTTCACGGCGTGGTAGGCCCCGATGGCACGCTCTATACCATCTGGGACGACCGCGATGGCATCATGATGGCCGTCTCCCGTGACGGCGGCGCGACCTTCAGCAAGGAACGCCGCATCATTCCCGCCGGGCCCGGCTACTTTGGGATCACGGGCGTCTCCCGCTCCAATGGCTTTCCCCAGATTGGCATCGCACCGCGCAGCGGCAAGCAAGGAACGCTCTATGTTGCCTGGAGCGACTACACCAACGGCGATGTCGACATTTTCGTTTCATCGTCGGCGGACAACGGACGGAGCTGGAGCGCGCCGGTGCGCGTAAATAGCGACCCCATCCACAATGGCAACGACCAGTTTTTCCAGTGGATGGCCGTTGATCCACAAAGCGGCGCGGTGAACCTGATCTTCTATGACCGCCGCACCGACAATCAGCAGACTACCGTGACCTTGGCCCGCTCCGCCGATGGCGGCAAGACATTCCAGAATTACACCTGGGACCCCGAAGCCTTTGCAGCCGAAGGCGATTTTCTGGGCGACTACCTTGCTATCACGGCGTTTGGCAACAGGGTATATGGCGCGTGGGCGCACCAGACAACAGAAGAAGGAAAAGTCGAGCGCGGCAAGCGCACGCGAACAACGGTGCGCGTAGGCAGCGCGGATTTTAATTGAGCTTCTTTCGCAGGGAAGGAGCAGCGCACGTCTCTGCTCCTTCCCAGCATCGCACTGGCACTTTAATTCGGTTGCAGCACGATCACCTTGTCAGAGGCCCCATCGGAGATGTACGTCAAGCCAGTGGCATCGTTCACGCCGACTCCGCTGGGAAAGGCAGCCGGAACCGGCAACGTTTGCAAGACCTGGTTGGTCTTGCCGTCAATGATGGTTACGCTCAAACCCCGACCGTTGGTCACGTAAACTTTGTTGTTGAGCAAGTTCACATCGACCGCGTCAGGAAACTCTCCCGTTGGAACCTGGGTAATGTTCTGGTTCGTAGCTCCATCAACCACAATCAGCGCACCTGAGCCTTGGGTGACGTAAGCGCGATTAAGCAGGAAATTAGCAGCTATGTTCTCGACCCCAAAATCTTCCGGAATAGTCGCAAGTTGCGCGTTGGTATCACCGTCGAAAACCAGGATTCCCCCGGGAAACCCTCCACCCACAACGTAGATACGGTTGGTTTTTGGATTCACCGCAATGCCTGCGGGCTGGGTAAAAACCGGGACCTCAGTAATGATGGAGTTGGTCTTGCCATCAATCACAATGTACTGATCGTTATCGGCGTCGCTGGCATAGATACGGTTTGTCACAGGATCCGCGGCTATTCCCTGCAGCCCGATGGAGCTGCCACTGGCGATCGGAATGGTAGTGATCAACCTATTGCTGTCGCCGTTGATGACGGCGATATTGCACGACGCAGTTCTGAAGCTGCAACTGCTGGCATAAATACGGTTGGTGATGATATTGACAGCAAGCGGCCCCCCTCCTGCGTCAATTCTGGTCGTGACCCGCTGCGTCTTGCCGTCGATGACTGCCACTTGTCCCAGGTTGCTAACAGCAACGTAAATCTTGTTGGTCCTGGGATTGGCCGCTATGCTTACTGGTGCTGCACCCACCGTAATAGTAGTCAGGACAGAGTCGGCCCTGACGGCTAAGGTTGACAAAGTTAAGAAGACGAGGCTCGTGAGGCATAAGATCGCTTTCTTCATGCGCGTTCTCCGTTCAATTTTGAGCCAGGGGTACCAGAATCAGCAGCAACTCTCATGCCAATCAAAATCAGAGGAGAGCTGCTGCTGGGCGAGCACGCTTCAGTATGTCTTTGGGACGGCCGATACCACTTTTGGACCCGCAGAGACGCACAAGCAATCGTAAAAGGATTAAGGGGCAAAGCCCCTCTCGGCCCGAGGCGTATTCTTTCGCTGCAACGTTCCGTTTCTATCCCTCATCGCAATCACAGCATGCCCACTGACATCCGCATCGGCGCCTCCGGCTATCACTACAAGCATTGGATTGGAAGGTTCTATCCTCTGAAGACGCCAGCTTCGAAGATGCTTGGATATTACGCGCGGCATTTTGACACGCTGGAGCTGAACAACAGCTTTTATCGCCTGCCCACGGTCGCAGCTTTTGCATCCTGGCGCGATGCCACGCCGGAAAATTTTGTCTTCGCGGTGAAGGCCAGCCGCTTCATTACCCACAACAAAAAGCTCAAAGATCCGGAGAACGCGCTGAACAATATCCTGCCCCGCGCGGAGCACCTGGGCAAGAAGCTTGGGCCGGTGCTCTTTCAACTGCCACCTGGATGGAAAGTAAATGTTGAGCGATTACAGGCTCTGCTGGAGGTCCTGCCTGGGGAGCATCGTTACGCGTTTGAATTCCGCGAGACCAGTTGGATGACGGCCGAGGTCTATCGCGTTCTGCGGCGCCACAACGCGGCTTTCTGTATCTATGAGCTTGCCGGCTACCAGTCGCCTTGCGAGATCTCCGCCGACTTCGCTTACGTCCGGCTGCATGGCCCGGGAACGGCAAAGTATCAGGGCAGCTACAGTGATGCGCAACTGCACGCGTGGGCGCGACGCATCGAAGAGTGGGCGCCGAAGCTTAAGGCCGTTTACGTCTATTTCGATAATGACCAGGCCGGCTATGCGGCGGAGAATGCACTGAAGCTGCGCAAAATGCTGCTGGGCACGCTCAAGCCATCTGCACAAGCGGCGTGATCCAAGCTGATCAGTGCAATCGGGGTAAGTTTTTTATGGCTTGCCTGACTTGCCTGCCACATCCAGCCGCGTGGTGGCGCGCTGCAAGGCGGCTTGCGCATCTTTGTTGCCTTCAGGACCGGCCTTCTGCAACTCGGCTTCGGCCTTTTTCTTAGCGGCTTCGGCGCGAGCGGTATCAATCTCTTCCGCTTTTTCCGCGGTCTCGGCCAGGATGGTGACTTTGTTCTGCAAGACTTCGGCAAAGCCCCAGGCCACGGCCAGGCGCACCGTCTTGCTTGCTTGCCGGTAGCTGATCTCGCCCACGGCAAGTTCCGTGATGAGCGGCGCGTGGCCGGGCAGCACGCCGAGATACCCGCTCTTGCCGGGGATCTCGATGTAATCGGCGGTATCGTTCACCACCAGCCGCTCCGGCGTTACGATTTCGAGTTGGATGGTCTCTGCCATGCTTTTTTAGGCAGCCGCTCCGGCCTTCATTTTTTCAGCCGCTTCCAGAACTTCTTCGATGGCGCCCTTCATGTAAAAGGCCTGCTCCGGAATATCATCGTGCTTGCCCTCGATGATCTCCTTGAAACTGCGCACAGTGTCGGCGATTTTTACGTAGCGGCCGGCCATGCCGGTGAACTGCTGCGCCACGAAGAACGGTTGCGACAGGAACTTCTGCACCTTGCGCGCCCGTGAAACGGTCAGCTTGTCTTCTTCGCTCAGTTCTTCAATGCCCAGAATGGCGATGATGTCCTGCAAGTCGGTATAGCGCTGCAGGATCCGTTTCACCCCCTGGGCCACGTCGTAGTGTTCCTGGCCGACGATGTGAGGATCGAGAATGCGCGAGGTGGAAGCCAGCGGATCGACCGCGGGGTAAATCCCGATCGCCGTCAGCGGACGCGAAAGCACGGTGGTTGCGTCCAGGTGGGCGAAGGTCGTGGCCGGCGCGGGATCGGTAAGATCGTCGGCGGGCACATAAATGGCCTGCACAGAGGTGATGGAGCCGCGCTTGGTGGAGGTGATGCGCTCCTGCAACTCGCCCATTTCCGTCGCCAGGTTCGGCTGGTAGCCTACGGCTGAAGGCATGCGGCCCAGCAGCGCGGAAACTTCCGATCCGGCCTGGGTAAAGCGGAAGATGTTGTCGATGAAGAGCAGCGTGTCCGCGCCTTCGTCATCGCGGAAATACTCGGCCACGGTCAGGCCGGTCAGCGCCACGCGCAGGCGGGCTCCCGGCGGCTCCGTCATCTGGCCGTAAATCAAGGCCGCCTTTGACTCCGCGGGAACGCCAGGCTTGATCACCCCGGATTCGCTCATCTCCAGCCAGAGATCGTTGCCCTCACGCGTGCGTTCGCCCACGCCGGCAAATACGGAGTAGCCGCCGTGTTGCTTGGCCACGTTGTTGATCAGTTCCATGATCACAACAGTCTTGCCCACGCCGGCGCCGCCGAACAGGCCGATTTTTCCGCCCTTCAAGAACGGCTGGATGAGGTCAATGACCTTGACTCCGGTCTCAAACATTTCCGCCTTGGTCGATTGCTCGTCGAACGCCGGGGCCGGACGATGGATGGGCAGCCTTTTTTTTGCGCCTATCGGGCCAAGCTGGTCCACAGGCTCGCCGATCACGTTCATCACGCGGCCCAGCGTTTCCTTGCCCACCGGCACGGAGATGGGGCCGCCGAGATCGAGGGCGTTCATGCCGCGCACCATGCCGTCGGTGGCCTGCATGGCGACCGTGCGCACCCGGCTCTCGCCCAGATGCTGCTGGACTTCCAGCACCACATCAATCGGAGCGGGCACGTTAAAGCCTTCACTGGTCACGCGCAACGCCTGATAAATCGGCGGCAGGTTTCCAGCTGTGAACTCCACGTCAACCGCGGGACCCGCGATCTGTATGACCTTGCCAACATTTTGAGTCGCCATAAAATCCTCTATAAGTTCGTCATCCCGAGGTCCGTAAAGCAAGCGTTATCTCCAGCTTGCGAGTAGGGACCTTGTGCTTTCCAAAAAACGCGCGTAAACGTTACTGCGCCGCGGCTGCGCCGCTCACAATCTCAATGATCTCTTTCGTAATCTTTGCCTGGCGGGCACGGTTCATGGCCAGCGTCAGGGAGTCAATCATGTCAGAGGCGTTGCTGGTGGCCGAATCCATGGCCGTCATGCGCGCGGCGTGCTCCGCCGCCTCAGACTCCAGCATGGCCCGGAACAGCTGTACGGAGACATACCGCGGCAGCAAATCGCGGAACAATCTTTCCGGCGGCTGTTCGTAAATGTAGTCCACCGGCGACGAGGCAAAACCCGCGGCTTTCTTGTCGATCTCGCCCGTGTCCGCGCCCCGCACGCCGACACCGGCATGCCTGGCCGCTTCCAAACGCTGCTTGAGCTGCTCTTCCGTGGCTTCTTCCACCATCTCATGCGCCTGCTCGCCAATGGCGCGAATGGGGAGGACATCATCCACCACCAGGCGCTGCGAAATCACCGACTTGAACTCGTTGTAAACGATATAAACCGAATCGACCTTGCCTTCGGTATAAAGCTGGATCACCCGTTCCGCGATTTCGCGCGCGCTGGAAAACTGCGCCCGGTTCATCAGGCCAACGTATTCGGCGGCAATCTGAATGGCGCCTTTGCGCTCCGCACCCGACTCCGGCGCCAGCGGGTAACGGCGGCGGAAGTAGTCACGGGCTTTCCGGCCCAGGGCGAGAACGTCAATATTCTTGTCTTTCTTGGTCTCCAGGAACCTGGCCGCGGTCTTCAGGATGTTGGAGTTGAATGCTCCGGCCAGCCCTTTCTCGCCCGAAACCACGATCAGGAGCGCCGTCTGCTCGGGCCGGCGGACCAGCAGCGGATGGCGCGCCTCTCCGGTCTGTGGATTGTAGACATCGGCACGCGATACCAGCGACTTCAAGACATTGGTCAGCATCTGCGCGTAAGGCCGTGCCGCCAGCGCGCGCTCCTGCGCGCGGCGCAGCTTGGCCGCCGAGACCATCTGCATGGCTTTGGTGATCTGCCGCGTGTTGCGCACGCTGCGGATGCGCCGCCGGATGTCTAAGAGGTTCGCCATGTCTCTACTTTAGTCTCTTTCCTCAAAACCTTCGCATGTTCAGATCCTTCGACTCGCGTTTCGCGCTCAGGATTTCGGCAGCGGACTCACATCCCAGCGCGCGAAAATCGCGCCCGCCGGGGACCCGGACTCCCGCTTCGCTAACGTCCGCTGGTCGCCTCAACCTTTGGCCACTGACTGACGCTCGGCGACAAAGCGCTGCTTGAACTCCTTGAGCATTTTTTCAATGTCCGCCTTCATCGCGTCGTCGATGGTCTTCTTCTGCATGATCGCGTCCAGCAGCTTGGGATTCATCGACTCAACGTACTTGTTCAGCTCTTCGGAAAACGCGCGCACCTGCTCGACCTCCAGGTCGTCCAGGTAGCCGTTGGTCCCGGCAAAAATGATCATGATCTGCTTGCTGAACGGGAGCGGCTGGTACTGGTCCTGCTTCAGGATCTCCACCAGGCGTTTGCCGCGATTGAGCTGCGCCTGCGTCGCCTTGTCCAGATCGGAGCCGAACTGCGCGAAGGCCGCCAGCTCGCGGTACTGCGCCAGCTCCAGCTTCAGCGTGCCCGCAACCTGGCGCATGGCCTTGATCTGCGCCGAACCGCCAACGCGGCTCACCGAGATGCCCACGTTCACCGCCGGACGCACGCCGGAGTTGAACAGGTCGGTTTCAAGAAAGATCTGGCCGTCGGTGATGGAAATGACGTTCGTCGGAATATATGCCGAGACGTCACCGGCCTGCGTCTCAATCACCGGCAGGGCCGTGAGCGAACCGCCGCCCATCTTGTCCGACATTTTGGCCGCGCGCTCCAGCAGACGCGAGTGAAGATAAAATACGTCTCCGGGATAAGCCTCGCGTCCTGGCGGACGGCGCAGCAGCAATGAGATCTCACGGTAGGCCGCGGCGTGCTTGGAAAGATCGTCATAGATCACCAGCGCGTGCTTGCCGGTATCGCGGAAGTATTCGCCCATGGCGCAAGCCGCGTAAGGCGAGAGATAAAGCATGGGAGCGGGCTCGGAAGCGGAGGCTGCTACCACGATGGTGTATTCCATGGCGCCGTAATCTTCCAGCACCTTCACTACCTGCGCGATCGATGAGCGCTTCTGCCCGATGGCGCAGTAGATGCAGATCAGGTTGTTGCCCTTGCTGTTGATGATGGTGTCCAGGGCCACGGCAGTCTTGCCGGTCTGGCGGTCGCCGATGATCAGCTCGCGCTGGCCGCGCCCGATGGGAATCATCGAATCAATGGCCTTGATGCCCGTGGCCATGGGCTCGCGCACCGGCTGGCGGTCAATCACGCCCGGCGCTATACGTTCAATCGCAATGCGTTTGCTGGTGTTGACAGGTCCTTTGCCGTCAATGGGCTGGCCGAGCGCGTTGACCACGCGGCCAATCATGCCTTCGCCCACGGGCACCGACATGATCGTCCCCGTGCGCTTGACCTCGTCGCCTTCCTTGACTTCGGTGTAGTCGCCCAGGAGCACGGCGCCCACCTGGTCTTCTTCCAGGTTCATCGCCAGACCGGAGAGGCCATGCGGGAATTGAAGCAACTCGCCGGCCATGACCTTGTCCAGCCCGTGAATACGGGCGATTCCGTCACCCAGCGAGATGATCGTGCCCACCTCGTCCACGGAGACCTTGGATTCGTAATTCTCAATTTGCTCGCGTATGAGCTTAGTGATTTCGTCTGCTTTAATCTGAGCCATAAAACTTGTTTTTCCTTGAGGCCAATTTCCTAGGCTTTCGCCAGTTCCTGCCGGATGCGCTGCAACTGGCCGTGCACCGATCCGTCATAGATCGTGCTGCCCACGCGCACCGTCACGCCGCCCAGCAGGCTGGCATCTTCCGCATACATCGCCCGGACAGTCTTGCCGGTAATTGCCGCCAGCTGTTTTTCCAGCGTCTTCTTTTCCGCCGCGGTCAGCTCCCGCACGGAAGTGACTTTCGCTTCCGCGAAGCCCATGCGCCGGTCCAGTTCGCGTTTGAACTCCTCCACCAGCTCTCCAATGTTGGCGATGCGCCGGTGGTCGATCAGCACGGCCAGAAGGTTGCGCATCATCTTCGCCGCGCCCATGCGCTGGATGATCGAGTCAAGGAGATTGAGCTTCTGCTCCCGGCTCACGGCCGGGTTCAGCAGGACGTTCCGCAACTCGCGGCTGCCGTTGATCAGCGCGGCCACTTGCTCAAGCTCTTCCACGGTCTTTTCCGGATTCAACTTGTGCTTGACCGCCACTTCGGCGTAGGCACGGGCGTAACGGCCCAGGACTGCTGCCATCTAGTTGCCGTCCTTTCCCAGCTCGGCGGTGAACGCGCGCACCAGCGCCTCGTCGGCATCTTTGCTCACACGGATCTTCTTTTCCGCCAGCTCCACGGCCAGCTCCGCCACGTACGATTTCAGCTCGCGTCGCGCGGCGTTTGCCGCCATCTCAATTTCCTGTTCCGCCGAGGCAACGATTCGCCGGCGCTCTTCTTCTCCCGCGGCGAGAATGCGCTGCTCCTCTGCTTTGGCGTTCTCTTCGGCCTCCCGCCGCATGGCCGCGATCTCCGTATCCAGCCGTGAGAGCCTGCCTTCCACTTCGCTCAGCCGGCGGCGCGCGTCTTCGCCCGTTTTGCGGGCCTCTTCAATGCCTTTCTGGATCGCTGCCGTGCGTCCGCTAAAGTAGCCCGGCAACTTCTTGCGCAACAGGACGACGATAGTGATGAAAACCACGGCAAAGTTGAGTCCGATGCAGAGCCAATAAGCCTGGTCGATGGTGAGGCCGGTCTTGCGGGCAATAAATTTGACCGCGGGAGAATGACGAATCGCGTCGGCTTCCCCACCCTTCTCTTCGCCTTCAGCCTTGGCTGAGCCGGACGCATGCTCGGCTTGGATCGCGGCAACGGCAGGTTTGGGAGCTTCCTGCGCACGCAAGATCCCAGCGGGTACGATGACGGCAAAAAGCGCCAGAGCCAGCAACGTCGCGATCCAACTTCTCTGCCTGCGCATGGCCACCTCTACCGCCCTCCTGCTGCCGAAACCGGTTTCAGGACGGTTTCAATCACCCGGTCCGCCAGCACATTGGCCTGCTGTTCAAGAACGGCCTTGGCATCGAGCATATCTTTTTCCAGAACGCCCCGGGCCTTCTTTACCGTTTCGCCGGCCTGTTTGCGGGCTTCCGCTAATGCGGCGTTCCGCTCATCCATGGTCCGCTGGCGGTTGGCCTGTTGCGCCTTGTAGATCTGGGCTCGGGCCTCACGTACGCGCTGCTCATATTCCGCGGTGCGCGTCTCGGCCGCAGCAATCTCCTGCTGCGCACGCTCGATCGCGCCCTCGGTTAGCGCATGCCGCTGTTCCAGCACCTGCTGCAGCTTCCCATGGACGATAAAACGGTAGCCCGTCCACACGATCAGCAAGCCGATGATCGTGGGGATGGCAGAAATCAGTAATTCGCCTATTTGCCTGAGTATCGCGTCCATGCAAAATGATCTTTAAGTTGTGGTGAACAGAAGCGGATCGGGGGCGACCACCAAACTCTTTAAGCTAACATTCGCTTCGCTGGAGTGTCAACGCGGCCCGGCCGCCGGCACCTTCCGTTATCATTCCGCGCATGACTTTTCTCTACATACTGCTCGGCCTGGTGGTGGGTGCGCTTTCCGGCGTGGTTGGAATCGGCGGAGGAGTCCTGATTATTCCCGCACTTACCTTTTTCTTCCATATGAGCCAGCACAAGGCGCAAGGGACGTCACTTGGGGCCTTGCTGGCGCCCATTGGCGCCCTGGCTTTCTGGGAGTACTACAAGGCCGGCAACGCCGACCTGAAGGCGGCCTTGCTCATCGCCGTGGGGTTCCTGGTAGGCGGTTACTTTGGCGGGGTCTGGGCACAGCAACTACCGGAACTCGTTCTGCGCCGGATATTTGGAACTTTGCTGGTACTAATTGGCATTCGGTTGCTACTAGGGCGATAAGATCGGCCTGATAAAACCGATGGGTTGCCGGCCCTTTCTTCAGCGCCGCTCAGGGTCCCGGATTATTGCCTTATTTTGCGGCAGTTACAGCGCCTGGTAATCAAAGTGATCAAAATAAGGTAAAAAAGACTTGGCGGACCGCTTGACATCGCCTTGGACAGGCCTAAAATGGACTTATCACCTCCGATCCGATTCAGGATCGAATGGGCTTGTGGCCAAGGAAACCGTCACCGCTTCTTGGTCTCAGGCCCATTTAAATTTTGCCCCAACAAGAAAGTCTTTAAGCATTTTTTGTCTGGTCCACTCATGTCCGGCGGCCAATGACTTCGCGAATTGAGCTATTTCTGCCTGGATATCCGAGATCCGCATCTGGGCTTGTTAACACTTCAACTTGTATTTGCGTCTATGATGCCCAGGTGAGATCTGGTCAGGATGACCTCAACATGGGGAAGCAGAGTTGACGCACTTGCCGGAACCCTGGAAAGACAGGCCGTGACCAACCCGCCCGGCGGCAGCGACGTCAGCGACGAACTGTTCGTCGAAGCTGCGCGCCAGGGTGATCGTGCCGCGTTTGGCCGGCTCTATGATCGCTACGCGCGTATGGTCCACGGAATCCTGCTGGCCAGGGTCCCGAACTGCGAAGTGGACGACCTGCTCCACGATACATTTCTCCAGGCGCTCCGCCAGCTCCATACTCTTCGCGACCCCGCGCGCTTTGGCGCATGGCTGGCGGCGATTGCTCGCAATCGCGCCAATGACTATCACCGTCATGCAGTGGAACAGGTCGAGCTGCCCGAGAGTTTGTCCGGCGACGAATTGGAAGGAAGAGCGGCAAGCAACTCGTATGAAGAAGATGCAGAAGTCTCGTTTCTGTTGGCCAGCATCCGGGAATTGCCGGAAACCTATCGCGAGACGCTGCTGTTGCGGCTGGTGGAAGGCATGACCGGGCCCGAGATCGCCGCACGCACCGGACTCACACCTGGGTCGGTGCGTGTGAATCTGCATCGGGGCATGCAACAGTTGCGGGAGAAACTTGCCCAGGGAGAGCGTACTCCGCATGCAGGTACGCTTTGATCGGAAGGACCGAAGCCCAGGGAGCCTCGGCAAGGTTGGGGAAATGATTTATGAGAGATGACTACCTGTGGGACGGCTCCGGCGAGCCGGACCCGGAAATTCAGAAGCTCGAGGCTACGCTTGGCCGGCTTCGTCACAATCGTTCCGCTCCGGCGTTTGATGAGATCGCAGCGATCGCGTATCCCGCTAAGCGCAAACGGTTTCTGGCGCTATCTTTGTGGCCGCAATGGGCCGCCGTAGCTACTGTTGTTATGGTAAGCGCCGCGGTTGGTTTCATTGTGCTGCGGCCGAAGCCGGTTGCTGTGACGCGCAGCGATTGGGACGTGACCCGCATAGAGGGTGCGTCGCGGGTGGGAGGAAAGACGATTGCGGCCTCTGGAGCAACGAATCTTGGTCTGGGGCAAGTGCTCGAAACCGGCCCATCGTCCAAAGCCAGTCTGCGGGCCGAGAATACCGGTGAGATCGAAGTGGAGCCGGGCACGCGTTTGCGAGTGTTGACAAGCAGCTCAGGATCGAAGCATCTGGCGCTGGAGCGAGGCACCATTCACGCGACCATCTGGGCTCCGCCCGGCGAGTTTGTGGTCGACACGCCCTCTGCTGTGGCAGTTGACCTGGGTTGTGTCTACACGTTGCACGTCGACGACAACGGCGACGGCGTGTTGCATACAACTTTGGGTTGGGTGGGATTTAAGCTGGCCGGCCACGAATCTTTCATCCCCGCCGGCGCCGCGTGTGCCACCAGGAAGAAGACCGGGCCCGAGACCCCTTATTTTGAAGACGCATCGGAACCGTTCCGCAACGCGCTCTCTAAATTCGATCGCGAGGACACTGCGCAAGATAAACGCGCGGCCACGCTTCAGATTATGCTCGCGCAGTCGCGCAAACGCGATGCGCTCACCTTATGGCATCTGCTCGCACGCGTTGCTGAAGCTGATCGTGGGCGCGTTTATGACCGCCTGGCACAACTGGTTCCCGCGCCCGCAGGTGTAACGCGTGAGGGCATCCTGCATCTTGACCCGCAAATGCTCGACCTTTGGTGGAATGAGCTGGGTCTGGGCGACATTGCCTTATGGCGTCATTGGGAACGCTCCTGGTCGCAGCAGAAGTGAATCCTTACCATTCCCTGTTAACGGTCCGCAGCTTCTGCGCGTCTTGCCTGCCTGAGAGGGTGAAACCCTCAAAGGAGATGCAGGACCATGAAGCCATGCACGTTTTTCTCACCGCGATTTGCCGCGGGTATACTGCTGCTTGTATTCAGCTTTGTAACATCCGCGTTGGCCGGACCGCCGCTGATTTGCCATCCTTTCGACATCGGAAGTGCAAAGTCATTGCCTTGGACCGGCACAGCTTGGGATTTATCGGGTAACGAGAACTACGACACCAACCACCTGGTGCAGGACACGCTGGCGATTCTGGACACGAGCACGCCGGTGATCGTGCGCATGGAAACCTTGCGCCGGGCAACGCTTTATGCGCGGAAAGATCCGCAAGCCGCGAAGGCGTTGCTTACCAAGCTCTACCAGCGAACAACGGGCGCTCACGCGGACGCTCTTGCCTGGTTCGACGCCGGATACTTTGCCGCAGCCCTCAGTCAATGGCCCGGCAAAGACCAGAACCCCGCCGCTGGAATTGATGGCTACAGCATGGTCAAGAAAGCGCTTGCTCTGCGCGGCCGCCAGGATGCGGAGATGGAGTTTGCCGCCGCGCTGATCACTCTTTATCCTGCGCAGCCGGAACATCAGCAACACGCGCAGAAAGCGATCGCGGGCGCGAAGGATGATCCGCTGCTGGCCCGGAATCTCGCCAGCCATTTCCTGGGCAGTCCGAAGCAAACGGTGGCTGAAGCCATTGCCAGGAGCGGAGGTGAAGGCAAATGAAATACGCACTCGCCAAACTGTCGCTATGCCTCGGCGCCTTGATCTGTGTGTTGGCCGGCTCTCTCGCGGCGCAGAGCCGGCCGGTTGACTCCGGTCTGACCGCGCACGAATGGGGAACCTTTACTTCAATTGCCGGCAACAACGGGCAAGCCGTCGAATGGTTGCCGCTGACAGGATCCACAGATCTTCCCAGCTTCGTCGAACACTTTCGCCACGCGGCGTTCAAGGTAGGACTGAGCGGCACCATCCGCATGGAAACTCCCGTGCTCTACTTCTACAGCACGCATGACGTGACTCTCTCCGTGCACGTGAACTTCGTCAAGGGGCTCATTACCGAGTGGTATCCGCATGCGAACGCGCCAGCGGTCGAGACACCTTACTACGATTCCGGGCTCTATGACGGGAAAACCAAGGGCACGATCTCATGGGACTCTGTAAGCCTCGAACCCGGCCGCGTCGCTAACTTCCCTCGCGACACCGTTGACAACGGCAACCACTATTACGCTGCCCGCGAAACCTCCGCGACTCCGCTTCGTGTCCGTACAGCAGGCGGCGATCAGCATGAGAAGTTTCTCTTCTATCGCGGTGTTTCTGCCTTTCCTGTCCCTGTTTCTGCGTGCTTCACGGCTGACGACAAGGTGGTGGTCAGAAACCGGCTCAAGCAAGAGATTCCCAGCGTCATCTTGTTCGAGCGCCGCGGAGACAAAGTTGGCTATCGCATCAGCGACGCGCTACAAAGTGAAGCGGCTGTGGAGCCGCCAGAACTGACAGCCACAGTCGAATCTCTCTATGGCGACCTCGAGGAAATTTTGGTGACACGCGGGCTGTATCGCGACGAAGCGCATGCCATGCTCGAAACCTGGCGGAATACCTGG
The DNA here is from genome assembly GCA_041488515.1 of Terriglobia bacterium. Classification (GTDB taxonomy): domain Bacteria; phylum Acidobacteriota; class Terriglobia; order Terriglobales; family Acidobacteriaceae; genus Angelobacter. The sequence continues at coordinate 245,350 of JBGPPK010000005.1, read as the reverse complement.
TTCGAAGAAGGCAGCCGGCTCTTCTATATTCTGCCGGCGGAGTTCGTGGACGGCATCTTGCCGCTCACGATTACTCCTCGTCCGGCACAGACTGTGCGTGTCTTCATGGGGCGGCTGGAACTTGTCAGCCCAGCGACGCAAAAGGCGGTCGCTGCCGCGCTCGCTTCCAAGGACAACGCGACGCTGGCAAAGTATGGCCGCTTCCTGGGGACGATTCTCCAAATCATCGAGGAGAAAAACTCCGCGTCAACGCAACAGTTCCACAAACCTTTGGATGTTCCCTGTGAAAGCAAAGAGGCAGGCGTTACCGGACAGCAACGTTAAAAACCTTTGTTTCGGCGGGTGGGTAAAATGCCGTACGGTTGGGCGACGAAAGCAGGAAGCCGCGATCGAGAAACTCAACTGAGACAGGATCATCTTGTCTTTCTTGAGGTTTCAGCAGGCCTGTGCTGGGTCCTTGGTTTCACGACATAAGCTTCGAGCGTCCGCGCCAGCGATTCCGGCGCCTCCACGTCCATCTGCACCTTGCTGTCACGATAAGCTCGCTTCAGGACGTGCGCCCGCGCTTCAATCTGCGCCAGCAGTTTGCCTTCGCTTTGCGGAACGCGAATCCGCAGGTGCCGCAGCGCGTCAATCTCCAGGCGGGCATCGATGGCGGAGAGCAAATCGTCCAGCCCCGTTTGCTTCGCGGCGGAGATGTAGACTGCGTTCGGCGTGCCGGCGAGCGCGCGCCGTTGCGCTTCGGGCAGAAGATCAACTTTGTTCATGACGCGGATGCGCGGACGGTCGAGCACGTCCAGCTCTTTCAGCACGCGCTCCACCTGGCCCTGCTGATCGTGGGCGGAAGGACTGGTGACATCGGCCACATGCAAGAGCAGAGCCGCGCGCTGGACTTCTTCCAGGGTCGCGCGAAAGGCCGATACCAGCGTGGTGGGCAGGTTGCGGATAAAACCTACGGTGTCCGACAGCAGCACCTTGCGCTTGCTGGGCAGGGTAATGCCGCGGACCGTGGGATCGAGCGTGGCAAACATCTTGGCCGACTCCAGCACGCCCGCGCCGGTAAGCACATTGAACAGAGTCGACTTGCCCGCGTTGGTGTAGCCCACCAGCGCCACCGTGGGCAGGGGAACGGATTCGCGCCGCTGCCGTTGCTGGCCGCGTATGCGTTTTACGTCCTCAAGCTGCTGCTTGATGTGGCGGATGCGGCGATAAATTTTGCGGCGGTCGGTTTCCAGCTGCGTTTCACCGGGACCGCGTGTGCCGATGCCGCCGCCGAGCTGTGACATCTCAATTCCCTTTCCAGTAAGGCGGGGCAGCATGTATTCCAGCTGGGCCAGCTCGACTTGCAACTGGCCTTCACGGCTGCGGGCGTGGCGGGCAAAAATGTCCAGGATGAGCTGCGTGCGGTCGATCACGCGGGCGTTGACTTCTTTTTCGATATTGCGCTGCTGGGAAGGAGAAAGCTCATGGTCGATGAGCACCAGGTCGGCGTCCACCGAGGCCACGGCGCCGGCGATCTCCTGCAATTTGCCCTTGCCGATCAGGGTGGCGGGATCGGGGCGGTCACGGTGTTGCACAAATTCACCGGCGATGGCCGCGCCGGCTGAAGCCACCAGCTCACGGAACTCCGCCAGCGATTCCTCGATACCTAAACGGGAGACACCGCGCTCTTCGGTTGGCCCGGCAGCGGCATTGCGCGCAAGCACGGCGCTGGGCGGCACTTCCAGATCGCGCTCCGTACGCGAGCGGTGGCGAAACTCCAGAGCGACCAGAAAAGCACGCTCCGGGCCCTCTCGTCCGGTCTTGATCCCGGCCGACGATCCGAAACGGCGGGAACGCTGCCCAGGAATAAACTAGCCCTCCGACTTTATTGAACCGCTTTCGCCTTCCGCCGCCGGTGCGTGCATGCGGCCCTCGCCGTGATGGCTGCTGCCTTTTGCCATGACCACGGTAGAGATGGCGTGTTTGAAGATGAGCTGTTCCTGATTGTTGGTTTCAAGGACCACTGAATATTTGTCAAAGGACCGGATGCGGCCTGTCAGCTTCACCCCGCTCAGAAGATAAATCGTGATCTGGCTCTTGTCCTTTCGCGCGGTATTCAGAAACGAGTCCTGTATGTTTTGTGCCGGCTTATTTTCCATCTGCCGATCTCTCTCCTGTGTTGCCTGCATAGGACCGGAAACGACCTTGGTGGCTTCCCTGCCATTGTAGCTTTTCACGGCGTTCCGGGCAAAAAGGCCCTTTTCCTGGCCATGGCCGCGGGAATGCTAGAATTTTGGTATCCGTGAAGAGCGCAGGCCACAAAGCCGCAGCCGCAGTCCCGATGCTCGATCTCTCACGCCAGTACGCCTCCATTCGCAATGAAGTTCTGGCGGCGATTGGCCGGGTTTGCGACTCCCAGCGCTACATCCTGAGCGATGAGGTGGCCGCGTTAGAGCGCGAATTCGCCGCCCTGTGCGAAACCACGGAAGCCGTAGGCTGCGCTTCCGGCACGGACGGGCTGTGGCTGGCCCTGGCCGCCGCAGGCATTGGCCCCGGCGATGCCGTGATCACCACGCCCTTCAGCTTTTTTGCCACCGCCAGCTCCATTCTGCGCGCGGGAGCCAAACCGGTTTTTGCCGACATCGATCCCGAGACGCTCAACCTGTCCCCGGCCAGCGTGGAAGAGCGGCTGAAAATCGCCCCCCTCGGGACGCGCGCCGTGATGCCGGTCCATCTCTACGGCCAGTGCGCCGATATGGACGGCCTGAATCGCCTGGCGGCGGAGTTCAAGCTGCATGTAATCGAAGACGCCGCCCAGGCCGCGGGCGCAACCTGGAACGGCCGGCGCGCGGGCTCACTGGGACTGGCCGCCGCGTTCAGCTTCTATCCCACAAAAAACCTGAGCGCTTTTGGCGATGCCGGCGCCGTGACCACCAGCGATGCCCGGATGGCGGAACGGATGCGCTCGCTTCGCAACCACGGCGGCAAACAGCGCTATTACCACGATGAGGTCGGGGCCTGCAGCCGGCTGGACTCGATTCAGGCAGCCGTGCTTCGCGTCAAGCTGCCGCACTTGGCCAAATGGAATGACGCCCGCCGCGAACGCGCCCGGACCTACGGACGCCTGATCACCAGCGCCGGCCTGACCAAAACCGGCACGAATGCGACTCCCCCAGTAACTCTGCTGAAGACCCTGCCCGGCGCGCACCACATTTATCACCAATACGTCATCCGCGTGCGCGAGCGCGACAAGCTGCGCGCCTTCCTCAGCCAACGCGGCGTGGGATCGGAGATTTACTACCCCATCCCGCTGCACTTGCAGAAGTGTTTTGCCTATCTCGGCTACGCCCCGGGCGACCTGCCGGAAGCCGAGCGCGCCGCGCTGGACGTGCTCGCCCTGCCCATTTTCCCCGAGCTTGAGGAAGACGAACAGCGGCAGGTGGTGGAGTCGATAGCAGAGTTTTATTCCTGAGCGAACAAGACACGGCAATGACAAAGCGCTACACGGTGTTTGTCGACGACAACTTTCACTATATGGATGAGAGCGAACGCTACAAGCTGGCGGAGTTCGACGACTGCGCGTCAGCGGTGGCCGCCTGCAAGAAAATTGTCGACGAGTTTTTCGAGACCTGCAGACTGGACGACACTGACGGCGAAATCTTCAAGCAATACACTTTTTTTGGTGAAGATCCCTGGATCAGCAGCGATGATCCCGCGTGCAAGTTCTCCGCGTGGAACTATGCCCGGGAACGGGCGAAAGAACTTGCCCGGAAAAACGAATAGTCCCGGAGCAGTCAGGCCTCCGACGTTGTCCACCACATCAGCGCCATCACCACTAGGCCGAGGGCTGCTCCCGCGAGCAGCAAAGGCATGAAGGGCAGCATAGTCAGGCGGCCAAACACATCACGAACCAGCCCGGACTGGCTGCTCCAGAGCCCCACAATCACCACAAGTGAAACCGCGGCCGCGACAAGGCGCATGATCGTGAATGGCCGCTCGGCGCGCTCCTTCTCAGCTTGCTTCTCCAGGATCTGCGCGCGCCACCACACCAATCCCGGACTGGGCAGCTCCGGCCGATGTTCGGCCGCCATTTTCTTGATCAAGGAATCCAGCTCAAAATCGTTATTCATGGGCACCCCTGAACCCTGCTCCTGTCAGCAGGCCCCTGGCTTTTTCCCGCGCCCGGAAAACCATGACCTTGACGCTCTGCTCTTTCACACCAAGCACCATGCCAATTTCCCGGTGGCTTAATTCCTCAACGTGGGCCAGCCACAGGATCGCGCGTTCCTGGACGGTCAAGGCATCGAAGATCGAAGCCATGTCCACCGGCAGATTGAAATTCTGATGAACGTGTTCCGATACCACGTTCAGGTCCCACCATTTCTTCTCCCGCTTGATCCGGCGCCAGCGATCGCGCAGAAGATTGGTTGCGGTCTGGTAGAGATACGCTTTGCGCGCGGCTTCGTCCATGGCAGGAACGCGCAGCATGCGAATGTAGGCTTCCTGCAGGAGCTCGTCGGCGGTAGCGGGATCGCCACTGAGCCGGCAGAGATAGCCGTGAAGCGTGCGGGCCGTGCGCAGGTAAAACGCTTCGAACTCCGCCTGCGTGGTGCGTTCGCCCGTCTGCGCTTCGGTCGTCGCCATTTGCCATGCTTCCATTGCAGCCAACAAGCGCTTCACTCCTGTACTTTCCACCCGGCTTTCTTCGCCACAAAATGAGATACTCCCGCTGAAACCAGGAAGCCAATGCCCAGTGACAGCGCCAACCAACCGATGGTTAAGAATATGCCTGGAATGCCGTCAGAGGCCACAAGAGACCCGACTCCCAGAAACATGAGCACAAAGCCTATCCTGATCGAACTGAGGATGGAGTTGCGCGGGCTGGTGACTGTATCAGTAAACCCCATCACGTATTTTTGGCCGGCCGGCGTTTGGATGAACTCGGCAAAATCCTGGGCCGAAGCAAACTTATCCAGCAAATGCTTCTGCATGATGCTTTGCTGCCTGCGCCGGACCAGCCCTACCGTCAGGTAAATGATCCATGCAAAAAACCCGATGCTGGTGGCCAGAATGACCCAGTCTTTGACCAAACTCTGAAAATAATAGGGCATTTGCTATCTCCTCCACTGCCCAAAACGTACCAGCACGGCCCAAGGTTAACAGCGTGGAAGCCTATTCCCCCGCGATGCATTTCGTCCCAGAACGGTAGAATACGGGAGGTGAGTGCAATGAAGGCAACTGCAATGCCGGTTCGGTGTTTGGAGGCGTTGGCGGTCTTGGCGCTCTGGGGCGCTTGCAGCTGCACCCTGGCTGCCCAGTCCGCATCTCCCGCCACAACGCAGCCCGCGGAAAAACAACCAGCCCCATTTGTTTTCAAGACGTCGTCACGCCTGGTGGTGGTTGATGTTGTAGTCACCAACAGCAAGGGCGAGCCGATTTCCGACTTGCAAGCCGAGGATTTCGTCATCATGGAAGATGGCGCGCCGCAACCGGTACGCAGCTTCAGTTTCCAGCCGCCGGCAGGCGAACGCATTTCCGAGCAAAATGTCGCCAAGAAAATAGCCCCGGATATCGTTACCAACATGCCGCGTCACAAGAGCGGCGCCATTTGGAGTGTGATTGTCCTGGACGCGCTCAACAGCCCGATGCTGGACCAGTCCGACACCCGGCAGCAGCTCTTGAAAGTTCTGGAAAAGCTTCCTGACCAGCCGGTGGCGGTTTACGTTCTGGGCACGCAACTGCGCCTGATACAGGATTTCAGCAGCGATCCCCATGTGCTCAGGCAGGCGATAGCTTCCCTGAACAACAAGGCTTCCATGCTGCTCGATAATCCCAAGGGAGGCCACGAGGCGGAGCGGTACCCTCCGGCCTTTTTCAACGTCCTGTCCGAACAAGCTAAGTCCAGTATCCGCGGTTGGGAAGGCGAAAGCACCGCCGCACGTACGCGCAGCCGCCTGCAAATCACCCTGGATGCATTGAACGCCATCGCCTTCAACCTGAAGTCACTGCCCGGACGCAAGAACCTGATCTGGGTTTCAGAGGGATTTCCGTTCAGCATCGAACCCGGGAGCGTAGTGCAGGCCCGCGATTCCGTGTCCAGACACAATTACAAGGTAGCGGTCTCTCAAACCGCCAACGCCCTGTTCGACGCTCAGATCGCAATTTACCCGATCGATTCGCGCGGCATCGTGGGCATGCGTGTCTATGACGCGTCCAGCCGCGGCTTCGAGCCAATCCCCGACCCCGAATCCCAGGTCGGTATCGGTTCCACCGTGAGCGAGCAAAACAACAATCTGAATGCCACGCATACGTCGATGCAGGAGATTGCGGAGCGGACAGGCGGCAAGGCTTTCTACAACCGCAACGAAATCGGCAACGCGATTGTTGCGAGCATGAACGACGGCGGCGCCTATTACACGCTGGGCTACTACCCCGGCAATCACAACTGGAACGGCAAGTTCCGCCGCATCGGCGTGAAAATCAAACGGCCGGGAGCCAGGTTGCGCCATCGCTCCGGCTACTTTGCCCTGGAACCGGCTGCGTTCGCCCATGAAACGCAAGCCGAACAAGCGCGGCTGTTGAACCAGGCCATGGACATCAACGCGCTGCTTTCCACGCAGCTCCTTTTCCAGGCGCGCATCCTGTCCCCTTCCGCCCAGACGCAAAATCAGGTGGTGGTGAACTATCTGATTGACGCGGGAGGAATCGCGTTTACCAAAGAGGCCGACGATTTGCAGCATGCCAGCATCAATTGCGCGGTTGAGGTTTACTCTGAGAAAGGCGATTCCATCAAGAAAGACGGCGCCACTCTGACCGCAGCGCTGAAGGCTGACGTTTACGAGAAGGTGGTCCGCCAGGGCTTTCCCTGCCAGGAGAAAATCACACTGCCTTCGGGCGATTACCTGTTGCGCCTGGGCGTGCGCGATAACACAACCGGCATGATTGGCACCGCGGACGCCAAAGTTTCAGTCCTCTCCGGGCCTCCGCAAAAAGCACAAGAGTGAGAGGGGCTAAAGCCAGCTCCTCAAGGAGTTTTCCGCAAATCTGTAAGTCCGTGCCTTGATACCTACAGGAGTTAAGAGACTTTCTGCAAAAGGAGCCTTCCGCAAGCTTTTAGGCCGCCGACAGACTGGCGCGTTCCTCCATCTGCATGAGGGCCCCTCTGTAGCCGGCGGCTGCGCGATCCAGACGCGCTTGCTCCTCCGATCCTTGCATGGCATTGGCCGCCATCCTGCAATAGGCACAACGAAAAACCGCATAGGCCTTGAAGAAGCCGCCAACTCTATCGCTCGCATCATCGCCGCTGCTCCGGCGATACAGATCAAGGAACACCGCGGCCTGTTGTTCATCCATGCGCCATTCCACGATTGCGCCGGCCAGGTCCCAGGCGATATCCGCAGGGCCCGGGAAAAAATGATCGTCGCCATGGCTGCCGGAATCTGTCTTCAGGATTCGCCCTGCGGCCGTCAATAACCATTCATACGGCTGCATGCGCCCATCGGCAATCACCGGATGTTCCAGGCGAAGCACGACCGGCATATCCAACCCCAGCTCACGCAAATTGTGTTCCGCCATTTGCTGAAGCGCATTCAAGCCGGATAGTCGGACGGAGAATGCGCGCAAGCGAAACGCGCAATATTCAGCCAGGCGCGCCAGAACACGCCCGGAAATATCAATCGCCGCCATGGGACGGGCTTGGATCCAGGGATAAGAAAGAAAGCCGTCGCTTTCACGGCGCGGCAGCGGAGCGAAGCCGGCAGTTGCTGCTTTTTCCTCGCGCGCAAAGACCTGATCGCCATAATGTCCGAGGCCGGCAAACTTAAACAATCTTGGCCCGTCTTGCTCCGCATCGGAAAGATACTTGAGCCGCTCAAAGCTGGTCCATGCAGCGGGCCACTCGGATTCATTGCTCATCAGGCGGCTGCGCCACTGGCCTGCGCCGATGAAATTGGCTGCCGGAGCCGGACGGCGCGGTTCGCCAGCAACTGCTACATTGCAATACCGCCGCCAACGGCGCGCCGCATCCGACGCGCAGAGTGCTTCAACATTTGGTTCATGGCCGCTGACCAAAATGATCTTCTCCCGCGGCGCTCCTGCCCGCTCCAGCGCTTCCGCTACCGAGAGAAACGACGATCCACTCAATCCCGGTCCTTCGTCCACAACCGCAAACGTCGCGCCGGAAGATATGGCGGCCTTTACGATTGCGAGCTCATGCGGAGAGAATTCTGTCCGCCGATGGTAAGGATGGCCTTGCGGACGCACCGTGATTCTTTGCGCCTGCATCCCGTACAGACGGGCAGACGCGGCCATGACCGCGCTGAGAGTTGTACCGATGGTCCTGATGCCCACGACCAGCAGATGATTCGCGGCAACCGGGATTCGATCCAGCACGTCTGCATAAGCCAAGGGATGCAGGGCGTAGTAAGCGAAACCTTCCGGAGTGGAGATGTTGAGTTGGCCGCAGACGGGAATGTCTCGCGCAGCATCGATCAGGCTTTGAGAACCAGATGCAGGCCCGCAGCGCAAAAGTTTTTCCGCAATGGCATCGGTAAGGAGTTCAGCGCGGGGAGAGGGGCAATCGGCGTCTGCCATGCCGCATTCGAGTTCGCCCGCCAGCAGCAGGACGCCCAGCAAGGCGTCATAGCCGCAAAGCAGCTCCAGCCTTCGGACCAGGCGAGCTTTGAGCTCCTGGCCGCTGACACGCCGTTGCTCCCCGCGAAAGACCAGCAGGTTTAAGGCGCTCATTGCTGCTGGTCAGGCAACTTTCTTGGTGCGCACGGCCCGCGGTGACCGCGCGACATCACCTTCTTTGTCCACAAAATAAAGATACTGGTTGTCACGTTGGATTGCTTTGGGCACCAGCACCTCGGTTTCGCCATCACCGGTTTTAGGCTTGCGGCTCACATTCCCCTGGCCATCAACAAAGTACAGATATTTCTTGTAGTCCCGTTCCAGACTCAGCTGCTTTACTTTTTCTGCCATACCCTGTTGGACGGCGGAAACCGGCTCTCTGGATGCCACACCTTCTATTGTTTAATGTGCTTTGCTGCCGGACCTGCCTGCCTTGCGATGCCGCGGCGCGGGCGGCTCTTCACCCGGAGCCAGAACGCGGCGCACGATCGGCGGGTTGAATTTGTAAGTGCGGTCGCGCACGTTGCCGTCGTCTTGCTTGACGCGCAGCACGAACGTGCGCAAATTGCCTTCTTTTTCAAAGTCCTGCCGCCCCAGCGTGACCGCCAGCACGCCGGTAAGGTCGCGCTCACGATACGCAGTTTCATAGCGATGTTTGCGCGAGTTCCAGGTAAAGACCCTGGCCTGGCTGAAGTCGTAAGGCAAACCTTCCTTGTTCTCGGTAAACAGCACCAGATATTCGGCGACTTTCTTGTCGCCATCCTGCACTTCGTCCAGGGGATAGGCAGCCACGATGCGCTGCCCTTCCGAATACTGGGCGATATCCTCCGGGACAGCGAGATACAGCGTCCTGCCCAGGACCCAGCCCACACGCATTTGCGGGTCGCGCACCAACCACCAATCTTCGCGGATGGCCGGCGGCCCGGCGCTGTCACTCTTTACCTTGTCTTCCTCCGGACTGTCGTCAGCATCTTTCGGCTTGTCCTCCTTGAGCTGTAGCGGCGGAGCATTGCGGTCGACCGACTGACGCTGCAAGAGATCGACCTTCTGTTTTTCGTTCAGCAGGTAGAGATAGCCGGTCTTTCGTCCCGGCAGCACGTGCACCTTGACCTGCTCCTCGGTGGTGGCCGAGGCCTGCGCCGGAGCGGATTTGAATTGTTCCGCCAGGCGCTGAAACTGATCGAAGGTCGCCTGATCAGCGAGGAAGCGTTCCTGCACCCAGCCTTCTTCGCCGCGAGGCGAACGCACACGCAGAAAGCGCTTGCTCTGCATCCGTTCCAGAACCTGCAGGCGTTCGCCGTTATGCACCACGCCGGTCTTGGTGTAGAGCGTGGAAACGTGGTCGCGCAGGCTGGCTTCCGTAACGGCCACATAGGCGTATTCGGCGTGGTCCGAGAAGCCGCCTCGGCCGCTGCATGCGGCGAGCAGACAGAACGCCGCGCTCACAAAGAAGAGCGCCGCATGAGCGACGTGCTTTTCAATTGAGACGAGCATCGGACCCAAGGATTTACGCATTGCGGTTACCGACAAATATAGCAGTCCGCAGCCGCGCAAAACAGATGCGCACCGGCCCTGCCCAGACGGCCCATGCTTCCTGCAATCCGTGCCATCCATGCCCTGGCCGCTACACCCCTGGCCTTCACTTCTCAGGCGCGGTTCCTTGCTGGGCAAAGATAATGTAATGCCCCGCCGGGTCTTTGATGCCGAATTCCCTGGCGTGGTAGAAGGTGGTGCGCACCGGCATCACGATCTCCGCTCCCTGCGTCGCGGCCAGCGCGGACTCCAGGTCCTCGACATCGACGTATAAAAATGTTGGTCCCTTGCGCACAGCGGCGGCCGTGGCGGGATTGTCTTTCTCCACGCTGGCAAAGCTCTGGTACATCAATCCCAGCCCGTTTTTCTGCAGAATGACGAAGCCAGTCTTGTTGCCCTCGGGCACTTCCACGATCTTCTGAAAGCCGAGGCGTCCGGTCCAGAACTCGACGCAGGGTTCGAGCTCCTGGGCAAACAGAATCGGTGTGATTTTTTTGACTTCCGCGGATTTCATGGTGTTCTCCATATTGAATTTTTGACGGCATGTAGCAATACCCAGAAGGAACAGCGCCACCCAAAAGCCTGGGATCGCATTGAAGTTTCTTCTTGCATCGTGATACTAATCTAATTTAGACTAGACACAATATTCACTATAAGCACGATTGTCAAGAGGAGTCACGTATGCCAGTCCAGGAACGCCGTTTAGAAGATTTGATCTCCATCGGGCCGGCCATGCTGCGCGATTTTGAGCTGCTCGGAATCCGCAGCGTGAACCAGCTGGCGCGGCAAAATCCAGCCAGGCTATATCAGAAGCTCTGCCGCATCACGGGCCAGCGCGTCGATATCTGCTGCCAGGATGTCTTCGCCGCGGCCGTAGCCCAGGCACGCAATCCCCTGCTTCCCGCCGAGCAATGCCAGTGGTGGTACTGGAGCCGGCAACGGAAGGCCTGCCATGTTTGCATCTAAAAAGCCCTCGGCTAAAAAGCGCGAGCTGACCGTGCCCGACCTGGTCCTGCTCAGCCTGCTGGCGGAGCAGCCGATGCACGGCTATCAGGCCAACCTTGAGCTGGAGCGCCGCCAGGTACAGGACTGGGCCGGCATTTCCCGGCCACAGATTTATTACTCCCTGGAAAAGCTGGCGCGGCTTGGGCTGGTCACCGACGCCGGCGATCCGGAGCCCGCACTTGGGCCTGAGCGGCGCATCTTCTCGACCACGGCCAAAGGCCGGGCAGCGTTGGCCGCGGCGCTGGAGCGCGAAAACTGGACCACGCAGCGCGACCGCCCGCCCTTCCTCACCTGGATGGCGCTTTCCTGGCAGGCGCGGCCAGACGTGTTCCAGAAACAAATCCAGCGGCGGCAGGAATTCCTGAAGGCCGAGCTGGCGCGCGAAGCGGCGACGCTGCGCGCGGTGGAAAAGGAAGTGGGCCATCGTTTTCATGAAGCGGTGTGGATGATCCGGCTGGTGATCGAACAGTTTCGCACCGAACTGAGCTGGCTGCGCAAGGTTGCTGGCGAGTTCGGACGGCGTGCTCCGGCAAAACGTCCGGCGCACATTAGTGCAGATACGCGGTAGGCGTTCTTCGGCACAGTACGGCCGATTTCGAAACCTGGCGACCCGCAGGTATACTGCTTCGTCAGAAGGAGAAGAATGGCGACCCGCATCAAGAGCCTCTTATTCTGCATTCTTTTTTGTTTTCTCACCGCGGCTTCAGCCCAACCATCCCGCCGCAATGCCGACCAGATCCGCGGAGCCATGGATTTTCTTGCCAGTGACGCGCTGCAGGGGCGCGGCAGCGGCACGCATGACGAGCTGGTTGCGGCCACTTATCTGGCTTCGCAACTGCGCCAAATCGGGATTGCACCGGCAGGCGATGACGGAGGTTACATCCAGAACGTTTCTGTCGAACTCGATTCTGAAGGAGGCAAGAAGCAATGGAACACCCGCAACGTCATTGGCGTGCTGCGGGGCCGGGACCCGAAGCTCAAGGATGAAGTAGTCCTGCTCACCGCACACCTGGACCACCTTGGCGTGCGTAAGCCCGTGAACGGTGACGCTATTTACAACGGCGCCGACGATGACGCTTCCGGCTGCGTGGCCGTGCTGCAACTGGCGCGCGCGCTGGCGCAGAAAAAAGCGCCCCGGCGCACGGTGCTGTTCGTCTTCTTCGGCAGCGAGGAGACCGGAGGCCAGGGCAACCAGTATTTTCTCCAGCATCCGCCGCTGCCTCTGAAAAACATCATTGCCAACCTGGAGTTTGAGATGATCGGCCGTCCCGATGCCGCGGTAAAGCCCGGCGAACTCTGGCTCACCGGCTTTGAGTTCACCAACCTTGGACCGGAGCTGGCCAAACACGGCGCCCGGCTGGTGGCCGATCCGCATCCGAAACAACATTTCTTCCAGCGTTCCGACAATTACGCGCTGGCCAAACAAGGGATTGTGGCCCAGACCGTCTCGAGCTTTGGCCTGCATCAGGACTACCATCGCCCCAGCGACGACGAGGCCCACCTCGACTTCAAGCACATGGAGCAGGCCATTCACTCCATGCTCGCTCCAGTGGAGTGGCTGGCCAATTCCGATTTCAAACCGGAGTGGGTGGAGGGGCAGAAGCCGTAGGGCGGCTCCCTGCGGAAGAAGGGTGCAAAAAGGTCTTTCTGCTAAGGGGCTTTCTTGCTAAAAGGGCTCCCTTATTCGCCGAAAAAGCTCCTGAATACCGCGCCCAGGAGCCAAACCAGTCCGAAAACCACGCCGATCACGATAGAAACCGGCCAAAACTCGTCCGGCAGCTCCTCCAGTGCAAAGCTGAGGAATTCACCTGGCCCTTTGGAATCCTTGTCTGTTTTCCGTGCCATACCCGCACCCCTCAATTTGATGACGAGGCAAACAGCCAACTTTTTGAACAGCCCCACCGGGGGTAAGCACTTTTGTTGCAAACAAAGGCTCAAGTGATATTCGACCGAACGGTGACCGAGCGGTCGAAGCCCTTTCTTCGCTTCGTTTCAGCCCTCAAATCGTGCTCAATTTTTCCCACGATTCGATTGCAAAATTTACTCTCTGGTTAATACACAGAGTGCTCTGACTAACCGCTGACTGCAAGATTTTCAAAGATCAATCCCGGGGATGCCGGCCTGGGCCGCTCCGCGCAGTTTGCCAGGTAACCACGGCTAACTTGCGCTTGCGAATTGTATCTCTTTTTGTTCGCCAGTGCAACCAAGAGGTATATCATTGCCATTGGTAGTTGGAGGTCTTCAGAATGGCAGCCGATGTAGAAGCCATCATCACCCTTGCCGCGTCAATTCTTCTGGCGAACCAATCTCATACGGCCGACGTTGAGGCCCAGCGTGTGCGGATCAGGACCGCTGTAGATACCGCCAAACAGGTTCACACTGAGGTCAAGCGAGTCTTAAGCGTTGCTGATGCACAAGACGCTCAAACAGCGCGCAATCAACAACCGAGATGAGGCGCATGGGATGACGAAACCAAAGTGGGGACGGCTTGTACTTTTTTATATCTGGCGCCTGCGCCGGACACCGAAAACCAAATTGCCCGGAGTAGCGTGGCTTCTGCAAACCTCGCGATATTGCTCCTTCGTAATAGAGCGGCGGCAAAACCCCTTTCAATCTGGACAGCAACCTCATGCCACTTTAGGCTGTAGCAAAACCGGGAGCAGGCCGGTAGCGTTGCGGAGGTATCCATGTGGACGTGCCAGCAGTGCGGTGAACAGATCGAAGACCAGTTTGACTCCTGTTGGAAGTGTGCCGGACACGCTGCTCCAGCAGAGGAGAAACAACCACCACCCCCGCAATGCCTGCGCTGTCACCAGGCACTGGATTACCTCGGCACCAAGCGGTTCTATGAGGGAGGGCATCTCGCCCACTTGATGGGCGACCTGTTCGTCAACCGGGAAAGCTTCGACGTGTACGTATGTCCCAAGTGCGGCCATGTAGACTTTTTTGCCGGCGATATCGGTGAAGTCGCGAGGCCGCAGTAAACGTTTCGCGGCAATTATTTCTCGTTGCTCTCATTGGGGTCCCAGGTGATGGAGGCGCCGGAGCCTTCCTGAACGGTGGAACCGGAGATGCCGCCTTCAAGAGCGTCAGGGTCGCCGCCGGCCAGCTCGATCTTGCGCCGCTGGACCTCGCGGATCTCGCGCAGGATGGCGGCCTCGGCCTCAACGTATTGCTCCTCGGTGATGGAGCCGTCTTCCAGCTGGACCTGCAAGGCGAGAAGTTGCTCTTTCAGAGGAGCATCGTCAGTCCATTGCTCTTCCGCAACCTTGAGCAGGGTGCGCATGATGAAGTTCCAGCCGGAGAATGGGGCCAAAAGCAGATCGTCAATTAGAAGCATTTCGCCTCCAGCCGAGAGATCCCTCGGCTGCGCTCGGGATTTCGCCTGCGGGCTCCCGCTTCCCACCCCAACACGCGGAAACCGCGCGCGTTGGGGACCCCGGATTCGCTTGCGCCCGCAAATCGGCTCAAGTTCCAGCCGGAGAATGGGGCGAGGAGCAGGTCGTCGATGAGAAGCATGTGTGTCGCCCCTCCGGGGCTTGGAATCTGGTCTACGACCTCTGATCCGCGACAATCCGCGGTAAAAACTATCCTTGTCCGCCGCGCTCCAGTTTCAGGCGGATGTTGACGAAGTTATAGGGCGGCCACGGACCGGTATATTTGAAGTTCAGGCGGTCGCCGAATTTCTGGGCGACGCGGTTCACGGCGGCGTCAAACTCGCTCTCGCGGGCCTTCTGGATGAGAAAAGCCGCGTTCATGATCATCTTGTCGCCGATGGGTTTGTTGTCCCTCGAAGCCACGCAGACGGCGCGCAGGCAGTCATAGATTTCGCGCACATAATCGGCGGCCAGTTCGGCCAGGGCTTTATCGATCATCCGGCCCAGTTGCATGCGGGCGAAATAGGTGGATTGCAGGTGCTTGCGCGTGAGTTCCTGGTGAAAGCGGTGGATTTCATCGTGCTCGCGCTGCAGCTCTTCAATGATGCGGTCGCGGTCCCAGGTGACCTTCAGGCCGAATTCGAGCTTTCCCGTCATCTGCTTGAGCACGTCCTTCAGGGACGAATAGATGCTCTTGAGCACCTCGCGGATATCGTCGTCCGTGCGGAAGACCGTGCCGAAGCTCATGGGAATGATGGTGTGATTTTTCATCACCGATTCGATGACGTGTTCATGGGCCAGCACGTTGTCACGGGTAGGATCAAAAATAAAAACGGGAGTGCGGCTCACCACGGCGGCGATGTCACCGTGATGCACGGTGTAAACGTCTTCATTCACGCCGCCGATGCTGCTGCGGCCGAAGCCGGTCTGGGCGCGCGATTCAATCACGCCATAAACGTAGCGGCCTTCCTGCTGCTGTCCGCTCCTGGGAGCCTCAGCCTTCACCGGCGCCGGTGGAGACGCCAGTTCCAGCACTGCCGTGGCCGGTTCAGCCTTGGTGGAGGTCTTGCGGACCGCGGTTGTCTTTTTCCCCGCCTTCTTGCTTGGACTCATTGTTTCTCCTCAGCATGTTGGAGGTTGTCGCCAGAAATTCTTCAATCTCAATCGGCTTGAACATGACGCCGATGCCCCGGCTCACGGCCTCATCGGCCGTTTCCTTGGTGGCATAGCCCGTGAGCAGGGCCGCTGGAACACCGGAATCGCGTTCTCTTGCCGCTGTAATAACTTCAAACCCCGTATGCTGCTCTTCCAGCGAATAATCGCATAGGACAACATCAAACCGTTGCGTCTCAATGGCGGCAATGGCCTGGGCCGAGGTGCTGCAAGCCACAACGTCATAGCCCTGCCGCTCAAGAATAAGCCGGTAGGTAAGCAAGACGGCAGCTTCGTCGTCCACCACCAGCACGCGGAATTTTCCTTCAGCAGTCACAATTTTACGACTGGCAAATCAATCTTGAAAGTAGTGCCGCGTCCCAGCCTGCTCCTGACCGAAAGCTTGCCGGCGTGGTTCTGGACAATTCCCTTGACGATCCAAAGCCCCAGACCGGTGCCTCTTTCGCCCTTGGTGGTGACGAAGGGCTCAAAGATGGAGCGAATCATTTCCGGCGGAATTCCCGAGCCGGTATCGGCAATCACCATGCGCACCCAGCCGTGTAGGTCGTCTTGCCCGGGAATGTGGCGGGTGCGGATGCGCAACTTGCCGCCGGTGGGCATGGCGTCCCTGGCGTTGATCACCAGGTTGGAAAGCACCTGGCGGATCTGGTCGGCGGCGATCACCGCATCGGGCAGGGCTTGCAGCTCCGTCTGTACTTCCACGTTGGTGCGCTGGAGCTGCCGGTTCAGCAGCAGCAGCGTGTCTTCTACGATGGTGTTGACATTGACCGGCTTGACCTGTTCGGTGTTGCGGTAAAGGCCAAGCATCTGGCGGACAATGCGCGCCACCCGCTCGGTTTCCGACTTCAAAATGTTGTACACCGGAGTGGCGGACTCCGGGATGGCGCCGGCCAGGAGGTAGATGGCGTTCTTGATGGCCTCCATGGGGTTGTTGACCTCATGGGCAATGGTGGCGGCGAGCCTGCCGGTGGCGGCAAATTTCTCGATTTCCAGCATGCGCCGCTCCACCTTGAGCTGCTCCACGCGGCGCAGCGCCGTGAGATCGCGCAATACGGTCACGGTATAGGCAACCTGGCCGCGCTCGCCAAAGATCTTGCCGGAACGCGCGTCATATTCAATCTCCTGGCGGAGCGCGGGATTGTATAAACGCAAGGGGGCAGTTTCGCGGTCGGCGAAGGAGGCGGTAAAAGCATCGATGAAAGCGGTGAGCTTGGTCTGGTTCTGAAACTGAATCGTGTCGCGCACCACGTCGGTCTCCGTGCCGAACAATTCCTGGGCCAGGGGGTCGACGAGCACGATCTTGGCCTTGCCGTCGCAGACCACGATAGGGTCGCCCACGTTTTCGATGATGAGATTCAGGCGGTCGCGGTCCTGGCGGACCACCTCTTCGGCGTCGCTCAGGCGCTCGTAATTGAGGCGCAGCTCCTGGTCCGCGCGGCGGAGATCGGTCACGTCACGCATCACGGTAACGGTGCCGAGCTGGATGCCATCGGGACCAAAGGTGGGAGCGGAGACGGCTTCAAAGAGCATCTCCTCGCCTTCAATGGCGTCCACCAGCGTGAGGTCGCGATGCGAGTCACTGCCGGAAACCAGCATGGAAGAGAGCGCCGCGGAGAAAAGAAGATTGTTGAATTCCACGGCGCGCACCAGGCCTTCTGTCATCTCGTCGGGGACGCGGAAGAAGCGCTCGGCCGCCTTGTTCTGCATGATGACGCGGTGCTGCGTGTCGGTGAGAATGACCGGATCGGCCATGCTCTGCATCACCGTCCCCATCTGCGCGATGGTGATTTCCATATCGCGCATGCGGTTGTAATAGTGCTCCACCTTGAACAAGCGCGAGAGATACCGGTTCGCCAGGTCGATCAGCTCGCCCAGTTCGGCCACGCCCTGCTCTTTATAGTTCCTGGGCAGCTCCACCACGACGGCCGCGGCGTATGCCCGCATCTCACAGGTGGAACACACCTGGTCTTCAAGACGAATGCGTTTTTCCCGGCGGAAATTCTGCACCGCCAGGCAGCTGCCGGTGCGAATGCGGTCGGCTTCCCAGCAAAGATTGCGGTTGGAATAGAGAATGGGATGAATATACAGGGGCCGATTGTGCAGAGGGCTCTTGGCCAGCACTTGCGGCCGCGCGGCATGCAACACCGCGATCAAAGGATGCTCCTGCATCCAGAGCGCGCTGGCGAACTGCTCCATCTGCGCCTGGGGCCACTTCAGCGCCGCCGCGGGAGTGACCTCCCCGCTATCGAAGTTGACGTCGACGACCAGGGCCCGCGGATTGCCCAGAGCGATGATCTCTTCCAGCAACAAAGGAAAGATCTCTTCGGAACGTTCCGCCTGGAGTAGCCGAAGCACCGCTGGACGGCGAGGCTGTGCCGTGCGCCGTCCGTTCATAGGCGCGGGCTGGACCCGGATTTCGGCCGTAGCCATGCGTCCCCCCAAGACCAGGCCTTAGAGCCGCCGGCGAGGCTTGCGTGGCGAACGTGGCCTGACCTCAACCAGTTCTTCTTCTCCACTTTCACCACCCTCACCCAAAGTCGGGCGGGAGACCAGACCAGTGAGACCCACCGCGTCGGCATATTTGAGATAGGTATCGATGGACGCGACCACAACGCGGGCCTCGACCGTGATCAGATCGATACCAACCAGCGAAATACGGACCCAGGCATCGATCACGATTCCTTTGTCGAGTACTCTATCAAGAACATCGATTAAGCTTGATCCGCCGGAAACTCTTTCAACGGCCATTCAAGGCCTCCTTCATGAAAATCGATCGCTTTACTTGGCCCGTCTTGCGCGAACAGCGGGCTTGTTGCGGCGCGCCTGGGACCCCGGTGGCGCACCAGGTAAATGGCTCCGCCGCGCCACGGGCTCCGGCGCCGGAGCGGTCAGATTGGGGTCAAATCTCCACCAGTTGAGACCGATGGCCTCAGCTTTATCAACGGAGCAAATCAGCAACCGGATGCGAATCGTAAGTAATTCCACGTTTGCCAGAGAAACGCGAATATCACCCGCGATGACGAGCCCTTTGTCGAGAACTCTATCGAGAATATCCAGCAGATTGGCTGTTCCGGAAATCGTTGGAACTCTTTGCATAATATCTCAGGGAATTACAGAAGAGATCGCCTGGGAGCAGGCAAAATCCGCGCGACCATGTCACCGCATCCTAATCAGACAACTACAAACTGTCAACCTTTTGCCGCCTTATTCGCCGGCTTGCGAAAAAATTCCGGAAGGGGGGAGACCGACGTGTCCATGTACGATGCACTCCGTCTCAGCGAAGGTTGCCAGCCGGACACACCTTGTTTTTGGCTCACAAATTCATCGCCGGCACAACTGTTATTTATTCCAGTAGGTTGCCCAGCGGCCCTAGTTCCAGGTTCAGGTCTTCCGGCTTCAGTCCGAAGGCCGCTGCCAGCTCGTTGACTTTCGCTTCCAGCCGCATCAGCGCTTGTCCCATCTCCTCGACTTTCGCTTCGCCCAGTGAGCCGCCCTCCATGCGACGGATGGCCTGCCGTTCCAGCAGCCGCCGCAGCAGCTCCACCAGGCTCAGCACCAGCCGCGCCAGCCCCTGTTCGATGTTTTCCGGCGAACAGTCAATCCGGTCAATCGCGCCTTCGCCCACCGCCTTGAGTTCACGGTTCATCTCGGAAACCGCCGCCGCAATCTCTTCCGGGGTAATCTTGCGCAGCTCCGTCATTTCGCACCGGCGATCTGCGGCATCTTGACTCGCTCGCTCAGAAACTCCGCCGCCGGCCATGGACCGCTTGTTCTCCGCGAGAGCGTTTCCGGCACCCCTACGCTCTTCACCGTCTCGCGGAAGATTTCTTCCTTGCCGCGTTCCACCAAAACAAAGACGCGGTGCCCGCTCTTCGCTTCGCGCACCACCACCTGCCGGCTCAACTCGCCTAATGCATCGCGCACGTTCCCCACGTGTTGCTCGATCGCCCGTGTCATTCCGGCTTTCTGCTCCAGGTATGCTTTGCCGGAGCTCGAGTCCGGCTGCGCCCGCCCCGGCGCCGGATAGACGACAAATTCCATCTGCACAAAATGTTTCAGCCGGTCCAGGTCTTCCAGGAAGCGCTCGCGATGCTCCGCGGCAAACGCTTTCAATGCCGCTTCATCCTCGAACACTGACAGCAGGCGGAAAGGTATGACCGCCGCCTGGTTGAAGACATGATGCACCACGCCGTGAAACTCCACGGCGCTCCGCTGCATGCGCGCCGGATCAAATGGCCACTCCACGTCCGACCACAGCAGGCTCAGCTCGCCCTGGCCCAGCACCCGCACCGGCGCCGCCTTCACTCCCGCGGCAGGCAAAGAGAGCTGCGTCGCGTGCTGGAAACCGCAATAGACCAGCGCGCGGCTCACTTCGGCCCCCGTTTCTCCTCTACCTGCAGACTGCGCAGCGCCGTCTCCACCGATGTAAGCACCACGTTCAGTCCCACGTACACCAGGTCCACGCCCGCCAGCGAGATCACCAGCGATCCATGGATCACTACCCCGGCGTTCAAAACATGGTCCAGGATATCCAGCAGAGAAACTTCTTCTTCTCCGCCTCCAATCAGCTCCACGGATTCGAAATCAGTCGGCATCAGAGACAAACGAGTACGGCGGCCACGGCCCATTTACTTCGATGCGCCGCTGCCCTTCCCACCTCTGCACAAAATTCTTCAATACCTGGTCCCATTGTTTCCGCTTCGCGCGCGGGACCAGGAAAGTCGCCTGCCAAAGCAGGTTGGGTTGCGCTCCGCTTACCTTCCCGCTGGGCGCGGAATCGATTGCAATCTTTTCCAGCGACGCCGCCAGCTCGCGCAGCTCCTGATCGCTGCGCTCAGGGCGTTTCTTCAGGCGTGCCGCCTTCTGTTGCAGGTACTCTTTCCCGGACCGCGCCTCGCTCACGGCGACCGCCGCTGCCGGACGCTCCGTAAAAACCTTCACGCCCCACTCTTCTCCGCCCGCGACGCGGGCAAAAACCTTGTTCAGCGCGGCCTTTCTTCCCAACACGTCTTTTACCAGCGCCGCTTCGCCGGAAAAAACCGTGCCAAACCTGGCTGGCACAATCGCCATTTGCGCTGCCACTTCGCCCACCACCTGCTGGTGGCGCACGCCGTGCACGGCCAGCCACTCCAGGTTTTCCATGTTGCGCTCCACGGCTTGCGCAAAGCTTGCCTGGTCCACCGCGCAAACCCAGCAGACAAACTCGCCGCAGTCCAGCGGCCGCACCGCATGCACGCCGTCAATCCCTGCGCTGCCGATCTTCGCAATCGCCTGCGCGGGCTTTTTCGCGGACTTCGCTCCGGGACTGCGCGAGATCCCGTAAAGATAAAGCGCGCCTGGCGCTGCTAGTCTTTTGCCTGGATTTGCCATAATTCGCCCGTGAATTGCTTCAGCTTCGCCGCCCCTGCTATCTCCGCGGGAAAATCGCGCACCAGGTACAAGCGATGTCCGCCGTATTTCTGTTGCAGCGATTGCAAGGTGGCCAGTTGCCACTGCCATGCGCGCCGGCAATGGTTGCAGCCGGACTTCTTCTCGAACAGCGCGGACTCAAGCAGCACGCGGTTCACAAACAAAGAATCGATCTTGATGCCTAGTTCGTTCACCGCCGCCAGCAGGCGTTGCGTCTGCCGGTCGGGCACCGGTTCCGGCAGCATCACCACCCAGGCCCGACTCTGTTGCCGTATCATCTCCAGCAACTTGCGCACCCGCTGACCCAGTCCAGCCAGCTCCACCGCTACATCCTGAGCCAGGGCCAGTGTACGGTGCGCCGCCAGGCTTTTCAATAACAGCCGCGACCACAGAAGGATCCGCTCCGGCATGCGCAGCAGTTCCAGCGCATGCCCCGTCGGCGCCATGTCAATGATCACCTTGCCCGGCTTTGTTTCCAGCAGGTCCAGGATGCGAAAGATGGCAAAGACCTCGTCCACCCCCGGCGGCACCACGTCCATCAGCGCCGCGAACACCTCTCTCTCAAAGCTGAGATCGACATGCAGCCCGCCCGACTCCATGCTGGTGCTCGCAGAAAGTTGCTCCCGGATCCGCGCCGCCCAGCGGCGGAACTCAAGCACGGCATCCATCTCCATCGCGCCCAGCCCGCGATCGCCAAGAACGTGCACCATCGTGTCTTCGATCTTCTTCTCAAAAACATCGTCCAGCGACGGCGCAGGGTCCGTGGAGCACACCGTCACGTGAATGTCCTTGCGCAAGGCCCGCGAATGGAACGCCAGTGCCGCCGTGATCGTGGTTTTGCCCACGCCGCCTTTGCCCAGCGTGAAGGAGAGCCGCGATTCCATCGCCGGCCATTCGCTTCTGTCGACCTTCAATGGCAACATCTGTCGTGACTTTTTCGGCGCCGGCGATGAAAGATTTGCCCGCCACGCTTCTCCCGACCGCTCTCCAAAGACCGCGGCGCCAAATCGCCGCAACTGTTCGGTTCCCAGCAACGGGTTCCCTGGATCGGGACCAATGAGCCTGGGCACGCGAGGAAACTCCCGCTTCAGAAATTGCACCGCCTGCTTCCCCTGGCCTGCGCGATAGCGGCAACGCTTGCAGCCATCTCCTTCCAGCACCACGCGGTTCAGAACAACGCCGCCCAGTCGCATCTCCGGCGCCGACTCCCGCAGCGCTTCCACACAACGGACCGCTTCATTCAAAGAAAAGGTTTCCGGCGAGGTCACCAGCAGGACCTCCGCCTGCTCCGCGCTGAACGCTTCTTTGACGCGCCGGACCGTGACCTGCCATTCCTCCAGAAAGCCGGTGGTCGTGCCCGATGCGCGGCCGCCGAAGCGCTGCGCCAGCAGCGCATCGCGGCTGGATGCCACCTCCAGAAAATTCAAGAAGCGCTGAAAATGTCCCGGCAACTCAAAGAGCCGCAGCGTGTGGCCAAAGGGCGCCGTGTCCACCACAATGTGGTCGTGCTCGCCGTTCTCCAGCATCTCCCTCAGGGCCAGCAAGCCCGCAACCTCCGCCATGCCCGGCAGCGTGGTGTCCAGCAGCGGAGCAATTTCTTCCCGGCTGAAGAACGTGCCGTTCTCAACAATGTTGAGAATGCCTTCGCGGTTGCTCTCCAGGAATTTTTGGAACTCGCTCTGGCTGTCGATCTGCCAGATCGTCAGCTTCCCCTTCGCCGTCTTCAGCCGGTGCGGCCCCGGCTGCTCCTGGGTCTCTAGATTCTGGATCTCCAGCATGTCCGCCAGCGAATGCGCCGGGTCAGTCGACATCAGCAGTGTCGATTGCCGGGGATGGCGCGCAGCCAGGTGCAATGCCAGCGCGCAGGCCACGGTCGTCTTCCCCACACCGCCTTTTCCCACGACAAACGTAAGCCTGGCCACAAAAGAGATTGTATGCGGAGAATCAGTGCGGGGCCTGTCTCGCTTCATTTTCGCCTGGACAAAAAAACCGGAGCAACGCAGGTTCCACTTGACACAATCTAGTTTGTGTTGCAAACTAAATCCAATGAAAAGAGAGGGCGGACAAGATGCTTGAGCCCGAATGCGCGATTGAACAAGCTGACCATCGAGCGAAAGAGTACTGGTCAAGCGATGGCATACCGGCTCTTGTATTTGGCGCCGCCTATATTGTTCTCTTTCTCGAAATATGTGCCGTTCTTGGTTTTCTCTACTTGCTTCCCCGTGTCGGTAGCAGCTGGCTCTGGCTTTTTAACTCCGCCTTCGTCGCGTCCCCGGTGGGCGTTGTTTTGTCCGTTCTGTGGTTTGCCCTCTGGCATGAAGACATCATTGAATTCATCAAGGCACGGATCACCTATCCCCGGACGGGCTACGTGGCGCCTCCGAGCTACTGGACCGACGAAGACGATGAGGAGACGGAAGAGCCGCCCAGCACTCTGCCCGGCGCTGTTCTCCGCTGGATAGATCGCCTCGCTATTTTTGAGAGCGGGTTTGGCCGGATCGTGCGGGCATGCCTCCGGATTTTGTTCTGGATCTGGGTTCTAGGCATCTTCGAACCCTCCTGGCTTCCTCCGAGGCTCCGGTTGATCTTCATCGCTACGCTGGCCTTACCCAGTCCCTCGCGCTTCAGAGAGTTCCGCAAAAAGGCCGCCCACGACAAATGGCAATGGATCAAGGTCCTCGGTTTTCCTCTGAGTGTTGTTGCCTTTATTGGTGTTCTCATCTTCCTGAAGCAACCTCTGAAGCAACATCCCACGGTTGGGATGGCCCTGTTTTGGTTGAGCCCGGGGGTCTTGATAATGCTGGGAGGCGCCATTGCCCTGGTCCGTTACCTGCATCGCAACCCCTTGCCCCGAACATGACAGCGCCCCAGGAATTGGCAGCACTTGACCGCGTGATTCATGAGCCGGCGCGCCTCATGATCATGACCCTGCTCTGGGCCATTCCGGAGGCGGACTTTCTCTACTTGCAACGCGAGACATGCCTCACTCAGGGCAATCTCTCCAGTCATCTTTCCCGCCTTGAGCAGGCCCGCTACGTGCTGATCGAAAAAACGTTCAAGGGAAAATATCCTCTGACCATCTGCAGTCTGACCAGCAAAGGCCGCGAGGCATTCCAGGCGTATGCGCAGAAGATGCGTGTTGTTTCGGATGTAACTTCGGGGAAGAAGCCAAAAAAATAGGGCTTATTTCTTCATCACATCTGCGCAAATCCGCGGTATGCTCTATCATTCCATCCGTGTTCATCCGTGGTAAGAATTTTCCCTATCTTCCGCTCAACCCAAACTCCGCCACCAGCGGCAGATGATCGGATGCCACTAGCGCCATGCGGCTGCGATGCAGCACAAACTCCTCCAGCGCCAGCTCGCGGTCAAAATACATGTGGTCCAGATGCATGATGGGCAGCACCCCGGGATATGTGCTTTTGCGATTCAGATGCAGCTGGATATCAACGCTCTCAAACGAATGTTGCAGCGTCTTGGAAACCAGGCCGCGCGTCCACTCGTTGAAGTCGCCGATGATCAGGCGCGGGTGCTTCAGCTGCGGAGAAAGCAGGACCTCGCGGCTCATCAGCAGCCGGGCCTGTTTGCGGCGCTCCATGTACCCCGTCCCCAGGTGCACGTTGAAGAGATGGACAATCTTGCCCGGCGCAATCTCCAGGTCGCAGCGGATGCAGCCGCGGGCTTCGCGGCGCGAGGCCGTCAGATCGTAAACGCGGACCTCCCTGACCGGGAAGCGGCTGAGCACCACGTTTCCATACACGGCGCCGCGCAGCTTGCGCGTCTCCCCGATTCGGTAGTGATAGCCCACGGTATCGGCCAGATATTGCGCCTGGTTCTGCTCCTTGCGCCCGCCTTTCAGGCTCACCACCTCTTGCAGCGCGATCACATCGGCGTCAAGCTCGTTCAATACCTCCGCCACCCGGGCAGGACGGATGCGCCCATCAATGCCGCGGCACTTGTGCGTGTTGTACGTGGCTACGCGAAATCGGGGGTGCTCTTTCATTGCGCTCGAATTTGCAGGATAACCCCGGCTATTGCTCGCGGGCAATGAGCCAGCCCAGCCCTTCCATACCCCGCTCCCAGATCGAGCGATGCTCCCACTGCTCCAGCGTCTCCCGCCGGGCCTGCGTCAGGTCGTTCTGAAAATTCGCGCTCAGGCTTGCGGCCAGGCTGGGATCGAGAACGGCAAGGTTCACTTCGTCGTTCAATCCGAACGAGCGATGGTCGAGATTGGTGGAACCGACAATGGACCAGACATCGTCCACCACCATGATCTTGGCGTGGATCATGGCCGGCTGGTATTCATAAATCTCGGCTCCCGCGCGCAACAGATCGCCGTAGGTGCCCCGGCTGGAGCTGCGCGTCATGCTGTGGTCGCTGTGTTTGCCGGGAACCAGGATTTGCACTTGCACGTGGCGGTCCCGCACCGCGCGAACCAGCTCCTGGATCAGGCTCTCGTCCGGCAGAAAATAGGGCGTGGTGATCTTCAGGCTCTTTTGCGCCGAGCCAATCAGCGTCTGGAAAAGAATGCGCGCCCGCGTGGAGCCGCCCTGCGAAGGGCTGCTGTCCA
The DNA here is from genome assembly GCA_041488515.1 of Terriglobia bacterium. Taxonomy (GTDB): domain Bacteria; phylum Acidobacteriota; class Terriglobia; order Terriglobales; family Acidobacteriaceae; genus Angelobacter. Next base: position 219,670 of record JBGPPK010000005.1, on the reverse strand, counting down.
CGACCATCGAGGTGGCGCCGTCGGCGTTCTCTCCGGCAACAAAATACTTGTCGCCGATCAGGATTTGTCCGGACGACTCCAGCCAGTTCTCCACAAACGTGCTTTGCAGAAAACGCACGGCATCGCCGTTGACCCGGAACATGGTGTCGCGCCAGGCCGGGTCTTTCTTCTCGCCGTGCCACCAATGGTCGGCAATGCCGGCGCCGCCCAGAAAGCCCAGCCGCCCGTCGATCACGATCAGCTCGCGGTGCGTGCGGTTGTTGGCGCGCGGCCAGTTGTACCAGCGCACAGGGTGGTACCACTCCACGCGGCCTCCGGCCTGGCGCAAACCGTCAAAAAACTTCTTGGGTATGGAGAGGCTGCCCACGGCATCGATGACCAGGTTTACCTCCACCCCAGCGCGCGCCCGCTCCGTAAGCGCGTCCACAATCCGCTTGGCGACTTCGCCTTTGGCGAAAATGTAGGCCTCCCAGTTAATGCTCCTCCTGGCTTCCCCGATGGCCTGTATCTCCGCCTCATAAAAATTGCTTCCGTTGGGCAGCGCCTCTATGTGGGTATGCGGCGTCGTGCGCGAGGCCGCCAGCGCCTCCAACTGGTTGACGAACTCGGGAGAATCCAGCGCTGCCTGCGTGCGGTTGTTGAGCTGGTATTTGGGCACCGGGCCGAACAGGTCGATCAGGATCCATGAGACGATCGCCAGCATGCAGATCACGGCGAACCATCGCAGCGTGTGATAGTGCCGCATCGCGCTGTGATAGTGCTTGATCGGGACAGCGATCTCTTTTTCCCGGTCCTTGGGCTTTGGCTCGGCCAGCGTGGGCATGCGTCTTTGACAACTCCGGCGTACTTACACTTCGATGCGGTCGAGGGGCGGCGCGCCTGCTTCATCGGCCCACGATTCAGCTGCTCGGGTAGCGATTAAAATAGACATGTGGCAACTCTCACCAAACCCGGCGCGGCAAAAACACGTCAATCGCCGCGATTGCAGATTCTTCAGGCGCCCGCGCTCCGGCGTCTCCCCTGGCTGATTCATGGATTCAGCACGCGCTCCGGCGGCCTTACCACCAGTTACGGCGGTCACAGCCTCAACCTGGGCTTTACCAAAGACGATCTCCGCGAGCGCGTGGAGCGCAACCGCGCGAAGGTACTGCTCGCCGTCGGCGCAGCAACCAAAGGCAGGCCCTGGCCCCTGATCACGCTGCGCCAGGTGCATTCTGACCTGATCCACGTTGTGCGCTCGCGCGAACCCGGGTTACTTAAACAAAGACTCGTCGGCGACGGTCTCGTCACCGATCTGCCCCGCCTCGCTCTGGGCATCCTCACCGCCGACTGTTTTCCGGTCTTGCTGGTGGACACAAAAAACAAGGCCGTCGGCGCCTTTCACGCCGGATGGCGCGGGACCGTCAAGCGCATCGTGGAAAAGGGCGTGGGCATCATGCGTCTGGAATTCGGCTCGCGGCCGGAAGATATTCACGCCGTCATCGGCCCGGGAATCCAGAACTGTAGCTTTGAGGTGGGCGAGGAAGTGGAAGAGGCCTTTCATTCCCAGTTCGATTACGCCGCCGAGCTCTTTCACAGCGTGCAGGAGTCCGATCCGGTGCGGGAAAAATATCCCATGCTTTTCATGAACCAGCGCGCGCCTGGCCATGGCGACCCTTGCATCAAGCTCCATCTTGACCTGCGCCAGGCCAACCGCCGCCAGTTGCTCGCCGCCGGCGTGCCGCAGGCGAACATCACGGCGCTTGAAGACTGTACCGCCTGCAACACGCGCAAGTTCTTCTCGCATCGCAAGGAACACGGAAAAACCGGACGCCAACTGGCCCTGATCGGCATCCAATGACTATCGCTTCAACAGCGCGGAAATGGCGGATGACGGTCGAGCAGGTATTTGTGGCCGCCGGAGCAAAAGCCGTGTTCTTTGAACAAAGCTTTGAGGAGCGAATTTAGATATCCTTTTGTTGGGAGGGCCCTATGAGTCTGCAATTCTTCAAGTTCGATTTCCTGAAGAAGGTCAAGTCGCCGGAGCAGCGCAAAGCCTGGTTCGTCGCCATCGTTGCGGACGCTATTCAGATCGTAGGCATGCCGTTGTTTGCCGAGGGCGGCATTTCGCCTCTTGATACCGCGCTGGACGTCGCAGTTGGCGCTATCCTGATCAAGCTGCTGGGATGGCATTGGGCCTTCCTGCCGACCTTTGCCGCGGAGATGGTTCCCGGGCTCGATCTCTTCCCCACTTGGACTGCAGCGGTGTTCTTTGCCACGCGCAAACTGGCTGCCGAAAACGAAACTGCGCCGAACCGGGTGCCGTCAACCGAGCCGGAAATTCTTGAGCCGGGACCGGCGCCGGCGAGACGCGTGTAAGGCGGCATAAGCCCCGGGAAGGGCAAGAGTTCTTAGATTAGGAGCGCCGCAGGCGTCTCACAAATTTCGTATGCGCGCTCCGCTCCGCTGCGCGCGAGCCTGCGCTAAATCAACCAGCCGACGAGCGCCGTTCGCCAACAATCGCTGATCCGAAGAATGCTGGCAGGTCAACAATCGCGTAGTGTTCCGTGGTGTTTTACAATGGGCCCTCGTCGCTCAGCCCGTGTGGCTCATACCTGCAAGGCCGGCCAAGACGAGAGGAGACTGTCGTGAATCAGAAGCAGTTGCGGACGACGCTCGGCCATCCCACGCCGGAGCTCCCGGTTGAGAACGTGGAGCGGGCTCAGCAGCATTACCGCGATGCGCTCGGCTTCGAGATTGGTTGGTTGTATCCAGGAGGCGGTATCGGTGCCGTCTCGCGCGATAACTTCGCTATTTTCTTTCGCAAGAGAGGGCGCCCATTCGAACCTGCTGTTCACTGGGTATTTGCGGCGGACATTGACGCGACTTACGAGGAATTGCGCTCGCGGGGCGCACGAATCGTTGATCCTCTCGAGAAGAAGCCCTGGGGTTTGCGCCAGTTCACTGTGGAAGATATCGATGGAAACCGCTTCTATTTTCACTGCGACTGACGCACTACGGCCGCTCCATGAGCGCCGGTTGGCAGCGCGGATCAAAATCAGACCCTGCCACGGATGACACGGATAGGAATCGTACGATCAGACTGCCCACCGCCACCGCGTGTTTACCCTTGAAAAGCAGGGTAGTGCAATTCATCCCATTGCGTGTGGCCTGGGCCATGGGACTGCTATAATTTTCCCTATGAAAACACCATTACTCCAACGCGTACTCTCTGTTGTATTGATCTATGTGTTTCTGGTGCCGCAGAGCTGGGCCACCTGCGGAGGAGGCGGTGGTGGCGGCATGGGCGGGATGAGCGGAGGCGGCTCCACCTCACAGACCTACCAGGTGCCGTGGAAGATGATCAAGCCGGAAGAGCCGGTCAAGGAAGGGCTGGCGGTCTATTGGTTCCCCACCGGCGACAAGGAGCTCCAGAATTCCAGCCTGCGCGAGTCGCGCACCTTGCAGCTTTATTCGCAGCAATGCGTGACCATGGGCGTGGTGGACGTGCGCACCTCGATCGGGCAAAAGTATGTCCCGGATGGAAAGCTGCCCGTGGCCGTGCTGGTGCAGGCCGATGGCGCCGTGGTGGACAAGCTTGAGAGCAAGAACGGCAAGCTCGCTGTCGGCGACCTGGAAAAGCTGCTCGAAAACGAGATGAAGAAGCGCGAGTCGGCGATCAAGGAAAAGATGGAAGATGCCAAGGCCAAAGCCAAGTCCGGCGACAGCAAGGCCGCCATCGCCGAGTTGCGCCAGGTGGTCGAGCAGAAATGCATGTTCCCCGGCAAGGCCAAGGACGCCGTAAAAGAGCTGAAGAAGCTGGGCGTGACCGACGTGAACGCCGAGGCGATGCCGGACGGCCCGAATTTCGATCCCGCGCTGAGCGCGAAGATCCAGACGACGATGAGCGCCGGCCTGAAGGCCGAGAACGCCGCCCGGTATACGGAGGCACAGAAGCTCTATACCGCGGCGCACAACCTTGATCTCAACGATCCCACGCCGCTCCGCTTTCTGGGCGAGCTATACCGCCACCACACCGGCGAGTGGGACAAGGCGCGCGCGACCTTCGACACGATCCTGGCCATGCCGGCCGATCCTCTCTCCCGCGCCGTGGCGCTGCATGGCCTGGGCAAGATGACGATCCATGAAGGCGATTTCAAGAAAGGCCTGGGGCTGATGGAAGCCTCGGTGAAAGAATTTCCGCTGGCGCTGGCTTACAGGAACCTGGCCGTCTATTGGAACTCCGAAGGCGACAGGGTCAAGGCCGATCAGTACACCCGCGAAGCCCTGGCGCTCGATCCGCATGAGCCCTTCAACCTGATCTTTGCCGCCGCCTTTATGGCCGGCAACGGACACGGCGACGAAGCGCTCAAGATCGCCAAAGACAACGAAGCGATTCTCTGCGCTTCGTACAATCTGGCCGCGATCTATGCCCAGCTGGGACAGAAAGAAAAAGCGCTGTCGTTGCTGAAGCGCCACTTCTTTGAGTATGAGCGGTACCAGTCGGTGCGCAGCAAGGAGATGATGGAAGCCCGCGTGGATGCCGTGTTTGCGTCACTGTACAAAGACCCGGCGTTTGTCGCGCTGACCAGCGGCGCTGACGGCAGGCTGCCTCTGCCCGCGATGGGCGGCAGCAAGCCGGCAGGAAACTAAAACCGCTGATAACAGGTTGCAGCAAAGGCGCGGGGCAACAATTCCCCGCGCTCTTTTCTTTTAGCTCGCATTGTGTGAGTGCGAATTTACCCTCCGTGATGATTCCCATTTTGGGAATGAGGAAACTTACGTAATATCGCTTTCAGTTTGCGAGTTTTGCTAAAGTGGGCATGTTTACAGGCGATAAATCTGGTACGCATGAAGCCGCTCACGATCCTCGTTGCTGAAGATGACCTGCTGTGCCGCATGGTGCTGGAGCGTTCCGTAGTGCAATGGGGCTATCAGCTGGTGTCGGCCGCGGATGGACAGAGCGCGCTGGAGCTGCTGCGGACCCGCACCATCGATGTCTGCATTCTCGATTGGGACATGCCCGGAACAACCGGCATCGAGATCTGCCAATGGCTTCGCACGAGCCTCTCTGTCCGCACCCCGTATGTGATCCTGATTACGGGAAAAGAAGGGCCGGAAGAAATTCAGGCGGGATACGAAGCCGGCGCGGACGACTACCTCACCAAGCCTTGTGACCTGAAATACCTGCGGCGGCGGATCGCCACGGTCGCTGAAAAGAAACAGCGCCAGGAATCCTGGCTGCAACAGGCCAACAGCGCGGGCGAGGTAAAAAACGGTCTGGCAGCCATGAGCCCGCTGGACATCTATCTCTCGGATCTGCGCTTGATGCGCCGCAAGACATAATCGCCGCCAGGCTCGGTCACGGCGTTTCCCGGATTACTACAACTTCCTTGCCCATCCGTCGCCCGGCTTCAGCGCATGCGGCGACCGTTGCCTCGTCAGTCTCCAGCGCGCGCACAATCTCAAGCAGCTTCATCTCGTGCACCGGATGCGCAAAGCGCATGCCCAGCACCTTGGGCCCGCGGTAGGTCACGGACGCAATCTCCGTCACGCTCAAAGCTGACGTGTTCGATGCCAGGATGGTTGCGGGTTTGCAGATTTTGTCGAGCAGGGTAAAAATCTCGATCTTCGATTCCATCTCTTCGGGTACGGCCTCAATCACCAGGTCGGCTTCGCGCGCGGCCTGCTCCACTGTGGAGGCGTATTCCAGGCGGCCCCAGGCGGCATCGGCTTCACCTTTGCTGACTCGGCCCAGATCGGCCGCTTTGGCCAGACGCCCGCGTATCTCCTCCGCCGCGCCACGCAGGCTGGCGGGAAGAATGTCCTCCAGGATGGTGCGATAACCGCCCAGTGCGGACGCATGAGCGATTCCCCGGCCGATGGCTCCGGCGCCGATGACTGCGATCGTCCGGATTTCGGCCATCGATCTATGTCTTCTCCAGGCTCTCCAGGGTCTTCATGAAACTCGGGTCTGAGCTGCGCATATAGTCGGCCAGCCGCTTGCGTTCTTCCGCGGTCATGGTGGAAATTCCTACCTGGATACGGCGCACCGTGGCGGCAATGTCATCCACATAATTCATCATTCGAATCAGTTCACCGGTTGCTGGCATGTTCTTACGTGACTCCTTTTCCCCAAACAGCTATTTTCAACTCTTCCCGCCAATTTAGCAAAGCACAGCCGGAGCCGGTAGTGCCTCGGTTCGAAATAAGCCGGAGAAAATTCCACTGATCCACCCCAATGTTCGTGCCGCGCCGCGGAATTTTTCTCCCTCGCCCCGGGCGATTTCTGCATCCAAATGAATGGGAGTTTCTGTCTTATAAGCTGCCCCCTCGTCGACGTTACCCCCATGCGAGCCAACCCAGCGGTTTTGACCCCAGAATCGAGCGGCATTTCTGAGTGCCTCGACCGTTTGGCCTCGGAGAAGCGCACCCTGCGTCCGCTCTCCACTTACCGTCTGCAATTCAATGCCGGCTTCCGCTTTGAGAATGCCAGGCGGCTGATTGGATATCTTCACGCGCTGGGTATTTCGCACATCTATTCCTCCCCCATCCTCAAGGCCAGCACCGGAAGCTTGCACGGATATGACATTACCGACCACAACCAGTTGAACCCGGAAATCGGCAGCTATGAAGAGCTGCAGGAACTGGTCCGTGAGTTGAAAAATTATGGCATGGGCCAGGTCCTCGATTTTGTCCCGAATCACATGGGGATCGGCCCAGGCTCCAACCCCTGGTGGTGGGACGTGCTGGCGAACGGCCGCACATCGGAGTTCGCGGAGTTTTTCGATCTTGACTGGGACCCGGTCAAGCAGGAGCTGCGCAACAAGCTGCTATTGCCGATCCTGGGCGACCAGTACGGCGCCGAGCTGGAGTGCGGACACATCAAGCTGGTCGCCGACGACGCTGGATTTCACGTGGAGTACTTTGACAAGCTATTGCCGCTTGATCCGCAAACCCTTCCCATGATTTTTGAGCCATTAGCTCAAGAGACGCCACAGGAGTTGCGCAACCTGCTTTCCGGACTGCGCAATCTGCCGCCACACAGCGCCACTGAAGGCGACCAGGTGCGGCAGCGCCGCCGTGCCATTCCTTCGCTGACCGCGGCCTTTCGCGATCTGATGGAAAAGCACCCTGAGGTGCGGCGTGTGATGGAAAGGGCGGTCGGGCTGATTAACGGGCAAGCCGGAGACCCGCGCAGCTTTGATGCGCTGCATCGCATTCTGGAAGCGCAGGTCTACCGGCTGGCCAACTGGCGTGTCTCCGGCGAAGAAATCAATTACCGCCGTTTTTTTGACGTGAACGACCTTATCGGCCTGAGCATGGAAAATCCCCGGGTTTTTGCCGCCACGCACCAGCTCCTGCGGCACTTGCTGGCCGATGGCATGGTCCAGGGCCTTCGCATTGACCACTGTGACGGTCTGTTGAACCCGCGGCAGTACATGGTGCGCCTGCAAATGCTCTATGCCGCCAGCCAGTGCAGCGGCGCAACGCCTCGTCCTCCGCTGGCGGAAAACGGAGTTGAGCTGGACATGCAGCAGGTCCTCGGCCAGCATGACTGGATGGGCCGGCGGGCCCTGCTCTATACCGTGGTGGAAAAAATCCTGGGCCCGGGAGAAGAGCTTCCGCAGGAATGGCCGGTCGACGGGACTTCAGGATATGACTTCACCGCGCTGGTGAACGGTTTGTTCATCGACCGCCGCAATGAGCGCAGCTTCACCAACTTCTATCATCGCTTCCTGGGCGCCTCCCTTGACGCGGAAAGCGTCATCTACAACAGCAAGAAGCTGATCATGCACGCCTCTCTGGCCAGTGAGGTCAACGTGCTGGCGCACATGCTGGACGCCATTTCCGTGACCGACCGTTACGCGCGCGACTTCACGCGCAAGGCCCTGCGCGACGTGATTCGTGAGACCGTCGCCTGCTTCCCCGTCTACCGCACCTATATCGACGAGCGCGGAGAGATCACCGACCGCGACCGCGCTTACATCCATGAGGCCATCGTCAAAGCCAAGCGGCGCAATCCGGACAAGGCCCCGGCGAGCTTTGACTTTCTACGCGACATTCTCCTGCTCAAGCGCAAGGACCCGGACAGCCATGCGGACCTCTACCGCAGAAAGCTCTATTTCACCCTCAAGTTTCAACAGCTCACCGGGCCGGTGACCGCCAAAGGGATCGAAGACACGGCCTGCTACGTTTACAACCGTTTCATCGCGGTGAATGAAGTAGGAGGCTCGCCGCGCCAGTTCGGCGTTACCGCGGACGAATTTCACACGGCCAATTTGAAGCGTGCGGAAAACTGGCCCTATTCCATGCTGGCCACCTCCACGCACGACACCAAACGCAGTGAAGATGTGCGCGCCCGCCTGGACGTGCTCTCGGAAATGCCGAAAACCTGGGCGGCGCGGGCGCTGCAGTGGCGCAAGATCAATCGCTCGCGCAAGCGCATGCTGCCCGACGGCCGCCTGGCGCCCGACCTGAATGAAGAATACTTGCTCTACCAGACCCTGGTGGGCTCATGGCCTTTCGCCTTCGGCGCCGACACTCCACGCGCGGAGTACGTGGAAAGAATCCAGCAATACATGGCCAAGGCGGTCCATGAGGCCAAGGTAAATCTGAGCTGGATCAGTGACGACCCGGTCTATGTGGAAGCGTTGCGGCACTTCGTGGAGACAATCCTGCTGCCCGGAACGTCCGCCCACCCCAACCCGTTTTTTGACCAGATGCAAAGCTTCATGCCAGCCATCGCTTTCTTCGGCGCCATGAACTCGCTGGCCCAGCGCCTGCTCATGATCGCCTCCCCGGGCAACCCCGATATTTATCAGGGAACGGAGCTCTGGGACTTCAGTCTGGTTGATCCCGATAACCGCCGTCCCGTGGATTACGCGTTGCGGCAGCGTCTCCTTACTGAACTCGACCGCGTAGCTGAATCCGGCAATCTGCCCGAACTGTGCGCCGCGTTGCTGAACAGCTATCAGGACGGACGTATCAAGATGTGGACCACCATGCAGGCGCTGCGCCTGCGCCGCGACCGCCGTGACTTGTTTCAGCTCGGCCGGTACCGGCCTATGCAGGCCATCGGCGCGAAGCAGCAGCACGTAGTGGCATTCGCGCGCGAGCACCGCAACCAGGTCGCGATCGTGGCCGCGCCTCGTCTCAGCTATACTCTGGCCGGCGGCGCCATCCGTCCCCTGCTCGCCGGATTATGGGAGACGACGGAGCTGCCCGTTCCGCCGCACACGGCGGAATTTCTGGAAAATATTTTTAGCGGAGAAAAGATCAGGGTGAGCGCGCAGCGCACCCTGTTATGCAGCGAAGTCTTCGCGCACTTCCCCGTCGCTCTGCTGGTCAGCGCGTAACCCCTTCGGCGCGCGGTCGCAGACGGAGGAGAGAGCGGCAAGCTTTTCCGCCAGGCTGCCGGTGAGCGCGCCCGCGGCGAAGCGCCAGCCCCAGTTGCCGTCGCTCTGTGAAGGCGTGTTCATGCGGGCCTCGCTGCCCAGGCCCAGCACATCCTGCAGCGGCACAATCGCCAGCCGGGCCACGGAAGCAAACGCCGCGCGAATCAAGGCCCAATGCATGCCGTCGCTGGGATTGCCAAAGTATATGGCCGCGTGGCGCTTCTCTTCCTTGCTGGCCGACGATTCCCACCAGCCCACCGTCGTGTCGTTGTCATGCGTGCCGGTATAGACCACGCAGTTCGGCTCGAAATTCTGCGGAAGATAGATGTGCGCGCCCGGATCGCCAAAACCGAATTGCAGGACCTTCATGCCCGGCATCTCCAGCCGTTCGCGCAACGCGTGGACCTCCTTGGTGATCAGGCCCAGGTCCTCGGCGATAAACGGGAGGTCGCCCAGGCTGGCGCGCAGGGCCTGGAACAGATCGTCGCGCGGCCCCTGCACCCACTTGCCGTGGACCGCCGTGGGCTCATTGGCAGGGATCTCCCAGTAACTTTCAAAACCGCGGAAATGATCGAGCCGCACGATGTCGCACATCTCGAGTGTGCATTTCATGCGCTGGATCCACCAATCGTACCCGCAGGTTTTGCACACGTCCCAGCGGTAGAGCGGATTTCCCCAGCGCTGCCCCGTCTCGCTGAAGGCGTCGGGCGGAACGCCCGCCACCACCGTGGGCCGCAATTGATCGTCGAGAAAAAAGAGGTCGGGATTGCGCCACACGTCGGCGCAGTCATAGTTCACGAAGATGGCAACGTCGCCTACGATCCTTACGCCGCGCAGCCGGCAATACTGCCGCAGCGACCGCCACTGCTCGAAAAAGGCGAATTGGATGGCGCGTTCAACCTCAAGTTCACGCTGGCGCTCGATTCCAAACTTATGCAGGCCTTCGGCTTCGCGGCGCGCCAGCTCTTGCGGCCAGGAACTCCACGTGGCCCCGTCGTGGACCTGGCGCATCACGTCAAAGAGCACAAAGTCTTCCAGCCACCAGGCATGGTCGCGTTTGAACGCGGCAAAGCGGTCTCCGTCCCCGTTGCCGCGGTCAAGGAAGTTTTGCGCGGCCCGTTGCAGCAGCGGCAGTTTGTACGCCTTCACCTCTTCAAAGTCGATGCGGGAGCGCGGCGGAGGCTGGTTCTTGAGCGCCGCTTTCTCCAGCCACCCGTGCTCGGCCAGCCGTTCCAGGCTGATGAGCAGCGGGTTTCCGGCAAAAGCGGAGATGGCCGAATATGGTGAATTGCCCATTCCCGGCGGGGAGAGAGGCAGCACCTGCCACAGTCCCAGACCGGAACGCGACAGGAAATCCACAAACGCATAGGCGGCAGGCCCAAGATCGCCTGTTCCGCCCAGCGAAGGCAGTGATGTGGGATGGAGCAGGATTCCGGCCGATCGCTGCGACAGCATAGTTTTCTGTGATGCAGACTTTTAACTGCGGGATTTGGTCAGGCTGTCCATCTCAGCCTTGTTGATCTTCACCTTGCCCTCTTTTTCCAGCCGCGCGCCCAGATCGTTCACGAACAGGCCGAGGACCTCCTGGCGCTTTTCGTTGGCCAGCCGTTCCCGCAGCTGATCGCGTTGCTGGGCAAAGGCTGGATCGGCGGTGGAGGGCTCTTGCCGCTCCACAATTTGCAGCACCGCCTGGCCTCCCCCGACATTCAATGGGCTGCTGATTTCACCGGTCTTCATGCTGAAAGCCGCGCCCGCAGGCCCCGCCATGGGGCCCAGGTCCGGCACTTGCTGGGTCGTCCGTGACACCAAATCGCTGGTCTTGAACGTGGCGCCGGCCTCTTTAGCCGCCTTGCTCAGGTCATGCTCGGCGTGGGCCCGGTCCGACATTTCCAGCGCCTTCCGCCGCAGGATGTCATTCGCGCGCTGGTTCTTGAATTCCGCCGTCACCTTGTCCTTGATCTCATCCAGCCCGGGCGTGCGCGCGGGCAGGATTTTGGCGACCTCAAAAACCACGGTGCTCCCCGGCGTGCTGGCGGCCTGCGCGCCGGCCTTTTCCGTCGTTGCGAAGACCGCGTCCATCACGGTGGGTTGGGGGCCAATTCCCGGCAGCGCATCGTTGTGTCCCACCGGATTGCTCTCCACTACCTGCATGCCATATTTGGCGGCGGCCTTTTCCAGCCCCTGCTTCTGCGCCATTCCCTCCGCCTCGGCGGAAAGCTTGTTCATCTGGGTCTTGACCTTATCCTGCTTGATGTCCTGTTCAATCGCAGCCTTCACCTCCGCCAGCGGTTTCACGTGGGCATCTTCTTTATCTTCGGTCTGGATGATGTGCAGCCCGAAGGAGGACTGTACCGGATCGCTGATCTGGCCTTTGTTCTGCGCAAAAGCTACCTTTTCGAATTCCGCCACGGTCTGGCCTTTGACGATCCAGCCCAGGTCGCCGCCCTTGTCTTTGCTGCCCGGATCGGCGGAGTACTTCTTCGCCAGGCCGGCCCAGTCGCCGGTCGCTTTCACCTGCTTCAGGACGTCTTGCGCTTTGGCGCGCGCCTCATCCAGCGCCTTCTGGTCCACCTTGCCATCCGGCCCCGGCTTGGGACCTTCTATCAGGATGTGCCGCACTTTGACGCGTTCCTGCACGCGATACACAGCCTGGTTCGCGCTGTATGCACGCTGCACTTCCGCCGGATCCACCGTCATTTTGTCCGCGACATCTTTCTCATTCAACACAAAGTATTTGATCTGGCGTTTTTCCGGGACCGAGTTCGCATAGCGGCCCTTATTCACCTCAAAGTACGCCTTCAATTCCGTGTCCGTCGGCTTGATTGTTTTCGCGATGTCCTCAAGCTTGAGAACGGCATACTGGAACTTCACCTTGGTGTTCTGGTCTTTGTAAGCCTGTTCCACTTCGGAGTCGGGCACAGCCGCGTTGGCGCCGATAACATTCAGCAGTTTGCGCTGCAGCAATTCAAGCCTAACGTCGCGCTCGAAACTCTCCACGGTTCCGCCGCCCTGGGTCAACAACTGTTTGTATTTGTCCGCGCCAATCCATTTTCCATTAGGAAAAAATGCCTGCTTGTAGATGCCGTACCGCAGCTCGTCGCGAAATTCCTGGTCGGAAACTTTCAGGCCCATGCGCTCGCTCTCATAGAGAATCTCCGCCTGCTGAATCAGCTGTCTAAGCGCCTGTTGCCGCATCATCGGAATATAGAAGTCAGGGATCTGCTGGCCTCGTGCCTGCGCCTGCACCATCCGTGCAATCTCCTCGCGGCGAATCTCCCGGCCGGCGACGGTGGCCACTACGCCCGTCGTGCTCGCGGCGGTATCACCCATGAAACCGGGGATGAGATAAAGCACCATGCACCCGGCAAGGATCAAAAGGAACCCGGCGAGAATGTATTTTGCGGCCTTGTTGCCGCTCTGCAGAAACTTAATCATGGATGGATAGCTCCAGAGATATATGGGGTTACTAGTTCTTCATTATAAATGCGGCAGCCCTTTAACAAAACTTTACCCTTACCCGATGGCCTTAGCCCCCGCCTTAAGCATCAAAGGGCTTGTTATCCCCAAACATAAATATTCGATGCATGAAGAGCGGGCAACTCGCAATTCGCGGGCCATGCCGCAACAAGCCGGCTGTTTCGGTGTTACACCTTTTTTAGCCCGGGTTTCGCGGCCTGAATCGCCAGGCGAACCCGCCGCGGAACTGTCTGGACAAGTCATTTCGATGTCATAATCTTTCTGAGTGCCGAGGTAGAAACCATGCCGGTAAACAAGCGTTTTCTTGTCTTCGCCACCACAACAATCGTTCTCGCTCTAATTGCAGGCTGCGGGGGCGGCGATTCGCTCAGCTTCCCTCCTCCGCAAGGGTCATTTACCAACGCCGCCCTTAACGGACCCTACGCGTTTTCTTATACCGGCTCGGACGCCCAGGGCTTCCTGGCTGTGGCCGGCAGTCTTCAGGCCGATGGCAACGGGCATATCACCTCGGGCACTCAGGACATCAACAGCGGCTTTGGGGTTAGCACCAATGTCGCGATCACCGGCACATATACCGTGCGCGCCGACGGGCGCGGTTCGGCCACTTTGAACTCATCCGCCGGGAACTCAACCCTCGATTTCGTGATTGTTTCCGGCGGGCACGCTCTGATCACCCGTTTTGACGCTAACGCGGCAGGCAGCGGCACCATAGACCTGCAAACTCCCTCCGCGTTTTCCAATGCGGCTTTGGCGGGATCTTTTGCCTTCAGCCTGGCGGGAATCGACGCCGGCGGCGTTCCCTTGGCGGTGGCCGGCAACTTTACCTCGGATGCGACGGGCACCCTCACCGCCGGCGTTGACGACTCCAACGACAACGGTGGTGTAGTCACCAACGACCCAATGACCGGCTCCATTCCTGTCGCAGCAAGTGGCCGCGGCACAGCCACGCTCAATACCATACGAGGCACTCTGAACTTCGCCTTCTATGTTGTCGATGCCAACCATCTCAAGATCGTGGAAACCAACTCGATCCCGGTGCTTGGGGGCGAGGCCTTCCGCCAGACCGGTCCGTTCTCCAACGCGTCTGTCTCCGGACCCTTCGCTTTCACCATCGCCGGCGCCGACTTGATTTCCGCCGGTCCCTTTGCCGCGGGCGGAGTTTTGACTTCGAATGGCGCCGGCGGCATCAGCGGTGGTATTGAAGACTTCAACGACGCAGGTATCATCACGACCAACGTCACCTTTAGTGGCAGCTACTCCCTGGCGGCCAACGGCCGTGGCACGCTGACCCTGAACACGACTTCGGGAACATTCACCTTCGTTGTCTATCCTTCCACCGGCGGCGTGCTCGTGCTTGAGACTGACATTCGCTTCCTGACCACCGGCGCCGCTCTCCAGCAGCAGGCAACGGCGTTTAACGCTGCGTCTCTTCAAGGCGCCTACGGATTGAACTTCACCGGCGTTACCACCAGCGGTGAAATCGACTCCATCGCGCAATTTACCGCCGATGGCGCCAGCAAGGTCAACGGCATTATTGACCTGAACAACACCGGCGGCATCACTTTCGGACAGCCTCTTTCCGGAAATTTCTCCGTGGCCACAAACGGCCGCACAACTATGCCGTTACAAACTCCCCTGGGAACGCAAAACCTGGTGGTCTACCTGGTCAATGGCAACCGCGCACTTTTTGTCGAACTCGACACGGGCCTGGTGGCGGCCGGTGACATCCGGCACCAGTAAACTCGCTTCAACATGACCTCAACACAGAAGGGCGGCACCCATGCCGCCCTCTTGTTTTGCGCTTGAGGCCTAACTCCGCAAGCTTTCCCGCGAACAAAAAGGCGGAACGCACTGTGTGCAGTTCCGCCTTCGGCTCTCAGAAAGAGCTAACGTCGATTCCTAATAGACCCACCTCCGGCCATCCCAGCGGAGCCAGCGCCGGCCGTCCCAGCGCCTGTTGTCATATCTGTGGTCGTTGTCATACCTGCGGTCGCGATCGCGGTCACGGAACCTCCGGTCATCGCGGTCATTGTCCCGGTAAGATCCGCGATCGTGGTCCCGATCCCGGTCGTTATTTCGGTAAGACCCTCGGCCTCGGTCTCGATCTCGGTCGTGGTCCCGGTCCCGGTCGCGGTACGCCACATCCTGTTGCAAGACCTGCGCTGATGCCAGGGCCGAGCCTCCGGTGATGAGTGCCGCGCCAATTAACAAGATTCTTAAACGATTCATAATGCCTCCCGTTTCAGCCAGGCCCGACTCCTTTTCCCTCCGCAGGTTAAGGTCGTCCAAGCTTTTCTCATGTCAACTAAAACCCCGTTGTCGCGGCGTGGTTCTCAAATCCTTGTAACGAATCGTTTGGTTTTGTAAGGGCAAGATCTTCTGCTGAGGGCCGGCAATATTTTCAAACTTTGTTGTTCCGCGCGCCGGGACAGGGTGTCTCAGTATGCAAGATCGGAAAGAGGTGTCCTGTGGCGATTCAATCTGAGCATCTTCTCCAAGCCCTGGAGCAGTGTGGCGACCAGCTAGATACGTGGATCAGCAAGTCCCCAGCGAACGCTTGCCTGTTTATCGAAGATCCGGCGGCGGCCATGCAGGCCGTGGGTCCTCAACTGGATCTGGACGTCATGCTCGAACTGGAAGCGGTGCTGCGCGAGCTCGCGCAAAAACTCGATCTGCCCTTGCGCCCGGAGAGCGCTCTGGCATAACACTTTCGATCGCGCCAGCGTTTTGCTTGAATCGCGATCTCTCAATCTCGCGGCGGCCAGCAGGCGACAAAATGGCCCGGCTTTTCACAAAGCCGGGCCATTCGTTATTGAGTAAGGGGGGTCTGACCTACTCAAACCGTAAAGCTTCAATCGGATCCAGCATTGCGGCCTTCCTTGCCGGATAAAAACCGAAGAAGATTCCCACCGCCGTTGAGAACACCACCGCTGCTCCCACCGCTATCGGCGAAATCAATATGCTCCAGCCCAGCACCTTGGTGATCGTCATGGACGAGGCAATGCCGAACAGGATGCCCAAAATCCCTCCGGCCATGCTCAGCACCACCGATTCGCTCAGGAACTGCCGCAGCACGTCGGATTCCGTGGCGCCGATGGCGATCCGGATGCCGATTTCCCGCGTACGCTCCGTGACCGATACCAGCATGATGTTCATGATCCCGATGCCGCCCACGATCAGCGACACACCGGCAATCGAGGCCAGCAACAGCGTCATCACCTTGGAAGACTCGTCCGCCAGTTGCGCCACGTCAGCCAGGTTGCGCACGCTGAAGTCATCGTCCTGCCCCGCGCGGATGCGGTGCCGGTCGCGCAGCAGTGAAGTAATCTGCCCCTGCGCCGCATAGCTGGCCGACTGCGACGTGGCCGAAGCCATGATGTATTGCAACCAGTCCTGCCCGGTAATTTTCTTTTGCAGCGTAGTGATGGGCACAAACACGCCGTCATCCTGGTCCTGCCCCATGCCTGACTGTCCCTTGGCCTGCAACACGCCAACCACCTGGAACGGCAGATTGCCGATGCGAATCGTCTTGCCCGTCGGATCAGAGTTTCCAAACAGGTTTTGCTGCACGGTCGCGCCCAGCACCACCACATTGGCGGCGCGCGTCACGTCATCCTGCGTGAAATTGGCGCCGCGCGCAAAATTCCAGTTCCTGATGTCAAAGTACTGCGGCTCGGTGCCGGTAATGCGCGTGCTCCAGTTCTGATTGTCGGCGACCACCAGCCCGCTGGCGCCCGCGCCCGGCGCAGCCTGCCCTATGGTCGGGACCTGCTGCAAGATCGCTTTCATGTCGTCATAGACCAGCGTCTTGGTCGCTCCTCCGCCCAGCCGTATGCCGCCTTTATTTACGCTACCGGAACTGACATAGAGCAGGTCGGTTCCCATCGACGCGATCTGGTCCTGCACCTGCTGCTGCGCGCCCTGTCCCAGCCCCACCGTCGCGATGACCGCGCCTACGCCGATCACAATTCCCAGCATGGTCAGCAATGACCGCATCTTGTTGCGCGTCAACGCTCGCACCGCTATCCGTAAAATCGCTATGAAATCCATAAAACCCCCTGTGAAACCAATTGCCAGATCTGTTCTCCGCGCCTCCGCGTCTCCGCGGTGCGATTGCATCTACTCATCCACCGTCGGCATCGTCTTCAATACCTCAGCCGCCCGCGGTCTCTGCCGCACCGGATCGTCGTGCCGTATCTTGCCGTCGCGGAACACCACAGTCCGCTTCGCAAAATGCGCGATGTCAGGCTCGTGCGTGACCAGCACAATCGTCAGCCCGCTATCATTCAAATCCTGAAAGATTTGCATGATCTCCACCGACGTCCGGCTGTCCAGGTTGCCCGTGGGTTCGTCGGCCAGCAGGATTGCCGGCTTGTTCACCAGAGCGCGGCCAATGGCCACGCGCTGTTGCTGTCCACCGGAAAGCTGCGAGGGAAAATGGTCCATCCTGTCTCCCAGGCCCACCAGCGTCAGCACCTCTTTCGCCCGCTCCAGGCGCTTCTCTTTCTCCATCTGCGCGTAGAGCGTGGGCAGCTCAACGTTTTCCAGCGCCGTGGTGCGTGAGAGCAGGTTGAAACCCTGGAACACAAATCCCAGCTTGCGATTGCGTATTGCCGCCAGCTGCTTCTTGTCCAGGCTGGAAACGTCCGTGCCTTCCAGGATGTACTTGCCGCTGGTCGGCTTATCCAGGCAACCCAGCATATTCATGAAGGTCGATTTGCCGCTGCCGCTCGAGCCCATGATCGCCACGAACTCTCCCGGCTCAATCGTCATGTCCACGCCGCGCAGGGCGTGCACCTTGGTTTCGCCCAGATCGTAGTACTTGTGCACGTCCTGCACTTGAATGACAGGGGTTCCGCCACCCAGGCGCTCCAGCTTCGTCACTACATTTGCATTCAGTTCAACTTGTGCCAGCGTTGCCATAATTCCCTCACTCCTTAAGCGATTCGCGTATTTCGCGTTGATTCGCGGCTGCTTTTGCTTTATCTCGAGTTCATCAGCGCTCATCTGCGGCGAAGCTACCGGCCAACTCTTCCACCGCCGCCCGCGCCACGCGTTGCTCCCATTCCCGGGGCCGCCGTAGTGGCAGCGCTCTTGTTTGCCGCCGCCGAGCCAGTAATCACCTGGTCCTGCGGATTGAGCGATCCCTTCACCACCTGCGCGACCTCAGTCGTGGTGTGGTCGGTGATGCCCAGCTTGACCTGCACCGGCTCCAGCGACTTGTCCGAATTCATCTTCCAGACCACAGCCATCGTGGTTTGTTGTCCGGACGTTTGCTGTGCCGCCTTTCCGCCTTTGCGTCCAGCTCCCGCTGCCGCGATCCCGGCCTTCTGATACAAAGCGCCGATCTGGTCCGTCGTCAGGTCGGGCGTAAAGCGCAGCGCGCCGTTCGGGACCTTCACCACGTCACTCGCCGTCGCGACAGGCACCGTCACATAGGCCGTCATGCCCGGAAACAACTTCATGTCTGGGTTGTCAAAGTCCACAATCGTCGTATAGGTCACAACGTTCTGGACGGTCGTGGCGTTCAGCCGCACCGCGGAAACTTTGCCCTTGAAAGAATCTTTGGGAAAAGCGTCCACTTTAAAAGTGACGTCCTGCCCCGGATGGATCGTGCCTACGTCGCTCTCATCGGTGCTCACGTAGACCTGCATCTTGGTCAAATCTTGCGCGATGGTGAAAAGCGTCGGCGCCTGCAATGAAGCCGCTACCGTCTGGCCAACGTCAACGCTGCGCGCGATCACCGTGCCGTCAATGGGAGAGCGGATGGTCGAATGCGCCAGGTTGGTTTGCGCCACCGTGACCGCCGCCGACTTCTGCTGCACCTGCGCGTTCGCCTGCGTTACCTGCGCCTTGGCCGCGCCCACCGCTGCATCCGCGCTCTGCGAAGCCGCGCGAGCGGTATCCAATTGCTGCGTCGGCACAACGCCTTCCTGCGCCAGCGTGGTGTAGCGATTGAAGTCGAGCTTGGCTTGCGCCGCCGCCGCTACCGCTTTGTCCAGATTCGCCTTCGACACGACCAGGTTCGCCTGCGCGTCGGCCAGATCGGCCTTCGCCTGCAACAGCGCTCCCTGGAACAATGAAGGATCGATCTGCGCGACCACCTGGTCCTTCTTCACGTGCGAGTTAAAGTCCGCAAACAGCGTCTGGATCGTCCCCGACACCTGCGAGCCCACCTGCACCGTGGTCACCGCGTTGATGGTTCCCGTGGCCTGGACCACGTTCTGTATGTCGCCCTTCTGCACCTTCTCGGTGTAGTACTGCGGCGCCTTGGTTTGCTCCAGCTTGAATGCCGTGAGCAGCCCGATGGCCGCCAGCAGCACACCAATAATCGTCCACTTGTTTTTTAGGTATTTCATCCTCAACCCCCAGGCCCTCAAAACAGCGTTCGCGGCCTCTGTAGGATTAGACCCGGACCGGGGGGCGTCGGCGTAAACAGTAGGTAAGCCAGGGGTTAATAATTGTCAGGATGGTTAATTCGCGGCGAGGCGGGAATGGGCGTGGGAGGTTAACGGAACTTTACGATGTGGAGTGAAATGACCAATGACTTATTGGAAGCAACGGAAACAGAAGCGCAGATGCAACGTCTGTGGGGGAACCTTGGTCGGCACAAATGCAGAATGGAAACAGCTGACCGCCTGTCCTCAGCGCCGCCCAAGAAAGAATCAGGGTGACTGCACGCCACCCTGAATGATCAATGCTGAACGAATCTACTCCCCACCCGAAGCCGTCTTCACCCCTGGCGTCTTTCCTTTCAGCTCTTCTTTCAACACCTCGACCGCTTTCTCCAGCTGCGCATCGCGTCCGGCCAGGAAGTCTTCCGGGGTATTGTCCACGTCCACATCGGGCGGCACGCCATAATTTTCCAGGTTGTAGCCCTTCACGTTCCACAGCCCGGTTGCCGGCGTGCGGATCGACGAGCCATCCAGAAGCCGGAACGCGCCCGTGCCGATCACCGCACCGTAGGTTGTCTTGCCCACAACCTTGCCCAGGCCCAGCGTGCGGAAGCCGTCCGGGAAAACCTCGGCGTCGCTGGTGGAGCGTTCGTTTTCCATCACCACCATCGGCCCGAAGAAGGCCTGCTGCGGCCGGGTGATCTGCACCGAATCGCGCGCCTTGGTGTATTGATATTGCCGCTGGCTCAGGATCTCCAGCAATTCCTGGTCAATACCGCCGCCGGGATTGAACCGCTGGTCGATGATCAGCGCTTTCTTGTCGTGGTTCTCCACCAGATCGCGCTCAAAGCGCCGCAGCGAGGGAGCGTCCATGGAGCGTATGTGCAGGTAACCCACCTCGCCCTTGGAAAGCTTCTCCACCATCGCCCTGCGCTGTTCCACCCATCGTTCATATTGCAAAGTGGTATACGCGCCCTGGTTGATCGGCTGTATTTTCACCAGGCGCGCGCCCGCGGCCTCCGGCTTGGAATTCACGGTGAAGTAAAGTTTCTCTCCGCGCACGGCCGTCAGGTATCTCCAATAGTTGTCGCCGGCCTTCAGCTCGTGCCCGTCAATGGACAGCACATAGTCGCCTTCGTTGATGTTTACGTAATCCTTGTCCGCCGGCCCGTCCTTATAGATGTGGGACACTTTGTAATAACCCGAAGCGTCACTTTCCAGGTCCAGGCCGGGGAAGCGCGTCTGCGCCATGCGGTCGCGATCTTCCTGCGTGGGCGCGGCGCTGATGCCGGTATGCGACGCGTTCAGTTCGCCGATCATCTGGCTCACCACGTTGTGCATCTCTTCCTGGTCGGCAACGTAGTCCATCAGCGGCCCGTAAACGTCTTTCACGCTCGCCCAGTTCACGCCGTGCATCTCCGGATCGTAGAAGCGGTGCTTCATGACGCGCCAGCTCTCGTTGAAGACCTGCTTCCATTCCTCGCGATGGTCGACCTCCACGCGCGCGGTGAAGGTGATGTGGCGCGGCTCAGAGCGGGCGCCGCCAGCCGTGGGACCTGCCCCGGCAGCTGCGCCACCCCGGCCACCCGTGGCGCTCAGAGCGGATTGAGGAATCTCGACGTTGTAGAGACCCTGGGCCCCCAGAAAATAAATGCTGCGGCCGTCTTTGGCGAACTTAAGCGAGGCAATCTGGCGGCCGCCGAACCCGCCTCCACCGCCGCCTTCGTCGAGACTCGTTCTGCGATTGATGGCGATAGTGGTAGTCTGCGTGCCGTCTTCAGGGATCGTGTACAGCGTTGCCGTCGCTCCTCTCTCCTCCTCCGAGACGGCAACAAACGCGTACAGCTTGCTGTCCGGTGAGACTGCCAGCGCCGTGACGTTGTCACTGAGGCGGGTCACCTGGTGCGAGCGCCGGGTAATGCCGTCAAATTCGATCTTCACCTCCGGCTTCGGGGCTTCGCCGCGGGCCTGTGCGGTGCGCTGGCGGTCCAGCTTCTCCGCCGCCTGGGCCTGTTCTTCATCGTCCACGCCGCGGTCGGTCGGGTTCTTTTCTTCTTTCACCAGCGAAACGCTGTATACCTGCACAAATGCCCGCCGCAGCGTGGCGCTGCCGGCCTGTGCCAGTCCCGCCAGGAAAAGCATCCTCTTGCCGTCCGGCGTCCAAACCGGATTGGTCTCGCTGAAGAGCAGATCGTCGTTGCCCACGCGCCGCTCGGCCCCGCCGGTGGAGGGCGCCACATAGACGTGCGGACGCAGGTCATGATTGAGCTTGGAGTACGCCACCCATTTGCCGTCCGGCGAAAAGCGCGCTCCCTGTATGTTGCCCGCTTCGCCGCTGGCGATCACCGAACTCTTGCCGCTTTCCAGATCGTAGCGGTAGAGCTTGTGGTCTGAAGCCGAATACATCAGCGCCTTCGAATCCGGGGCCCATTGGATCGCGCTCTTTTCACCGTCGCCCTCGGAAAGTTTCTTCAAGCCGGTGCCGTCTTCATGCGCCATCCATACTTCATCGAGTCCCGATTTGTCGGAGACAAAGGCGATCCACTTCCCGTCCGGTGACCACGAGGGGTCTTCCTCGCGCGAAAAGGACTGCGTCACCCGCTGAATGTCGCCGTGGTCGGTGGCGATGGAGAAGATCTCGCCGTGCGCGGAGACCGCCGCGCGCTTGGTGGTCAGCGAAAGATCGTAGCCCTCTGTCTCATTGCGGACTGTGATGGTCTCGATCGCGTTCTCCTTGTCGTCCGAGACAATGTTGATCTTGATCGGCGTCGACTTGCCGGTCTTGGTGTCCAGCTTCCATATGCCGAAATCCTGCTCATAGACAATCGTCTTGCCGTCACTGGATACGGACGGAAAGAACAGCCGGCCGCTCTCATGGTGCGTCACCTGCACGGCGCGTCCACCGTGCTCCGGGATCTTCCACAGATTGTTTGTGCTCTTCAGGACTTCATGGCTTCCCGGCTTTACGTGGCTTTCATCCGGAAGCCGGTCAGAGACGAAATAAATGTTGCCGTCGGCGGCATACATCGGCCAGAAATAATTTCCCTTATAGTCGCCATCTGCCAGGTGAGTATATTTCTTCGCCTTGACGTCCATCACCCAGAGATCGGCGGCATAACTGCCGCGGTAGTGCTGCCGCCACCAGACCATGGGATGGCGGTTGAAAACCAACTTGGCGCCGTCCGGCGAGTAGCCGCCCCAATAGCCCCAGTCCGTGGGAACTGCGCGTTCCAGGCCGCCCTCGATCGAAACCTCATAGAGGTTCGGTATCCCCGGATACATCAACCCGCGCGACGACTGGAACAGGATCTTCTTGCTGTCCGGCGTCCAGTTCACCACCAGGTCCGCCGCGGAGTGGAAAGTAAGCTGCTTCGCCCAGCCGCCATCTGCCGGAATCACGAACACGTCGTAATTGCCGTAGCGGTTGGAAGAAAACGCGATCCACTTGCCGTCGGGAGAGAACCTCGGATAGATATCGCGCGCGCGATGGACCGTCAGACGCTGCACGTTGCTGCCATCCTCATTCGCCACCCATATATCGCCCAGATAGCTGAACGCCACTTTGCCGTTGTGATAGCTGGGATGACGCAGCAGTTTCGATTCTGCGGCGCACCAATTGGTCAAGAACCCAGTGGTCAAAAGGAGCAGAAGAGAAAGGACAGACTTTTTCACGACAGCCTCCATGCGGTTTAGGGAGTCAGGAACCAGGCGCTTGCGGACAAACAAAACAACGCCGGTCGAACGATAGTACCCCGGCGCAGAAGTATATGCAGCACTGGCATTTCTGGCTAGCGCCTTTACGCTTCTTTACTCCTGACTTTCTAATCCGTACTGATCGACGATTGGCATCCGGTGAAAAAGCAAAGCTTGCGCGAATGTAATTTTCCACCCCAGCCGGACTGTTGATTTATTGGGTTTCCTCCGAAAAGGATTCTCAATTCAGCTCTCAGGGTTTAAGAAGGGCTTACTTTTCTTGCCAAAGCGAGAAGTTTATTCGATATTCGTGCGCCCAAGCTCACCTGTTCTCCCTGCGGGTGTTCTGCCCTCCCGACCCATGCATGCATCCGGGCTGATGGGCGAATATGAGCTGACGCGATCATAGAAGCAACACAAACATACTCCCCTGCCGCAAGGCAGCAATTTTTGTTTCGTCGGCCTGCCGGAAGCTGGACTTTGTGATTGAGAGTGAGACCACGCCATCACCGCCGCCGCAAAACAGACTTGACGGAAAGTCGATGCTGCCAGCGTTTTTATAACGCATCCACCCGCTTTGCCACCGGGCTTCCGTTATGGCCTGGGCGTCGAGCCAGGAATCAGCAACAGCAAGCTCCGTGCTCGCGGCCCCGTTGGTCTGGAAGGCTTGCTTACTACAAGTACAAATTGCATGGTAACGGCCAGACTGTATTTGACTACGTCCAGGGCAAGCACAGCTTCACGCACCGGTGACGTCGAACATTCCGCGGCATGCGCAACTATCTGGGCTAATAAAAGCTCGAATAGTTTGTGTCCGAATCTACTTCTATTAGCTATAGACCCAGCTAGATAATTTCGATAGACTCTTCCCACCGATAGCCGTCTCTTCGAAGGAACTATTTATGCGCTCCCTTAGACATCTATTTGGCATGGGCATTCTGGCGCTTTTCTGCGCCATGCCTTTGGCCGGCCAGCAGCCCGGCGCCGCGCCGGGCGGACCTTGCGCCATGCCCTCATTCTCCAAGGTAGTGAATGAGCCAAACATCTTCAATGAGCAGCAGGAAGATTGGCTGGGCACCATTCTTGACGAGCAGGTACTCAAGCAATACAACATCGTCGAAGACCCCGAGCGAGACTACCTGCAGAAGATGGGTGAGCGCATGCTGGCCCAGTTGCCTCCCACCTCCCGCCATTACGAGTTCTATATCATCGACTATCCGATCAATAATGCCTTCTCGCTTGGCGGCAGCAAAATTTACGTTACCCGCCAGCTCATCGCTTTCCTGCAGAATGAAGACGAGCTCGCCGGACTGCTGGGGCATGAAATCGGCCACGTCATGATCCACCAGGCCGCGATCGACGTCACGCGCATGTTCCGCAAGGTGCTCGGCGTGAGCCAAGTGGGCGATCGCAACGACATTTTCCAGAAGTGGAACCAGCTTGAGGACATCTGGGCCAAGAAGCACGCGTCCTGGGGCGACTTTGAGCGCGTGGAAGATGAGCAGCAGATTGCAGACCGCATCGGACTTTTTGCCATGATGCGCGCCGGCTACGATCCGGCCCACATAGCTGATTTCTTTGACCGCCTGACGGAAAATAAAGGCAAGACGGGGAACTTTCTTACCGACTTCTTTGGCACCACCAACCCCAACTCCAAGCGCGTGCGGCTGCTTATTAATAAGGCTGCACCGCTGCCTTCGCAATGCGTGTCATCGCTCTCCACGGGTTCCGCTGGCCACTTCCTTGACTGGCAAAAAGCGGTCATCGGGGCAAGGCGCGCTGCTGCCCGGGAAAAGGTTGGAGGCGTCGTCAGAAAGACCACGCTTCAGCCGCCCCTGCGCGGCAGCTTGGAATATCTCCAGTTCAGCCCGGATGGACAATTTCTTCTCGCCCAGGACGAGAGCAGCGTGTTTGTGCTCTCCCGCCAGCCGCTGGCCACGCTCTTTCGTATTGACGCCGTCAACGCGCAATGGGCGCAGTTCAGCCCTGACTCGCGTTCAGTGGTAGTAGCTGACGCGGAGCTGCGCGTGCAGAAGTGGGACATCGGCGCCCGGCAAAGGACCTCGATCACCGCCGTCGTTCTTCCCCGCCGCTGCCTTGATTACGCTATCTCCAGCACCGGCGAGGTACTGGCCTGCATGAAGCGGCGCAAAGACGACCTTGAGTTGGACCTGGTCGATGTCGCCAGTAGTAACGTCTTTTTCACCAAGGGCTTCAACTGGCCGGTCCAGGTTTTTAGTTTCACGTCCGCACTCGATGAGCGTCGCACCACCTTTCAACTCCGTGGCCCCGCGCATTTCCACATGCAGTTCTCGCCCGACAGTCACTACTTCCTCGGCGGCACCTCTGACAACGCCGTCGGCTATGATCTCCAGGCGAAACGCGAAATTTCCATTCCCGGGCGCATTCGGCAGATGGCTGCCTCAAATTTCACCTTCATGCCGAACAATGACCTTGCCGCATACAATCCGGAGAAACCTGCGCGCTCGCAGCTGGTGCGCTTTCCTTCGGGTGACCTGGTCATGGAATTTCCTCTGGAAATCAACAGCTTCAAACTGGAAGGCCGTTTGATCGCTCCCGCCAAGGGCAACTATATCCTGGTGACCCCCGCTGCCATGCATCCCATTGCCGCCATCGATCTGGACGCGAAAAAGCTGGCTATGGGCTACAAGAGTCCGGGAATGGCCATCTACGGCGATCTAGTCGCGGG
Organism: Terriglobia bacterium; assembly: GCA_041488515.1. GTDB lineage: Bacteria > Acidobacteriota > Terriglobia > Terriglobales > Acidobacteriaceae > Angelobacter. The sequence continues at coordinate 194,018 of JBGPPK010000005.1, read as the reverse complement.
CGAGCAACTGGGCGGCAAGGTCGCGCTGTTCAGCCTGACCGGGCAGAAGCAACTCGCGGGCACGCAGTTGCCGCTGAGCTACCTTCCCTCCTTGCGCGCATCCGGTTTTTCTCCTGATGGCAAGTGGCTGGCTGCGGCAGGCGAGACCAGCGGAGGCATCTGGAACGCAGAAACCGGCGAGCGCGTTCTCGATACCGGCACCTTTGCCGGAGGATACTTTGATGAAGGCAGGATTCTCGCCACCTTCCACAAATCTGAATCCAGGCCGAAGATGATGAGCCTGGACCCTGTTGAAAAAACGCAGCAGGAACTCTACAACATCGGCAACGACGCTCCGGTCAAGAAAAACAGGGAAGAGGAACGCGAGGTCATCTGGCAGGCCGGCGATCTGGTTTTTTCTGCCATGCCTCCGGTGAAGAGCCACACCACCATCACTGCCCATGATGCACATGACTACAAGGTGCGTTGGACGCGCGAGTTCCCCGGTATTCTGCCCACCATGGCCTATTCGCGCGCGGGAAAGTCAGTCACGGCTGTGTTTCAATTTTTCCAGGGGGCAAAAGATGAATCGAAACTGGACCCCGACCTCAAACAGAAATACGCAGCGCTCCCCAATAAAGACGACGCCATCCTGATCGAAGTTCTTGATCCCGCCAGCGGCAAGACCAGGGGCAGCATTTTTGTGGACACGGCAAACTACTCATTTTTCGGCAACGCCGCCATCTCCGCCGGAGATACCGTGCTCCTCTATGACACGCATAATCGCACGCTGGTCTACTCCCTCAGCTCAGGCCAGCAAAAAGGCAAGGTGCTGGGCAGGTTCCGCGCCATCTCTGCGGCCGGTGACCAGGTGCTGGTGGAAAACGGGGCTGGTGTCGCCGAACTCTATAGCACGTCCACCTTGCAATCTCTGGAGCAGTACACCTTCCCGGCGCGAATTACGCACGCAGAGTTTCTTGCCTCGGGCAAGCTTCTGGTTCTGGCAGCGGATCAGACCTTGTATGAAATCAGCGTACCGGCGGAAACGCAGACGGCCGGCAATCGATAGCGGGGGCTTTACTTCTCTGCCGGCTCAATCTGGACAAACTGCCAGCCGAAACGTCCCTTGATGCACAGATTGCCGTGTGTGACCGGATGGTCAAGAGGCGAAGTAACCTTCACGATCTCGCCTTCCTGCTCATGCACGGTCAGGTTGCAGCCCACGCCGCAGTAAGGACAGATGGTGGTGGTCTGCTCCTGCTTTGATTCGTCCCACGTGCCCGCCTGGCGCATATCGTATTCGCTCTTGAACATCAACGCGCCGGTGGGGCAGACGCCGATGCAATTGCCGCAATAGACGCAGGCAGACTCCGGCAGCGGAACTTGAAACTCCGTGGCGATACCGGCGGAAAAGCCGCGCCCGGAGACGGCGATGGCGAAGGTGTTCTGTGCGTCCACGCCGCAGGCCTCCACGCATTTGTAGCAGAGAATGCATTTTGAATAATCGCGGACGTAGAGATCGTTATCGACCTTGACCGGCTGCTTCACCGTCGCGGCGGAAGGGCCAAAGCGCTGCGGCCGCGCGCCGTAGCGCTCCATGTAGCCGGCAAACTGCGGCGCCGTGGAGACATCCACCGACGACGCCAGGAATTCCAGGACCATCCGCCGCGACAAGCGCACGCGCTCCGAGTCCGTTTTGATCGACATCTTCGGCTCGACCTTGCGTGAGCATGCCGGCACAAGCGTGCGTGAACCTTCCATCTCCACCACGCAGACGCGGCAAACGTTCACCGGCGTGAGGCTCTCAAGAAAGCACAGCGTCGGTGTGTCGACGCCAAGCTTGCGCGCGGCTTCCAGAATGGTTGAGCCTTCCGGCACCGAAACCGGCTGGCCATCGATGGTGATTTCTACCATGCGGCGCTCTCGCTCCGGCGGGGCCAGCGGGACCGGCCCGCGCGGAATCGGGACCAGTGGCGTGGGCGCAAGCTCTGCCGCTGCCGCTGCTTTTGCCGTTGCTGGTGTGGTCTCTTTCATGCAAATAAATTCCATCTCTCCAGCGCCGATTCCAGCGCGCTGGCGGCCGTCTGGCCCAGGCCGCAGATCGAGGCATCGCGCATGGCCTGCGCCATCTCTCGCAACATTACCACCTCGTCCGCCTTCGATCCCAGAGGACGGTTTTCCACCAGGCGCAGCAACGCTTCCTGCTGGCGCACCACGCCCACCCGGCAGGGCACGCACTGTCCGCAAGTCTCATGGCGGAAGAACGCCGCGACGCGCAGCAGAATTCGCTTCAGATCGACGCTGTCGTCGAACAGCATCACCACGCCGGAACCAAGCGTAGCGCCGATGGCCCGCGTTCCTTCGAACGTGAGTGGAACATCGATCTCCTTGGGTGAAACAAATGTTCCCGCCGCGCCGCCCAGCAGCACCGCCTGCAACCGGCCCGTGCCGGCAACTCCGCCCGCCAAGGACAGCAACTGGCGCAACGTGGTCCCCATGGGGACCTCATATACTCCCGGGCGCGTGACGTGTCCGGAAAGGCAAAAGAGCCTGGGGCCGGTGGAGTTCTCCGTGCCCACGCTTGCATACGCGGAGCCGCCCTGGCTGATGATGATGGGAACGTTGATCAGCGTTTCCACGTTGTTCACCACCGTTGGCTGGCGGAACAGGCCGGCATGCGTGGGGAAGGGCGGCTTGTTGCGAGGCTCGCCGCGATGTCCTTCAATCGAATTGAAGAGCGCGGTCTCTTCGCCGCAGATGTAGGCGCCCGCGCCCCGGCGTAACTCTACGTCAAAGCGCATTCCGCTGCTCAGAACGTTCTCTCCCAGGAAGCCTTCCCAGCGCGCGGCTTCAATGGCATGCGCCAGACGCTCAGCCGCCAATGGATATTCGCCGCGAAGATAGATATAGCCTTGCTCCGCGCCGGTAACCAGCGCGGCAATCGTCATGCCTTCCAATACGGCGAACGGATCACCCTCCATGATGAGGCGGTCCTTGAAGGTCCCTGGCTCGGACTCGTCCGCATTGCAGATCACGTAGTGTTTGCGATCAGTGTTTGCTTTCAGCAGATCGCGCTGCTGATACAGCGCTTCCCACTTTTTGGCTGCCGGAAAAGCCGCGCCGCCGCGGCCGAGAAGCCGTGATGCGCTCACCTCCCGCAGCGTCCCCTCTGGCCCAAGATCAAAGGCCTTGCGCAAGGCCTCATAACCGCCGACCCGCTGATAGCCGTCAAGCTGGATTGCGTTGCTCTTGCCCAGGCGGCGCAACAGCGCCAGCTTTCTTGATCCCTCCTGGGGCACCGAAAGCTGGGCATTCAGAACGTCAGGGGCAGCGGGCATCACGTCATTGGCGGCATCGTTGATCAGCGACTGCACGCGTTCAGGAGTGGCCGGCGCCAGCACGCGCTCCTGCGCTCTTTTCCCTGCCCTGGCGACTAATACCGCCGGAGCGCGCTCGCACAAACCCAGGCAATTGCTGCGCAGCCACATGGCGCGTCCGCCGGCGCACGGCACGCCTTCGGGCCCAAGACGGTTTTCCAGTTCGTCACAGAGTTCCTCGGAGCCCCGGGTCATGCATGCAATGTCATCGCAAACGTGGGCCACGGCAGCCGGGCGGGGCTGGAGCGAGAACATGCCATAGAAAGAGGCCACGCCATAGACTTCTGCCGGCGGCACGTCCAGACGGAGCGCAGCATAGTTGATGGCGCCCTGGCTGATCCAGCCAATGCGCTTCTGGATGGCATGCAGCACCGGCAACAACAAGTGGCGCTGCGCATTTGCCTTCTGATTTCCGCCGGAAGCCGACCGGACATCGGCAACCGTTCGTTCCCCGCCCTGCCACACCGATTCGGGCGCGCCCAATTCCAAATCGATGGCGGCTTGTTCTTCAGGTGTGGGACGCGCGCCGGTCAGGTGAAGGTCCAATTATTCCTCCGTACACTTTTCAATCCGCACCGCGGTGGCCTTGAACTCTGAGGTCCCGGATTTAGGATCGACGGCGTCAATGGTGAGATCGTTCGTGGCAACCTGCTCAGGAAAATGCATGGTCAAAAAGGCGAGCCCCTGGCGCAGCCCAGGATCAAATCGTACCGGGGCAATCACGGAGCCTCTTCGCGAACTCACACGCACTTTTTCCCCTTCGCGCAGATTGTACTGGCGGCCGTCTTCAGGAGCGAGGTCAATGGCTTCTTCGCGGCGCAACGGAGACGCATACTGCCCGGTCTGGACACCGGTGTTATAGGAGTCAAGACGGCGTCCCGTGGTCAGCCGGATGGGATACTGTGCGTCCAGCGCATCCACCGGCGGCACAAACTCCACCACGCTGAAAGGCGCGCGCGGTCCGATCAAAGGATCTTGCCACAGCCTGCCATGCAAAAAGATTTCTCCCGGGTGCGACTCGTCATAGCAAGGCCACTGTAATCCGCCATGTTCTTCCAGACGCGCATAGCTCATCCCTGCGTTCATGGGGCTGAGCGAGCGCAATTCGTTCCAGATGCACTCTGACTTTGGGCTGCCCCAGTCATAGCCCAGACGGCGTGCCAGTTCGAAGATGATTTCAGTATCGTCGCGCACGCCCGGCGGCGGCGCCACGGCGGCGCGGACGCGCTGTACGCGGCGCTCGCTCGATGTGACTGTGCCTTCGCTTTCGCACCAGCCGGCGGCGGCGGGCAAGACCACGTCCGCCAGCTCCGCCGTCTTGGTATAGAAGAGGTCCTGCGCCACCATGAATTCCAGCCCGCCCAGCAGCTTGAGCGCGCGATGGCGGTCGGCCTCAGAGTCGGCGGGATTTTCGCCCAGCACGTAAAGCGTCTTCAACTCGCCGCGCTCCATGGCGTCGAACATGCCACTAATGTGCCAGCCGCGCTTGGGATGAATCTTCACTCCCCATGCCTTCTCGAACTTGCCGCGCAACTCGTCATTCTCAACGTGCTGGAAGCCGGGCAGCCGGTCGGGAATCGCGCCCATATCGCCGCCGCCCTGAACGTTGTTCTGGCCGCGCAGGGGACAGACGCCGCTGCCATAGCGTCCCACATGACCGGTGAGCAGCGCCAGATTGATCAGCGCCAGCACGTTGTCCACGGCATTGTGGTGCTCGGTGATGCCGAGCGTCCAGCAGAGCTGCGCGCGGCCGGCGCGAGCATACGCATGCGCGACCTGCCGTATCACTTCGGCCGGAACACCTGTGTCACGCTCCGCGCGCTCCAGCGTGTACTTTTCCACGTGCTCGCGGTAGGCGGCGAAGCCGCTGGTCGCGTGCTCGATGAATTTTGTGTGCGCCAGGCCGGCAGAGATGATTTCGCGCGCCATGGCATTGGCCAGGGAGATGTCCGATCCCACGTCGATCCCGAGCCACGTGTCCGCCCATTGCGCCGAGCTGGTGCGCCGGGGATCGACTACATACAGCTTGGCTCCGTTGCGCACGCCCTTCAGTACGTGGTGAAAAAAGATCGGGTGCGTCTCGCGCGCGTTCGAACCCCACAGCAGGATCACGTCCGCTTCTTCGGCTTCACGATAGGAACTGGTGCCGCCGCCCGCTCCGAAAACCGTCGCCAGACCGACGACGCTGGGGGCGTGTCAAGTTCGGTTGCAACTATCGATGTTGTTCGTCCCCATCACGGAGCGCACAAATTTCTGCGCCGTATAGTTCAGCTCATTCGTGGTTTTCGAGCAGCTGAACATGCCGAAATCCCGCGGATCGCACCGGGCAATGGATCTCTGGAACGCTTGCGTCACGCGCTCCATCGCCTCGTCCCATGAGACAGGATGGTGCGAGCCATTGTGCCGGACAAGCGGCTGGGTCAGGCGCCTTTTTGTCAGGTCACTTTTTGATGGGTTAATTTTTAATGGAACGGTCATAAGACCAATCCCCCAGGCTTTATTCTAACGCGCCGCGGCCTCTCAGCCATCTGCTTTGCTCGATGAACCATCCCATAAAACATGGGCTGGATACAAGAGCACCTTCGTCAAACCTCTCAGAAAGCCACTATTCATTCCGATCCCGAAAGCCAATTTGCCGCGGCAGCACGCGAACGCTGGCTCAGGCTGGGCGAGGAACTGCGCACCGATGTGGCTGAGTTCAACTCACACCGCCCCGATGCCGACCTGGCTAAGGACGGTGAAAACCGCTATCGCGTCCGCAACCCCGGATCGGGAGTGGAGCTTACGCTAACGGCTGACTTCGACAATCGCACCGTGCGCTACGACTACTCTGCCATCAACCAGCGCAGCGCCGGGGTCCCTGAAGGCGGAATGCTTTCCATGCGGCAGTCCCGCCGGGGAGCAGTGGAATTTTATTCTGCCGACGAGCGGCTGACTTCAGAAGAGACCCGCCAGGTGCTGCTGGAACCGATGTTGTTCCCAAAACAGCCGGCGGCTTAGGCGCCCTCAGGCACTGGCAGCGCTCACCAGCACAGAGAGCTCGGCTAGGGTGCGGACCTCATATGTCGGTTTCGCCGTCCCCGGCCGGGCCGCGCCGGCCCCAGGTCTGATAGACGGCCGGTTCACCCAGACATTGCGGATGCCCAGGGCATTGGCCGGGGCAACGTCATGGTAGAGGCTCTGGCCTGCGTGCAGGATCTGGTCTTTGTTCAGTCCGCTGCGACGCACGGCTTCTTCAAAGTTCCTGAACGAAGGCTTATAGCTCTGCATCTGCTGCGCCGTTACTACGAAATCAAATGCAACCGGAGCCAGTTTTTTTCGCGTTTCGGCAAAAAGGTCATCATCCACGTTGGAGATAATTCCCAGGCGGAATTTTCTCGCCAAGGCTTGCAGGGAGAACACCGTATCCATGAACGGCTTCCAGAGCGTAAGTGAGTCGGCGAATATGCGGCCTTGCTCCGCTGAAACATCCATGCCGGTGCGACGGCCAATTTCCTGGGCAGCCTGCGCCAGGACCTGGCGGTAAGGCAGGTATGGGCCGGCTTCGATCTCGGCTTCGATGTCACCATAGAGTTCCAGAAGCTGCGTGTCGGGAATCCGGCGGCCATCGCGCGAGAACAGCGGGCGCAGCGCCGCCAGCATGCCGTTCTCCCAGTCAATCAAAGTTCCGTAGCAATCAAAAGTGATCAGGCGAATCGATTCAAAACCCATGCGGCAAGGATAACGGCCGGGCGTTCAGGCTGTCTAATCCTCAAGGTGGATATACTTTTTGAAGAAGGGGAGACTATGAAGCTCAGATCGTCTTTCGCAGTTCCAGGCGTTTGCGCCTTCGCCGTGGCAACGTGGGTTTGGGTTGTTCTTGCGGCAAATTGCTTTGCCCAGGAACTACCGCTGATTCCGCGCAAAGTAATTGATTCTCCCGCCGAACATGACTTTCTCACCATCTCGCCCGACGGAAAGACGATTGCCTATACTGCGCCTTCAGACAAGGGCGTTGCCAACATCTGGGTGGAAGACCTGGCCACGCACCAAAAGCGGATGGTCACCCGTGCCGCGCAGCGTGGCCTGAATGGCTACCAATGGGCTTATGACAACGAGCACCTGCTCTACCAGTCCGATGAAAACGGCAACGAAGATTATCATCTTTACTCGGTTGACCTGAAAACTGGCGCGATCCGCGATCTGACACCCTTTCTCGGCATACGCGCGCAGCAGACCCTGCTCGCACCGTCGCGGCCCGATGAAGTCCTGGTCAGCATGAACCTGCGCGATTCAAAGCTCTTTGACGTTTACCGCGTGAACCTCACGACCGGCGCAACCGTGATGGACGCGCAAAACCCCGGTGACGTGATCGGCTGGACCGCCGACTCCAACCTGGTGGTGCGCGCGGCCACGGCTTTCACGGACAGCCTGGAGACAGTGGTCCGCGTGCGTGACAGCGGCAAAACGCCCTGGCGCGACCTGCTGAAAATCCCGTTCGAGCAAGCGCCCTTTCTCGGGCAGGTCAACGGCGGCAACATCGTTGTGGGCTTTTCCCAGGATGGAAAGAAGCTGGTGGCCGGCTCAAGCAAAGACTCGCCGACAAATCGCCTGGTGGAATTGGATACGGCCACGGGCAAGGAGCTGCGCGTTCTCGCCAGCGATCCCCAGGCCGACCTGTGGCAGATCTTTGCCAGCAATTTCATCCTGTTGCGCGATCCACGCGACAATCACGTGCAGGCCGCGGCCCTGGATTATTTAAAACCAGAGTGGCGCGCGATCGATCCGGCCGTTGCAGCCGATCTGAAGTACTTATCGTCGCTGCAACCCGGAGTTTTTCTGGTCTCCAGCCAGGACCTGAGCGGCAACCAGTGGACCGTCTGGTACTTCACCGACAACGGGCCAACCTCTTTCTATCTCTACGATCGCTCCGCACATCAGGCCAAGCTGCTCTTCCGCGACCGGCCACAACTGGAGCAGTACAAGCTTGCGGAAATGCGTCCCATGACCATCCCCGCACGCGATGGCTTCAAACTCGTCAGCTATCTGACCCTGCCGCCAGGCAAGGATGCCAAAGCTCTGCCTCTCATCTTGTCGGTGCATGGCGGTCCCTGGGCCCGCGACGAGTGGGGCTTTGATCCGGGCAGCCAGCTTCTAGCCAATCGCGGTTATGCCGTTTTGCAGGTCAACTATCGCGCCTCCATCATCAACGTGCCGTACATGAACGCGGCCAACGGAAAGATTGGAACGATCACGGACGACGACCTCACCGACGCAGTGCGGTGGGCTGTCGAACAGGGCATTGCCGACCCGAAACGGATTGCTATCGTGGGTGGATCGTTTGGCGGCTATTCTGTGCTGCGCGCTGTGACCCTGCATCCTGATCTCTACGCCTGTGGCGTAGACATTGTGGGCCCCGCGGACCTGGCCACGCTGATGAACTCCATTCCCGACTACTGGAAGCCGGTCAAGAAAAGATGGCTGCGGCGGATTGGCGATGTCACCGCGGACCAGGCGCTCAATGAGAAACTCTCGCCGCTCTACCACGCCGGTGATATTCGCGTGCCGCTGCTGATCGGGCACGGCCAGTTCGACCCGAGGGTCAAGCTCTCTCAGTCGGAGAAGATCGTGGAGACCATCCGCAAGAATGGCGGCAAGGTCACGTTTGTGGTGTATTCCGATGAAGGCCATGGCTTCGAGCGTCCGGAAAACAATCTGGATTTTGACGGCCGCACGGAAGAATTTCTGCATGGCTGCCTGGGTGGCCGCTTTGAACCCTGGCAAAAAGTTCCGGGCTCGACCGCCGAGGTGAAGTAGTCACGCCACTTGGCAATCGTTGCAACGTGACACCAAAGAAATCCTCTTGTTTTCCGTCCTGCATCAGATTCCGTAAGGAGGAAACCTATGCCGGAGAAAGAAACACTGGAACGAGCGGAACAGGATAAGCGCGAAGGCAAGTCACCCAGCACACAGGCCGGCGAGTTCGTGCGCGAAGAAATCCATCACATTCGAGAAGGCAAGCACGGCGCCAGCTCAGCAAAGCAGGCCGTTGCGATAGGCCTCTCCAAAGCGCGGAGGGCGGGGGTTGACTTGCCCCCACCGAAGAAAGGGCGCGTCTCAGCCAAAACGCGCAAGTCCGCGGAACGCGACTACAGCCGGGGCCATAGCGGTACAAAGAAAGCTGTGTCGGTTTCGCGTTCGCGCGGCAGTGAGGCAGCGCTCAAGCGTGAGCCGCACTCCGCCGCTTCTCATCAGGCCCTCTCCCGGCAGGCTAAAAGCGCTGCACGGGGGCGAAAAAAAATAGGAGCGCAAACCACGCAATCACAACGTAAAGCCGCGTAGCGGTTTAGGTGGGATGATTTGATGGCAGCGAGATCGAGGGGTTTGAAGACTTCTTCCCAGAAGGGCTTTGCGGCTGCATACTAACAGGTGATGATGACTCCTGTAGCGGAGAGCCCTTTCGCCGTGCTCACACTGATTGCGGCGCCAGCCGTGTTCACCAACGCGTCGTCGGTGCTGGCGCTGGGCACAGGCAATCGCCTGGCCCGCGTGGTGGACCGTACCCGGCAACTGGTAAGAGAACTGCACGGCGCCGAGATTGACGTGGCAACCAGAAACCTTTGGGTGAGCCATCTGGGCCGCCTGGAAAAACGCGGAGCGCTGCTGGTGCGCGCCATGAGTTTCTTCTATGGCGCCATCGGCTGTTTCGCCGCTGCCAGTGTGGTTTCCATCCTCGGCGCCAGCGTTGTATCCACCCAATACAAATGGCCATTTGAGATCATTGTAGGGATCAGTTTTGTTGCCGGCATGATCGGCTTCGTCGGCCTGGCCGTGGGCTGCTCGCTGCTGGTAAATGAGACGCGGCTTGCGCTACGGTCGATCTATGAAGAAGCTGAGCTGGCCAGAAGCTGGTTCAAATAGCTTAAACCTCAGTTGCTGCCGACGGCGGCCACTTTGGCTTTCTGCAACTCTTCCCGGTCCGCCTGCGGCGGGCAGTTTTCGCGCAGTTTGCTGTAATAACTCTTCGCTTTGCTCGTATCGCCGGCCATCTCGGCCGCGGCTGCGGCTCCATACAGCGCGTTGAAGCGATTGGGCACCAGCTTCAGCACGGCTTCATACTCGGCAAGCGCCGGCGCGGGCCGGTGGAGTTCCAGCAGCATGTCTGCCAGCATCTCCCGGGCTGAAACGCCGAACGAACCAGGATCCTCTCTGTCCTGCGTGTCGGCAGCGGCACGGAGCTGTTTCACCGCTTTTTCATGCTTGCCCTTCACATACTCCACCCAGGCTTCAGCTATCTTGCGGCGGTAATCCTCCAGTCTCCTGTCTCTGCGGCGGTCTTGTTGCAAAGCTTTTTTCAGGCCCTTCAGGTTCCATTCGGCCGCCTTGGCATCGCCGGTGCGAGCGGCGGCAATGGCGCGCAACTGATAAATCATCTGCTGGTCGAGCGCATCGCCTTCCGGCGCCAGAACCAGTGCTTCATTCCACCGATGCAACTCCAGCAGGGTGCGGGTCGTGAAATTCACCCGCACGTTCGTGGTTACCTCGCCGGTCCTGCCTGGAACTTTATTCAGATCCTCAATCACCTGGCGTGCTTTGGCTTCCTCCCCCAGCTGCAAATACGAGTAATTGAGGAAGTCCATGGCATGGAACTGGTAGTGCGCCTCGCCCATGTGCTGCTGCGTGGCTTCCGCCGCCGCGACCGCGGCCGCCTGGTTGGACTCAATTGACTCCTGCCACAACCCCAGGTGCACGAAGATATGCGACGGCATATGCAAGGCGTGCGAAGAGTCGGGCGCAATTTTTGCATACCGGCGCGCCGCTGCCAGGCCTTCCGACGCCAGCTCAGGCGTGTCTGCCGCGTGAATCAGATAGTGCACGGCCCCGGGATGCTCCGGTTGTGCGGATGAGAGCCGGTCCAGAATAGCGATGACTTGTTTGCGCGTATCCGTATCGTCGCCTCTGGCGGGCAGAGCAAGCAATGACAGAGCGTAGAAAGCCTGGGCCTCTCCATCGTCGGGATAGTGCCGGCAGATTTCGGACATGGCCCGGCTATATGCGTTGATGCTCTGCTCCTTCAATCTGCGGTTGGAAGCGAAGATGATTGCAATGGCGTCGATGTATTCGTGTTCACGTTTGCTCACCGGCCAGTCTTTTCCGATTTTTTCCAACGCTTGCCGGCCCTTGTTCAGCATTTCTTCGTTGGCGCCGTCCCAGAGCTGATGGTAGTTGGACATGGCCAGTCCCCAATAAGCCATAGCGCAGTGCGGATCGGCCTGGGAGACCTCGGCGAAGGCATTTTCCGCCGCCGCATATTGGAACGAATGAAGTTGGGCTATACCTTTCAGCAGTGCCGGCTGGGCCTGCGGGGTGCAGGAGTTGGCAAAGTTGATCCTTCCCAGCCCTTGCGGGGATTGCCCTCCCGCCTGCGACTGGGCCGGGCAAGAGGCGATCGATGCCAAAACCAGGAAAATCAGAGCCCATCTAAGGGTGAATCTAAGAGGTAACATCGCCCCAACCTTATACTTGGGATAATATGAGTCAATTTTACCCGTATTCTGTATAAATAATTGACAAATAATAGCTTAAGCGAAGCCGTGTTGGCTCCAGACAGCCGCTTTTCCGCTGGTCGCAAGGTAACCCCAGGACAGGCCCTTAGGGTATATGGCTTAGCGCGCACATTGCCGAAATAATATGAAATGGATGTGTGGGTTGTACCAATGTGGTACGGAGCGCGGGTTTCGTACTCAGAGGAAGCATTGCCCATGCGTCGACTCAACCCCCGAGAGACTGTAAATCGGGGTAACAGGAAGGGTTCCCTAATGATCGACACCAAGATAATTCTTGCACTTGCGCTATTGCTGGGTTCACTGAAGATTGCCAGTGGCAAGCCGCCCGCGGGTGGTCTTCCCATTCCCAATCACGGGGCCACCAATGTTCAATAAAGGCCGATGAAGCATCGACTCCTTATTTTTGATTACATATTTTTGTACGCCACCATCCTCGGTCAGTTAGTGGCGTGCTGGGCTTTGATCAAACGCAAGGAGTTCTTCAGGCACTGGAAAGTTTTTGGTTATTACCTGTTCTACATGGCGGGCGCTTCGCTCTTCACACTCGCCATAGTCAGGTTCGGCAGCCGGGACGCCTATTTCTGGACGTACTCAGTGGTTGACTTCATTGAGGCAATCCTGCTCAATCTGGTCCTGCTGGAAATCCTGGTCAAGGTGCTGGACCCCTTTGAATCACTGCCGGGCCGTACGGTGGCCCGGTTCTGTTTCTGGGCCGTGCTGGGCATCTCCACCGCGGTGGCGCTCTCCGTGATGATGCCCTTCGGACAAAATCTTGTGCCACCCGGGCACAACGAGACCTATATCGAGGTTCTGCTCACCATTGAACGCACCATCTTCCTTGCTGACGCTTCCCTGCTTTGGATCCTGCTGGTGCAGGCAAAATCCCTGGGCATCACGTGGAAGTCTTCCGTGGCGGAGATTGCCATCGGATTCGTCTTGTACCTGACGGTGCAGGCGACCACCCGGTTTGTGGTAAGCAAGTACCAGGGCCTGGCCTTGCGCAGTATCGCCAGCGAAGTTGGACAGGCCGCCTACCTGATCGCGTTGCTGAGCTGGATCTGGACAATCACGCATCGCGACCCCGAGGCCGTGCCTCTTTCTTCTGAAGCCGTCGCCCGAATACAGCATCTCGGCGCAGAAGGTGACGTTGTTCCCAAGGAACGCATCTTCGCCGCCGTCGGCATCAAGATGAACAAGCCAGGCGAGGAAAACAGCGCTGAAGTATCGCCTGAAAAAGAAGATGAACCGCGCCATCCGGAAATGCCCGCCTAGTCCCCGTTTCATCCATGATGGCTTTCAACCGGGTCCTGGACCCGTCCTTTCCACTCGCCTCCGCGGCCCGTCCAATATTTCCAGGCTGAATGGAATGTTGCTCCGGCATAGAAAACCGCAACCAACGGCAACGCCATGGCCCACCAAAGGCTGAGACGATACAAACGAAGAACAGGGGCGTAGCCGAGCATCATCAGCAGCCACGCCGCTGCGCCAAGGATGGCAGGCGCCACCGCGTGGTAGCCAAGAAGCACGAGAGCCGGCGGCAGCAAATATGCAGCCGCCATTCCAACCATGGACAACAGCAACAACAGGCTGGAGTGGCGCAACTGGTTGAATGCACCGCGCGAAATCATGCCTCCAATCTTAGAAAAGCTTCCGTAGGGACGAAGGCTTCGGGTCACGGCGGAAGCTCCAAGCCACAGGCGTCCGCCACTGCGCTTGACTCTCGCGGCCAGGGCGCAGTCGTCAATCACCTCATGCCGGATGGCCTGAATGCCGCCAGACTGCTCCAGCGTGGCCGGCCGTATCAGAATGCAGCCTCCGGCTGCGCCGGCGGCGGAGCGGCGGGGATTGGCGATCCATGCCGGCGGATATAGCTTGAAGAAAAAAAAGACAAACGCGGGAATCAGCAGTTTTTCCGGCGGCGTTTCACAATGCAGCTTCACCATGAATGAAGCCAGGTCGTATGGCCCGCTTTCAGCGATCGAAACCAGCATTGCCAGGCTGCCGGGCGCGTGCTCAATGTCCGCGTCCGTCAACAGGAAGAAGTCCGGCGCCATGCCGCGCGCCCCCTCGATTCCCTGCTGAACCGCCCATAGCTTGCCCGACCAGCCAGCAGGCAGCAGGCTTCCCGCTATAACAGTAAGCCTTTCCGCCAGCCTGGCGGCCACGGCGGCGTCACGCGCGGCCTGCGCGGTCGAGTCTGTGCTGCCATCGTCAACCAGAAAAATGTGGACCGCATTTTGGCCGGCCTGACGCAGCAACGAGCCGACGGCCCGGCCAACAACATCCGCCTCATTTCTGGCGGGAACAATCACCGCAATCCGCACCGGATTTTCATGGACGGGCTTTTCTTGCCCGGGTAAAGGCGGGACAGCGGGACGTATGCGCCAAAAACCGCCGCGTCCGAGCAAGAGATACACCCAGATCAGCAGACTGAGAACTCCGGCAGCAAGCAACATTCACGCTATTGTACGACCCATGGCGGCAGGCCCTCATGCAGAAGGCTCTGACCCTGGCTACACCGTCCGTTGGCTCCGCATGCTGGCGACATCCAGGGATTGAGGCATCCCGGGCATTCAAGAGCAACTCTCATCTTTGACGGAACTACCAGGGACGTGCAGGCCAATGGCGATCGATAGCGACGCAATCCGGGATGACAGCAGAGAAGAGAACGCGCTGGAACGCGTTTTCAACCGGCACATGGGAAATCTCATCCATGTGTTTCTCTCCATGCTTGCGATACTGGTGATGGCAGCAGCCAGCATCTCCGCGGTGGAAATTGTCTACCGCGACTTTCCTGGACTGTGGAAAGCAGGAAACGAATATCAAACGCTCCATCAGATGCTGCAAAACATCCTGCTGCTGGCGATTGCCGGCGAGCTGGGCTTGCTGCTGCTATTTCACCGGGCCAGCGCCGCGGTGGAAGTGGTGATGTTCGTGATCGCCCGAAGAATGGTGGCAACCGACGTTACCGCCCTTGATCTGCTGATGGGTTCCCTCGCCCTCTCCGCGCTGCTGGTGGTGCGCTTCTACTATCTGCCGGGGAAACCGAAGTAATTCAAAGCAAAGCAACGTGCTTTCCCCGGCCGCATACTTTCGATTACGCGGCGCCAAAAAAAGGGCCCCTGAGCCTTGCAGAAACGCAATCTGCATAGCTTCAGGGGCCTCATCATTTTGCTTTAACCCAACCTCACCGTTAGCGCAAAGTCACGAACACAGTTTGCCTGGTACCGTCATCCATGGACACCATGGCGGCGTAACATCCCGGCGCCAAGCCAGTGGTCTTCCAGTTGAACTGGAAGGTGTTGTCCTGGAATTGCAGTCCGGAATTCCCGGCAGATCCAGCGTCAAAAGGTACGCCCTCACCACCAGCCAGGCAGGAGGGATCAGGCGCAACCTGGACAGCCGCGATAGAGGTGAAGCTGCTGATAAAGGCCTGCTGCGCATTCTGAAGCGTCCATTTCAAGGGAACGGTTGAACCCAGTTTGAAGGTCTTATTCGTCGAAACCGGGCTGAAGAAGCCGGTAAACACATAGTCCACGTTGTAGCTTGCACTGACCGGCGCTGCGATATTGCCTGCGCCGTCTGTGGCTCCGCTGCACGTGGCAGTGAAGTGGCCAACGCCATTCGCTGTCCCGCCGGCGATGGAAAGCGTGGCCTGAATGGCAACGCCTGTGGCCGAATCGGTGGTGGAGCACGAAGCAACAGGAACCGCGCCCAGGATATAAGTAGCTCCGTTGGTCACGCCGCCGAGCACGACTACCGGGGCCGTGGTGTCGACAACGGTAACGGTAAAGCTGCCCTCCGCCGTCTTGTGACGGCTATTGGTGGCGGAACAATTCACGGTGGTGCCGCCAAGGGCAAAGAGTGAGCCCGACGCCGGAGCGCACGTCACAACCACATTTGTGTCTCTGGCGTCAGTTGCCGTTGCGTCATAGCTCACGATAGCGCCGCCGGGGCTGGTGGCTTCGGCGGTAATATTGGCCGGCAGGTGCAACACCGGCGGCGTGGGCTCAGGCAGCGTGAAGTACGCAACAGGCATGTCATGATCGGAAATGCGTTCCGGCCGGTTAGGATCGTTGCGGAAGGTTTCAGGAAAGTCCGCATCGTTCCTGGCAATAGCAAACCGGCTGAGCACGGAGAACAGTCCCGGATTCACGACAACATGGTCCAGCACCTGCGCGCTGCCGTTAAACACATAGGAATACTGCTGGTCATGGGGCAGCGTGGTGACAAGATCGGTGAAATCAGGATCCACCAAATCCGGGCTGGCAGTCACCACCTGGTCCACGGGCGCGGGACGTCCGATGATGGTGCCGATGACGTCAACGTACCCGTCACTGAATTCAAATGCATTGCAATCGCACACAGATATAACGTTTTCTCCGGCGGCCTGATGGGATTGCAGCAGGTTGGCCAGGAATTCAGCCTGCGCGGCGCGTTTGGCGCGCACACGCGGACCATCCACCGGATCATCCACACCAAGCAGCGAGCGCAGATGATTCACCACCATGGTGAACGGCAGTGAAGTATCGGAGCCGGGTTGCGACGCCGTGGCTGTAAGCACCAGCGGTGGGCGGTCATTCAGCAGCGCGGTGGTTCCGTCAGGCTGGACGAAAGTTGTGTCCTTGCCGGCTTGTTCGACGGAGATCACGTTGATGCTGTCTTTGATCAGCAAGCCCACATCGATCCCGCCCACGTCATTGCCCTCGACGAGAAACGCGTGATAGCTCGGGCTGGGCTGGCCGGCGGCAACCGCGTCTGCATTGACCTTGTCTGCCAATGCCTGCAATGTGGTGAGGTTTTCCATTTCCTCAATACCAATGATGTCAGGCGTGTTCAACACCGTGCGAATCGCCAGTGAAGCTTTGTTGAGCCGATTGGCAAAGGCTGTAGCCGTGAGCGCGACATCGCTTGTGCCGGGATCGTTCACGGTGTCAAAGAAGCGCTCCATATTGAAATTAGCGATCGTCAGCTCATTCGCCGCAGCCACCGGAACAGGCGTGGCGCTTACGTTTCCACTGGCCACAGCGCCTGAATCCGGGTCAGTATCTATGGTGTAGAAGCGCGCGGAAAAATCCAACGGACCTGTCAGGCTGGTTACGGTCGCACCGCTGGTTACATTCAACGCAATCGACCCGCTGAGCGCATCGCTATCCACGCAAATCAGCTCGGGATTACTGTCAAAACGCGGCACATTGGCCGGCGAACCGGGCGGCAACGGGTCAGGCAGCTGCACTCCGGGTTCGCGAAACGGCCGCGCGATGCCGGGCAGAACACCAAAGAAGATCCCATTGGAAGTTGAGGTTGCATTGGCTTCAGACAAGTTGCCGTCCGTCGGGCCTGTGACGTTCAGCAGGTCGACATGCACGCGCATGCCTTCATATTTTTCCAACTGGTCGATGGGGCCGGCAGGATTGGTGTCCGCCGCGGTCAGCGTAACCGGCGTGGGCAGCAGGTTGCCGCTGCTGATCAGCGCGATCACGGGCGAGCCGGAAATTTCCGTTGAAGGCGGACTGTTGGGATCGCTGCTGGGAATGAACTCGGCGACGGTGCCGGTGACCTGGACCAAATTGCCGACAGTCGCAACCGCCGTGGGCCGGCTGGAGGTAAAGACAAAGACGCCTTCGGAGGTGTTGGGGTCGGCGTCGACCGCGCTGTCAGGATTTTGGATGAAGAACCCATTTGACTTGACGCCGGTTACGATGCCGGTGGTGGAGACCAAGCGTCCGGCAACGGGCGAGGTATCACCGGGGCCCTGAATGTCATGAATGGAGAGATTCAGCGGCGCGGCGGTGACCGTAAGCGTGATGGTCGCGGAGCCGCTGCGGCCTTGCGCGTCAGAAATGGAGATGGGCAGCGTCTTCGTTCCCGGAGTCGTAGTCACGGTAACAATCGTCGAGAACGAAAACATATTGTTGCCGGCAGTCACGTCGCCGTTGGTTCCGTCGTCGAAGAACGGCTCGGTGGCAGAGCCGCCAATGCTGCTCAGGTTGCCGGTCACGGTAATGCCGGTGCTCGTGGGATTGGCGCCGGGAGTCACCAGCACCGTCAGCAGCGTTGTACCACCCTGGATGACAGACGCCGGGTTTGCCGCTCCCGCGCCGCTCGGGTTCGTGGTTCCCACCGGCTGATTGCGCGGATTGGGCGCGCCAGTGACGAAGTCGGCGCTGTTGCTGTCCGTGTCTTGCAGGCCGTTATTGCGGCGAAGGTCGGCCGTGGTGTTGGTGAGCGTTGGCGCGGCCGTTGTTCCTTCAAAGCATGTTGCGCCACCGGACCCAGTGCCGTAGCCTACAAAATCGACGATCGCTCCCCCGACAGGGCAGCCGCCGGACAAAGCAACTGTGCTGCTGACCAGCGCAACCTTCCCCGCCGTCGCGCTCATGGCGATATTGCCGGTGGCGTTGGGTGTGGGCAGGTTCGTTGTGCCGCCTGCTCCCTGCGATTCCTGAATCAGGAAGTATTGTCCCGGCGCAAGCGAGCCGCTCAATCCCGTCACCTGCCACGTGGTCCCGGCAGCGGACGCGTACTGGACTGACCATCCATTCAGGTTTACGGTCGCGCCATCAGCATTGAAGATTTCAATGAAATCGTTCTTGAACGTTGAGCCGGCGTTGCCGCCGCCGCCGTAAATCTGGCTGATGACAATGCCGCTGGCACTGGCCCTTACCGCCGGAGGCGGAGAGACCAGAACAGAGCTGAGAAGGAGGAAAAGGCACAAGGCCAGACGAAGGGGGAGAGCTTTTGTTTTCATAGGCTGGAAAAGTATCCACGCCACGGGACGTGAGCACAAACAAAAATCCGATGAAAAAGCAGTTTTTCTGTGGATATCAAGGACTTTCCCATTTTGGGAATATGAAAATTCAGGAATTCATATTCGAAGAGTAACAACCTGACAAAAAATCCGGGGCCATGGCGGCCCCGGAAAATTTCACCGATGCTCAAACGTTATTGGACGTTCAACGCCACGTCGTCAATCACGAATGAGGTTTGCAGGCTCGAGTCTTCCGTGCCAATGAACCGGATCTTCACGGTCTGACCCTTGAAGCTAAGCACGCTGAAAGACTTCTGGCTGTAGCCAGCTGCCTTGTTCAGGTTGGAGAACGTGCCTAACGTCGCCAGCACGGTATTGGAGCTGTTGAGTACCTGGATCCGCAACGTGTCAAACGCGGTGGTCGTGGTGGTTTCCGCCGTGTCGATGTGCAACCAGAAGGTCAGAGTGGCCGAGGTTGCCGTGGACGGAATCGTGACTGTCTGGTCAGCGGTATCCGTGTGAGTGGTGCCGTAACCATCGAGCCATGCGTCTTTCGCTCCGCTGTGCGGAGGCTCAGACGCCGAGGTGTTGAGCACGCCGGCTGTCAGAACCCACGGAGAAGCGGTAGCGGCCTCAAATCCGCCGTTGACGATCAGGTTCGTTGTGCCGCCGGCCGGATTCACGGTCAAACTAACTGTCGTGGTGTGGGTCAGAGTACCAGAAGTACCGGTGACCGTAACCGTGGACGTTCCCGTGGTCGCCGTTGCGCTGGCGGTAAAGGTCAAGACACTGGTGGAGGTCGTCGGGTTGGTGCCGAAGGTGGCTGTCACGCCCGAAGGTAGAGTCGAAGTTGACAATGTCACGCTGCCGGTAAAGCCGCCGGAAGGCGTAACCGTGATCGTGCTGTTGCCGCTGGTGCCCTGCGTTACGGCCAGGCTCGAAGGCGAGGCCGACAGCGAGAAGTTTGGAGTGGCAACCGCATTCACCGTAAGCGAAATCGAGGTGGTATGCGTCAGCGTCCCGGAGGTGCCGGTCACGGTCACCGTGGAGGTTCCCGTGGTTGCGGTTGAGCTGGCAGTAAACGTCAACACGCTGGTTCCCGTGGTTGGGTTGGTGCCAAACGTTGCCGTCACGCCCGAAGGTAGAGCCGAAGTCGACAATGTCACGCTGCCGGTAAAGCCACCGGAAGGGGTAACCGTAATCGTGCTGCTTCCGCTGTTTCCCTGGGTCACGGTCAAGCTGGACGGCGATGCTGAGAGTGTGAAGTTTGGCCCGCTTTGTACCGGGAAATTGACGCAATTATTTGCCGCGTTGGAAAACTCCAACTGAATTGTGTACGTGGTGCCGTTGGCGACGTACGAACCTTGCTGGCCGTTGCAAATGTCGCCAATTTCGCCGTTGGTCATGTCATACCAGGCAAGAGGCGGACCGAAGACGGTTGCGATGCCTACAAACGCGTCGGTCATGGCTTCGACCAGTTCGTGGCTGGTAACGGACGTATAGTTGCCGAACACGGTCGATGTGCCGCAACCCGTCGAGCATCCGCTGCCGGCCTGCATGTCCGGCAATACACCGTACAGAACATTCTTCCCGCCAAACAGACTTGACGTGGTGCCGTGATAGGCGCAGAAACCGCCTGCCTGGCAGCTATTGCTGCCGCCTTGCGAGATCGTCTTTCCCGGAGGGAAGAAGATCATATAAAGGGTATTCGGGTTGCCCTGGGCATCCAGAACCGGCGCGGGCAAGTGTCCGGCAGTGATCTGGGCTAGAAGCTCAGACTGGATCTGCGTATCGGTAATGGTGGAGCCGTTGTTGCCCGCGGCTGGAACAATCTGGAACAATCCGGCGAAGGTGCCGTTTCCGAACGTCTGGCCCGTGCCTCCCGAAACAGGCGTGTTGTATTGCTGTAGCAGCGTGATGAGTCCGGTGCTGGTGATATCGCTAAAGAAATTGCCCATGGTGGGCGAAGTTGTTCCGGCAACTTGCGCGTTGTAGGAGCCGCTACCGTACAGCACCTGGATCACCTGCACATTCGAGATGATCGGACCGCCAAAATAAGTGAGGTGCGCGCCGGCCGGGGCCGCGAACCCTATCGGTCCCGAATTGGGGTCGCGCCACGGAACACCATGAAACTTGGGCTGGACGGGCAGGACAGGCAGTGCATGAGCCGAATTTCCGGCGGCCATGGGTAGTTGAGCGTCCGGGTTATTTTGCTGTGAAACAGCTTGCTGGGCTGCCATCGAGAGGGACGCCAAAAGCACCAGACTGCTGGCAAGGAAAAACATCCACGCGGGGTGACGTGTTTGCTGCAACATTCATGATCTCCTAGAATCTGATTTTTTCTTGACTGGGGCCTGTTGTCGGAAGCGATCTGTAGAGAGGCTCGTTATCTATACGGTCGTGCTATCGACTGGCGTAAATACTACTAAAGCAGCTGAGACTCTGGATATCTTTATTTCGCACAATGCACCGAAAAACTAAACGGATTTCCCGAATTGGAACTGAACTGTCGATGCGACTCGCAAATTTTCCTGAAGTGAAACGGGACGGCTTCCGATAAACACGAATCTTCAGAAGATAACCATTTCATCCTCTAAACATGTTGCTAAAATGCCGCCCTGATATTTTCCGAACCCAGGGAGACGTATGACGGACTAACACGTTTTATCGTCACTATCCGAAGGAGGATCTTATGACGCGTCATCTCAAGTTGTTTCTCCTGGTATTGCTGTCTTTGTGTTTTGCCGGCTCTCTGCCCGCTAAAGCCGACATTTCCGATCTGGTGATCCCCATTGAAGAGTACTGCTCGGCTCCCTTGACAACTGGGGAATATCTCGATGCTTTCCCAGGCTTCATGTGGGCGGATCCGACGGTCTCTTTTAAGACCGTCTCCGGCCCTAAATGGGGACCTTGCGGCGAATTCGAGTGGAAAGTGAAATGGTTCCTGAATCCGGCGCCGGCTACTGAAGCCTGGATTGTTCAGCACCTTGTGAAGAAGTACAACATCTTCAAGTGCGATGGCACAAAGCTGAACTTGCAGGACCAAGATTTTTATGAAGCGTGGAGAATGGGAAAGAATGGCGAGGCCCTACCCAAGTACAGTTACGATTTCAAGGGAGATGGCACCACTAGCACGGTCGACTACAGCGGCGATGCCGCCTCCGATGATGACTTTATCGAGCCTTCGCGTCCGAACACCAAAGGCAGTTGGACGCGCGATGCAGACGCTGCCTACCAGGCCACGATCAAAGCAGGTGAGTTTAAGCCCAATTCGGTAGCTGAAGCAGGCATTTTGCCGGCGTCGACTGCCAAGCCCACCGGCTTCGGAACCGTAACCATACACCGGCACGCCGATGCTCATTGGGATTGCTGCGGTACAACCACGACAACTACCGGCACGGCTACGGCCAATAACGCCGATAGCACCTACACGGAATCCTGGGTGTGGGATGGCACGAAAATGGTACACACGAAAGACGGGAAGGTGGTTGCAGTGGTGACACCAATTGTGCCCCTCACTCCTCTCAGTGCGCTAGCGGCCCTGGTTCATTCGAGCCCGGCATGGGATGGAACTACTTTTGATCCCGGCCAGCTCGTCAGGGTCGCCAATCAACTCCAGGCCATGGGCAGGGGCGGGGCTCTTCAGGCGTTGCATGCCTATCGCGACGAACTGGCCAACGCGCCGGGCGAACGGACGATGAACTCGACCCGCATTGGCCTTTTGATACGTGTGCTGTTCCTGTCACCAGTATTCCCACGCATGCAAGTGGGAGAAGGAGACCTGCCGGACGACATCGCGGCATCTATGCCGCTGTACCCATTGACGCTGAACCAGGATGTGCCCCTGCTGGCGGATCCTTCGTTTGGCCTCACCGGCAAAGCTGAAGACCCGCTGCGACAGATTGAGTTCTGCGAGCAGCAGTGCGCGTTGCGTAGCGCTCCGCTCGCGCCTGCAACCGATCTTTCCTTCGTGGTACGGCAGGTTTCGTCCATGGCTGAGTCTGCCGAGCCGCGAAGCGCCTCTTTATTGCAGGCGCAGTTGCTCCGCTTGGCAAAAGACGTGTGCGATGTGCCCAGTTCGGGAAACCCGGAATGGTTTCTGCACCCTGGTCTGTCCAGGATGCTCGAAAACTGCATGAGCGTCTTTCAGAGTGGAGCGGTCGTTTGGGACCCCGTTAGGAACGCATATAAGCACCGGTAACGGGATACAAAGTAGATGTGAAGTATCGGCTTCAACGCAACGGCGAAGTGCAATCGGAAGGTGCCGGCCACTGACGGCATCATCATCACGGGGCTCAAGTTCCCCCCGAGCTTGGGCCCTTTCTTAGTCCGTGTCATCCGTGGTAAGGTTTCGCTCTTCTCCGCGGTGAGCTTTTGCTTGATCCGCTCATCCTTGTTCATCCGTGGTAAGGGTTTCCCGCGTTTATCCGCGCGGCTCCAGCGGCTTGGCCATCAATGGAAGGGCCCGTAGGCGTATGCCCGTAGCGCTGAAGATCGCGCCCGCTACCGCCGGCGCAAGCCCCATCAGCGGAGTTTCGCCCGCGCCCGCGGGCGGTATGTCCTTGCGGTCAATCAGCTCGACCTCGATCTTCGGCAGATCGCGAAAACGCGGCACGCGGTAGTCGCGGAAATTCGCATTCGTCACCCGGCCCTTGTCAAAATGGATGGCCTCAAACAGCGCCCCGCCGATGCCCTGCACGATCGCGCCTTCAATCTGGTTCCGCAATCCGTTGGGATTCACGACCGCGCCGCAGTCAAACGACTCCACCACGCGCACAATGCTAACCTGCCCGCGCCGGTCGATCGCCACCTCGGCGCACGTGGCCAGGTATCCATTCTTCTCAAAACCTCCGGCGATGCCGAAGCCGCGCTCCGGCGAGGCTGCCTGCTTTCCCCAGCCAAAGCGCTGTGCTGCAACCTCAAACGCGGCGCGCAACCGGGGATCGGTGATGTTCTTCAGCCGGAACTGCAGCGGGTCCATGCCGGCAAGGTGCGCCAGCTCGTCCATGTGGCTTTCGCGCGCGAAATGGTTGGCGGTAGCCGCCAGCCCGCGATACGATCCCTGGCGCAGCGGCGGGTTCTTTGCCGGATGAAATTCGATCTTCTTGTTCGCCACGTGGTAAGGCATGTCGATCGCCGCCGGGCCGGAGTTGTAGTTGTGAAACTCCCAGGCCACCAGGGCGCCATCGGCGGCAATGCCGCTCTTCACGTCAATCACGCCGGCCGGACGAAAGTATGCCCAGGTGAACTCCTCTTCGCGCGTCCACACTACCTTCACCGGCTTGCCGGCGGCCTTGGCCAGCCTCGCGGCCTCCACGGCGCATTCGCCGGTGTGCTTTCCGCCATAAGCCGAGCCCGTGTCGGGCACGATCACGCGGACGTGCTCCAGAGAAATATGGAAGGCTGCAGCCAGTTCGTCGCGTACGGCGAAGGGCCTTTGCGTTCCCGTCCACACAGTCAGCTTGCCTCCCTGCCACTCGGCAAGGGCCGCGCGCGGCTCCAGCGGTGCATGCTGGATATAGGCGACCGTATAGCTCTGCGACAAAGTTTTGGCCGCCGATGCCATGCCGCTTTCGACGGATCCGGTTTCGCTCCCGCCTCGCCCGCCAAATCCGCCCCGGGCCTCGCTGTCGGGCTTCTTGCGCAGGGCATCGAACAGCTCCGCTTCGCCAATCTGCGGCCGGGCCTGGGTTTCGACTTCCAGAAGCTCCAGCGCGTTTCGCGCTATCTCCGGATCGGGCCCCGCCACGCCGGCAAAATCTCCATCGTGCACCACGATTACGTTCGCCAGTTTCTCGGCTTTCTTCGTATCTACAGAGACCAGGCTGGAATCGAGCGCCGGAGGCCGGAACACTTTCCCATGCAGCATCCCCGGACGAATCATGTCGGATGTGTACTGGTGCGCGCCGGTGACGAACGCCTTGCCGTCGACCTTGCCCGCGGTCTTCCCGGCAACGCGCCACTGCGCTGGATCGGTGAGCGATGGCTCGGTCGCGGCAATCTTCACCAGCTTTTGTCCTCGCGTGAGTTCGCCGTAGCCGACGCTCTGCCCGCCTTTCGAGTTCACCACCGTGCCGTTCTGCGCGGCGAGCGTTGCTCGGTCAACGTTCCAGTGCTGCGCCGCCAGGTCCACCAGCGCTTCACGTGCGCCCGCGGCAACAGTGCGCAGGCGCGTGCCCATCTGCGGCGTGCTGCGGCTGCCGAACGTGCCCATGTCAAAGGGCGTGAGATCGGTATCGCCCATGACCAGCGTAATGGAACTCATGGGAACGCGCAGCTCTTCCGCCACCTGCTGCGCCAACGATGTGCGGATGTTCTGCCCAATCTCTACCTTGCCGGTGAACACCGTGACCTTGCCGTCCTCCCCGATGTGCAGCCATGAAGAGAGCTCGCTCGGGACATTTTCACTGAGCGCCCGCCCCGACTCCTGGGCCAGCCCGTTCTGCGCGCACACGCCCACCACCAGCCCTGCTCCCAGCAACTTGAACAGATCGCGGCGGCTGACGTCAAAGAGATGCCGCAGCGGCTCTACCGCGTGCTGCTCGGCTTCAAGCATCTCGGCGGCTTCGGTCTTGGCGCGGCCATGCAGCAGGCTTCCATCTCTCGTGAATTCATTCTTCATGGCTTGCCCTTCCTTTCCGCCGCGCGGTGGATGGCCGCCTTGATTCGCGGATATGTTCCGCAGCGGCAGATATTGCCGTTCATGTACTGAAGAATGTCGTCATCGGAAGGTTTGGCCACGGCCGTGAGCAGCGCCTGGGCCGACATGATCATGCCCGAGGTGCAGAAGCCGCACTGAAAAGCCTCTTCATCGAGAAACGCCTGCTGCACCGGGCGAAGGTTGCCGCCGGCGGCAAGGCCTTCGATAGTAACCACCTTGCTCTCCTTGACCGACGCAGCCGGCAGCCGGCACGAGCGGACTGCCTTTCCATCGAGCAACACCGTGCAGGCGCCGCACTGGCCCGCGCCGCAGCCGTACTTGGTTCCTGTAAGCCCCAGCCGGTTGCGCAGGATTGAGAGCAATGACTCGTCTTCCCCGGCCTCAACCTTGCGCTCTGTTCCATTCAACAGCAGAGTGATCGTCGCCATAATTTGTCCCATTGCCGGTGCGTGGAAGAACCCGTTGATCGTGCTCTCCCGCACCGGATTTCCTATCCTAACTCCAGCCTGTTCGCGCTTCCAGCAAGAAACGCAGGCGCTTGTTGCCTGCTCCCTGTCAAGAGTGGCGCCGGGATGATCGGAGACAACTGTAACGGCCTCCTTCCTGATCCGTGCCATCCGTGTTGATCCGTGGTAAGGTTCTTTCTGTCCGAGCAATCTCATGGACGACAAACTTCTTCCCCGCCCGTGGCCGGAATTGATCGAGAGGATCCGTGCGCGCACGCCGGCGCGAGTCTTGGCCGACCGCAGCGGAGCCGCTTACCGCACCGCCACACAGCTCGAGTTGCGGCATGCCCATGCCGCCGCGCGCGATGCTGTCCGCGCCGAACTCAACCTCGAAAGAGATCTGGGGGCTGACTTTGTGCGGCAATGGAATCTCTTTGCCATTTCCACTATGGCCGCCTCGAAGGACGAATATCTGCGGCGACCCGATCTCGGACGGCGTCTCGATGAGAACGCGCGCACTCAATTGGCGGCCCGGTGCGCTCCGCAGGCCGATTTGCAGATCGTCATCGGCGATGGGCTTTCCGTGACCGCCGTGTCCACGCAGGTCCCGCCGCTGCTTCCTCTGATTGCGGAACAAGCGCGGGCACGAGGCTGGAAGCTGGGCCAGCTCTTCGCCGTTCACTACTGCCGTGTCGGCGTCATGAACGATGTGGGAGAACTGCTCAAACCCAAAGTAGTGGTGCTACTCATCGGCGAGCGTCCGGGTCTGGCCACTGCGGAGAGCCTCTCCGCGTACATGGCATTCCGGCCGCAGGCGGGCCACAACGATTCAAATCGCAACCTGATCTCAAATATTCACGCTCGCGGCGTGAGCACCGAGGCAGCGGCATCGCGCATCGTAGCCATGGCGGAACAGATGATGCGCCACCAAACCAGCGGCGTGGAACTCAAGGAAGAGCTGCCTCCGGCAGCATGGCTCAAGTGATCGGCGATTTCTGATTTGTGATTTGCGATGGGCGATAGTTCAATTTGCCAAATCACCAATCGCAAATCACAAATTCCCCACCGCCTTGTCCAGCCCCGCGGCCAGCTGCTTGCGCGCCTTCGCTTCGATCCTTGCCGGCTCGCCATCCTTATATATGCCCATTTCATGGAGCCAGGCCAGAAACTCCGGCGCCGGGCGCAAGTGGAATAACCGCCGTACCGCCAGTGCATCATGGAAGCTGGTGGATTGGTAGTTCAGCATCACATCGTCGGCGCAGGGAACTCCCATGAAGTAATTGCAGCCCGCAGCAGTGAGCAACAGGAGCAGATTGTCGGCTGAGTTCTGGTCGGCGGCGGCATGGTTGGTATAGCAGACGTCACAGCCCATGGGCAGCCCCAGCAGCTTGCCCATGAAATGGTCTTCCAGACCGGCGCGGACGATCTGACGTTCGTCATAAAGATATTCCGGCCCAATAAAGCCGACTACGCTGTTGACCAGAAACGGCTCGAACACGCGGGCCACGCCGTACGCCCGTGCTTCCAAGGTAAGCTGGTCCACGCCGTGATGTGCCTCGGCGGAAAGCGCGCTGCCCTGACCGGTCTCAAAATACATGCAATGAGCAATTGGCAAATGGCGATCAGCTTCCAGCTCTTGGTCTTTGGCCGCTGGCTTTTGACTTTCTATCTGATCAGTACGATCCGTGTTGATCAGTGGTGCGATTTTTCGCTTTGCGTGGTGTTCCAGAACTCTATTGCGTCCCTCACGCAACATGCTCAGCGTGATACCGAAGCTTTCGTTGGCCTTCTGGGTTCCCGCCACCGACTGAAACAGCAGGTCCACCGGGGCGCCACGTTCCATCGCCTTGAGCTGCGTGGATACGTGGGCCAGGCAACAGGCTTGCGTGGGAATCTTATAAGTCTCAATCAGGCGATTGAGCGCATGCAGGATTGCGCTCACCGGCTCGACCGCGTCGCTCGCGGGATTCACGCCGATCACGGCATCGCCGCAGCCATAGAGCAGGCCATCGAAAGCCGAAAGCAGTATCCCCGCCGTATTATCGGCCGGGTGATTGGGTTGCAGGCGGATGCCCAGCACGCCGCGCTCGCCCATGGTATTGCGGCATCGCGTGACCACGCGCACCTTGCTCGCGGCCAGCACCAGGTCTTTGTTGCTCATCAGCTTGGCCACGGCAGCAGCCATCTCCGGCGTGATGGCCCAATGCAGGCGCTTCAGCATGGCCTCGGTGGTTTCATCGCTCAGGATGAACTCGCGCAGCTCGCCCACCGTCATGCTCGCGATGGCCGGGAAATTTTCCTGGTCGTGGGTCTCAAGGATCAGGCGGCTGACATCATCTTCATCGGGCGAGATCAGCGGGTTGGCGAGAATCTCCTTGAGCGGCAGATCGGCCAGCGCATGCTTAGCGGCCACGCGTTCCTGCTCTGATCCTGCCGCCAAGCCGGCCATCTGGTCGCCGGATTTCTCTTCATTGGCCTTGGCAAACAGCTCGCGCAGGTCGCGGAATTGGAAGCGCTCCGGCATTGGTGACGGTATCCATTATCCGCCGGAATGCCTAACGATGCGCGCGGCCATTTCACTGGACCCGAAAATCTGCCTCCACATGGTTATGCGCGTTTATCTCTTGCCGCGGGCGTCGACGCATCGGCAGGTTCCTGGCTACAGTTTCATTGGCGAGGCAATTGCCCGGAAGAGGTTGACCGGCATCATGAAAAGAGGAAGGACGAGGAAGCTTTACCGGGGACATTCAACAGACTTTGGCTCTATAGACAGGCGCTGTGAAAACAAAATTCTCCTGCTAGGCGCGATTTAGGCACTTCACACGTTCACTAAATCGTGGGCCACGGTTCTTTCAAAACAGTTTCCGACGATTTTGGCGCAGGCTTCAACAAACGTGCGCTCCTGCGCAGGCTTGAAGGTGGCCATGAAGTAACTTTCCACATTGAATACCCCCGACATCTTGCCGGTGGCCATTACAGGCACGGAGATTTGCGATCTCACCAGGTCTGAACACTGGAGATAGCGTGGATCTTCGGCCACATTGTCCGCCACCATGATGCGGCGGGTGGAAGCGGCCGAGCCGCATAGTCCTTCATTGAAGGATATTTTCGGATTAGGAGTAAAGCTGCCTGCATGAGGTCCCAGCACAAGCATGGCGGAATCCCTTTTGTCGACCAGGTAGAAACCAACCCAGTTGTACCGAGGAATATGCAGGTGGATCCGCTGCGACACGTGCTGCATCAGCGACTCAGCATTGGGTGCCGATCGGGCGAACTCCTCAAATTCTTTCAAGAGGTATTTATGCGGCATTTGAGTCTCACACTTTATAACCTCGTTTGCCCGCAAAATACAGGGTACAAAGGTAACGTTCATTAGATAGTCACGGGGACATGGCAAGATGAACCAGGCAACCTGGTACTGGTTGAATCCGTTGAATTTACCGGCTGTAACCCACGGATAAGGCCGTCTGGTATCGCTCTGCGCCATGATCAGATTGTCTGGCCTCTGAACATCAGCAGGATGAGCGGACCGACTCTACTGCTTGCCGATACATGTCCAATAACTGAGAGGAAAAACCCGAGGGGGCCGCGCACGCGCTCCATCCCGATGGATCGATGAACTGCCCGGTTTCGAACTTCCAGGCGTTATGGCCGTGACGCAGGTAGACAAATACACCGGGATTCTCCAGGCGCACCAACCTTTTGTTCCTGCGAATTGCCTGCTGGACCAGGGCAGCGTCCTCGGCTATGTTCACCTCAGGATAGCGGATGCAATCCTCCAGAATGCTCTTGTGGTAGACCAGGGTACCGCCGTGTACGTCGCCGACAAACATGCGGCGATGCAGTCCCTCAGCCGTGGTCCAGAATCGTCCACGCGGCATTTCCAGCACGAACCGGTTCGTGAGCCCGGTGATGTCCGCGGTGCCGGCCAACAGCGGCGCGACCTGCATTTCCAGGCGCTGGGGCGCATACCAATCGTCGTCATCCCAGTGGGCGATGATCTCCCCTTGAGCTTTAAGGCAGGCCAGATTTCGCTTGGCCCCGATGGTCAATCGCCCCTCGGCGCGCAAGTAACGCACTTCCGGGGACCCATGGAACAGGTCCGCAACCGCATCCGATCCGTCGTCCACGACAACCAGTTCCTTGCGCGGATAAGTTTGGGCACGGAAGCAGGCCAGCGCCAGCGGAATAAACGAACGGCGATTGAAGGTGGGCATAATGCACGAAACCAGGGGGCCGTCCGCTGCGCTCATCAGGCCCAGGACATGCTCCACGGGCTCTGCGCGCC
Organism: Terriglobia bacterium; assembly: GCA_041488515.1. Lineage (GTDB taxonomy): Bacteria > Acidobacteriota > Terriglobia > Terriglobales > Acidobacteriaceae > Angelobacter. The sequence continues at coordinate 163,970 of JBGPPK010000005.1, read as the reverse complement.
AATAATGGCTTTGGGTGTTCTTGGGGCTTGCATTCCCGGCATGGATGGACGCCACGCAGAGGCCAGGATCGTTCAGGTCGATCACGGAACCCTGGGGCGCGTTCCAGACAAAACGGGAGTCTTCGCCCACCTGCAAGTTGGGAAAGGGATTGGCCTGCCAGAAGCTGCGCCGATAAGCCAGCGTGTTGCCTGCAACCCATCTCCTGGGACTTCTCGAGTATTGATACAGAAATGCCCGGCGATGCCTGGCTTCGTAGTAGTGGAGACGGCTGGTGCCTGAAATATTGATGCCGTCTTCCATCAGTGGCCGCAGTTGGGCGCGCACGCGGTGAGGTGGATACCAGTCATCATCGTCCCAGTGAACAATGATTTCGCCGCGCGCCCTCTGGCACGCATAGTTGCGCAGGGCGCCGATAGTGAGACCGCAAGGAGCCTGAAAGTACTGAATGCGTGAATCGCCTGACACGAGATCATGAATCGGATCACTGCCGCTATCCACAATCACAAGCTCAAGGTTCGGATAGTTCTGGCGGCGAAAGCACTCCAGGGCGCGCGGGATGAATTCGCGGCGATTCCGGGTCGGCATGATGCAACTGACCAGCGGCTGGACGGCAACACTCGATGCACTCGTTCCGGCCCCAGCGGCGGAGAACGGCAGCGGGCCCGCAATGAGAGACTGCGGAGCAATCAGGGACCAAGGCGCAAAATTGTGACACGCGTCACCCCGGCAGTGGGAGCGATACTCTGTCTTTTGGCCTCGCAGCCGCATCCCACAAAACTTGTCCTGATACCTTTGCTTGCTGGCCTCAAAGCGCAGCGCTTCTTCGCGGCGACGGCGTTCACAAAAGGGAGCGCGATAGACATAGGAAGCACCGACCCAAACGCCCTGAAATCCGGCGCGGGCGGCGCGGATGTTGTAATCCATCTCCCAGCAAGGCCCAGGACCATACGCCTCGTCGGCCTCGCCTATGGCATCGAAAACAGAGCGCCGCACCACGTAACAAAAATCGGCGAGACTGTAGAGCGGCTCCAGCGTTCGGTGAGCTCCGCCGAAGCGGCGCACGGCATCCTGGGCAGTGCGCATGACCTCACTCGATGTAGGCCCCCCGTTCGGGAAAACCGCTTGCTCATTCCAGCATCGATTGGTCGAAGGGCCGGCCAGTCCATAAGCAGGATTGGATTCCAACGCGCGCAAGATATGTTCCAGCCAGCCCGGACCGGCGCGTGCGCCGCTTTCCAGCAGGACCACGACGTCGGAATCCGTATTTTTTACCAGACGGTTGAATGCGGCTGCGCCGCCGCTGGCTGGGCCCATCTCCAGTTGCTGAACGTCAGACATGCCCGCCAGTACAGCCGCCGTTGCTTCGTCCGGCCCATCGGGCAACAGCAGCAGCGAAAATGGCGTGGCCGTGTTTGCTCGCACGCTCTTGAGGGTCTGCTGTAACTGCTCGGGTTGTTCAAGCACGTGAATCCCTATGCAAACACGCGTCATGCTTGTTCTCTCAAGATTTGCCTCTTCGTGTACACCGCTCTCGGCAATCCACAGGCGTGTCACCCATTACATCTGTAAGCTAAATATTCTTTATGGAGGAGTGTAGAACATGTCGACGACTCCACAAATAGTTACGGCTACCGGCGAGATATCCTGCGTATCGCCCTCGACCGACTGCGGATAACAATACGTCCGTTTTCGGCTGAACTCGCCCAAAATGGAATCCTTGATTACGGACGGCGATCCCACAATGGGAACTGATGCTCCTGAGACGTGCGAATTTTCTTGTTGGCCGCGAACGCGTGTTGCTAGGATTTTTTGAGGCTCCACGTTCGAGGAAACCGTTTTTCCAACGTGAAAGCTGATGTCGCACAGGTTTTCTGAAAGGAAAAAGCCCAATGGTAAAACAAATTCTGTTCGGCGTAACCGTAATCTTGGCCTGTTCCGTTGGTGTCGTATCCGCCCGGCAGCTGCGCACGCCGGCTAAAGCTCTCGCCGTGTGCCATGGCACATGCAGCCTAAGCGTGACCTGCTTCGGTACGTGTTTCTGTTACAAGGGGTTGTGCGTCAGCGAACTTCCTCCGCAAGAGCGGTCAAACAAAAAGTAGCTGGGCTCAACGAGGGACTGGCTGTAACCAACTACCTTTTTGCAATCCCAATTCACCTTGTGCCGCGAGTGGGATATGCGGCGATGTGTCCATTGACGAAGAATCCAAATTTGGGAAATCTGAATTGGTTTCATTCATTGCAGCGCTCCCGATTGCCGTTCCCATATCCTCGCGCACAATTGCAACAACAACGGCTCACTTCCATGATCTCCCAGATACTGGGGTCCGCTCGAATTTCACCGGCGAAAATCTTTCACGATCCGGGCTTGTGACCCCGCCTTCCACAATTTCTGCTGAAGAGATTCGACGGTCCGCCGTGACTTCGATGAGGATTAACTTGCTTTGACGTATTCACGACCTGGGTAGTGGCGAAACTCACCTCTCAATTTGGCAAGAAGTCTAAGAGACAGTTTCAAGTTGGGAAAGCTCGTTATTTTGTAGCTGACACTCGTGATTTCCAAAATCATAACTTCGCAAATTAGAGGCGAACACAATGCCGCCAGGATGCTAGATTCACGCCATCGCAGTTTGTGCGTCATGGGGATCTCAGATGAAAATTACGAGCATCGTCATAATTTCCTTCGTGCTGCTGACCGCAACGATAACAGTTGGCGACGCCGACAAAAGGCCGGCGAGTTCGGCAATCATCAGGGCAGTCGATTGCTGCCCTCCGCCCTGTCCGCCGCTTTGTCCTCCCGGTCCTGGTCAAACATACTAGAGCCAAAGCGACAGGCCAAAGTACAATAGGGCTGGCCCTGCACCAATATACTGCAAGAGGTCCGGCCCTATGTTCGACACCTTTCCGCTCTTTACACGGATCCTGTGGATCTGCATCACGATCCTTGAGTATTCCCTTGCCATCATGCTCCTTCGCTGGGATGCCTGGAAACGTTATCCGGTCATGAGTGCCTATGTGACATGGCAGGCCGTCGGCGGATCGGCCGTTCTGCTGATTGCCTGCCTGGGAAGACCTGTGACTATGCCTTACTTCGTCGCCTTCTATGTGGTCACCTTCCTCGGAAACGTCATCGCGTTTGCGGTTGCACTCGAGCTGTATTACAACGTTTTTGACCCGCGAATTGGTCTTACCGCATGGAGGCCGCGGCACGTGGTGATCATGATTTCGGTATCGTTGGGCATAGCTATTACGCTCGGGCTTCTATTGGCGGCGAGAAACGGCGGCTCCTGGACCAGAACGATGGTGACCATGGAGCAGATTATGAGCGTGGCACTGTGGGCCACCTTCTGCATTCTATTGATCTATTCGCGATTGCTGGGATTCACCTGGCGCCCGCGGCCCAGGGGAATTGCCGCAGGGTTCGTTCTTTATCTGACCATTTTAGCCATCTCTGTTTTCATCCGGGCACGGTTCTCTGATAGGGCGGCGATCATTGCCAGTCAGGTTGGGATGGCCGCTAATTTCCTTTCGCTGGCATGGTGGATGGGGGTTTTTTGGGGTGAGGAGAAGCTCCCTGAAGAGGCCACACCTGAGCAAGTTGAGGAGATGGTGGCAAAGTATAGAAAGACCGTGGAAGAGGCCGCTCGGCTGTTGTAGTGCTCAAAGGGTATGATGCCGTGGCAACATCTGAATCGCTCAGGGCTCCGAGTGCCCGGTGAGAGGGTGAGATGTTGGCTGCCATACTACCACCCTAAGACGACCGACCGCGGGAGGTCTCATTTTCGATTTGCCTCTCTCTTTTCCAAAAAGCTAAAAATCCGACACTCCACCTGGCCCGACCCAGGTGGTCGCCCTCCTGGTCCCGAACCAGGTGCTCGGAACAAGGGCTCGTCACATCGCATCTTGAATTGTTCTTCTGGGCATTCAAAATGCTCGGGGTAGCTACAATTTGCTCCCATGAAAATCGAGCATGGCCACATCGGTTGCTCTCCGCAGGTTGTAAGTTATTGAAAAAATTTGGTGAGCGCGGAAGGAATCGAACCTTCAACCTACTGATTAAGAGTCAGTTGCTCTGCCAGTTGAGCTACGCGCCCTTTGCTTTTGGAAATCGAAAAGAGGGGCTTGCAGGAAGACATCATCAGTGTAACACAGGACCAACATCCGGCAGGCGAAGGGTGAGTTGACAGTGCCGGTGCGTTTTGTGTGCCAAAAACGCACCGAGCAAAGTGGCGCGTGACCAGGCGCACAACCCGCACCGAGACAAGCGTTAACAGAGGTTTAACCGTCTATTCATCATGCGTTAAGACACTCCGCGTAAAAAACGTTTGATCGCTTCACGGGAAGCGCTCGAACTGATTTTTCTCTCTCTAAATCACTCCTTAAAGGGCCCCGCGACCTCCGGGCCCATTTTTTGCGCGTCAACGGTACCGGAAGAAAAACAGGAGCATCCTGCGCCTGCACGGTGTCTAAAGCATCCGACTGGCAACAGAATCCGACCGGCAACCCGTTTTCTGCCGGGGAGGCGAAATGCCGCAAAATGACAGTTCTATCGATTGGGATCCGATTTACGTCACTCGGTCTCCGGGAACGCTCGTCGAGATTCTTACCCTAATCTCGCTGATCGCACTCGTTATCCTGCTCATGCACCTGATAAGGCTTTGGATCACAGCTCCGCCTTTCCGGCTTTCACGGCAAGCGTACAGCCCAAATTACCTCGAGTCTCTGCAGACATTGTGCACGAGTACGAGGCACTGGATAGGCTTCATGCTTATGGCATGGGGATTCGTTACCTGCACTCAACTGACTCAATCATGCAACAGGCTGCTCGAATCACAAGCGATGGGCGGTGCAGCACTTGTATTCGCGATCAGGGATGTTTCGATCAGTTTCAGTTTGGGTCTGTTTGCCGCTTTCCTTCTCTTTCTGGCACAGTGGCATTTGCATCTTCGCATCCAGTATCTCTGCAAGTTATCCGCTCAACAGGCAAATCCTTGATCCAGTAACAGCTTATGTTCTCTGCTTCCCTTTTCACCAGATATTCACACTTCCGTCGTTTTCCTTTAACGCCTGATTGCTACAACTATGGTGCATGCAGAGAGACTGCTTCGATACCGTCATTATTTCCGATCTGCATCTTGGTTCTGAGGTCAGCCAGGCCGGAGCGGCGCTCGAGTTCCTGCAATCAGCCCACTTCAAGCGGCTGATTCTGCTGGGCGACATCTTCGCCGACCTCAACTTCCGCCGCCTGACCAAGGAGCACTGGAAGTTTCTGGGGCATATACGCAAGCTCTCCAACCCGCGGCATGAGATTGAGGTCGTATGGGTGGAGGGGAACCATGATCACGGGCTCACGGAAGTCATGTCCCACCTGGTGGGCGTGCCGGTGTACCAGGAATACGCATGGACCTACGGCGGCAAGCGCCACCTGGCCATTCATGGCCACCAGTTTGACCGCTTTGCTGTGGCCAACGCGTTCCTCAGCAAGGTGGGCCAATTCATCTTCTTGCAATTGCAGAAAATCGATTTCAAGCACAAACGGTTTGCCCGTTACCTGGACCGTCTTAACACAAGATGGTTGCGTCTTTCAGAACAGGTAGCGCATGGCGCGCTCAGTTATGCAAAACCTGGCAAGGCTGAGCGCATTTTCTGCGGTCACACGCACGCTCCGCTGGCCCGCGAGCGGGACGGCGTGGAGTATTACAACTCGGGCGCATGGGTCGATCAACGGTGCACCTACATCACGATCGGCCCGGAAGGAGTGGCGGTCCATGAATACATTCCCGAAACTGACAATCGTAATCCCAGCGAAGAACGAATCCCGGCTTTTGCCGGCGCTGCTGGAGTCTCTGTGCCGTCAGGATTATTTCCTGATGAGGTCTACGAAGGTATTCCTGGCTGACGCCGGCTCAACCGACGGCACACAAGCGGTCGCATTGTCTTTCGCTGGCCGGCTTGACATCGAGGTGATCCCGGGCGGCCTGCCCTCAGTGGGACGCAACGCCGGCGCGCGCCGCGCGACCACGCCTTATGTGCTGTTCATCGATGCCGACATGGAATTGAAAGACCCCACACTGCTGCGCCGCGCCATGAACCTGGCGGAGCGGCGGAGACTCCACTGCGTGACCACCAATATCTGGTGCGCGCAGGGCAGGGTCCGGGATCAGCTTCTCTATCTGGCCAACAATGCAGCGCAGTACGGATCGCTGTTGGTCAAGCCATTCAGCACCGGCATGTTTATGCTGTTCGAGAAAGAGACCTTCGACCGGCTGGGCGGATTCCATGAACGCGCGCTCTATGCAGAAGATTATCTGCTCAGCAAGAAGGTCCGTAACCGCAAGTTCGGGATTGTAAGCGGCTGCATTCACACCACGAACCGCCGCTTCCGCAGCATGGGGCACCTGAAGATCATGGGCATGTTCCTGAAGACCATGCTGAACTCCTGGAATGACAATTATTTTCTGCACGATCACGGATACTGGCGGCAAAAGGTCTAAAATCCAATTCGAGAATGGACAAAGGCCCCTGCGATCAAAGCTCCGCCGTATTCCCCGATGACTTCGCCTGGGGCGTAGCCACCTCCTCTCATCAGGTGGAAGGTGGCACCACCAATAACCAATGGGCCGCGTGGGAGAAGCGCGGCCGCATCAAGTCAAAAGATCGCGTGGGACGGGCGTGCGACTGGTGGCGCCATGCGGAGCAGGACTTTGATCTGGCCCAATCCTTAGGCGTGAATGCGCTGCGGCTCTCCGTGGAGTGGAGCCGCATTGAGCCCGAGGAAGGCCAATGGGACGAGGCCGCCCTGGCACGATACCGCCAGATGCTCAGAGCGCTGCATGATCGCGGCATGCGGCCGTTCGTTACGCTGCATCACTTCACCAATCCCCAGTGGTTTGAAGAGAAGCAGGGCTTCGCCAACCCGAAGTCTGTAGGGCTTTTCCAGCGGTTCACGCAACACGTGGTTTCCGCCCTGGGCGAATTCTGCCGCGACTGGGCAACGTTCAATGAGCCGAACGTCTATACTTCGCTGGGATATTTTCTGGGGGAATTTCCTCCCGGGAAAAAAGGACGTTTCCTTCAGGCAGCGCAGGTCACACGTAATCTTTGCCTGGCCCATGCTGCAGCGTATCGCACCATTCACTCGTTGCAGGCCGAGGCGAACGTCGGCTGGGCGCAGCACTATGTGGTGTTCAAGCCGCGCCGGCCGGAGTCGGCGCTGGACCGCCGGCTTTGCCGGTTCATCCATCGGCGATTCAATGACAATTTTGCCGAAGGCATCCGCAGCGGGCGCGCGCCATTTCCGTTGCATCAATTCGGCAGCAGCTTGCCGGAGGCAAAAGATACCTGTGATTTTGTCGGCATCAATTATTACAGCCGCCTGCGGGTGGGCTTTGCGCCGCGGAGCTTCAGGACATTGTTTCTTCAGATCTCCGTGCCGCCGCACAAGCCGCAGGGAGATTCCGGCATTGAAGTCCCTTATGGCGAGGTTTATCCCGAGGGCTTGCGGCGGGCGGTGGAGCACTTTGCCGGGTTCGGGAAGCCGGTCTACATTCTTGAAAACGGAGTGCCTGACCGCGAGGACCGCATACGCCCATGGGCCATCGAATCGATCGGCAACCAGATGCGCGCCCTGCTGGCCGAAGGAGTCGACCTGCGCGGCTACTTCCATTGGACCTTGACCGACAACTTTGAATGGAACGAGGGCTGGCATCTTCGCTTCGGACTGTTTGAACTGGACCCGGTGACGCAGGTCCGCACACCGCGGCCTAGTGCGAAGCTCTATGCACGATTAATCAAAGAAGCCGGCATGCTAATAAAGACGTGAAGCCGCCAGCTTCATTCACCGGCAAATGGGCGCCGCGCCGCCGCGCCGGCCGGGTCGAGACGCGCAAGCTCAAGCAGGGCCATGCAACGCGCGTCCTCTTTGCGCGCCGTCTCATGCAGCACAATCACTTCTCTGGAACCTTCCTGCTCAATCACACAGCGCCATAGGTTCGGGGCACCGGCGCTCTGGGGGACGATTCGAACATGGTAAGGCGGTTGAACAATTCGCATTTCTCTCTCCCTGGGGGATTGGATGCACAGCGGGGTGGACGACTCCTTCATAAGCAAACTATTACTACTCCTGTTCGGCCGATGCGAATGTTAAGAACATGTTAAAAAGCAGCCTAACCCTGTGGAATACCGGTCACAAAACTGATGTGTGCGAAGAAAAGCCGTAAATAGGGAGCGTTTTGTGGAGGTGCGGCGCGCTTATCGGGAAAGCTCCGCGCCAAGCGGTTCCTTGTCGGCAAACGACAGCCGCTGGGGACCGGGCAGAGCGGATTTGATGTTCCAGATATCGCGGGCATATTCGGTGATGGTGCGGTCACTGGAGAAATATCCGGTGCGGGCGACATTGAGGACGGATTTGACCGTCCAGCCGGCCTGGTCCTGATAGTCGTTTTCCGCGCGATGGCTGGCTTCAATGTAAGAAGGCAGGTCAGCGAGATGGAAATAGCGGTCGCCGCGGTCCAGCAGTTCGTCCACGATCCAGCGGAAGAGGCCGGGCTCGTCAGGACAGAAAAGATTTGACCCCAGGCTGTCGATGACCCGGCGCACAACTGCGTCATTGGCGTAAATCTCGCGGGGATTGTAGCCTCCAGACTGCTGATACCAGCTCACGTCTTCACGCGTGAGGCCGAAGGTATACATATTTTCCTCGCCTACGGCCTCCATGATCTCGATGTTGGCGCCGTCAAGCGTGCCCAGGGTGAGCGCGCCGTTCATAGCCAGTTTCATGTTGCCGGTGCCGGATGCTTCCATGCCCGCGGTGGAGATTTGCTGGCTGAGATCGGCGGCAGGCATGATGATTTCCGCCAGGGACACGCGATAGTCAGGAACAAAGACGACCTTGATCCGGTCTTTTACGCGCGGGTCAGTGTTCACCACCTGGGCGACGTTGTTAATAAGCTTGATGATCTGCTTGGCCGCCCAGTATCCGGGCGCCGCCTTGCCGGCGAAAATATAGGTGCGCGGGACCTTCGGGTCAGCGCCGTCTTCCACCATGCCCAGGTATTCGTGAATCACGCGCATCACGTTCAAGAGCTGGCGCTTGTATTCGTGAATGCGTTTCACGTGGACGTCAAACATGGAATGCGGATCGATGACGACGGCCGTGGTGTTGAAGACCTCGCGCGCCAGCTTCTCCTTGTTGCGCCGCTTGATCGCCCGGAACTCCTCCAGGAACGCGGAGTCGCCCAGGTGTTTTTCGATCGCCCGCACATGCTCAAGGTCCCTGATCCAGCTCTCTCCCACAGTGCGCGTCAGCAGCGCAGCCAGGCCGGGGTTAGCTTTCATGATCCAGCGGCGCGGGGCCACACCGTTGGTCTTGTTGCTGAAACGCTCCGGCCACAACTGCGCCAGGTCGGGGACCAGCGCACTTTTGATCAATTCCGAATGCAGCCGGGAAACCCCATTCACGGCGTGGCTGCCGACGATGGCAAGGTTCGCCATGCGCACGTGCTTGTCCGGGCCCTCTTCAATGATGGACATGCGCCGCTGCCGGTCCATGTCGGCCGGCCAGGTGCGCGCCACGGTGCGGAGAAACTGATGGTTGATGCCGAAGATGATTTCCATGTGCCGGGGCAGGATGCGTTCCATCAGCGAGACCGGCCATTTTTCCAGAGCCTCCGGCAGCAGCGTGTGGTTGGTATAGCCGAGCGTGGCCACGGTAAGTTCCCAGGCCCTGTCCCAATCGACCATGTGTTCGTCCACCAGCAGCCGCATCAACTCGGCCACACACAAGCTGGGATGGGTGTCATTCATCTGCACGGCAACCTTGGCGGGAAGTTCGTCAAAGCCGGCGTGCGTGCTTGCGTACTGGCGCAGAATATCGCGCAGCGCGCATGCGACCAGAAAATACTCCTGGGTCAGGCGCAGTTCTTTGCCGGAAAGAACGGAGTCAGACGGATAAAGAACACGGGAGATGTTCTCCGAGGCAATCTTCTGCTCCACGGCGCGGATGTAGTCGCCGCGATTGAAAATCTCAATGTCAAAGTCTTCCGAGGCGCGCGCGGTAAAAAGGCGCAGGAAGTTCACCGTGGCCCCGCCACATCCGGCGACCGGCATGTCATTGGGGACGCCGACGACGATCTTGCTCTCTACCCAGCTCTGCCGCCGGTTGCCATGCGAGTCGCGCGAAGACTGAATGCGGCCATAGAGCGGGATAGTGCAAAAGTCCTGCGGGCGCTCGATGTAAAACGGCGTTCCCTCGGATTTCCAGCGGTCAGGCTTTTCCCGCTGGAACCCGCCGACGATCTCCTGCCGGAACATCCCGTATTCGTAATCGATCCCGTAGCCAAAGCCGGGCATGCCCATGGTGGCGAGCGACTCCAGAAAGCATGCCGCCAGCCGGCCCAATCCGCCGTTGCCCAAACCGGCGTCATTTTCCACTTCCAAAACGTCTTCCAGCTTGACGCCAAATTCGGCCAGCACGCCACGGCACTGGTCATTGAGCCCCAGGTTGCACAGATTGTCGCTGAGCCAGCGGCCCATCAGAAATTCCATGGAAAGGTAGCCCAGGCGCTTGACGTTCTGTTCACGGTAGCGCTGTTCGGTCCGGAGCAGGCCGTCGATCAGGTAATCGCGAATGGTGAGAGAGAGGGGTTTGAACAGCTCTTGCGGGACAAGATTGGCTTCAGCACGCGCGAGCGTGTAATGGATATGCCGCAGAATGGACTGACGCAGCGGTTCGGGATCGAACGGTGTTCCGGTCAATAAATCAGCGGACATTCTTGGCCGTCATCTAGTATGGCACAGCCCGCGTTCGCAGCGCACTCAGGTGAAATACCTGTATCAGGAGAGCTTGGGCCGCTTCAGGTGCCAGTCCGTCTGGCGCTGGAAGATGCGCGCTGCCTGTATCACCTTGGCGTCATCCAGCGGACGGGCGATGAACTGGATGCCCACCGGCAAGCCCTGCTGGCCGAAGCCGCAAGGCACGCTGATGGCGGGCAGCCCGCAGATGTTGCCGATGCCACCGATAGGATCGGCGAAGGTCAGCGCCAGATCCAGGTTGGCATCGATTTTAGTGGCGGTCACGGGCAGCGAGGCCGTGGCCAGAACGTCGACCTGGGTGAAAAGCTCTTCCATCTTTTTTTGCAGGATGGCGCGGATGCGCTGGGCCAGGATGAAATCGGAAGCGCTGATCTCCTCATTCATGTAGCCGCCGATCTTGCCCAGCGGATCGTTGAGCTCGGCTATGCGTCCGGACTGGATGAGCTGGCGAAACGCCGTGGCGCCTTCGACGGAGATAATAAGACCGGCAGCGGTTTCCCACGGGCCTTCCGGCAAAGAAACGTTGCTCAGCGCGATGGAAGGACTCTTTTCCAATACCTGCCGGGCAGCCATCACGGGCTGGTTCACGTCAGGAGCAATTTCTTTCCACTGATTCACCAGCCAGCCGACGCGCAGGCGGCCTTGGAGTTCCCCAGCCCCGGAATATTTCGCCGCCGCTTCCGGCAGCGAACCGAGATCTTCAGAGTCATGGCCGGAAATAACTTTCAGCACCAGGTCGCAGTCTTCCGCACTGCGCGCGATGGGCCCGATCTTGTCCATGGTGTAAGACAATGCCATGGCGCCGTTGCGGCTGACGCGCCCGTAGGTGGGACGCAGGCCGCTGAGCCCGGAAAATCCGGAAGGACAGATGATGGATCCCCAGGTCTCTGTGCCAATGGCAAAAGCCGCCAGCCCCCCGCCGGCAATCGCGGCCGAGCCGCTGGAAGAGCCGCAGGTCCAGCAGTCAGTGTTCCATGGATTTTTTGCCGAGCCGCTGGCTGAAGCCGAGGCGTAACGGTATCCCATGCCGCCTGCCAACTCGATCATCGCTGCCTTGCCCAGCAACACGGCGCCAGCCGCCTCCAGTTTTTTGATCACCGTGGCGTCATCGTCAAAGCGCTGGCCGGAGTAAGGCCGCGCACCCCAGCCCGTGGGATAGCCCTTGACCGCAAGCAGGTCTTTGGCAGCATAAGGAATGCCATGGAGCGGCCCGCGATACTTACCCGCCGCGATTTCTTTCTCCGCCGCGCGCGCCTGCTGCAAGGCCAGGTCAGGGGTGAGCGTGGCGTAGGCGTTCAACTTTGGGCCAATCGTGCGGCTCCGCTCCAGATAGCTTTCCGTCAATGCCACGGACGAAAGCTGGCGCGCCCGGATGCGCTTGGAAAGCTCGGTGACGGAAAGAAAGAGAACGTCTTCGGTGAGCATTTATTTTTTCTCTTCCCGGGGCTTTTCAGCCCGGGACTTTTCGGCACGCGGCTTTTCTTCAGAACGGAAGGCGCGGAACGCATCCGCCGGCTGGTCGCCATTTTCGAGCTTGAAGGCGCGCATCTTTTCCAGGCCTTCCTGGGATTCGGCCATGATGCGGCGAATGTCGGCTTTCTGTTCGTCGCTAAGGCGGTCACCATATTTGCGGAAGATGGAAGCGACCTTCATCTCCACCTCGGCCTGCGCGGAAGCTGAAAGCTTGGCCATGGCGGCGCGCGTCTTTTCCTCCAAAGATTTCTCCGCCCCTGGGGCAGTCTGGGCCAGGAGTTCGCCGGGCAGGATATTTCCGGGCAGAAGGGCGGTGGTGGCGGCAGCGGCCGCGCCGAGAGCGAACCGGCGCCGGCCTATTGAGAATTTGGGCATCCCTACTTCTCCTGCTACGAAGGTCTAAGGCGGGAGAGTACATGAAGCGCGTCGTAGAGGTCAAACCCAGAGGTCAAAACCAGGGATCAAACCCAGGCGTCAAACACGGGAACTCCGGAGTGCATCCAACCATAGGCGCCGCTCATGTAAGCCCGATCTTTGTAGTACGAACCAGGACGGTATTTATGGCACGGTGGATCGCTTTTGACCAGGAAACCACTTCCCTTCTGCGCTCGACCCTGGCGCAGGGAACAAGAATTGACACGCTTCGCCGCGGGCCGGTGGATTACGCCCTAGCCAAACCCGGCGCGGTGATTGCGGTGCTGCCCGCGCAAGGGAGCAACGATTCCGGCATTGCCGTGTTTCGCCCGGCACGACCTGCCGTGATGCAACACCCTGCCTCCATCGAACGGGCTGCCGTAGCGCCACCACGTGTTGCCGCAGCGCCGCCGCTGCGCGCTGCCGTGCCGCCAACCACGAACCGCGGCGCTGCCACGCGCGCCGGCGGTTTCCTAGGACTGAGCGACGAGCCGGTCTTCGAGGAAGACGAGGCAGAAGAGAAAAAGGGTTGGTGGCGGAGATTGTGGGAAGAATAGGGGAACCCGTTTCCACAAAGGACACGAAGGAACACCAAGGAAACAAAAGCTGGCCACACGATTGGCGTTGCAGGCGCGTAATGCAAACACATCTAAGAAACCTGAGCAACCGCGGTCAAAAATGAGAAGGTGTTGAGCAGCGCACAACTCCCTTTGTGTTCCTTCGTGCCCTTTGTGGTTTGTTTCAGAACGTAAACGACAGCCCGCCGCGCAAAGACCGCGCGGATTGAACCATGTAGATGGTGCGTCCATCCTGGCCCATCACGGGAACGTAGCCTTGGGCGAGCAGGTTGCGCAGGTCGAGCAACGCGTCCATTTTGCCAGGGATGAATGAGGCGCCGGGAAGCGGCTGGCGGATAAAGATGCTGAGGTAAGGATCGGTCTGGCCGGGCGATGCGTTGAAGGCGTCGACCGCGGAGAGGGTGTTGCCGCTGGTCCATTTATATGAGGCGATCCAGCGTGTGCCGGTGGCGGGGATATGGCCGTAAAGCTTTGTTCCCACGGAATGCTGCCGGGTGGTGCCGAGGGCCTGGGCCAAAGTCTGCCAGTCGGCCTGCGCGTCCGCCACAACCGCCTGGCCTGTGGAGTAATCCACGGTGGCGGTGAGATCGTCAGAAATCTTGCGCTGCACCACGACGCGCGCTCCCGCGCTGCTCACGCCGGGGCCATAGCCATAAGAGAACGTGCCGGAATAAACGTCGGGCAGCACGTCATCGGAGTAACTGGAAGGATCGCCGGCGCCGGTGAGCACCGCATTGCGAACATGATCAAGGAAAGCGGCGACCTGGATACTGGTGTTGCCCAGGCGGCGGGAAACGGAAATCTCGTGATGGGCAGCCTTCTCCACTTCGGGCTCGCCATTCAGCAGCGCCATTCTGGGGCCGGACTCGCTCAGGTCGGCGGGAGCGGAGTCAAAACCCTTGGCCGCGCGCGTGTCAGGCTCAGAGGTGGCGTAACGATATTCAACCACCATGTTGGGCGAGAGATGCACGTCCACGGAGCCATGAGGGCGGAGCGCGGTGACGCGGTTGGCGAACTCCATGGATTGCAGATCGGCGCCGTAGGTCAAATCGATGAAGCCGGCCACAGTCATGCTGTCAGAGCTGCTTACCTGAACGGCGGCATAGGGCGAGTTCTGGACGGCAGCGCCGGGCGCGGCAAAATGCCGGTAGGTCACGGTAAAGGTGGGGCGGGAAGAGTCGCCCAGGTCATGTGTATAGGAAGCGCGCAGGACGCCGGTGGGATCGCCCGCGGAAGCGCCGATGTTGCCATTGAACGAGAACATGCCGGAGGAGAACATCGATTTTTCCAGGGCAAAGGCGGTGGTGACATCGCCCGCGCCGCCGAAACCACCGGCTTCAGCGCCGGCCATGAAGGCGACGCTGGCTTTGACGGCACGATCGCCGCCTTTCTCAGAACTCTTGTGCGAAACCACAACCATGGACCCGCTATCGCTGCTGTCCTTGTCCTTTTCCAGCACTCTCAGGATGGGGCGGTTGGCGGCGGAACGGAGGGTCCAATGCCAGTCGTCCGGTTCGTCAGCGGCACTCCGCCGGGCGGGCATCATTTTGAGCGCGTCCGCCAGGGTGTTGACGGTCAGGTTGATGATGAGGTGCGCGCCGGAACGAAGAACAATGTCTTCCCGCAGCGAAGGCAGGAAAGAAGCAGCGGTTACTTTCACCTGGTAGGTGCCGGGGGCGAGATGGTCCGCCAGATAGTAGCCTCGGGAATCCGTGAAGACGGTGGTGCCGACCTTGGCGGCGGAGACAAACACCTCCACCACCGCGCCCATCTGGGGCGCTCCGGAACTGTCTTTGACATATCCCGCAATGGCTCCAACGCTAGCCGCATGGAGCGGCGACCATGCCAACAGGACCACCAATAAACATCCGAGTTTGCGGGTCATATCCACCACCTCAATAAAAGTGGAGCCCCTTGCGTTATTGCGAAACCACGAACTTGGCCGTGGGCGAAATCGTCTGCTTGGAAATCTGGTCGTTCACCTTGATCGTAACCTGGTATACGCCGGGATCGAGCTGGCTCAGCTGCAGGCTCTTTCCCAGGGTCACCTGCTCGCCGACATTGCCCATCTGGGCGGTTGTTTCCGTGAAGTCTAGCACATGCTGGTTGGTTGCGGTATTCACCACTTGATACTCCACGGTGGCCGAAGGCTTGTTGGTCTTCTGGTCCACCCCAAGATTGTAGACCTGAAGCCAGAAACTGACCTTCTCTTTCTTAGTAAAAGATGCCGGCTTGCCATCAGAGGGCTGTACCTTGGGCCGGACCTTGTTGGTGCCAATCACAAAATTACCGGTGCCGATCTCGCGGGCGGGAACGGGCTCCATCTGGTCGGCAAGAATCAGCGTGGAGGAAGAAAGTTTCTCATCGCCAAAGTCAGGCACGGTATAGCTGCGGCTGAAAATGCCGGTCTTGTCGCCGTTTACATCCTTCATCACCACGTCAAGCCGGTAGAGCCCGGGACGCATGGGCAGGGCTTTCCAATACAGAGAGACGTTGTTGATTTCCTTTTCCAGCAGCTCCGCGGGAATATCCTTGCGCAGGGTCTCTTCAAACGTCTGCACGATCTGGCCGGAGAGCTTGGTGATCTGGCCATACACGTTCACCACGGCGCGCTGGATACCGTCTTTATTGGCGAAGGTAAGCCCCTTCAGCGGGACTTGCAGGGTAATCGGGACCAGGACGGTGTCCGAGGTCAGCTTGACGAAATCGACCTGCACATCGAAAGGCAGCAGGTTGGTGCGGAACTTGTGGGTAACGAGTTCGTTTTGCAGGTCGCGGAATTTGATGTCGGGAGCGCGATTCAGTTTGGCGAAGGTCTCCATGCGGTCAAACTGCTTGGTCTGGTTGTTGCGGTTGAACGGGCCTTCACCAATGGCCTCAAGGCCGCCGCGGAAACGGTCGGCTTTGTTGGCCTGACCCATCTCTTCCATCGTGGTCAAACCGGCATTGGGAATGTGCAGGAGCGCATCTTTTTTGGAGCGGTCAAGAGTCATTTCATAGGCGCCGCAGCCGCAGTCATCGACAAATTCGATTTCGATTTCCTGCCCAATTCCCTCCAGGTAGCGGTAGCGCCATATCTCAAAGGGGAAAGTGGAAGTCTGGCCGCCGCCTTCTTCCGGCGTGCGCTGATAAGGGCCGCCCATGGGGTGAGAATCGATCGAGGTAGGCGGGCCATACATGACGTAGATTCTTCCGCGATCCGTTCTCCATCCCGGCATACCGGCGGCATAGTGCTCATTAGCGTAAGCGATACGCCGGTAGTGTTCTTCTTTGTATTCGTTTTCCGCTGTGTCAGGCGTGGGATCGCGGCGCTGCCAGAAACCTTCAATAAAAACGTCACGCTCGGCGTTGGTGGTCAGCTTCTTGAAGGCAGAGAGTTCTTCGTCGGTGATGATCCAGCGAACGTCCTCGTCCAGCCACTTCTTGTAAACGCCGCCCAGTTTTTCGATTTGCGCGGCCTTGTCGTCTTTTCGACGAGCGCGCTTCAGGGGATCCTGCTGTCCATCCGCCTGGGTCTGCCCTTGGGCGTTGTCCGACTTTGCTTGCTTTTTCGCCTGTGGATTATCTTCCTGGGCCTGGACCAAAAAACACCCTGATACCACTAAAATAAACAGTAAAAACAGGGAATGAAAACGGGAATAGCTGGAGACCACTAGAGCCCTCCTCCGAACGTATAGATAGTTGAATTTTAAGTCTTTTCCGACCCCATAATCAAGGATGGAACCCCCGTTTCGTCTTTTTCTTATACCTTAGTAAAGTGCCCGTCCAGGACATTTTTTGCTCCCGATATGGGTGTTCACCCTCCACAAATGATCTAGCCGTGAGAAACTACTTATCGTTATAATGGCAGCGGTACCCGCCACTACAGAAAGAACGCTAGAGTTGCGTACACCCGCCCGACGAAGGAACTTTCACAGTCCCGCCGGCGTATAGAAAAGTGTGTATGAAGCGCTGTGGTGCGCCGGAAGGTAATTCATGAAAGCAAAGAAGATCGCCATCATCCTAGGTGTTATTTTACTTCTGGGCGCTATTGTCGGATTCACTGTCAACCAGAGCCAGAAAAGCGCCGTCACCGTGCAAACCGGCAAGGTGGTCAAGCAGGATATCTCCTCCCAGGTGACCGCGTCGGGCCAGATTAAACCCAAGACCCTGGTCAATGTCGGCGCGAACGCCATGGGGAGGATCGTCCGGCTGTTTGTAAAAGAAGGCGAGAAGGTCAAGAAGGGACAGGTGTTGGCGCAGCTGGAAAACGTGCAGTCAGCCGCCGATGTGGAGATGACCCGCGCGACCCTGACCAGCGCCCAGACTGACGCCATTGCCGCCGAAGCCGCATTAAATACCGCGCAGGCACAGTTCCGGAGCAGCACCGCCGATTTGGCCCGCGCCAAGCTTGACTTCGAGCGCGCCCAAGGTCTGTTCAAGGACCAGTTGATTTCCAAGGCCGACTTTGACAGTAAGAAGGCGGCGTATGAAGTCGCTGACGCCGTACACGCGCAGGATGTGGCGCGCGTGGCGCAGAGCAAGGCACAGGTCGACTCCGCCCATGGCCGCGTGGGCCAGGCGCGCGCGCAGTTGACGCGCGTGAATGACATTCTCAGCAAGACCACATACAACGCCCCTTTTGACGGCACCGTCACCAATCTTCCCGTGCATGAAGGCGAAACCGTGGTCATGGGCATACAAAACTCGCCCGGGAGCACCCTGATGACCGTGGCTGACATGGGTGTGATCACGGCGGAAGTGCAGGTGGATGAAACCGACATCGTCAACGTAAGAATCGGCCAGCCGGCTGAGATCACCATTGACGCCATGCCGAACCAGACATTCAAGGGCAGCGTGACCGAGATCGGCGACAACGCCATCATCCGCTCCACCGGCGTTTCCACTTCGCAAAGCCTGGCCGGAAGCCAGGAAGCCAAGGATTTCAAAGTCGTCATCACCCTGGTAAACCCTCCGTCCAACCTGCGTCCCGGACTCTCCGCCACCGCCAAGATCACCACCGGCATGGAGCATGACGCCGTTGCTATCCCGATCCAGGCGCTCACCATGCGCGACAAGAACGACCTGGAGGCGCAGAAAAACCCCGCCAAAGTTGTGGATAAAACCGCGCCCGCGCCTTCGCCCGGCAAAAAGGAAAATAACGACATTCAGGGCGTTTTCGTGGTCAAGAACAAGAAAGCCGAGTTCCACGAAGTTGTAACCGGCCTGACCGGCACCACGGAAATCCAGGTAAAAAGCGGCCTGCAGCCGGGCGACGAGATCATCACCGGCAGCTACAAGGTGCTCAAGACCCTGCGCAACGGCGCCGGCGTGAAAGTGGATAATTCTTTGGCCAACAAGGGAGAATCGTAAACTCTCGCGCCTTTTATACGTCTAACAGAGAAAGAGAGCGGGGTTTTTGAGTGGCAACAGACCAGGAGAAGAGAATGGCAACACAAGTCGCCGATATTTCCGAGAGGGTGATTGCGCCGCCTTCGGATTGCATCATCTGTACCGAAGACCTGTGGAAGACCTACCAGATGGGTGAGGAACAGGTGCACGCGCTGCGCGGCGTGAACCTGCGGATCGATCGCGGCGAATATGTTGCCATCATGGGCCCGTCAGGCTCGGGCAAATCCACGCTCATGAACCTGATCGGCTGCCTGGACACGCCCACCAAGGGCCGCTACTGGCTCAACAGCAACCTGGTGAGCGAATTGGACGACGACGAGCTTGCCCGCATCCGCAATAGGGAAATCGGCTTCGTGTTTCAGACGTTCAATCTTCTGGCCCGCGCCACCGCCTTGCACAACGTGGAACTGCCGCTGATTTACAGCGGCACGCCGGCGGAAGAGCGCATCGCCCGCGCCAAGGCCGCGCTCGATGCCGTGGACCTGGGCGATCGCAAAAATCACAAGCCTAACGAACTTTCCGGCGGACAGCGCCAGCGCGTGGCCATTGCCCGCGCCCTGGTCAATAATCCGTCGATCATCCTGGCCGACGAGCCTACCGGCAACCTGGATTCGCAGACCGGCAACGAGATCATGAAGCTCATGGAAGATCTGCACCGCAAGGGCAATACGATCGTGCTGGTCACCCACGAAGCCGACATCGCCGAGCACGCGTACCGCGTGGTGCACATCAGAGACGGCGTAGTCGCCAGCGACGAACGCAAGAGCAGAATCGCGCCTCCGGATTAGCGGGCAGCAGCGGATTTGCGCGGATGAGCGCAGATCAAAATAATCTCGTTAAAAAGGGCGCATGGTGCGCCCTTTTTGATTTTGCCGGTACACCTGGGCGGTTTTGCCGGCCTTCAATCTGCCGTGGTGTCATGTGCCTTGTTCATATTCAACTGATTCCGTTATGCTTCCCTCCTCTCCGGATAAATCACGCCTAAGAGGAGGACACCAAAAATGAATCTTGTGAGAATCTGCGTTGCCGTTCTGTCCGGCTTCATCCTGGGAATCATGTTGCGGCCGTCAACCGTGCGGGCCCACAGCGTGGGAGCGGTGTATGTACAGAAAGCGAAAATTAACGGATCGATTACGCCGACGGGCTCGACCGTAGTCGGATTCTCCTGCACGCAAACCGGGGATTGCTACGTGGCTAGCCAGTGAGTGTCGGTGAAGGAGCGGGCGCGTGCCGGTGCTTAACTGCTTATCCGCGCACAAAGCAAAGACCGGCGGTGCCCCGGAACCCCATACTTTTGCCATACAAAAGGGGACACTTCTGTGACTCGCAATCATCTAAAATAAGGGTTGAGGCCAAAACGCTGTAGCACCTTAAGAGGAAGCCGGAACCATGCAACCTCAACAACAGCTTTTGAAAAACGCCGAGGCGAAAGCCACAGCACATACACCCACAACGCCGGCGAACCGCGAACCGGGCTGGTTCGAAAAGCTCTTCGCGCAGCTTCAGGTTCCCGGTGAGATTGCGTTGCCCGACGGCAGCCTGGTGGCATGGGGGCAAGGCGCACCCCGGTTTCGCATCACGGTGCATGACGAACGTCTGCTGCGCCGGCCGCAGGATGAGCTCTCGCTCGGCCAGGCGTACGTGAACGGCAAGATCGATCTGGAAGGCGACATGCCCGCCATCCTGGAGGTGCGGAAGCAACTGGCGCACCGCTTTCGCGTGGGAGGGTGGCTCCGTTTTATGACGGACCGGTTCCTCACACCTGTCACGCGGGTGAATAAACGAGTCAACGACCGGCATTACACTCTGGGCAACGACTTCTATCTCAGCTTCCTCGATTCCGCGTACCGGTTCTATTCCCAATGCCAGTTTGAACACGACGATGACACCCTGGAGCAGGCAGCGGAGCGGAAACTGCAAACCACGTGGCGGGCGCTCGATCTCCGGCCGGGCATGCGGCTGCTCGACATCGGCGCGGGCTGGGGCGGCGTCTTCCAGTATGGCGGCCTGCACGGGGTCCAGGTGACCGGACTGACCTTGTTCGAGAATTCGCACACCTACATCCGCGATCTGATAGAGCGCAATCATCTGGACGCCACCATTTTGTTGCAGGACTTTCTTACCTACGTGCCCGAGCGGCCGTTTGACGCCATCGTGATGTATGGCGTGATCGAGCACATTCCCAACTATCGCAAGTACTTTGCGCGGGTGTGGGAGTGCCTGAAGCCCGGCGGCAAGATCTACATCGATGGATCAGCCACGAAAGAGAAACATTCACTCACCCAGTTCACGCACCGCTACATCTGGCAGGGGGCCCACAGCTGCATGTGCCTGCAGGAGGCGCTGCAGGAGGCGCTCTACCACGGTTTCCAGGTCGTGGAAGTGAAAGAAGAGTCGCACGACTACGAGCTCACCATGCTGCACTGGGCGCAACGGCTGGACCAGCATCGAGCGGAGCTCGTTGCGCGCTGGGGCGAGGAACACTACCGGGTGTTCCGGCTCTATCTCTGGGGCGGAGTGCCGGCGCTGCGCGACGACCAGCTGCAAGCGTATCACCTTGTCGCCCGCCGCGGAGAAGGCCCCGGCCCGCGGCCCGGGCTGGGGCGCCGCCTCTCTTCGTTGATCAAGCAGATATCCTAAGAGTGGCTGGCGCAATCCGGTTTTATTTTCCCGCTTTCACGTCTCCCCGTACCACGCGTCCTTGAGCGTGGCAGCGTTTGCGGGAATCGCGCCCCCGGCGGCCCGGGCACGATAGAATGATGGCGCTCGTTGTATCGACGCCTAAGAAAGATAGACAGAAGGACTGAATGGCCGAGGAAACCTCTCCAAAATCGCAGTTGCGCCGCGCCATGGGTTTCTGGGACGTGCTGCTGTTCAACATCGCCGCCGTGCTGGGGCCGCGCTGGATCGCAGCCGCCGCGCACAACGGCTCATCTTCCATCAGCCTGTGGGTGCTGGCCGCGGTGCTCTTCTTCCTGCCCACGGCGCTGATCATTATTGAGCTTTCCACGCGCTACCCGGCGGAAGGCGGGCTTTATGTGTGGAGCAAAGAGGCGTTCGGCGACTTTCACGGCTTTGTGGCGGGATGGGCGTACTGGATCTACACCTTCTTTTATTTTCCAGGATTGCTGACCGCGAGCGTGGCTATGTCGGTCTATATCGGCGGGCCGAAGTATGCATGGCTGGCAGCAAGTCCGAAATACTTGCTCTGGGCATCGCTGGGGCTTCTGGCAACCGCAGTGCTGTTCAATATCATCGGCCTGGACATCGGTAAATGGCTGCAAAATGCCGGCGGTGTCTCCACCTATGTTCCGCTCGTGATGCTGGTGGGCATTGGAACGTATCTGGCGCTGCATCGCGGCAGTGCGACGCATTTCTCCTGGAAGTCGACCTTGCCGGTGTGGAACTGGGACACGGTGAACTTCTGGTCGAATATCGCTTTCGCTTTTACCGGCATGGAACTGGTGTGCGCGATGAGCGAAGAGATACGCGATCCCTGCAAAACGCTGCCTCGCGCCGTCTACGCTTCCACGGGCCTGATCGCGGTGATCTACGTTCTCGGCACCATGGCGCTGCTGTGGCTCCTGCCGGCGGACCAGGTTGACCCGCGCAATGGAGTCTTTGGCGGCATCAGCATTGGTTCGGCGGCCCTGGGGATTGCCTGGTTTGGCATGCTGGCGGCGTTGCTGGTGACGGTCGGCAATGCCGGGGGCGTGGGGGCGACCGTTGCCGGCGTGGCGCGCGTTCCTTTCGTTGCGGGCATCGACCATTACCTGCCCGCATTCTTTGGCAAGATCCATCCCAAGTGGAAGACGCCCTATATCTCTATTCTGATTCAAGCCGTAATCTCGGCGGCGATCCTGGTGCTGTCGCAGATCAATGCGACGGTCATCGGCGCCTATCAATTTCTGGTTTCGATGTCGGTCATTCTGTATTTCATTCCGTTCCTTTATATGTACGCGGCGGGCATCAAGCTGGCGCATCGTCCTGACCGCGATGACGGCATTGTGGTTATGGTTCCGGGCGGAAAAACCGGGATGTGGATTGCCGGATCGCTGGCGTTCTTAATAACCCTGGGCTCGATGGTCCTGGCCGCAATTCCACCGGGCGGAGAAAACAAAGTCCTCTTCGAAGCCAAACTGATAGCGTGCACAGTGGGCTTTGTTGGCGTCGGCCTGCTGCTCTACTGGAATGGAGCTAGGAAGAAAAGAGCAGCCGGCCGTTAGCGTTCCGCGCGGGCTGGTCTGCCCCCCCAAAATCCTGCAATTCTTACTCACTCGGTATTAAGGCCGGATTCGGTGAAACGTAACCGGAGTCCGCTGTCACTAATCAGTAGAGGCCCGCCATGGATTTGCAGCGCATCAGCAATCTCGACTTAAACCAGATCATCGCCGACCGTAAAGCGGATAAAGCGGGCTATTACCCTTCCCCCGCGCATTGGGAAGACGAAGTGCTGTACTTCATGCTGGTCGACCGGTTTTCCGACGACAAAGAAAAAGGGTTTCTAGATCTCAGCGGCAATCCGGTGACTTCCGGCAGCACTCCCATGTTCACCGCGGCGGACGATGGCAACGCAGTCAGGAACGAAGCCGACGCCAAAACCTGGAGGGACGCGGGCGGAGGCTTTGTAGGCGGCAAGCTGAGCGGCCTGACTTCAAAGATGGGATACCTGCGCAGGCTGGGCGTCACCGCCATCTGGCTGAGCCCCGTTTTCAAGCAGGTGAACGCGGACAACAGCTACCACGGCTACGGCATTCAGAACTTTCTTGACGTCGACCGGCATTTCGGAACGCGGGAAGATCTGCGCGAGATGGTAAAGACCGCGCATGAAAACAAAATTCGCGTAGTGCTGGACATCATCCTCAACCATACCGGCGAGGTTTTTGTTTACGACCCTGACCGCTATGAGGTTGACGATGGCCACGGCAACCGGTTCAAGGACCCGCGCTGGGACGGCAATGCCTACCGCGTAAAAGGGTTCAGAGACGCCGCGGGCGCGCCCACGCTCCCATTTGCCGCTATCGACACGGCTACGAATCCTGCGGCCTTTCCCGACGCCGCGATATGGCCCGCGGAGTTTCAGGACCCATCGAACTTCACCCAGCACGGCCACATCAACAACTTTGATTTTTTTCCTGAGTTTCTGGATGGCGATTTTTTCAGCCTCAAAGACCTGAATCACGGAACACGCGTCATGGCCAACGGCGAGGACCAGATCGACCAGTACATTGTTTCGCCCACGTTGCAGCGCCTGTGCCAGGTCTATAAGTACTGGATCGCTTTTGCCGACCTTGACGGCTTCCGCATTGACACGGTCAAGCACATGGACCCGGGCGCCACCCGCTTCTTCGCCGGTGTGATTCATGAATTCGCCGAATCGCTGGGCAAGGAGAATTTCTATCTCATTGGCGAGATCACCGGCGGACGCGAGCGCGCCTACCATACCCGCGAGGTCACCGGCGTTGACGCGGTGCTAGGCATCGATGACGTGCAGGACAAGCTGGAGTACCTGACGAAGGGCTTCCGCAATGCCGTCGACTACTTTGACCTTTTCCGCAACTCGCTCCAGGTGCGGGCCGACTCGCACGTATGGTTTCGCGACAAGGTTGTCACCATGACCGACGACCATGACCAGATCCGCAAAAACGGAAACAAAGGCCGCTTCTGCGCGGCCGAACGCGGGCGAGACCTGCTGATCGCCATGCTCGGCCTCAACGCCGCAACTTTGGGCATTCCCTGCATTTACTACGGTACGGAGCAGGCTTTTGACGGCCAGGGAAGCGGCGACGGCTGCGACAGATACATCCGCGAATCCATGTTCGGCGGGCCGTTCGGCGCCTTTCGCACGCGTGACTGCCACTTCTTCAACGAGCGGCATCCGGCCTACAAGGAGCTAAGCAAGATTCTGGAGCTGCGCCGGAAAGAGCCGGCCTTGCGTCGCGGCCGCCAGTTCCTGCGCCCCATCTCCGGCGACGGCGTCCATTTCGGTTCGCCGGAGATGCTTGGCGGACAGCTCCGCTCGGTGGTGGCCTGGTCACGCATCTTCGTCGATCAGGAGCTGCTGTGCGCGATCAATACCGATCCGGACAACGACCGTTCGGCGTGGGTCACGATCGACGATGCGCTGCATCAGGCGGGCGGCAAGCTGACCTGCCTCTATTCGTCCGACCCGGCGCAGGTGGGAGCCGCGGTCACGGTTGAGCCGCGCAACGGAAAAGCCGTGAACATCACCGTGCCCAAAGGCGGGTTTGTGGTGTTCAAGTAAGGCTTGCCGAAGTCTCACTCACAAGCTGCTTCCAGTGCATTTGACAGTGCTGGCCCTGGAAGGCAGAATCGCTACACAATGCAGCGAATTTCTTGTGCCCTGCTCGTGCTTTTTCTTTCCGTTGGAACTTTTGCCCAGAAGTCCTCCTACATCTTTGTTTGGGGCGGCGATGACGCCAAGAAAGACAAAGACTTTCTTGCGGTCATTAACGCCGATCGCAACTCGCACGACTACGGAAAGGTAGTTGCTTCCGCGGCCGTACCCGGCGCCAGCGGCACGCCCCATCACACGGAAGCAGAAATGCCGGTCGGGGGCTTTCTGCTGGCAAACGCGTTTGAGAGCGGGCAAACCAGTTTGTTCGATGTGCGAAAACCGTTGCAGCCACGGCTGGTGACAACTTTCGGCGACTTGAGCGGCTACATGCATCCGCACACCTATACGCGGCTGGCGAACGGCCACATTTTGGCGACTTTTCAATATCATGGCGGCCACGATCCCAAGTCAGACGGTGGCGGCCTGGTGGAATTCACGCAGGAAGGCAAGTTCATTCGCGCGGGCAGCGCCATGGACCCGGCCGCCAAAGATGAACTGATCCGTCCCTACAGCGTTGTGGAGTTGCCGGCGATGGACCGGGCCGTGAGCACCAACACCTCCATGCATTTCCCCACCGATGGAAAGACGCGCACCATCCAGATTTGGCGGCTCTCTGACTTGAAGCTGTTGCGCACATTGGTCCTGCCCACGGGACCGAACGGGAAAGAGCAGATCTTACCCGGCGAGCCGCGCCTGCTGCGCGATGGCAAGACAGTACTGATTCATACCTTTTCCTGCGGACTGTACGTGCTGGAAGGGGTGGATAGCGAGAGTCCCCGGATGCGGCATGCCTACACGTTTGACGGCGAGTTTTGCGGCGCGCCCCTGCAGATTGGCCAATATTGGATTCAGACGCTCTCAACCGCAAAGGCCGTGGCGGCGTATGACATTTCCGATCTCGCGCATATCCGCGAAGTGTCGCGCGTGAAACTGAACGGCAAGCAGTTTCCGCACTGGCTCTCCGCCGACGCAGCCGGCCGGCGCATGCTGCTCAACTCCGGCGAATACGGCGAGCATCGCATGTACATTTTGAACTTCGATCCGGAGAAGGGCTCTTTGAGCGTGGACGAAAAATTCCGCGATCCCGGAAGCGACCAGCCTGGCGTAAGCATGGACGGCAAGACCTGGCCGCACGGATTCACCGGCGATGCCTATGGGCATGGAGCGGTCTTTTCAAGGCAGTAGGTTTGGCTTTCTCACCACCATGGCAAACTGCAACCATTCCCGGTTTTCCTGATTTCCTGCAACTTTTTTTCGCGTCCTAACGTATTAAGAACCAGACCGTCAGACACGTCATCTACGTGTGCCTGCTCGCAGGCAGGAAGCCAGGGAGAGCAATCGCTTATGGATTACTTCAGAATGCAGCTCAAGCAGGTCCTTCGGCGGCTGGTCCGCACACCGATGTTCACCGCTGTCACGCTGATCACGCTGGCAGCCGGGGTCGGGGCCAACACCGTGGTTTTCAGCGTGCTTGAAGGCATTCTGCTCAAGCCTTTGTCGTACCCGCGCTCTGAGGAGTTAATAGGGCTTTCGCATGCAGCGCCGGGGATCAACATCAAGGAGCTGCCGGGCGCACCCTCCAATTACTTCATCTATCGCGACCAGAACCGGAGCTTCCAGGATATCGCCATGATGACCGGCGATTCCGACAGCGTGACCGGCGTGGGCGAGCCGGAGCAGGTACGGGCCATGCGCGTGACCGACGGCATGATTCCCATACTGGGAGTGGCGCCAATGCTGGGGCGCGGCTTTACGCGGCAGGACGATTCTCCCGGCAGCCCCCTGACTGTGATGCTGATGTACGGCTACTGGCAGCGCAAGTTCGGCGGCGACCGCGGTGTGGTGGGGCAGACGATCAAGGTGGATGGCAAGCCGCGGCAGATTATCGGCGTAATGCCGAAGGACTTTCACTTTCTGGACCAGGAAGACCCGGCACTACTGACACCGTTCCAGTTCGACCGCGCCAAGATCTTCCTGGGGAATTTCAGCTACACAACCGTGGCCCGCCTGAAACCCGGCGTAACGATTGAGCAGGCCAGCACGGACGTGGCGCGCATGCTCCCGATCGTAGGCCGGAGCTTCCCTCCTCCGCCCGGATTCAGCCTGAAAATGTTTGAAGATGCTCATCTGGGACCAAACATCACGCCACTGAAAAGCAGAGTGGTGGGCGACATAGGCAAAGTACTCTGGGTGCTGATGGCATCGATTGGCCTGGTGCTGCTGATTGCATGCGCCAACGTGGCCAACCTGGTGCTGGTGCGTATGGAAGGACGCCGCCAGGAGCTGGCCATCCGCGTGGCCCTGGGCGCGGGCTGGAGCCGCATTGCATCCGAACTGCTGCTGGAAAGCGTGGTTCTGGGATTGCTGGGCAGCGTGCTTGGGCTGGGCATGGCCTATGGCGCGTTGCGCCTGCTGGTGGCGATTGCGCCCCACGGCTTGCCGCGCGTGAATGAAATCGGCATCGACGGCTGGGTGCTGCTGTTTACCTTAGGCGTGTCATTGCTGGCCAGCCTGTTGTTCGCCGCCATTCCCATCTTCAAGTATGCAGGTGCGCGGCTGGTTGCCGGGCTGCGTGAAGGCGCGCGCGGCGCCAGCCAGAGCCGCGAGCAGCATCGCGCGCGCAGCGTGCTGGTGGTGGTGCAGGTGGCGCTCGCCCTGGTACTGCTCATCTGCTCCGGGCTGATGGCCCGCACCTTTGCCGCCCTCACCAGGGTGCAACCGGGATTCAGCGCGCCGCAGGAGATACAGACCTTTCTCATCTCCATCCCGAAAAGCGAGGTCCCCGAGGACGAAAATGTGCCGCGCAAATTCGAAGAGATCCTGCACAAGGTGGCGGCGGTGCCGGGAGTTTCGCAGGCTGGGCTTTCCACCAGCATCCCGCTGGACGGAAACAGCAGTTTTGATCCCGTCTTTGCCGAAGATCGCACTTACAAACCTGGCGAACTGGCGGCGCTACGGCGATTCAAGTGGATCGCACCCGGGTTCCTGCAAACCATGGGCACTCCCCTGGTGGCCGGGCGCGACCTGACGTGGACCGACATCTATAACAAGACTCCGGTTGCATTGATCTCAGAAAACATGGCGCGTGAGATGTGGCAGAGCCCAGCAGCGGCGCTGGGCAAGCGTGTGCGCGTGGGCAATACGGACGATTGGCGCGAGATCGTCGGCGTGGTGACGGATGTCTATGACGATGGCATGAATAAGGAGCCGGCCAAGGCCGCTTATTGGCCCATCATGATGCGCAACTTTGAAGGTGAAGGAGTCAGCGTACGCCGCGAGCTCTCGTTCGCGCTGCGCACTCCGCGGGCAGGGACAGAAAGCCTGATGAAAGAGGTGCGCCAGGCCGTATGGTCCGTGGACGCCAATCTTCCCCTGGCCGATGTGCGGACCGTGGAGTATTACTATCGCACCTCCATGGCGCGGACTTCATTTACGCTGCTCATGCTGGGCGTGGCCGGAGCCATGGCGCTGCTGCTGGGGACCGTGGGCATTTACGGCGTGATCGCGTATTCTGTCTCGCAGCGGACGCGCGAAATCGGCATACGCATGGCGCTGGGCGCGCAACGCCAGGAGCTGACCGGAATGTTCGTCCGCCATGGACTGCTGCTTACTGGAATTGGCGTGGCCTTCGGACTGGTGGCGGCGTTTCTCTCCATGCGCTTCCTTTCGTCTCTATTGTTTGGAGTAAAACCGGTGGACCTGGTCACATACGGCGCAGTATCCATCGGGCTGGTTGCAACCGCGATGCTGGCCAGCTATCTGCCGTCCCGCCGGGCAGCGACGGTGGACCCGGTAGAGGCGCTGCGCGGAGAGTAAGCGGAAAAAGTCATGTTGGGGCAGCCCGCAGGACGCTGCTCACGATTGGCCGCCACTCTTCGGCCTCGTAACTAACCTATTACTACTTTCCCCATAGCTTAGGGCCATAGTTGGACCCAGCTTGCGCTATGATGAGCGAGAACACCAAGCTATCTTGCGGTCGTCCAAACCGGTCTAGTCGCTGCGGTTGGTGCAAGCCATCCCCGGCGGCCAGCGGAAGGAGAAGTCACATGAAGGACTTTTCGATGAACTTCCTTCGCGTTGCCATTCTTTCTTGCCTCATCATGCTCATGGCCGGGTGCGCCGACGGCCGCCTCTCTCCCGCGCCCACGCCTACGCCAGGCCCCGGCAATGCTTTCGTCTACACCACAAACTCCGGCAGCAACAGCATCTCAGGGTTCAAGAATGACGCCACCGGAGCCCTCACGCCGGTAGCCGGATCGCCGTTCATCAGTCCGGGACAGCCAGGGGGGATCGCGGCCACGCCGGACAACAAGTTCCTGTATGTTTCGTCATTTCAGAACGCCACGGTAAGCGTCTTTGCTATCAGCCCGACCACCGGCAGCCTCGCGCCGATCACTTGCACTCCAGCCGCCTCCACCGGCCTGCAACCATTGAAGATTGCTATTACGCCTTCGGGGAAATTTCTGTACACATCGAACCAGGGCGGCAGCGTTTCCGGCTTCTCCATCAACGCCACGGGATGTTTGACGGCGATTTCAACCACCACAACCGACTCCGTCCCGCGCGGCCTGACGGTCGACCGCACCGGGCAGTTCCTCTACGTGGTGACGGGCGGCGGCGGCATCAATCTTTTTACCATCGCCACAAACGGCACGCTCACGCGCCTGGCCATCGGGGGCTTTGATTCCCTCACCGGAACGATGCTGGCGGTGAAGGCCTCGCCGACGAGCGACATATTGATCTCCACCGATGGCGGCAACTCGAACAATTACCGCACCTTCGTCATCAACACGACCACGGGGGCGCTGACGCCGATCATCACCTCGTTCAGCGGGTTTATCACGCCGAGCGCGATCGCCTATAACACGTTGCCGAACTCCACGATCCCCTCCATTTACATTGCCAGCACCGGGTCCAACAATTTTCTCGCCAACACCGTGGCTTCCGACGGCACAATCGGCTTTGCCAACCAACCGGTGGACGACCCCACCGGCCCGGTGGACCTGGCCGCCGACCCGTCCGGCAAATTCATCTACGTGGCCAATAACGGATCGAACAACGTGGCCGCGTTCCAGGCAAATATCACCGCCAATAACTTTACTTCGGTGTTTATCGCGACGGCCGCGGCGGGGACGGGGCCGCAGTCGATTGTGGTGATAGGGCACCCGTAGGGGATTCCCAAAATCTCCTCCCCTCCCCCTCTGTCCTTAACTAGGATTCTAAAGGGCTTACACGATTCAACCCCGGGGTTCTGGTTTTCAATTTCGGCGATTACCCGATTTTGGCAATTTCGGCGATCTCCTGCCTCCCCCTCCCCTCCCATGTCATTCCACTACATCCCAGGTCATCCCAATTTGGCTTAGGTTTCAGGGGTTTTCCGATCTCCCGATCACCCGATCACCCGATCACCCGATCTCTTCCTTTGTGTTCCTTCGTGTCCTTTGTGGTTAAGGATTCCGGGTGGTAGAGGGTAGAGCATTTTCTTGAGCCAATCAAGCGCGAATAAGGACATCTTGAGCCGTTTTGGCGGCGTCTGAGCCGCCAGGCGAAATCCTGAGCGAAGCCGAAGGATCGATCTTGACAAAGCAAGTCTGCGGAGCTGTTCGTTTTCGCACATCATCCTTGGCGTGAATGGGCCACCGCGGGCCCCCATTCGCGCCCTTGGTTTACCGGGCTCCTACCCCCAATCGCGCCGGTTAGTTTACCGGGCGCCTACCCCCAATCGCCAAGACACAGAATATGGAAATTTGTACAAAACAGCACACTTTTAGGTTCGGCCGAAGGCTAAGGGCCAAAAGCCAAAGGCCAGGGAGCTAAGAGCTGGCGTTCAGGCAACCAAAGTTCCGCAAAGAGGCGTCCATAGCTAGTCACATGGGGCTAACTGAGAGCAGGACGCGAGACGCGGAAACAGGCTGTTTGTATACTGAAATTGGTAGGGGCCGGACGGACAGCCAAGCAGCGCCAGGGCAGCCATTTATCGTAAACAGGCGGGGCCGGGCGGACAACGAAGCAGCTACAATGCCGCATCCTAGGGATCAGCGGCCTGATAAGGGCAAATTGACACAAGCTAAAAAAGTAATCGCATCCGGAATGACGGAAGCCGAAGCGATTGATAGAGCCAAGGCAGGTGACGCGGAAGCTTTTGAGGGTCTGTACGGGCTCCATAAGCGTCGTGTGTATTCGCTGTGTCTGCGCATGACGGGAAACACCGCCGAGGCCGAAGACCTGACCCAGGAAGCGTTCCTGCAGCTCTACCGCAAGATCGCGACGTTCCGGGGCGAGTCGGCGTTTTCCACCTGGCTGCACCGGCTGGCGGTGAACGTGGTGCTGATGCACCTGCGCAAGAAAGGCCTGCCGGAGATATCGCTGGACGAGGCGCTGGAGCCGCAGCATGAAGACGGCCCCAAGAAAGATATCGGCGCCAGGGACAACGTGCTGGCCGGGTCGATTGACCGGGTGAACCTGGAGCGGGCGATTGAGAGCCTGCCGCCAGGATACAGAATCATCTTCGTACTGCATGACGTGGAAGGGTACGAACATAACGAGATTGCGGAAATGATGGGTTGTTCGATTGGTAACAGCAAGTCGCAATTACACAAGGCGCGCATGAAGTTGCGCGACCTGTTGAAACTCAGCAGAGCCGAAAAGGCCTCCCGCAGATAGACGAAGCGGCTGAGAGCAAGAAACGAGTCCAAGACGCGAAGAGGCGGCCGGGCAAGCGAAACAACGCTCGGGCGGGACCGAAGAAAACTTTGCGTTTGGGTTCCCCCTGCAAGCAAGTTGGGAGAGGATGAAGAAAATGAATTGCCAGCAGTTTCAGGAATTATTGCCCTACATGATTGAGTCGGGCGGCAAAGCAGAAGAGGAAGAGCATCTGCGATCGTGTTCGTCGTGCGCGTCGCTGGTCGAAGACCTGCGCTACATCGCCGAACAAGCCAAGCTTCTTTTACCCATGCATGACCCAAATCCGCGGGTTTGGTCCAACATTGAACGGTCTCTGCAAAGCCAGGGACTGTTCACGGAGGGTCGAATGTCCCGCCTGGGACATATAACGAAAAACCCGACACAAGCGAAAAGCTGGACGCCCTTAGGATGGGCCATGGCTCTTACGGCGGCGATAGTCTTCACCGTCGTGCTTACCAAC
Source organism: Terriglobia bacterium (assembly GCA_041488515.1). Lineage (GTDB taxonomy): Bacteria > Acidobacteriota > Terriglobia > Terriglobales > Acidobacteriaceae > Angelobacter. The sequence continues at coordinate 131,802 of JBGPPK010000005.1, read as the reverse complement.
TATCGGCAAAAACAGTTGCCTCAGGGACAGTTGACGGCGCAAAATAGCGGTGCAGAACCGGCACAATTTAATAGCGACGATCGCCAGCTGATCAGCCAGCTGTCGCTAAAGGCCCCGGATGCGCGCGGGACTTATGAAGACAGCTTGCGTGAGGTAAATTCCTATATCTCAGACGCTGAACAGGCGGCGCAGCGCGATCCTGGAGACGCGTCCGCGCAGGAGTTGCTGCAAGACGCGTACCAGCAGAAGGAAATGCTGTACCAGATGGCGACCGCCCGCTCGCTCGATTGAAAGGCTGAACCACTGAACCGATGACGGAGGCTTGAGACGGCCATGAAGAATCGCACCGCACCACGGGCTCGGCGCGTATTGCTGTTGACGGCCGCTGCCGGCCTCACTGTCGGGATTTGCATGGCCGCACAAGCGGCGGAGACGCGCAAGGAAGCCCGGATCGATATCGCGGCCGGCGGCACGCTCAACATCGTGAACGGTGGCGGTTCGGTCACGTTGCACTCCGGCGGCCAGGGACGCCAGGTACTGGTCACCTACGTGGTGCACTCGGACAAAGTCGAGGTCGACCAGAACACAAGCAACAACCAACGCGTGGAGCTGCGCACTCACGCGCTTCCCGACCAGAAGCCCACCGCCGACGAAGCCAAAGTCGATTATGACGTAACCGTTCCCGCCACGGGCGTTTCCGTGAATGTGAGCACGACCTCCGCGCCGATTACCGTCGAAGGCCTGAGCGGCGACATCGGGCTTTCCTCTGAGACCGGGCAGATCACCGTGCGCAACGTATCCAAGTCGCACCTGCGCGTGCGCAGCATGAATGCCGTGGTCAATTTCAGCAATGTGACCCTGAGCCGGGTGGATATCCAATCGGCCGGCGGCGCCGTTCAGCTCAGCAACGTGACTGGACAGCGCGTATCGGCCGGCACCAGCAGCGGCAATATCGACTACCGGGGCGACTGCTCGGGCGGCGGCGATTACATCCTGACCACGCACACCGGCGCTATCGATGTAACTCTGCCCACCACCGCGTCCGTGGACCTGGCGGCGCGTTCCACCAACGGCACGGTCGAAAACGCCTTCCCTTTGCAGGAAAAAAGCCACAACTCCTTTGTTCCCAAGCAAGGACGTTCCTTCGCAGGTACCTCCAATTCCGGCTCATCTTCGGTTGAGCTCCAGTCTTTCAGTGGTAGAATCCGCGTGAAGAAGCAATAACAACGCGCGCTGACGAAAAACCTATGTCCGGAAGCAACGCCAGGCGATGCGTGGTCCTCATCGGATTTATGGGTGCGGGAAAAACCACCGTCGGGCGGGCTCTGGCCAGGCGGCTGCGCTGCAGGTTTTGCGATCTTGACGATGTGATTGAGCGGCGCGAGCGGAAGAGCGTTGCCGAGATCTTCGCTTCTTCCGGCGAAGCCGCGTTTCGCCGCATGGAAAGCGCGGCGCTGGGCGAGTTATTGCAAGACCGCGAGGCCGGCGGCGATCTCGTGCTGGCGCTGGGCGGCGGAGCATTTGTCCAGAAGGAAAACCGGCTGGCGCTGCATCAGGCAGGCGCGGTCACGGTGTTGCTGGAAGCGCCGCTCGAAGAATTGCGTCGGCGCTGCCATCGCGAAGGCAAGGCGCGTCCGCTGGCGCGGGAACAGGCAAAGTTTGACGAGCTGTTTGCCGCCAGGCGCGCGGATTACGAACTGGCGCGGATCCGGGTGCAGACGCTCGGCAAACCGGTCAGGCAGATTGCGGCGGAAATCGAAAGGCTGCTCAAAGCGGCGAAAGCGGAGGTAGAAAAGTGAAAGTAGTAAAGCTGGCCATTCTCTTGAGCGCGGTGCTCGCGACCTCAGTCTGTCTCAGCGCTGCCGACAAAACCAAGGAGAAAGAAAAAACCGGCTCGAAGGTGGCGGATTCCGGCAGCTTTGGGATTTTTCTGAATGGCAGGCGCGTGGGCACTGAGACCTTCAACATTACGGAAACGCTGAACAGCGAGCGTCTTCCCGAATACTCCACCGCAACCTCTGAGATCAAGTTCGACGACGGGCGATTTAAGGCCGCACAGACGGCGGAGATGCAGGTCTCAGCCAAAGGCGAGCTGCGCTCTTACGTTTGGCACGCCACAGTGCCTCAAAAAGAAGAATCGTCCGTAGAGCCCAAGGACCAGCTCCTGGTGGAGCACATCATCCCGGCCGACCAGAAGAAACTGGATCTCCAGCACATGCTGCCGCTCTCCACGGCAATCCTGGACGACAACTTTTTCTCCCAGCGCGAGATCTTGTTATGGTGGTATCTGGCCAGTTGCCGCCGCCAGGACAATAGCCTGTTTTGCGGAACGGGCAAGTTCGTGATCCTGGTCCCGCATCAGCACGTCTCCGGCAACGCAACCATGGAACTGCTGGGGCAGGATAAAGTCATGGTGAAAGGCGTGGAGCGCGAACTCAACAAGGTCAAGCTCGATACCAGCGGCCCCCAGTCTCTCACCTGGCTCAACGACCGCAACCGCGAATCCGACGCCACGCAGTGGGTCCTGTGGGTCGACGATCAATACCGGGTCATCAAAATGACCGTGGCCGGAAGCAATGTTGAGGTAATCAGAGACTGAAACGGAGATTGGGTAGCGCTGGTTTCGTTTTTTTTGCAGAGATTTTTTTGCCCCGTCTTTCCAGCCGCATTCGATCTTGAGCGTGTCCGGCTTGGGGCCTTAATTTCCCAGCCCATCCAGATCTAAATCCAGCATTCCCAAGACTGCAAATATGTTTTCGTGGATTTCCTCGCCATATACCTTGCTCAGAACGTCGGCCAGCGTTTCAGCCGTGTGATAGAACTCAATCAGGGAATTGCTGTGCTCAACAAGGGTACTGAAGCTCGGAACCGGGAGCATCGGTAATAGGGCTATGCGAACGAGACGGAAACGCAACCGAAGCTGAACAGCCAAAGCCGCGGTACGGGCGTGCATACTGGCTATCTGAAATCCTCGCAATCCCTCTCTGACGGTATCTTCATGCAACTGCCCTTTTTCATGGCGCTCGTACATCGCCCAGCGTTGCAGCAGGTGAGAATTAGCGGAGATGTCGCGGCAGAGATGCATTGCCAAATGGATGCGCTTTTGCTGCCACTTCTTGAATTCAGCGGCGCTGAGAGTGGTTCTAAAGGCATCTTCGGGCTCTGGACGGAAAGCGGCTTTTAAAACCTCGCCTTCGATCCGGCGAAAGAAGGGATATACGTCACGAACTGTCCGCTCAGGGTACCGCGTGAAAAAACGAATCCAGTACCAAACCGCCAGGACAAGGGCGAATATTCCACAGATCATTTCGTTCTCTTTCTCTTTCGTGAAAACCCGAGCGCCTCAAGATAACCCTGCACCGTGCTTTGCATCTCTCCAGGCGGAATCGGCGGCTTCATTTCTGTCGGCTCTGTGTCTGGCCGGCTGAATACTCGCAACCACAGAACCAGCGCAACAATATACGACAGAGTGGACATTAGATCGGTAAATTTTCCAGCTTTTGTTCCAAAAGCCGAAAACATGAAGTAGGCAATACAAGGCCCGAGGCTGGATGCGCCAAAACCAAGAATAATGCCGAAGGTATATCGCTGAAACCGGACGGCCATCGGATTGACCATTGCGGCAAATAGCGCCACGATCCCGGCTCTGACCATGTTCGCGGTAATTTCCGCATCCACAATGAAGCTGATTTCCGGATAAGCCTGGACTGGCGGTGACACAATGGCCATTCGGATCGTGATGCCCAAGGCCAGCAGGATTGCTCCGTAATAGAGCCAGCGAAACCACCAGAGAAAACGGACTCCCTCATAGGTCAACCAGAAGACCTGGTTCAAGGCCGAAAGGCTGAGCAAAATCAGCAGCAGTTCCGAGGCCCAATACACAAAGTAATAAACATTGTAATGAGTAAGGGTTAGCAAGCGGGCCAATGAAACCGGGGCCGAGATTGCGATGTAAGCGAAAAAGACCGGGGCCAATTTGTACGCGCGGCGGCGGTACAGGAGCACGCTTAGCCACACTTCAAGGCAGAGTGAGACGCTTAGCGTAATGAGGCTGCGATAGAACATTAAGGCAGGGGCCAGTTTACCAGCCCCTGCCCTTCCTTATCGGGCTACTCCTGGCGCACAAGGTTTGCCGGGCGGGCAGAGCGGCGGAGATCCGCCGCCATCGGCCAGAGCGGTTGTTGCAGACAGCGTCAGCAGTGCGGCTGCTATCAGGATTGAACGAATCAGTGTCTTTTTCATAGTTGCTCCTTTTCTTGGGTTCGGAAACTCTAGGAAAGAAGCATAATCCGCCGAAAGCCGATGAAAAGGGTTTGTTGGACGCACCCGCGACTTCCCGTCAACGGCTGCCCTTGCATAAAATGCATACTACCGCTAACCAATTACCAATTTGGCGGCGCGGCGAAGCATTTACCGACGGCATTAGCACTTTTGGGCTTCAGAAACCGGCGCGATTCAGGTTACACTCTCCTCACTCTTCCCTTGGGCTCGAAGTTGATATGGCGAACAACCATCGGTCTGACATTCTGTTCTTTTTCGGCGTGATTCTTGCCTTGTGGGTTGCGTACTCCGTGCGCGACGTGCTCATGCTGATCTACGTGAGCGCGCTGTTTGCCGTGGTGCTTTCGCCGGCCATCAGCGCGATCCAGAAGATGCGGATCCACCGCTGGCGCGCCGGACGCGGCTTCGCCATCGTCTTTCTGATCCTCATGCTGGCGCTCGCAGGCACCTTGTTCGCGGTGTTTGCTCTGCCTCCCGTGTATCGCGATGGCCGCAACTTCTCCGCCGACCTGCCCCGGCACCTGGACGAACTGAAAGAAGCAATCAGGCACCTGCCCTTTGCCGGCAAGATCGATTCTGCCGGCCTGCAGAAATATGCAACGGAGATCGCCGGCGGCGCCGGCGGACTCTTCCTGAACCTTGCCGGCGGCATCTTCGGCCTGTTCACCGCGGTGATTCTTACCGCATATTTCATTATTGACGGCGAGCGCACGTTTCAATGGGCCGTTTCGCTTTTCCCGCTTGACCAGCAGCCGCGGCTGGCCGCAACGCTTTTGCGCGCCAAGGCCCGCATGCGCAACTGGCTGATCGGCCAGACGCTGCTCATGCTGAGCCTCGGCGTCTCCAGCCTGATCGTGTATTGGTCGCTCGGCCTCAAGTACTTTTATCTGCTGGCCATGTTTGCCGGCATCGCCAACATTCTGCCCATTGCCGGCCCTATCAGCGCCGTCGTGCTGGCTTCGGTGGTGGCCGTGCTGGACTCGCCGCAGAAACTTGTCGGCGTGATCGTCTTCTTCGCCATCTATTTCCAGATTGAAAGCGTCTTTCTCTCGCCGCGCATCATGAAGCACACGCTGAACCTCTCACCCCTCACCGTGATCATCGCCCTCTCCATGGGAGGCGCGCTGGCCGGAGTCGTGGGCGCCCTGGTATCGGTGCCCACCGCCGCGCTGGTCATGGTGTTGGTCGATGAATACCTGGTGCAGCGCAAACCCGCGGAAACCGCTAAAGCCGCGGCGGCGGATTGAGGCTTAGACGGCATTCAGGCTCTTCTTTCTGAAAATCCTGGCCCTGAGCTTGTTGAAGAGAAGGGATACAAGCTGATATCTCTCGCTTCGAGGTTTCAGAATGAAACCGCTTGTTCTCCGTGCCTCTGTGTCTCCATGGTGAGATTCTCCGCCAATGCTAAAATCAAACCTTAGGCCCCATGAACAAAAAGATTCCAGTCGGCATTCTCGGCGCTACCGGGACGGTCGGGCAACGCTTCATCCAGTTGCTCGACGAGCACCCATGGTTTGAAGTCACCTGGCTCGCGGCATCGGACCGCTCCGCGGGAAAGCTCTATCCGGAAGCGGCCAAGTGGAACCTGCCGACGCCGGTCCCGGCGAAGATCGCGGCCATGAAAGTTTCCGCCGCCGCGCCGGAGAGCAGCACGCCCAAACTGGTCTTTGCCGCGCTTGACGCCACGGCCGCGCAGCAGATCGAACCGGCCTTTGCCGCCGCCGGGCACGCCGTGGTTTCCAATTCCAGCGCCTTTCGCATGGCGGAAGACGTTCCTCTGATCATCCCTGAAGTCAACGGTGACCACGTTCCCCTCATCAGGACGCAAAAGTGGTTCAAAGAGAGCGGCGGGTTCATGGTCACCAACCCCAACTGCTCCGCCATCGGACTGGTGCTGGCGCTGGCCCCTCTGCATCGGCGCTTCGGCATCGACAAGATTTTCGTCGCCACCATGCAGGCCATCAGCGGCGCGGGCTATCCCGGCGTGCCTTCCATGGACATCCTGGGCAACGTGATTCCCTACATCGCCAAAGAAGAAGACAAGATGGAAGCCGAATCGCGCAAGCTGCTGGGGTCACTGGTAGAAAGCGCGCTGAACGGTTCGCACATCGTCCCCGCCGATCTCCGGCTGAGCGCGCACTGCAACCGCGTTGCCGTGGAAGATGGGCACACCGAATCGGTCTCGCTCAAGCTGCGTAAGCCCGCCCAGGCGGAAGAGATCGTCGCGGCATGGAATGAGTTCCGCTGCCTGCCGCAGAAGCTCAAGCTGCCTACCGCTCCGGAGCAGCCGGTGATCTATGAGAGCGCGCCGGACCGTCCGCAGCCGCGCCTGGATCGCGACCGCGGCCGCGGCATGTCTGCCGTCGTGGGCCGCCTGCGTCCCTGCAACATTTTCGACTGGAAGTTCACCGTGCTCTCGCACAACACCATCCGTGGCGCCGCCGGGGCCGCCCTTCTGAACGGCGAGTTGCTCAAGGCGCAGGGATACATCGGGTGATGAACCACATCGCCAGAGAGCAGCGGATTGGCCTGTTAAGCGTGGTTGCCGCTCTGGTGCTGATCGCCGCATGGTGGCTTCTGCTGATGCCCGCTGTTTCGAAGTACAAAGTACATCGACAAGAAGCAAGATTGAAGGACAAGCTCGGAAGTATCAGTCCGCCCACCGGAGATAAACCTGGCGAGATTCAGATCACGCGTCTGCCAAAGTTCGATTACATGTCCGCCACTCGCTTAGATGCAGCGAAGTTAGATTGCATTTCCGGAGGAATGTACTACAGAAATGAATTTACAAAGGCGGGATTTGCCTACGACGGTGAAAAAATTGATCCGAAGCAAAACACCAAGACCTTGTCTTTTGCTGGCCAGGGCTATGGTGCTAGCGTGCTCTGCGGGGAACTACGGGGAGTGCAGTCAGATCTTCACATCTACTTTATCGAAATTTGGTCCGTAGTCAGATGACAAACACACATCTGTGTTTTCATTCCGTTCCCGAGGGCCGCCGATGATCGTGATGAAATTCGGCGGCACCTCCGTGCAGGACGCCCAGGCCATCGATCGCGTTGCCGCCATCGTGCATGAGCGCCTTGATGAGCGCCCGGTGGTTGTTGTCAGCGCCCTGGCCAAAATCACCGACCAGCTTCTGGCCATGGCCGAGGCGGCCGGGGCGGGCCAGCGCAAAAAGGCCCTGGAACTCTCCCGCGCCGCGCGTGAGCGGCACTACAACTGCGCCTCTGATCTGCTGGGCACCCACGCTTTTGAGCAGATCGCTCCCGAACTGGAAGCCGACTTTGACGGCCTGGACGAGCTTTTGCGCGGCGTTGTGGCCGTGGGCGAGCTGACGCCGCGGACCACCGACAACATCTCCAGCTTTGGCGAGCGCGTTTCTTCCAAAATCGCCGCCGCCGCATTTTCCCAGCGCAAAATCGAGGCCACGCACGTTGATTCGCGCCAGTGCATTGTCACCGATTCGAACTTCGGCAAGGCCGTTCCGCAGTTTGAAGAGACAGACGCGCGCCTGGCGGAGATCGTCAAGCCCCTGCTGGAGCGCAAGCGCGTACCGGTGATGGGCGGCTTCATCGCCGCAACCCGTGAAGGCATTTCCACCACGCTGGGCCGCGGCGGCTCCGATTTCAGCGCGGCCATCGTGGGCTCCGGCCTGAATGCTGAGCGCATCGAGATATGGACGGACGTGGACGGCATGATGACCACCGATCCCAATCTCTGCCCCGACGCCAGGCGCATCAAGTGCATCAGCTTTGAAGAAGCGGCGGAGCTGGCCTACTTCGGCGCCAAGGTCCTGCACCCGGCCACGCTGCTGCCCGCCATCCAGAAAAACATTCCCGTGCTGATCCTGAATTCGCGCAACCCCGGGAACGAAGGCACGCGGATCACGGCCACCGCGCCCATGAGCAAAAACATCTTCAAAGCCATTGCCGCCAAGAAACGTATCACCGTGGTGGACGTGGTGGCCACGCGCATGCTCATGGCGCATGGCTTCCTGAAAAGTATTTTTGAAGTCTTTGCCAACCATCGCTGCCCGGTGGACATGGTTTCAACTTCCGAGGTCAGCGTCTCCGTCACCGTGGACTCCAACGCGTCCATCGCCGCCATCGCCGCCGATCTGGCCCGGCTGGCGGACGTGAAATATGAAGGCCGCAAAGCCATCGTCTGCCTGGTGGGAGAAAACATCAAGAGCACGCCGGGCATCGCCGCCAAGGTCTTCAGCGCCATTCCTGACGCCAACATTCACATGATCTCCCAGGGCGCGTCGGAAATTAACATTAGTTTTGTGATTGATGAGGACGCCGTGCCTGATGTAGTCTCGCGCCTGCACCGTACGTTCTTCTCGCAGGTGGATCCCGAGGTGTTCGCATGAACGCCGTTCGCATGAAAGCCGTTCGCGTGAAAATCCAAGAGGTGTCGCCGTGAAAATTTTAGTGCTCGGACGCGGCAAAACCGGGGCCCTGGTGGCCGAGGTGGCCAAGGGCCGGCAGCATGAAGTCCATTCGCTGGCCAGCCAGGAAAACCAGGATGGCCGCGCGCTCACGCCCGCCACGCTCAAGGAGATCGACGCCGCGGTTGACTTCACCACGCCCCACGCCGTCATCGCCAACATCATTCGCTGTGTGGAAGCCGGAGTTCCCATGGTGGTGGGCACGACCGGCTGGTACCAGCACCTCGATAAAGTCCGCGAGCTGGTCGCGGAACGCAAGGGCGCCGTGCTTTATGGATCGAATTTTTCGGTAGGCATGAATTTCTTCTTCAAGGCGATGCAAGCCATCGCTCCTGTCCTGAAATACAGTTACCGGGGCAGTATCGTGGAACGCCATCACGTCCACAAAAAGGACAAGCCTTCCGGCACCGCGGTCACCATCCAGAAAATTCTGGAAGCCAATTCCGGACAAAAAGTTGAGGTCGCCTCGGTGCGCGAAGGCGAGACCGTGGGCATGCACCTGGTGATGCTCGACTCGGCTAATGACACCATCCTCTTTACCCACGACGCCAAATCGCGCGTCGGCTTTGCCGAGGGCGCCGTGCGCGCCGCCGAGTGGATCAAGGGCAAGACCGGGTTCTACGAGTTCCCGGAAATCGTCGACCAGCTGTAAACATTTTGGTAATTGAGTCATTTGGTAGTTGGGTCAATGAAGACAGATCTGATCCAGTTGGCCGGAGTTTCAATTGCGGAATTACCAATTTACTCAATTGCCAAATCTCCCCCGCGTTTTTGTTATCCTTAAACGATTATGAACCTCCAAGGATGCGGCACCGCTCTCATTACCCCCTTTAAACAGGACCAGAGTATCGACGAGAAAGCCCTTCGCGCGCTCGTTGAATGGCAGATTGCCTCCGGCATACACTTCCTGGTTCCCTGCGGGACCACGGGCGAAACTCCGACCTTGAGCAAGGACGAATGGCTGCGCGTCATCGATATCACGATCGAGGTTGCCGGCGGGCGCGTCCCCATCGTCGCCGGCGCGACTTCCAATTGCACCGCTGAGGCCGTGGAAAAGGCGCGCGAGCTCGGCCGCCGCAGAGGCGTGAACGCCATCCTCACTGCATCGCCTTATTACAACAAGCCCACGCAGGAAGGCCAGTACCAGCATTTCAAGGCCATCGCAGAGGCCGTCGATAAACCGCTGGTGCTTTACAGTGTGGTTGGCCGCACGGCGGCGAACATCGAACCGGCAACGCTGGGCCGGCTGGCCAAGATTCCCAACATCATTGCGGTCAAGGAAGCCAGCGGCAACATCTCGCAGATCGCCGAGGTATTCAACCACGTGCCGGAAAGCTTTCTGGTCTTCTCCGGCGACGACGCGGTGACGCTGCCCGTGATCGCGCTGGGCGGCGTGGGCATCATTTCCGTCTGTTCGAATGAGATTCCCCGGGAGATGTCGGAACTAACCGCCGCCGCACTGACCAACGACTGGGCCACGGCCCGCCGCCTGCAGCGCCAATTCCTGCGCCTGATGCAGGCCAATTTCCTGGAGTCGAACCCCATGCCGGTCAAGGCCGTGCTGGCGATGATGGGCCGCATTGAAGAAGTCCTGCGACTGCCCATGCTGCCGGTCAAGCCGGAGACGCGGTCCAGACTGGAAAAGATCGCCGCTGAAGCGGGCCTGCTCCAGGTGCATGCTTCGGTTTCAGACCTGTGATCCAGAAAAAACCTGATCGCGCACAATTAGCGCGCTAGACCTCCAAAACAAAAATGAGCGGCCACGCCGGTTAGCGCAGCCGCTCGTGCACCACCTCCGAACACGGCCGCCCACCGATGGAGTTCAGAATTCGGTGCGGCGACCTTGTTCGAGGTACCACCTAGGAGAACATCCCTCTTTTGAAGATCGTTGCCGGCAAGGTTTCTTGCAGAAAATTTCAGAGCGGTTTTGAGTCACTTCATCCCACGCCGGTATCCCATAGTTGGGCGGAGCAGAGCCTGCCCTTGAGCGAAGCGAGAGAGCCGAATGGGTATTTATGCCTGTGGTTTAGGCCTGTAATATTGGCGGCTTCAGCCGCTGCGGTAAATCGCTCGGGCATGGAAATTCGCTGACAAACCGCTCATAAAGGCGGGCATATCTCCCGGCCATCTTTGACGCACTGAAGCTCTCCCAGGCGTAACACACACATGCAACCGGGCTGATGCGCGAGAGCTGCTGCAAGGCCGGCGCCGCGTCATCAACGCCTTCAACCATAATGCCGGTCACGCCGTCTCTGACCACCTCCGCCAGCGCGCCGCGACGGAACGCAATCACCGGCGTGCCTGAAGCCGCAGCCTCCATGGCCACTAGAGAACTGGTCTCTTCAGCCAGGCTGGTAATCAGCAAGGCCCGCGCGTCACGGAGCAGGCGGCGCTTCAACTCTGCCGGCGGTGAGCAGACAAGCCGGGCGTTTGGCATCCGTCGCAGCCGCGGGACCACTTCCCTCTCGAAATATTGCTGGTGGTAAGAGAACGGATAAACCTGTCCGGCGAGCGTGATGGGTAACCCAGCGCGGGCGGCGATCTCCAGCGCCAGATGCGGCGCCTTCTCTTCACAGATGCGCCCCAGCCAGAGCAGCCCTTCACGCCGATGTGTGTGACGATCCTCGTCCGCACCAGAGTCCGGCTCAAAACGATCCAGAGCAATGCCGTTCGCAACCACTCCGGACAGCGCGCCCAGATCGGCAAAGCTACGCGCTTGCGAATCAGAAACACAGTTGAAACTGACGTTCGGCGGCACGTCGTGGAAGCTCAGCGGTGGATAAAAGCTGCGCGGCAGATGCAGCGTGGCCAGTACAGGCGTGTCGATCTCCGCGGCACGCCGCCAAAAGCTCCCCGACTTGTCATGGATGAGATCAAAGGGCATGCCCTCGCGCACGCGCTGCCGCACCAGGTCCACGATCCTGTCCTCGTGCTCGATGCGCCGCCTTTCGTAATCGTCTGGCTCGGTGCAGGGTTCGCCGGTAGAGAAAAGCTCGCCGCCCACGCGCGATCCCGCGGAAGCGGCAACCGTGGTCAGCGTCCCGCGCCGGGCCATTTCGCGTTCCAGCGTCCACAAAACCTGCTCCGCCCCGCCGGCTGACTCTTCAGTCACGGTGAGCAAGGGATACGCGACGTAGAGGATCTTGGTCATCTCTATTCCATTTCAGATGCAAAGTAAAGGTTTGCTGGCGGAAGTTCCCGCATTTATACTCCGCACTTGCGCGGAGAAAGGTTGCCTGCAACAAACGGCGCTTGTCTGTCCGCGGCCAACCAATCGCCATGCACCAGTTACGCTCAGAAATCGAACGGTACTATGCAACCGGCTCGCTGCCCGTGGAGGTGGCGGGGCAGGCGCGGCACGTTTTCCGGGAATTCCACGAAGCTCTGACCCGCGGCGAGGTCCGCGCGGCGGAAAAGCACGATGGCCACTGGCGCGTGAATGCCTGGGTCAAGCAAGGCATCCTGCTGGGCTTCCGGCTGGGCGACCTGGAGGAGATCTCGAGCGGCGCGTTTACCTTCGTGGACAAGGACACCTTTCCCGCCCGTCGCTTCAGCGTCGCCGACCGTATCCGCGTCGTCCCGGGTGGATCGGCGGTCCGCAGCGGCGCCTATATTGCCCCCGGGGTGATCTGTATGCCCCCGATGTACGTCAACGTGGGCGCCTATGTTGACGAAGGCACGCTGATCGATTCCCACGCCCTGGTGGGCTCCTGCGCGCAGATCGGCAAGCGCGTGCATCTGAGCGCGGCGGCGCAGATTGGCGGCGTGCTGGAGCCGGTGAACGCCTCGCCCGTCATCATTGAAGACGACGTCCTGGTGGGCGGCAACTGCGGCGTTTATGAAGGCACGCAGGTGCGTAGCGGCGCGGTGCTGGGCGCCGGCGTGATTCTCACCCGCGCCACGCCCGTCTATGACATTGTGCGCGAGCAGGTCTACCGCTCCACCGCCGACGCGCCGCTGGTGATCCCCGAGAATGCCGTCGTCGTGCCGGGATCGCGCGCTATCGGCAAAGGGAAGGCCGCCGAGTGGGGCCTATCACTTTATACGCCGGTGATCGTGAAATATCGCGACGAGAAAACCCAGGGCTCAATTGAGCTGGAGGACCTGCTGAGGTAATGGACCGCTCAAAATTGCAGTTACGGTTTCTGCTGGCATTTTTTGTTCTGGCGAGCATAGCCACTGTCTTGTGGGCCATTGCACTGCACACCGGCGCGGCCCCGTCCGAATTGGCGGCGAAAGGTCCAGGATTCCAGCCCCCGGCGCCATGGTTGCATCCGGCGTGGTTGTTATCACTGCGCATAGCGGCAATCCTGGCCTTCTGCGGTTATGCCTTCCTGCGCCGCTCGCTGACAGCATGGATATTCGCCGGGATGCTGGTTGGCATGGAGCTTGGCTACGATCTGGGAAAGTCCGCGGCCAACCTTCAGTTGCTGAGCGCGATTTTCCTGCGTTTGATCAAAACCATCATCGCGCCGCTGATTTTCAGCACGCTGGTGGTAGGCATTGCCGGGCACTCCAATCTTAAGCAGGTCGGGCGCATGGGCATCAAGGCCCTGCTCTATTTTGAACTGGTCACCACGATTGCCCTGTTCATTGGGCTGGGCGCAATCCACGTCTCGCAGGCCGGCGCGGGACTCACGCCGCCGCCCAACGCCGCGGCCGCCGCGGTTTCCGCTCCAGCGCCAAAATGGACTGACGTTGTCCTCCACATCTTTCCCGAGAACCTGGCAAAATCCGTGGCCGAAGGCCAGGTGCTGCAGGTAGTGGTGTTCAGTATTATCTTCGGCATTGCGCTGGCCTTGATTGGCGAGGAAAAGCGCCGCCCCATGCTGGCTTTCTGCGAAAGCCTCTCCGAAACGATGTTCAAGTTCACCAACATTGTCATGCTGTTTGCGCCCATCGGCGTGGCCGGCGCCATGGCCTACACCATAGGGACCATGGGCTTTGGCGTGATGACCAACCTGGTGAAGCTGCTGGTGACGCTTTATGCGGCGCTGGTCGTGTTCGTGTTGTGCGTGCTGTTGCCGGTGGCGTTGCTTGCGCGGTTGCCGGTCAAGCGCTTCCTCAAAGCGGTCGCTGAACCTGTCTCCATCGCCTTCGCCACGGCCAGCTCAGAGTCAGCATTGCCCCGGGCCATGGAATCGATGGAAGCATTCGGCGTGCCTCGGCAGATCGTGGCCTTTGTGCTGCCTACGGGTTACAGCTTCAATCTTGACGGCAGCACGCTCTATCTCTCCCTTGCCTCGATCTTTGTGGCCCAGGCCGCGGGCGTGCATTTGAGCTTCGGCCAGCAGTTGATCATGGTCTTCACTCTCATGGTCACCAGCAAGGGCGTGGCCGGCGTGCCGAGGGCGGTGCTGGTGATTCTCTTGGGCACGCTGGACTCGTTTCATCTGCCCCCGTGGCCCGTGGTCCTGATTCTCGGGATCGATCAGTTCATGGACATGGCGCGCACGGCAACCAACGTCCTGGGCAACTGCCTGGCCAGCGCCGTAATTGCCCGCTGGGAAGGCGAACTGGGAAAGGAAGTGCCTTCGCCCGCCGTGATGGACGCTATGGCACAATGAAGCTTCTATGGCGAATGGCATGATTCGAGAACTAGCCGGCCACCAGCTTGTGCCGCCGGAAAAGAACTTTCGCTGGCGCGGCGGCGAGATCACGCGCCTGGAAGGCTTTACTGACGCCGTTTTTGCCTTCGCCGTAACGCTCCTTGTTGTCTCCCTGGAGGTGCCGCACACCTACACTGAACTGGTGGTGGCCATGAAAGGTTTCTTTGCGTTTGCCATCTGCTTTACCATGCTCATCCAGGTCTGGTACTACCATTACATCTACTCGCGGCGCTATGGTCTGCAAACCACATACACAATCGTATTAAATGCAATCTTGCTGTTCGTGGTCCTGTTTTACGTGTATCCACTGAAATTCCTCTTTACGCTGGTGGTTGGCGGACTTACCAACGGCCTGACCGTTCCCCAGGAACAGCTTGACCGCATGTTCAGTTCGGCGCAGCAGGTCCCCGCGCTCATGGTCATTTACAGCCTGGGTTACATCGCGGTTTGTGTGCTGTTCGCACTGCTGTATCACTATGCATACCGGACGCGGGCTGAGCTGGAGCTGAATGAATACGAAGCTCTGCGCACGATCCATGCTGTGATCTTTCAACTCGGTTTTGCCGCGGTTGGAGTTGTGGTAATCGTGACGGCGCTGCTTCTGCCCGTACGACAGGCCGGTTACGCTGGAATACTTTATTCCCTGAATGGCGTGGTTGGCTTCGCTCTGGGCGTGATTCTGGGCAAAAAAGAGCGTAAGGCACTGGAAAGAGTACAGGCGCGCGCAGCGGCCGCGGCGAACCTTTAGCCGGAATATTTTTCTTTTCGCCGGGCCTCAAGAAGTTAGCGCTTCTTGGCCTCCACGTGGACGAGGAGTGTTTCCGGCGCGTCTTTCCGTGCCATGAATTGTTCGCTGACCATTTTCCCCGGCTCAGTCACGCGCGTGGTATTGCGGAGTTTCACCGTAGTGCCTTGCGCGGTGATCTCGGAGCGAAAAACAAGGGTGTCGCCTTCAAACGCGCCGGTCTCGACAAGCGCTCCGGGAAGATCATTCCCAAAAACATAAAGCTTATATGCTTTTTCCCTGGGGTCCCACGTAAAGACCAGCAGTCCTTCAAAGTCGCCGACAGGTCCCTGCGAATGAAACGTATTGATCAGCGAATTTCCGCCGGGGCCCAGTTTGCTCGTGTACACGCCAGTGTTCTTTGGGCCATTCGGCGATTTGCCGTAGGTTTCCGTATAGTCCCATTCGCCAAGATAAAAGTTGAGTTTTTCCATCTCCGGCGAGGACTTGGGCTTGCTCTCTTGCGCTGCATTCACCGCTGTGTTTTCGCGTCGCGCTGCCAGAACGGGCAAGCTCAACAAGATCCCAACGGCGCTTGCGAACACGATTGCAGCTTTAGCGTGTTTACGAATTCTCATGAACTTCCTCCGCAGCCATTCTCAATTGAACGTGCCGGCGCTGGCCCAGTTTCGATCAAGTCTTGGCATATTAATTTAGATTGCACAGGAGTTAAAGCCCAAATATGAAAGCAACTCTTCAACGAGGATCTATCCGTGCCCTGATACCGCAGAGCAAGCCCGCGAACGCAAGAAAGACAAATGCCAGGCCATGCGGGGACCAGTCCTGCAAATGCGGGAACCCTCACCTGAAGCTCCCGGACTTACAGCTAAAGATCGGCCCTTTCCCCTAAGTGGCTTTCTACTGATAGCATCATGAGTTGACCATGCCCTCTCAAAAACTCCATCTTGTACCCCTGGGCGGCCTCGGCGAATTCGGAATGAACTGCCTGGCCGTGCGCTACGGTGACGACATTATCGTCATCGATGCCGGTCTCATGTTCCCTGAATCCGAGTTGCTCGGCGTTGACATTGTTGTTCCGGACATCACCTATCTGGTCCAGAACCGTGAAAAGGTCCGCGGAATCGTCCTCACCCACGGGCATGAGGACCACATCGGAGCGCTGCCCTGGGTGCTGAATGAACTGAAGGTGCCGGTGTTCGGCACCGAGTTCACGCTGGCGCTGGTGGAAAATAAGCTGGAAGAACACGACCTTCTCGACGACGCCGATCTGCGCGAGATCCGTGCCGGCACACGCTTCAACCTGGGGCCATTCACCATCAATCCCATTCAGGTCACGCACAGCCTTGTGGACTGCGTTGCGCTGGCCATCCACACGCCGCTGGGGGTGGTGATCCACACCGGCGATTTCAAGGTTGATCCCACGCCCACCGACAACCGGCTGTTTGACCTGCACACCTTCGCCGAATACGGCAAAGAAGGCAATGTGCTGGCGTTGTTGCAGGATTCCACCAACGCCGAGCGGCGCGGCTATAC
This sequence comes from Terriglobia bacterium, assembly GCA_041488515.1. Classification (GTDB taxonomy): domain Bacteria; phylum Acidobacteriota; class Terriglobia; order Terriglobales; family Acidobacteriaceae; genus Angelobacter. The sequence goes on along the minus strand of JBGPPK010000005.1, from coordinate 115,181 downwards.
CCCCAGCGAACGCGCGGTGCGCGGCAAGTTTGACGAGATTTTTGCCCGAGCCGACAGACGGCTGTTCATCTCCTGCTTTTCCTCGTCCATCCACCGCATCAAGCTGGCGATGGAGATGGCCCGCGAGTACAAGCGGAAAGTCGCCCTGGTGGGGCGTTCCATGACCGAGGCGGCGGAGATCGCCATGGACCTGGGCTATTTTGACGTGCCCGAGGGCCTGTTGATCCATCCGGGGCAGATCAAGGATTTTGCGCCGCAGCAGGTTTGTGTGATGATCAGCGGCACGCAGGGCGAGCCCATGTCCGCGCTCTCCCGCGCCGCGGTGGACAGCCACAAGCATGCCAAGATCGAGCGGGGTGACACGGTGGTGCTTTCGTCTCGCATCATTCCCGGCAATGAAAAAGGCATCTACCGCATGATCGACCACCTCTTCCGCCGTGAGGCCGACGTGATCTACGACGACGGCTCCAATCCTCCCGTGCACGTGAGCGGCCATGCCAGCCAGGAAGAACAGAAGCTGATTATGAACCTGGTAAAGCCGCGTTACTTCATTCCCATTCACGGCGAGTACCGGCAGCTCCGCATCCATGCCGATATGGCGCGCTCGATGCACGGTTCCGTGGGCCAGGTGCTGATGCTGGAGAGCGGCGATGTGATGGAGTTCGACGAGCTGGGTGCACGCAAGATCGAAAAAGTCACGGTCGGCCGCATCTGCATCGATTCCGGATCGCGCACCGACGTGGTGGAAGACCTGGTCATCAAAGACCGCCGCCACCTGAGCGAAGACGGCTTTGTGCTGCCCATCATCGCCATCAACAAACTGAAGGGGACGGTGGAATCGATTCCGGAGATCGTGATGCGCGGATTTGCCGCCGGATCGGAAGACGGCTTTGTGCGCGAAGCAAGGCGCATCGTCTCCGCGACGCTGGACGGATCCACGCCGGAAGAGAAGGCCGACTACGGCGTGATCAAGGAAAAGATCCGCGCCGACCTGAAACGGTTTATTGTGAAAACAACGTCGCGACGTCCGCTGATCATGCCGGTCATTCTGGAGATCTAGTGGCTCTGGAGATCTAGTGGCAAAGTTCACGCGCAAGCAAAAGGTTTTTATCTTCCTGTTCGTGCTGGTAGCCTCCATCGGCTTCATCGGGGCGGTGCTGCTGCATCCGGTTGGACCGCACCTGCGCGCCATGTCGCTGCTGCTGCGCTTCAGCAGCCCGCAAGCCCAGGGACTCTCCGCCAGCTTCGCCCAGCATCCCTTCAAGGAAGAAGATGGATCGGTGGAAACCTTGCACAGCACGCTTAGATATCGTCTGTACCTTCCGCAAGGCGGGATGCACGGGGCCATGGTATTGCTCCACGGCGTGCACCACCTGGGCATCGAAGAGCCCCGGCTGGTGAGCTTTGCCCGGTCTCTGGCCGGAACCGGCGTGGTGGTGATGACGCCCGAACTCAAAGATCTTGCTGACTACCACATCACGAGTGAAACCATCGACCTGATCGGGCAGTCGGCGGTGATTCTTAGCGGCCGAGTCGACCGGCCGGTCGGGATGATGGGGCTGAGCTTTGCCGGTGGGCTGGCGTTGCTGGCCGCGAACCGGCCGGAATACTCGAGACTGATTAGCTTCGTCCTGGCCGTGGGCGCGCATGACGATATGGGCCGTGTGGCCCGTTTCTTCGCCACCAACACAATCGAAAATGCGGATGGCTCCTCTACATCGCTGCCCGCGCACGAGTACGGCGTGCTGGTGCTGGCCTACTCTCATCTTGACCATTTCTTCTCTGCCCAGGACATGCGCCCGGCGCAGACCGCGCTGCGCCTGTGGCTGTGGGAAAAGACGGACGATGCCATGGTGTACGCGCGCCAAATGAGTCCCGCGGGACAGGCGAAGTTCGACCAGCTTGTCCACCATCATGAATTACTTCGCCCGCAAATCATGCAGGAGATTGAGCGGCACAGCGAAGAGATGCAGGCGGTCTCGCCGCACGGGCACATCAGCCAATTGAATGTGCCGGTCTACCTGTTGCATGGGAGCGGCGACAGCGTCATACCGGCGTCAGAAACCATGTGGCTGGTAAAAGACGTTCCGCCCAAGGAACTAAAAGCCTGGCTGGTGAGCCCGGCGCTGATTCACGTAAGCATGGAGGAAACTATTCCCTTCTCGCAGAAATGGGCGCTGGTTGATTTCCTGGCTCAGGTGCTGGATGCGACGGACAAGCTGCCTTCCATTGCTCCTACCCAAAGACCGGCTCATCGCTGACTTGTTGTAGCTATCTTCAAAGGTTACGCTCGACAGAATCTTAGGTTTAAACCCAGCATCAACGGTCAACGCTATACTTTCCTATAGTATCTAAAACTTCAAAACATCTTGCATCCTATCCAGTTATCGTCCATTCCATAACTCTAAGATATATCTAATCTTCTAATACTATTTCTTGAGTATATCTATCTTCTTATTTTTGAAACGCACTAGCGACTTCTGTCACTTATCTATGGATGCCTCATGATGCGGACGGGCATCTTTCGTAGATTAGTACAGTGTTCGCGCTGACCCGCGAATCGTTGTTTAACCAAAGAGCTAAAGGCTCCAAAGCAAGGAGAAAGATATGGTAAAGCGAGTATTTAGATCGACAGCGCTAGTTGCCGCGTTGTTTACGGTCATCTTATCGGGTGCGGTACAGGCCCAGCAGATACATATGGGTGAGGCCAAACCCGGTGTCCCCCCGGTCGGCACGGAAGAACCATGCATTCTCAACCCGTGTCTGATGTTCGCCGGCGATTTTAACTTTAACGGCCAGAACCCAAATGGCCTGTGGAACGGCACGAACACCGTCTTCAATATCACCGGGGTGGTCTATATCCCCATCACGATTCCGAAGAAATTCAAGGGAGCTAAGGGAAAGACCGATTGGCAAGTGGGAGGGCTCTTCGTGAATGCACTGGCAGAGGACCTCGGGTTGGGCACAGGGATAAGCGGCGTGTCCTGGTCCATTGTACAAGGCGGCGTCGCCGAAGGCGCTAACCCCAACGGCAGCCAGGTAAAAACCATCTGCAGCGGCACCGGGATGCCCACGGTCACCCCCACCGGGCGTAGCGGCTTTGGCCTTCCTGAGGTGACCATCCTGATTACAGGCATCAGTTGCCCCATCCTTGAAAACGGCAGCTACTGGATGACGCTGGTGCCAACGAGCCCGGCCATTTTTTTCCTGTCCGATGTGGAGGACAATTCACCGGCGAACATCCAGGGGCCTGGAACCGAGCCGGCTGACCTTTCATTCTTCGTCTCAAACTTCTTTGGCTTCCCTAACTTCGCAAATACTACCGACATCGCCGTCTGCGGCAACATTGGCTGCGATAGTTTCTCCGCGGGAGTGGTCGGAGTAGCAGTGCACTAATCCAGCTCGCAGCGCAGGCCAAGCCATACCGGCCCGCACGCGATCCGGCAAAGCTCCGGCCCTGTCCGCCTTTTGGTTGACGGGGCCGGATTCATCCGAGTCTGAAAAGACGCTGCGCAGCCGCTGGTGGCGCGCCAACTCCGGGAAACCGTCGCCCAGCCAACTGAAGCTACAGGTACATACCTGTCCACTGCATCAAGGACCAAACGAGACTTCGATAAGGAGATATTTTGTGCGCAAAGGACCCTTCATTCATATCACTGCTTTCGCCATACTTATTGCGTTGACTTGCGCCGGCTTGACCAGTTCCGCCGTTGCGCAGACACAACCCACGGCCAGGTTCGCCACCCTGACGCCACGCTACCTGGAAAATGTGGCGGCCCCGGCGACTCCTACCGTCACCCACTGGACAGGCAGCCTTTCGGCCGGAGGAACCAGCTTCACCATGGTTGGCACCGATCCACAAACAACAAACAGCGCGACTACAGTGACAGCCTTCCTGATTCCGGTCCGGATCGTGATCACTCCAACGCCGGCCGGCATCTTCGATCCGGCGCACGTGCTGCCCAATGGACGCAGCGTAATCCAGAACACCGCGCTCTCGCCCATCTTCAACTCGGGCATCGATTTTGTGCAGGGTGGAATTGACCTGGGCAACACACAATACATTGACGCTTTTCAGCGCGGCAACTTCTGGAGCAGTGTTTCCACCAACACAAACTATCACGTCCTACTGAACCTAGTAGTGCTGCCTGAAGTGACCATTTCGGCCCCATCCGCCAGCATCGGGACAAGGTTCGGTGTACGTGCGGCCCTTGTAGACATCAACTTCTTTGACGCCAAGCTACAACAGATCATCAGCGGCAACAGCCAGATTACTCCCGATAGCTTTGTCATCGCGTTGACCTATAACACCTACCTGACGGCGGGTGGCTGCTGCATTGGCGGTTATCACAGCGCGTTTGGCAGCGCGAGCGCGCCGCAGACATATTCCCATTTCACCTACATCGATAAACCCGGCGCCTTTGCCCAGGATGTGTCTGCGCTGTCGCACGAAGTGGGCGAGTGGATGGACGACCCTTTCGTCAATAATCCCGGCTGCGGCGGCTTGCTGGAAAATGGCGATCCGCTGGAAGGCGCACCCAACTTTGGCGGCGTCCCCTACACCCTGAACGGGTTCACGTACAACCTGCAGGACCTGGTCTTTTTGCAATATTTCGGGCAGTCGCCATCCACGGCAGTGAACGGCTGGTTTAGCTTCCAGAATGCAAATCTTGCGGTTTGCTCAAATGGGCAGTAGAGGAATTAAGCCGCAAATTGTTTTGGATGGATGAGAAGCTGTTTCGCCGGGTATCCTGGCGGCTTACTGCGGGGCCGAGTCAAAATGCGAGCCGGCTCGCATCAGAGATCTACACGTCTCGGGATTTCAGCGATTTTGCGATGCGACCAGGCAGACCCGGCGCCTTCAGTCGACGGCAAGTCGCCTCAAAATCCGGACTCGGTCCCTTCCATCGAAGGTCTTCGACCGAATCAAAAACCGGCGCATCCAGCCGCAGGGTTGCCAGAGTGCGAAACAGCAAGGCGTGATCCCAGGCGGTAAAGAGCGATTCGGATAGCGGACGGGCCTTCTTAATCGATGGATGCCACTGTTGCCAGTCCCTGGGAATGTCTTCAAGGTGAGGATATTGAGATAACACAAGCGCCGCGGCTTTTACGCCCCATCCCGGTAATCCTGGGTAGCCATCGGCACTGTCGCCGACTACAGCGAGGTAGTCCGGAATGGATTGGGGCTTCACGCCGAACTTGGCCACAACGCCGGCTTCATCGCGCAGGATATCGCGCCTGCGATCCAGTTGAACCACGCGCGTGCCGACCACACACTGGCTGAGGTCCTTATCCGGCGTGCAGATGAACACCTGCCGCACCCGGGTGTCTTTTGCAGCGTTAGCCGCAGCCGAGGCCAGCGCGTCATCGGCCTCAAAGTAGACCTCCGGCCATACCTTCACACCCATGGTTTCCAGTGCCTGCTCAAGAATAGGAAACTGCGAAAGCAACTCTGGGGCCACACCTTCGCTGGTCTTGTAGCCGGGATAAAGGTCATTGCGAAACGACTCCACGACATGATCGGTGGCGACGCCCAGGTGAGTTGCGCCCTGCTCAATCATGGACAGGACTGAGGTCAGCACCCCACGTACCGCGCCGATCTCCTGCCCATTCACATCGGCCGCGGCGGGCACAGCAAAAAAGTGCCGGAACAATTCATACGTCCCATCTATCAGGTGGACATCCATGGGGCTCCCATCAACCTTCCGCCAGCGATGTTATACGAACCAGGCTTAGCTCATTCGTTCTTCTGAAAATTTCGCCGTAAAAATAGCGTTCCAGAGTTGTTACCGATTGAACGCCTCACCTTCGTCACTGTTGCGCACCCATGCAAGATGCTATCGTTGCGCGATGGCTCGTGATGCAGGAATATACGTTGAAATTCTGATTCATTCCAGTGTGGACGAGATCTGGCGCCGCACTCAAGTCCCCGGCCTTCATGAGCTTTGGGATCTGCGTTTTACCGAAATCCACTACCTGCCGAAACAGTCAGAAGGCGAACCGCAGAGATTTCGTTATGCAACCCGCATCGGGTTTGGATTGAATATCCATGGTGACGGCGAAAGCACTGGAACAAGGGAAGATTCTACCGGGCTGCGCACGTCGGCCTTGAAGTTCTGGTCGCCAGATCCGAAGTCACTCATCAAAGAAGGCTCTGGGTACTGGCAATACATTCCCTCCCCAGGCGGTGTCCGTTTCCTGACCTGGTATGACTATCAGACTCGTTTCGGGGCGCTGGGCCGAATGATCGATCGAATTTTCTTTCGCCCGATGATTGGCTGGGCCACCGCATGGAGCTTCGACCGGCTGCGTCTTTGGATTGAGCGCGATGTCCCGCCTCAAATTAGCTTTCGCATGGCGTTCATACATGCCTGCGCGCGGCTGGGCATTGGATTTGTTTGGGCGTGGCAGGGACTCATGCCAAAGCTCCTGTTTCCAAGCTCCGATGAGCGGTCGATGATGACGGCGGCGGGACTCCCGGTTGCATTACTGCCGTTGATTGGCGTTCTCGAATTGGCGTTCGCTGCCGCTACCATCGTATTCTGGCAGTGGCGGCCATTTTTTCTCTTAAACGCGCTGGCTATGTGCGGCGCCCTTGCCGTGGTTGCTCTTCATTCTCCATCCTATCTTGTAGCTGCGTTTAATCCATTGACTCTTAATATGGCGATGATTCTGCTTTCCCTGATTGGTTACCTTGCATCATCGGAACTTCCGTCGGCTTCGCGCTGTTTGCGGAATGCACCCAAGGAAACCCCATGAGATCCATCTATGAACAGGTGCTCGGTTCCGACTTCAACCGGCTCCATCCGCAAATCCAGCGGCGATTCGGTTTTTCCAGCAAAGACAATACTGCCGCAATAGGAACCGGAGTGATGGAGAAACTCTGGCATGGGCCGGCATATACGCTTCCTTTTCTGTATCTGGGCTCGTGGCGCAGCATCATGTTCCCTGAAAGCGGCCAAAATATCCCCTTTGAAATTGCGAACTACGCCTACGTTGACTCACTGGGCCGCGAAACGGTCACCTGGATTCGCACATTCCACGCAAGGCGCACTCGCCGCTTCGATGCCTACATGATCCACAGTAAAGAGCGGAAATGCATTGTCGACTATCTGGGAACTCACCAGCACCTGGCCGTGGACATCGATATTAAAGTCGACCCGAACGGCGGGCTGCGTCTTCGCTCAGGGGAGCAGCGATTTTATGAAGGCTTCCTCGGCTTCTCTTTCCCGATGATCTTCTCCGGCATCGCCGATGTTTGCGAGTGGTACGACGAGATACAACAGTGCTTTCGCATTGAGGTTGTCGTGAGCAATCGAACCTGGGGAAGGCTCTTCGGCTATACGGGGCAATTCCAGGTGAAGTGGCTTTCTGTTCTTCCAAAAGATATTCCGCAAGAGGTCTTGCCACAGCGTACTGAAAAGCGCGAATAGGCGAAGTTCACCGCACCGGGGCGATCCAGGAGCGGCTTCAAGGGGCATCTGGAGAGTGCCGGTCACGCGACAACAGGCCAACAGCGCTACTTCAAGCGATAGAAGGCCCCCAGGATGGCTCCGAAGACTGCGTGCGAAAGCAATATCGCGAGCGGCGTCTGCAAGCCGTAGTGCAACGCCAGGAAGCCGGGCGGCTCCAGCATGTTTTGCGCGGCCGGGCCCTGCTGCTCACTGGCCATTCGCGGGTGCAGCCCAGGCAGAAGCCCCATCACCACGACGAGCACGCAAAATGCGTGAAGCAAGCCGAGGAGTGCGCCACGCCACCATCCCGCCTCTCCGAGCGACTGAAATATCAGGACGTAACCCAGCGAGAACAGCCATCCGGCTGCCACATGGACCGCAAAGCCATAGAGCTTGGCCCGATCGCGGTGGGGCGTGAAAATGGTTCCCAGCATATACGGGAGATTCATACGCGTAAGGCCCAAGCCCTGTGCCGCCGCGCTGATCGTGGTCAGCACGATGGTGGCGGTGAAGCCCCAAAGCAGCCAACTACCCCAGTTCATACTTTTATTTCCTTGGCGGAAGCTCTGACACCTGCGCCGGTATGAATGGCCGGACGTGTCTTCCCTCGTTCCTGCTCCTCGAGCGTAAGCGCCGCGCTAATCAGTCCTATATGTGTAAATGCCTGGGGGAAGTTACCCAGAGCGTCGCCGGTATTTGGATCAACCTCTTCGGCAAACAAGCCCAGGTCGTTGCCACAATCGAGCAGTTGTTGAAATTGACGATGCGCTTGCTGGAGCGTCCCTCCGCCGAGCGCCAGGTACTCGACTGCCCAGAAGCCACAGATGCCGAAGGCCCCTTCGGGAGGCTGGCGCTCATACCGAAACACCAGGCCCCGGTCCGCGCCAAGCCTCTCGCACACCTTATGGTAGGTGCGTTTCATGCGCTCAGAATTCGCTTTCTCGAAGCCGTACCATGGAAGACGCAGTAGTGTGGCGTCAATCTTGTCTCCGTCCAGAGCGCTCACGTAGCTCTGCAACTGTTCGCTCCAGGCGCGAAGTTCGATTTGCTGCCGGATGCGTTCCCGCTCCCGGAAAAACCAGTCGCGCGGCACTCCGGAGAGAATTCCTTTCTCGTCCAGGGCCAGAAGGCGGTCCAACGCGGTCCAGCACAACAGACGCGAATGGGTGTGGTTCTGGCGGCCTGAACGCGGTTCCCAGATTCCTTCGTCAGAAACGTTCCAGTTCCGGGCCAGGTATTTTCCCAGCCCGATCAGCACTTTCTGCGTGTTTCGGTCGAAACTGCCCAAGCGCCCGGCGTATTGTGCGCTCGCATCGATCACTTCGCCATAAACGTCAAGTTGAAGCTGGTCCCGGGCGCCATTGCCGATGCGAACAGGACGCGAGTCACGGTAGCCGCTCAGGTGCTCGAGTTCCTTTTCGTAAGGCGCTATTTCTCCAAAAACGGTGTACAGAATCCGCAACTCAGGCTGGGTCAGCCGGGTGGCGTGCAACAACCACGTGAGAAAGCTTTCTGCTTCTTCAATGTAACCCAACCCGAGCAGGGCACGGATGGTGAGGGATGCATCGCGCAGCCAGCAATAGCGATAATCCCAGTTGAGACTGTCACCGATTCGCTCCGGCAGAGATGTTGTTGCGGCGGCCACAATGGCGCCGGAAGGCGCGTAGGCAAGCAACTTTAGAACCAGGGCGCTGCGGGTGACTGCGTCGCGGTAAGGGCCCTGATAGGTTGACCTTGCTGCCCACTGTTGCCACCACTGGACCGAGCGATCGATGGCAGCACGTGCAGGTTCTCCCAGCGCGGGAAGCACAGACGGCGATTCCTCCGAATAGCTGAGCGAAAACTGGAGCACGTCACCACGCTTGAGTGAAAACTTAGCCTGGGCTCCATCTCCGTGGATCCCCAGGGGAACGCTGCTGCGCAGCCGGTACGCGCCCCGTCCCACATCGATTCGCAGGCCACTGGCCCCCAGATCGCGAATCCGCACAGCCTTGGATCCGTAATTAGCACGTGGGCGGAAATCAACCTGAATTTCAAGCTCGCCTTCGCTACATGCAAGTTGGCGCAAAAGCTCGTGGTCGGGAAGCAGGTTCCGCCGCTTAAACTCTTCCGCGGCCACAGGCATCAGGTCCGTGAGTGTGGCGCTGCCGCCGGCACAGACAAAATGTGTTTCGAGGACGTTGGAATCGCGGACATAAGCGCGCTTGAACTCGCATTGACCGGTCGGCGCGATGGACCAGTAACCACCTTTATCTCGGTCGAGGATGGCGGCAAAAATCGACGGGCTATCAAACCGGGGCCAGCAAAGCCAGTCAACCGACCCGTGCCTGGAAACCAGGGCGGCCGCACGGCAGTCGCCAACCACGGCATAATCTTGGATTTTTGGTATCTGTCCGCCCGACGAGAGCACATTGGGATAGATGACCTGCGCGAATCGGGCGATGCCAGACGGGTTGATTTCATTCGGATAGGTGTAACACCCGCTTGCTTGTTTCCGCGTGCGCCGGACTGACAAATCCCAGAGACGTGGCGATTGCTCTTAATGAGGCTGCCCGCAACCAATCTCCCGGCTCCTCATTTAACATAGATACCTGAGACTTCGAATCCTTCTATGGTAACCCTTCAAGACATCCAACATGCCCGTTCCCTGCTCCGCAATGTTGCCGTGCGCACGCCGCTGGTGCTGTGCCGGCTCTCTGAAGACCGACAGATCTTCATCAAGCCGGAAAACCTGCAACCCATCGGCTCATTCAAGCTGCGTGGAGCGTACAACAAGATTTCGTCGCTCACACCGGAGCAGCGCTCACGCGGCGTGGTGGCGCACTCGAGCGGCAATCATGCGCAAGGCGTGGCCTTTGCCGCCCGCGCCCTGGGCGTGAAGGCTGTTATCGCAATGCCCGGCACTGTTCCCAAAGTAAAGCTGGACGCTACGCGCGCGCTGGGTGCGGAGGTTGTACTGGTTGGCCCGGCAAGCGAAGATCGCATCCGCAAAGCGGAGGAACTGGAAAAAGAGCGTGGGCTTGTTCCCGTGCCGCCGTATAACGACGAAAAGATCATCGCCGGCCAGGGGACAGCCGGGCTGGAGATTCTGGAAGACATGCCGGACGTGGAGCTGGTCCTGGTGCCGATTGGCGGCGGCGGATTTATCAGCGGCATCGCCACAGCCATCAAGGAATCCAAGTCGAAGGCAAAAGTGATCGGCGTGGAGCCGGAGTTTGCCGCGGACGCGCAGGCCAGCCTGCGCTCGGGCAAAATACAATCCATTTCGGGCGAGAGCGCGGCGCGCACCGCCGCCGACGGCCTGCGCTCCCAGAGCATTGGCGAGATCAACTTTGAGCACATTCACAAATACGTGGACGATATTGTGACCGTGACGGAAGACGAAATCCGGCGGGCCATGCGGCGGTTGTTGTTTTCCGCGCGCGTCCTGGCCGAACCCAGCGGCGCCGTCACCACCGCGGCAGCCATGTTCCACGCGGAAGAACTGCCGGTATCGGCCAGGACCGTGGCCGTCCTGACCGGTGGCAATATTGAACCGCAGCTTTTTTCTGACATGCTCCTGCAAACCGTGTAAGGTAAATGATGGTGAAGCACTGGAAAAATCCTGGACTGCCGCTCCTGCTTGCGCTTGCGACCTTGGGCCCTTTCGCCTTCGCTCAGGAACACGCAACCCTGATTCGTGAAGCGACCCTCTACGCCTCGGCCGGCGCTAACTCGCAGACATTGTCTCAGGTGGGCCGCGGCGCCAGCCTCACGATCCTGGAGAAGACGAACGCCGATGGCCAGCCGTGGATGAGAGTATCGATGGCGGCGGACCAGGCGCAGGTCACCAAAGAAGTCACCGGCTGGCTGCCCGGCAAGGCGGTCATTACCGCTTCCACCGGGAACGGCGACCAGATCATCTTTGGCCAGGCTGTTGACTCCGAGCGCCAGGCGGAAGAGCGCGGCGGACGCAAAGGCGCGGCCGAAGACGCGCTTCGCCTCTACTCCCGCGTGCCTGAACTCTTCCCCGGATCGCCGCTGGCGGCGGAGGCCATGTGGCGCGCGGCAGACATCCGCTGGCAACTGGCGAAGGCCGACTTCCGTTCGGGGAAACAACCGGAAGAGAAGTATCTGCAAGAGGTCATCGCGAAATTTCCTAAGTCGAAGCAGGCCGAGTTGGCCGAGTTTGACCTTCTGGAAGCCAAATTGTGCCCGGAGTGGCGCGGGCAGGCCGAGTGTCCACAGAAGGAATCCGCGTTGTTTGAGCAGTACGCCCACGAGCACCCGCAATCTCCCAAGGCAGCCGAGGCGCTCTATGACGCAGCCTGGCGGCAGGCCGCGCTGGTGGACATTCATCGCATCAACAACGACCGCGATAAAAGCGAGGCCGCGCGCAAGAAGGCCATTGCCCTGGCGCAGGAAATCCAGAACCAATACCCGCAGGGCGACTGGAAGCCCCGCGCGCTTGATCTGGTATATAAGCTGGAACAGAAAATCGCGCTATACGGGCCGCAGCCGGAGTGAGATGGGCCTTAGTTGAGTAAACCAATGTTGAAGCATAAACAATTCCTGTTCGCGCTGTTGATCGCGCTTTCCGCCACGGCCTTTGCCGCCGACAAAGAACACGGCACGGTCATCAGCGAGGTCACGCTGTACGTCTCGCCCGATGCCGGCGCGCAGAAGCTTGGCCGCGTGACGCGCGGCCGCGACATTTTTCTCATGGACCACACGGTGGTCGACAAGAAGCAATGGTCGCACCTGCTGGCGGTGGTCGACGTGGACGTGGAGCGGCAGACGGCGCGCGAAATCAGCGGCTGGGTCCCCAGCAACGTGGTCATCACTACATCCACGCCCAACGGCGACCAGATTATTTACGGCGAGGCCGTGGACTCCGAAAATCAGGCGGAGCAGCGTGGCGGCCGCAAAAATGCCGCGGACGATGCCAGGCGGCTCTACTACCGGCTTTATGAGTACTTCCCCAATTCACCACTGGCCGGCGAGGCCTTGTGGCGCGCCGCCGACATCCTTTGGCAACTGGAGAAAGCCGACGTGCGCCGGCGGCCGTCGTCGCGCGAGATGGACCCGAACCTGCGCGTGCCCATGGACGACGAAAACCTGAAGCTGGTGATAAAGAAATTTCCTCACAGCAAATGGGCAGACATGGCCGCGTTCAACCTGATCGACAACAAGCTCTGCGGCACCTGGCGAGGCGAGACCAAGTGTCCGGAAAAAGAGTCGGAGATATACGAAAAGTACGCGCGTGAGCACCCGCAGTCGCCCAAGGCCGCGGAAGCGCTTTTCAACGCCGCCTGGCGCCAGGGCGCGCTGGTGGAGATGTATCGCACCGACCGCGAGCAGGACAAAAGCGAAAAAGCCAGGAGAAAAGCCATGGACCTGGCCCAGGAAATCGCCTCCAAGTATCCTGACGGCGACTGGAAACCGCGCGCCATGGAACTGCAATATGCGCTGCAACAGGGCATTCCCACGTACACCCCGGACGCAACGCGTTCAGCAAAATAGCACCTCGGCAAAATAAAACCGCAGCCAGCTAAACCACGGAGGAGTTTTTGCACGACTATCTGCTCTCTGTCTTCTTAGGCATCGTTGAAGGTCTCACGGAATTTTTACCCGTCAGCTCCACTGCGCACCTGCGCATCACCGAGGCGCTGCTGCACATCCACCTCGACGATCCTTTCTGGAAGATGTACTCCATCGTGATCCAGCTGGGCGCCATTCTTTGCCTGCCGATCTACTTTCGTTCGCGCATTGCCCGATTCATTTCTACTTTTCCGCGCGGCGAGCGCCAGGACCGCACCGCGCTCACGCATCCGCTCACCCTGGTGCTGATTGCGTTTCTCTGCACCGCGGTCCCGTCGTTCCTGCTGACCAAGCTCATCGGCAAGCATCTGGAAAGCCTGACCGTGATGGGCGTCTCGCTGCTGGTCGGCGGCATCGTCATGTGGATCGTCGACGCATATTTCGGCTCTCCGCGCACCGTGGGTCGCCACATGACCGAGCGCATGGAAGATGTTTCGCTGGTCCAAGCCGTCTGGATCGGCATCTGCCAGGTGGCGTCGGCGGTGTTTCCCGGCACGTCGCGCTCCATGGCGACGATCGCCGCCGGGCAGGTCGCCGGCATGTCCCGCACCGCCGCGCTCGAATTTTCTTTCTTCCTTTCCATTCCGACCATGCTCGCGGCAACGGCTTATGACCTGCTCAAGACCTTCCATCCCAAACACGGTGAAGCCCTCGGCCGCATGCCCGTCAACGGCCAGGAATGGGCTGTGTTGTTCATCGGCTTTGTAGTCTCGTTCATCGTGGCCCTGGCCGTGGTGGCATGGTTCATGAACTGGGTGCGGCAAAGGGGCTTCACGCCGTTCGCCATTTATCGCATCGTCGCCGGCATCGCCGTGCTGGTGTGGGTAATGCGCGGATAGTGAATGCACTCCCACCAATTCACTTGCGCGTCTGCCAGCGCAGTTGATACGAGGCGCTGCAGCTGGTGAAGTCGCCGCCTATGCGGACGGTGGCTCCTTTGTTGCACTCGAACTTCAGCGATTGCCATCTCGTCAGCGGCAAAGCCAGCGTCACTCCCAGCCGCGAATTCTGTTGCAGATCATTGCCGCGGACCCCATCCACGTGGGTCCTTCCGCCGGTGTAGTAGGTCCCGTCCAGGGCCAGCCACAGTCCCGGGCGGAAGGTATAGCTGACGTGCGCCTGCGCGGAGCCGATCGGGGCCTGCTCGCGCACCTGACCACGAAAGAAGCTGGAGTTCTGCATGAAGAACCAGCTTCCCAGGTCCAACTCCAGCATCCAGGAGCGCAGTGTGCGCGAGATGCCGATCTCCGGCCTGAAGGCCCAGCGGTTGGCGCCAATATTGATCAGCAGATTGGGATCGTACTGTCCCAGCGGCGCCGCAATGACCACGCTCGTTCCCACCACGGTTTTGGATTTGTGTTTTTTGAACTCCTCCGGCCCCACCGCGGGCCCACCCACAAAGATGTAAGCCACGCGCAAGCGGAGATCGCCCAGGCCGGACCGGTAGGTGCGCGCGCGAACTCCATCCACCAGGGCTTGCGCCGTTCCCCAGACGTACGGCATGGCCGCGGAGACGTTGGCCTGCCGGCCCAGCAGTCCGAAGGTGTGGGAGTAACCGAGGATCGCCGTGTTGAACTTGGCGGACGTATCGGTAAGGGGCAGCGTTGGGTCCAACACTACGCTGCCGGTGGTGCGCCCGTAAGAGACCACCGCAAAATTCGTGCCGACCGGCGCGGGCGAGTAGGCGCGGGGTTCCAGGTCCTGTGCCCTGGTCAAAGCGCACATCAACAGGACGGCGGCCGCCACGCATGCCGGCGGGCCGAGCTTTAGAGCGGTCTTCAAACAAGCTGATCGCCGTCCCGTCCCGGCAAGGCCTCCGCTGTTGTAAGACGCCGAAAACAGAGCTGGAGATGACCCCCTCCCCCTCCCTAGGTCATCCCAGATTGGCGTAGACTTGCGAGGGGTGCATCCCAACCTATCCCAATTTGGCGCGGGTTTGGCGCATTGGGCAATGATTGGCGTAGGTTTCCCGACCTTCCCCATTTCTGATCAGTGTCATCCGTGTTGATCAGTGGTGAGGTTTTGGGTTTGTCTGAGTGCTGACTGCTTCTTTTCAAAGATCTGCGCTGCCCGGCCCTGAGGCGGGTGGTAGAGGGTAGAGCATTTTCTTGAGCCAATCAAGCGCGAATTAGGACATCTTGACAAAACAACCTCGCGGAGCTGTTCGTTTTCGCACAGTTCATTTTGGCAGTTCCCAGCTTGCCCGGGTTGAGCAAGCTGGGATGATGGGATCCCGGTTACAGATTGTGGGCGTCTATGGACGAGGGTCGCGAAGCCGTCCGAAGTGCTCGGCTTCCTGGTCTTCGCGTCCGGCAAAGAGGCGGAGCAGGTCGCGGTTGGCCAGGGCGCGGAGTTCCTCGGCGCGGTTGCGATAGCCGTGGAGGCATTCGTAGGGGAAGATGCCCGGCTTGTGCAGGCGGTCCTGCTTTTGCAACTTATCAAAAGCGGCCAGGACGACGCCGAAGCCGCGGTTCATGTGACGCACGGTCTCAAGCACCTGGGCTTTTAGCTGCGGGTTGTTTCCTTGCGGGTCTTTTATTTGCGAGTGACGCGGTTGTGGGTTAAGGCGGCGGCGCGTGTGCTGGTGCTTGGGTTGCGCCAAAGGATTGGAGCGTTTAACTTTATGAACAGCCATCGTTACCTCTCATGTAGGTGATGTTGGTCAGGGCGCGTTCGGTGTTGATCGCACCGGGCGCTGCCCGTTCGGGTTTTGGTTTTACTTCTTTTTCTTGGTTTTGCGTAGCACAGCCGCCCTCGGCTGTGGCTGTTGTTTCTTCCTTAGTTTTTGATAGCGAGTTTTCCTGCCGTTGGCGATCTTCGGCAGAAGTTTGCGGACGTGTTCGATTTCTGATTCGGTCCAAAAATGAATCGTCATCCCGCCACTAGTCGCAGACTTAGGCGCTGGCACTTTCCCAGCCGCAATATAGCGGCTGAGTGAGGCCTGCGTGAGTCCGAGTTTTTTGGCTGCTTGTCGCGTGGAAAACGAATCCATTCTGTGTCAATGATACAGATATGATCTGCGCATGTCAAGCGGTTTCGAGGTGGGTCTGTTTGCAGCTCCGATTGTGCGGCCTGGAGTCACTGGCTGGATCGTATGCAAAAATCACTTACGGGGTGGCGACAATCTGGGGAGCAAAGTGTTGGCAAGGCATTTGTCGATACTATTTTGCGAAACATCCTACAAGCCAACTTCTGGACCGGGATAAGTTCCGGTTAACCCGTCAGTCGGTAGAAGGTAGTGTTCGCTTTCTGTGGGGCATTCGTGTTGTTCAGAACGATCCGACCTCCTAAGACTGATAAAGAAATTATTTGATATGGAGAAGCTGTTACAATCAACAAGAGCTGTCCCCGGATCCCCGCCGCAGATCGCCTCAGCAAGAGGTTAGGCACGGGAAACAAAGCTAGACCATGAGCACAAGAGGTAACGATTCGAGGATCCCCGAACACGTCTTCATTTCCTTCTCCCAGAAGGACAAAGCGGTTGCAGAGGCTATCGTCTACAGCCTATGGAAAAGCAACATTCCGGCTTGGATTGACTATGCGAAACTTGTGCCTGGAACAGCCGACTGGGAGACCGCCATACGCGATGCGATTGAGGCTTCTTTTGCCATAGTTGTTTTAGCGTCGCCTGACTCAAGAGAATCTAAGTATGTCAGGGGAGAGCTGAATGTAGCTGAGTCGAAAGGTCGCCAGATATATCCTGTTTGGATCGATGGCACCGACTGGGCTGATTGCATCCCGTTAGGAATGACATACGCCCAGTATATCGACGCGCGGGAGAACCAGCGCGAGGAAGGCATCGCGAAACTGTGTGAACTCTTGAGGCAGCATATCCGCAACGCCACTCCGAGGCACTATCATGTTTTCCCGTTGCGGCGGATCGTCGGAGAGAAACAAAACACAACACTTAGGCAGGTATCACCGCCACCAGGATTCATTTCCGTGGAATTTACGGAAGGAGAAAATGATGAATGGAAAGACGGAGGAAACGGAGCCTTTTTCAGAATCTCGGACTACTCGTGCGTACAGGCATTTCTTGATGAGTTGTATATCAATTACATAAGCGACCAATTTGAACCCTTTACGTATGGATCGAGTTGGATACTAGAGCAGATTGGGGAATACTGCTGCGTTTTTCTGGTTCCTTGGTCATGGCTCGTTCGCCCACACGCAAGCTCTGAGCTAGAGAACGAGTGGTTGCATCACACCCCTCTTAGTGACTGTGGGCTTCTTCCAGGAACCCGCTGGCGTCTTAATAAGACGACAGATGTTGAGTACACTGGACTTGCAATCAATGACGAGCGAATCTTACGCGCCTTACGAGGCAGCCCCAAGGCGGAATATTTCCTACGGCGCGAGGGGATTCTTGACGACGTAACGGTAGACCAGGTAGGTCCACACTACCGGTTTCGTTTTGTAATCTCTCCCATACGGTTCTTTGATAGGCAAATCAAACCTGGCATGGTCACAGTTCAAACCCAGAAAGCTCTAACAGAAGAACTTATCGGGTACTGGCTGGAAAGACGGTAGCCAAACGAAGCGCTCCGGTGGATGCGGGGCCAGGAAACCTCACCACTGATCAACACCCGTTCGACTCCTCTTTCGCAAGCTCAGGGCGGGCTCAGGGGACCGTTTCCGGTCCCCCAAGGTTCAGACTTTACTGGTTTGTAGTCGAAACTGCGAAGCCACGCGGCCGGAGGCAGTCCCTACTGCAGCGCGTTTCCATCCACATCGATCTTGTGGATCTCGCCCAGGTTCAGGTCGCGGATGCCCTGCTCCACCTTGCTCATGTCACCGACCACCACCCAGACCAGATGGTCAGGCTGGATGAACTTCTTGGCCGTGGCATTGGCGGAGTCCGGCGTCATGGACGTAGCCTTCTCGGTGAAGGTATTGAAGTAGTCTTCCGGCAGCCCGTACTGGAGGATCTGGCTGTAGGCGCCGGCGAGCTGCTGCACGGTTTCAAAACTGCCGGGCAGGGCGAGCGTGGCGTTATTCTGCTCGTCCTTCAGCTCTTTCTCCGAGATCGGCTTGGCGCCGCTCACGCCCTGGTATTCCCGGACCAGCTCGGCCAGCGACTCCTTGGTCTTATCGGTCTGCACGGGCGAGAGGCTCAGGTACGGGCGCTGGCCGCGCGCGGCGGGCAGGAAGCTGAACACGCCGTACGACCAGTGCTTGTCTTCGCGCAGGTTCATGTTGATGCGCGAGCTGAAGGTGCCGCCGAAAATGTCATTCACCAGCTGCAGGGGAATGGCGTCAGGCGAGTTGCGCGGCGGCCCCAGTTGCGCGCCGAAGATCATGCTCTGGCCGGAGCCCGGGCGGTCGATGAGGTAGACGGAGGTCTTTCCCGGCTGCTCCACCTGGGCCACGTTCTTTTTGGGAACGTCGCCGGGTTTCCATCCGGCAAAGAGTTTTTCCAGCCGGGGCTTGATTTCGGCCAGCGTGGTGTCGCCGACGATCAGCAGCGTGGCGTTGTTCGGCTTGAACCAGGTTTCGTGCCACTTGAGCAGGTCTTCGCGCTTCATCGCGCCGACGCCGGCTTCAGTTCCGGTGCCGGTGAAGGGCACTGCGTACGCATGGCCTTTGCCGTACAGGAGCTGCGGCACCACGCGCATCGCCATGCTCTGCGGCTGGACCTTCTCGCGCTTGATGCCGGCGATCCGCTCCTGCTGCAGGCGCGCGAACTCCTTCTGCGGATACGCAGGATGCAGGATCAGGTCGGCATAGATATCGAGCGCCTGGTCCATGGTGAGCTTGAGCGTGTTGAGGTTGACGGTGGCCCAGTCAAGATTGGCGCCGGCGCCAAAGTTGGCGCTGAGCGACTCAAATTCCTCGCCGATCTTGAGCGAGTCGCGCGTGGGCGTGCCTTCTTCCAGCATGCGCTGCGAAAAACTGGCGGTGCCCGAAGCGCTGGCTGGGTCGGCGGCATAGCCGCTATCCACCAGCAGGGAGAAATTGACCACCGGCGCGGTGTGGCGCTCCGCCAGCACGATCTTCAGCCCGTTGGAGAGCGTTGCTCTCTGCATGGGCGGAAGCTTCAGTGACATGGGATCGCCCAGGGCAGGCTCTTTGGAACGGTCGAGCTTGGCGCCGGCCTGGAGCGTGGTGGGATAGGGATGCACTTCCAGAACGTAATCGCCGTCAGTAAGCCAGTCCCTGGCCGCCTGCTTTACGGAAGCCGGCGTCGCGGCCTGGATGCGCTGGAGATAGTCCTTGTAGCAGTCGGGATTGCCGGTGTACGTCTGGCAGCGCGCCAGCAGGTCGCTCTTGCCGCCGAAGCCGCCAATGCGCTCCACGGTGCGTGCATAGGTGCCGAAAATCTGGGTCTTGGCCAGTTGCAGCTCGGCTTCCGTCGGCCCGTTCTTCAGGAAGTCTTGCAACTCCTCGTCCGCGGTTTTCTCCGCTTTGCTCAGCTCCACGCCCGGCTTGGCCGTGATGGTGAAGTCAAACTGCCCGCCGATTTCGTTGGCGTCATTGCTGGCGGTGGCGCCGGTGGCGATCTGGTCCTTGTAGACCAGGCGCTTGTAGAGCCGCGAAGTCTTGCCCCGGCCCAGCAACTGCCCCACAAGATCAAGCTGCGCCGCTTCCGGAGAGCCGAATTGCGGAACGTTCCAGATCCGGTAAATACGCGCTTGCGGCACGCGGTCCTGCACCCAGCCGCGATGCGTCCCCGTGCGTTTCGCGACCCACGCTTCCTGCTTGGCGATGGGCGGGCCGGCGGGGATCTCGCCGAAATACTTCTCCACTTTTTGCCGCGCCACTTCCAGCGTGATATCGCCGGCAATCACCAGCGTGGTGTTGTTGGGGCCGTAATAGGTCTTGAACCACTCCTGCACGTCGCTCATGGACGCCGCGTCCAGGTCCTTCATCTTGCCGATCACGGTCCAGGAATAAGGATGGCCCACCGGATACGTGTTCTCCACGATCAGCTCGTCCGTCACGCCATAGGGCTCGTTTTCGCCCTGGCGTTTCTCGTTCTGCACCACGCCGCGCTGCAGGTCGAGTTTCTTCTGGTCCAGCACGCCCAGCAGATGGCCCATGCGGTCGCTCTCGGCAAAGAGCGCGTAGTCCAGCATGGACGTGGGCACGTTCTCAAAATAATTGGTGCGATCGTTATTGGTGGTGCCGTTCAGGTTGGTCGCGCCGATGCGCTCCATGGCATTGAGGTAGGTATAGTTGAAATTCTCGCTGCCGCTGAACATCAGGTGCTCAAACAGGTGGGCGAAGCCCGTCTTCCCCGGCTTCTCATTCTTGGAACCCACGTGGTACCAGGTGTTCACCGCCACAATGGGCGCCTTGTGGTCCTCATGCACCATGACGGTCAGCCCGTTTTTGAGGACAAACTTGGTGTACTTGACATCGGGAATAGGAATGTTGACGCTGCCTGCCGCAGCAAGCGCGGCCGGCTTCGCTTTGGGCGCGGCTGTCTGCTGCGCGCTCAGACGAAGAGAGCCGGGGCTCACGATCATCAATGTCAGGAGCAGACCAGCGATCTTACTCATTAACTTGGTTCTCAAGGTGCCTCCATGTGAAAAATCGGACCTGTTCGGACGGCGGCAAAAGAGCGGGCCGGCGTGAACAGGGTTTCAATCGACGAAAAAGGTTTGTCCCGCAGCTTCTTGCCTGCGTTCTCTCAATACGCTTTTGGGCGAAGGATGCAACAGGGAGTCTTCAGATGTCTGGGGGACTGCGTTCATGATATCAGTTGAAGTTGGCCAGCGCCTTACTTAAAGAAGATGTTTTTCTCCAAAAAAATGAGCACTCTAACGTTTTCCCGGCTCGCGCGTCTAAAGTCATTGTGGAAGTGTTCCTGGGCCCTGTCGTGCTGCTTGCTTAGAGCGTCGGCCCGTGCAGGATTGAACCACCCAAGGATGATTCTGCGCCTCCCGGCACGCATCACACGTCGACAAAAAGATGCAAGAAGCTCTCGCTGGATCGATCTAAATGAGTGTGTCTGGAGTTGCTATGAAGCCCAGGCTCTTATTGGTTCTGCTGCTTCTGCTTGTTGGAAATCCAATCGGGGCGCTGGCGTGCAGTTGCGCCCCACCGGGTCCTGCATGCCAATCTTTCTGGAAAACTGACTCGGTCTTTGCGGGCGAAGTCCTTGCCATTGAGCAGATCACCGTGCCCCGTGACATGGGCGGCTCAACCCTCAACATGAGCCAGTTGGTAGTGCGCTTCCGCGTGAACAAGGCGTATCGCGGATTTGTGGGCAGCGAAATTTCCGTACAAACCGGAATCGGCGGCGGCGACTGCGGCTACCACTTTGAGCGCGGGCATACCTACCTTGTATATGGGCATATTTTCAACGGGACCGTTCACACCGGCATATGCTCCGGCACCCAGCCCATTGAGCAGGCAACCGCGGCCCTGGCCTGGCTTGATTCCCTGCCTTCGCGCTCCAAGGACGCCACCATTTTTGGCACAGTAAACCAGAATATTCTGAAGGACAATCAATACAGCCGTGTGCCTGTGCCCGGTATCACAGTTTCTCTCACCGATGCTTCCGGACACCAAACCAGCACATCCACCGATTCCAGCGGCGCGTATTCAATCGGCGGACTTGCCGCCGGCAGGTACGCTGTCTCGGCGGCTTTGCCCAAGGGAATGACCGGAGCCACGGAAAGAGACCGCGTCGAGGTACATGAGCAAGGTTGCGCGGAAGTTTCATTCTGGATGAGCACCGACGGCCGCATCAGCGGCCACGTACTCGATTTCGGCGGCCAGCCTGCCAAAGACATCACGGTGGCTCTCGCTCTCGCTGACGGCAGGAATATCAACACTAAAACGGACTACGTCTCTTTTGACCGCTTTGCGAATACAGACGCTCACGGCGGCTATGAGTTTGTTGGACTGCTCCCCGGCAAATACCTGGTGTTCCTGAACCCGTTTGGCTTCGATGAGAAACGTCCGTACCCGCGCCAGTTCTATGGAGGCGACGAACGCCTGGAAACGGCAACCAAAATTGACGTGGCCGAAAGTGGCGCGACACGCGATATTGACTTCAGGCTGCCCGCACCGCTTACCTGGAACTCCGTTGTCGTGCTGGTGAAAGACGCACAGGGCCTGCCCATTGCGGGCGCGCAGGTTTCAGCCCACGATCAGGTCAATCCAACAACCGTTTCGGGATTGCGCCCCCAGGACACAGGCCCAGATGGCAAAGTAACGCTCGAAGTCTATGCCGAGCGCAGCTACTACTTCACGGCGACGATCAGCACGGAAGCTGGAAAACAACGCTGTGGCGGCCCGGTCGCCGTGGACCCCGCGAAAGTGAACGCGGTTTCGATCACCATCGTTCACCCGATCGGCAATTGCATGGCGTATCTGAACCAGGATTTCAAAGGGCCGCGGTAAGTCTGCCAGGCGAAGCACGCAGCGTCTACTTCCAGTTTTTCTCCGTCCCGGCCAGGATTCCCGCAAACACTTCAATGCCGTCCCACAGGTTTTGCAGGCGCAGGTTCTCGTTCGCGCCGTGCTGGTTATTGTCGTGGTTGGCAATCGGCAGTCCAATGACCGGGGTCTTCAGCACGTCAGTAAACAGGTACATGGGCACGCTGCCGCCGAGCAGCGGCATTTTGATGATCGGAGCGCCCAGTGTCTGTTCGATTGCGCTGATCACCGGCCGCACGGCCGGATCGTCCATGGCAACGCGCGCTGCTTTGTATCCTGCGCCCCAGCTTACCTTGATGACTTTGGCGCGCTGGCGGCGCGTCGCCAGGTCCGGTGTCTCCCGCACGATGTAGAAACCCTGCTGCGCGATGAACTTCTCCACGAGTTCGTGCACCCGCTCCGGCGTCTGGTTCGGCACCAGCCGGAAATCAATGGACGCTTTGGCCATGGTGGAGATAGCATTTTGCGCTTTGTCCTCCACGTGCCCGGCTTCAATGCCGCGAATGTTCAGCGCCGGCTGCGTGATGGCCAGGGGCAGACGGGCCCCGGCGCTCTCCGTCCAGGCCAGCCCCAGTTCCTGCTTGAGCTGTGCGTCCACGTCCGGACTCTGCGCAATGGCCTGGCGCTCGGCTTCGGTCAGCGCGCGCACATCGTCGTAAAAACCGGGAATCAGGATGTGCGAGTTCGCGTCGCGCATGTGTGCCAGCAGGTCCACCAGCACGGCGGCGGGATTCGGCGCCCAGTTGCCGTAATGGCCGTCATGCAGAACGCGCGCTGGGCCATAGACAGTCAATTCCAGGTCGGTCACACCGCGCGCGCCAAAATAAAGCTGCATGCGCCGCGTCTGGTTGACCGGACCGTCGCTCAGGACCCATATATCGCCCTTCAGCAGCTCAGCGTTCTGGCGAAAGATTTCGGCCAGGTGCGGCGAACCGGCCTCTTCCTCGCCTTCAAAAAACACCTTCAGATTCACTCCGATGGGGACCTTGGCCGCGCGCAACGCGTCAATCGCCGTAAGCAGCGCCTGGATCGGTGCTTTGTCGTCACTGGCCGAGCGCCCGTAGATGCGCCACTCCGGATTGAGCGGCGCCTTCAGCGACTCCAGCGGAATCGTCTTTCCGTCCACGGGTCCGTCGCGGAGAACGGCCTGCCACGGATCGCCGGCCCACTGTGCCTTGTCTACCGGCTGACCGTCATAATGCGCATAAAAGAGCAAAGTGTGTTTCGCGCCGGGCGCGGTAAGCTCGCCATAGACCGCCGGCGGCGCTCCGGAAACGTTGAGCGCCTGCGTGCGAAAACCGCGCTGCTTCAGCATGGCGCTGATGTTGTCCGCGTTGCGGATGATATTGGCCGTGTCACTGGCTACGTTGGGCAGTGAAAGCAGCTGGGCATAACTGTGCACGATCTCAGCTTCGTTCTGTTGCCGGTATTCGCGCACCGCATCGCGCACGGACTGCGGTGAGCGCTCCTGCGCGGCGGCCAATCCGGCGGCAAGGCAAAGCATTCCCGCGATGATGACCCGTCGATTCGCTTTCTGCATAGTTGTAATGATAAAGCAGGACCTCGCCCAAAAAATCCTGGACTGCATAAGTCAAAGGCTGGCGACGGCAATTGAAACTCAACGAAATGTTCGAGCCAAAAGGTTGAAGAGACACCCAAGAGGAATAACAATGAAAAACGCCCCAATGAGTTTCATGACCAATCGCACCCGCTTGTCTTGGAGGTCAACTTCTGGGTGATCGCGTAAGCGATCACGCAAAAAGTAACGGGCGGCGCCAGAGGGATTCACTATCAACCAAACCCCTATAGGGGCGACCATAAGCAAAATCGCAACACAAGCCACGATGTCGCTCGTTTTCACGTCATCGTCCCGCTTACTTCCGCTTTGCCTTCTTCGCGGCAGGCTTTTTCTTTGCCGCAGGCTTTTTCGGCGCAGGCTTCTTGGCCGCCGCTTTTTTTGCCGGCGCTTTGGCTGGAGCCTTGGCCGCCGCAGCTTTTTTCGCCGGAGCCGGCGCAGGCTTCTGCTTGGCGGCTGCGGCCGGCGGTTTTGCCGGAGCGGCGGGCGCGGCCTTCGCGGCTTCTGCCACGGGCGCTGCCGGTGCGGGCACAGGTGTTCCAGCCAATGCATTCTTTGGCTTGCGTCCGCGTTTCTTGGGGACTTGCTCTCCCGGCGCGCCGGGCGCTGCCGCTTCTTTCTTGCCTCGTCCGCGGCGTGGCGGCGGAGGCGGTGGCGGCGGTTCCGGCGGCGAATACGGCTCCAGGAACTTCACGATCTCGGTATGCGAGCGCAGCTTGCCGTCCAGCAGAAGCAGGAAGGCTTCGTCCTGGATTTTCTTGTACTCCGGATGCTCGGGCGTAATGCGCATCTCCGCCATTTCCGTGAACGGCAGCTTCTGCCGCACCAGCGGCCACTTGGTAAGGAAGTTCTTGATTTTCTGTTCCACGGCCGAAGCTCGCGGCGTAATGGCGTTGAACAGCAGCGCGTCAGGCCGGTTGGACATCAGGAATTTCCATGTCTGCGACGGCAGAGCCAGGTCGCGGGCCATCAGCTTCTTGGCAAAATCCTTGGCATCGTCCTCAAGGTGCTTCCAGCGTTCGACAAAACCCTTGTTGACGATCTGCTTCTGCATCGCCGAAATGTCCTTATCGCCCAGCTTGCGCGTAAGAAAATGCATGGTGATCGTGCTGGCATCGGGATTCAGGCCGACCTCCTGCATCTGCTGCTTCACCTTGGTCATCTGCGACAATCCGGCGGAGTCCACTTTGGAAACCGCCAGGTGCGGCACAAGCACCTTCAGCCAGCCTTCTTTTTCCAGCGCTTTCAGCACCTCAACCGGATTGTCTTCATGCGCCAGCTGTTCGATCTCGTGTCCCAGGGCGCGATCGGAGACATTTTCGATGTAGTTGTTTTCCTTGGCCGCGTCATAGCGGGCCTGGGTGCGTTCTTCCAGCGTCCAATGGAAACGCGTGCTCAGGCGGGTGGCGCGAATCAGCCGCGAAGGCTCTTCATAGAACGCATAGTTATGCAGGACGCGCAGCACCTTGGCTTCAATATCGGCCACGCCGTTGAAAGGATCGGTGAGCAGGCCGCGCGAACCGGGATTGAGGGACAGCGCCATGGCATTGATGGTGAAATCGCGCCGGCGCATATCGTCATAAATCGTGCCTGGGGTGATCTCCGCCGGCTTCCCCGGCTTGTCATAGCGTTCTGAACGTGTGCTGGTGACTTCGGCGCGAACATTCCCGGGCAGCAGCAGCATGATGGTGCGCGTGGTCTCGTCGGTGGTTTCCGTGATGGCGCCGGCTTTTTCAAAGTCTTTTTGCAGTTTGAGCGCGTTGCCTTGCACGGAAAAATCAAGATCGCGGATCAGGAAGCCGCTGATGATGTCGCGGACCGCGCCACCGGTGAGAAAAATATTCATCTCGTGCGCGCGGACAACGTCGGTCACCAGCGCTACCGCGCGCTGCTGGTCCGGCGTGAGCCGGGTTTCCATGAGGTAAATAAAATCAGCCATCAGGTGAGGAACACACTTTTGCCCTCCCGGCCCCCGCCAGGTGAGCTAACCGATTCTCCACGGTTTTTTGTAAGTTGCACTTTATACAAGAGTTAGACGGCTACCGTAGGGACTTACACAAACTCGAAACATTATCATAAAGGTTAACCTTTTGGCTACCCCACACATGGGAAACCAGCAGTGACGCCTTTGATGCCCCTGAAATCGGTGCGAGAATCAATTTGCCATGCCTTCAACGCACAAAAAGGTGATCGTGCGCAAAATGGGGCGCGACTCCATCAGCGGATACGTCGCGCCGGCCCATTTTGTCATCGAAGGCAAGCTGGAATTGCTGAACCCTTCCGGCAAAGTCGTGCTCATTGACCTGGCGGAGATCAAAAGCGTGGACTTTGTGCGCGACTTCAGCGACACCGCGGCCTCCGGGCGCAAAACCTTTACCACTCGCCCCCGTACTGAGGGGCTATGGGTGCGTCTCAGGTTCACTGACAACGACGTTCTGGAAGGCCTGATGGCAAACGATCTCACACAAGTCGCTCGCGAAGGATATCTCATCACGCCCCCTGATACGCGCGGCAACACGCAAAGGGTCTTCGTTCCCAGGACCTCTCTGCAAGAGTTGAACGTGCTGGCCGTGATCGGACGCCCGGAAGCGCACAAGAAGACCGCGGAAGATATTCGCCAGGAAAAGCTGTTTACAGAGCCGTAACGATTTTGCTCGGACCTTTCCCTGTCTTCCCATTTACAATCACGCCTTTAGGCACGTTTCGTCAGGACCATTGGTTATGAAGCTCAAAGAAATCGCGGGCAAGCTGGGCGCCAGGCTTGATCCGCCGGATGCGGAAATTGAAATCAGCGGCGTCGGCGCCATCGAATCTGCCCTGCCCGGGCAGATTACCTTCGCCGTCAGCCCCAAATTTGCTCCCCAGGCCAGGGACACCAGGGCGTCCGCGCTGATCGTGGATGAAAAATTCCCGGCCCTGGACAAGCCCACGTTGCGGACCAGGAACCCGCAGTTTGCCTACGCCCGCGCAGTCGAACTGCTGCACGTGCTGCCGCAGGAAAAGCGCGGCATCCACCCCACGGCGGTCATCGATCCCGCCGCGCGGATCGGCGCCAATGCCTCCATCGGCGCCTGCGTTGTGATCGGAGCGGACGTGGAAATCGGCGAAGGCTGCACGCTCTTGCCTCACGTGGTGATCTATCGCGGGGTAAAAATCGGCAGGAACTTCTTCGCGCACGCGCACGTCTCCATCCGCGAAAACTGTGAGATCGGCAACAACGTGCTGCTGCACAATGGCGTCGTCATCGGCTCCGACGGGTTCGGCTTCGCCAAGGACGATGCCGGCAACTGGTACAAAATTCCGCAGACCGGCCGCGTGGTGCTTGAAGACAACGTGGAAATTCAGGCCAATTCATGCATCGACCGCGCCAGCCTGGATGAGACCCGCATCGGCCGCAATACAAAAATCGATAATCTTACCCACGTCGCGCACAACTGCGTGGTGGCGGAAAACTCCATGCTGTGCGCCCAGGTGGGCCTGGCCGGCTCCACTGAGATTGGCAAGAACGTCATCCTGGCCGGGCAGG
The DNA here is from genome assembly GCA_041488515.1 of Terriglobia bacterium. Lineage (GTDB taxonomy): Bacteria > Acidobacteriota > Terriglobia > Terriglobales > Acidobacteriaceae > Angelobacter. Next base: position 87,655 of record JBGPPK010000005.1, on the reverse strand, counting down.
TGGGCGTGGCCGGGCACTGCAAGATCGGCGATGGCGTGATCGTGACCGCCCAGAGCGGCACGCACGGCGATATCCCCGCGGGTTCGATGGTCAGCGGCACTCCGGCGTTCGATCACAAGCAATGGCTGCGCAGCGTTACCGCGTTCACTAAATTGCCGGAACTGGCGCGGGCCATTCGCGGCAAAGGTACCAAGGAATAATGACCGACGGCCGCACAGAAAAAAAACCGATCAAAGTCCTCCTGCTTGACGACCGCCAGGACAACCTGATCCTGCGCTCCGCCATTTTGCGCAGTCACGGTTATGAGGCCGTCAGTTCGGCCTCCGTGGAGGAAGCTGAGACCCATCTGGGCGAGATCGACATTGCCGTGCTCGACTATCATCTTGGGGCCGGCAAATTCGGCACCGAGGTGGCGCAATCGCTGCGCGACAAGCGCCCTGAGGTCCCCATCATTATTCTTTCCGCCACGCTGGAAAGAAAGTTCGGCGGCGTGGAAGACATGCACCTGCTCAAAGGCTACAGCTCTGTGGACGACCTGCTTGCCGCCTTGCGGTCCTTTGAAGCCAAGCGCCGCGGCAAGCCAGTGGTGGTGGACGCTCGCGATTTTTTCTACTCCCGCATCGCCATGGCCATGGGCGATGATATCGTGCTGGAAATCCTGGACCGCGACGGCGTCTGGCAGTACGTGAACGATTTTTTTGCCCGGCTGTATGAAAAGAAGCGCACCTGGTTCGTCGGCAAGAACCGCTTTGAAGAATTCCCCGAACTCGGCGACGAATGGAAGGACATTATTCGCACCGTGGCCGATACCCGGGAAACCTACGTGGACCGCAGCTTCCGCTGTCTGCCTCACCTGCCCAAAAGGAAAAGCCGCTGGAACTGGAACATCCTGGTCTTCCCCCTGAAACTGCACGACAACCGCAACGGCGCCGTGCTGGCCGCCCGCGTGATTGAGAAGAAATAATAGAGAAGAATGAAATCGATTCGATTCATCGCGTTGCTCGTCATTCTCTTCCCGCTGGCAGGCTGCCGTTCCCGCGTGGTAAAAGTCGATCTGATCAACATCAGCCCACAGCCTGTCAAGACCATCATCGTCGACTATCCGACCGCCACCTTCGGCAAAGACAAGCTTGCTCCAGGCGAGACTTTCTCCTACGTCATTAAGCCCCTGGAAAAAGGCAAAATGAAGATCCAGTTCGCTGACGCTCAAGGCAACGTCCATACGTTTGAGGGCGTTTCGCTCCACAAAAATGATGAGGGGTGGATCAACGTCAAATTCACGCAGACTGCGGCGATTGTGGGCTTCGACATCACTGTTGGCGACAAATAAGCTTTAGGCTTTCAATCCGGCCGTTCTTGCTGATCAGCGCTCGTCTGCGCAAATCTGCAGCCACCTTCTGCCTCTGTGTTCCTCACCGGCTTCTGTGGTAAAAATCTCTTAGCGTCTTTCCGGCGGCAACGCGCCGTTGATCGCATCGCGCACGGCCTGCACCAATTCTTCCCGTGAGGCAAACTGCTTCGGGTCGATCGGTGGATGAAACACCAGCGTCACAATCCCGCTTCTTACCATCGCGCTTCCCTTCGGCATCATCTCGTAGGTCCCCAGAATCGTGACCGGAACAATGGGAAACCCGGTTTCCGCCGCCAGGTGAAATGGGCCTTTCTTGAACGGCATCAGCCGTCCGTCAGGGGAGCGCGTGCCTTCCGGGAAGATGGTCATGTTGATATGGTGCTTCATGACCTCGCCCGCGCGACGAATGCTGTTGATCGCCGAATCGCGATTGCTGCGCTCCACCGGAACAATCTCGGCCAGGTCCAGCGCCTTGGCCAGGATCGGAATGCGCCAGATCTCTTTCTTTGCCAGCACTGAGGTGCGTCCGGGAATGAGCGGAACAAGAATCGGCGGGTCCAGATTCGACACGTGGTTGGACATAAAGATGTAAGTGCCCGCGGGATCGATCTTGTCCAGCCCCGCCAGCTTCACTTTTGCGCCGGCAATCTTCGCTCCGGTGAGCGCCAGCCCCATCCCGACCCAGTAAAGGAAGTCGACCTTGCCGGTGATGAAAGTCCAGGGAAATGCAACCAGGGCGGCCGGAGGAACTACAACAATCCAGAACAGGAGCGCCAGAATGCTGCGGCAAAATGCAATTGCGCGGGCGATCATGAGCGCTGCACGCCGGGGTCCCCGGAACGCGCCGGTGTTGCGCGTTCTGGGGTGGCGGCGCGCATCTCTTCCAGCTTGCGCGGCAGCTTTTCATAAATGCCGCCAAACCCGCCGTTGGAAAGGATGGCCACCACGTCACCGCTGCGCAGTTCCGGCGCCACGGCTTCAATGATAGCGTCGGCGTCGGCAATCTCGCGCGCCGCCTTGCCCGCCCGGCGAACTCCGTTCACCACCGAGGCCGTGGTCAGGCGTTCATTTTCCGGCACCGCTTCCGGCTTGAAGATCGGCGTGATGATGACTTCGTCGGCCAGGGCCAGGCTGCCGACCAGCTCTTTCTGCAGGACCTTTCTGCGCAGCGTGTTCGAACGCGGCTCAAAGATGGCCCATAGCCGCGTACCGGGATAGCGCACCCGCAACGCGTTCAACGTGGCTGCAATGGCTGTGGGATGATGGGCAAAATCGTCGATGATGGTGATGCCGTCAATCTCCGCCTTGATCTCCAGCCGCCGTTTCACGCTCTTGAAGCTCTTGAGCGCCTCCACGATGACCTGCGGCTCAATTTCATAGTGTGAAGCCATCGCGGCCGCGGCCGTGGCATTCAGCACGTTGTACTCCCCGGCCAGAGCAAATTCAAAGTCAACCGGCTCTTTCCCGTCCCGCAAGACAGACCACGTTGTCCGCTCAGGCTCGAACTTCAGGTTCATGATCCGCCAAAACGAATCTTCCTTCATCCCATACTTCTCCACCGGACAAAAGGCTCTGGCAGCGCATTCGTCTACGTTCGCGTCCGCGTCATACGCAATGATCTTGCCCTTCCGCGGCACCAGGTTCACCAGACGCTTGAATGCGGTTTTCACCGCATCCAGGTCGGCATAAATATCGGCGTGGTCAAACTCTACCGACGTAAGAATGACGGACTGGGGAAAGTAGTGCAGAAATTTGGGGCCTTTATCGAAGAAGGCCGTGTCGTACTCGTCGCCTTCAATGATGAAGTGCTTGCCCTGGCGCAAGGCAAAGCTGCTGCCAAAGTTTTCCGCAATCCCGCCGACCAGAAACGATGGGTCCTTCCCTGCCACCTGAAAAATCCACGCCAGCATGGACGTGGTGGTGGTCTTGCCATGCGTGCCTGCCACCACAATGGGCTGGCGCGTGCGCAGGAACAGATCGAAGAGAATGTCGGGCATGGAGCGGAAGAAAATGCGCTCGTCCAGCACGTATTCCAGCTCGGGATTGCCGCGCGAGATGGCGTTGCCCACAATCACCATGTCCGGCCGGGGCTTCAGGTTGGCTTCAGAATAAGGCTGCGCCACGGGGATGGCGATCGAGGCCAGAAAGTCCGACATCGGCGGATATGCCGCCGCGTCCGAGCCCGTGACCTTGAACCCGCGTTGTTTGAGAAACCCTGCGAGCGAGGCCATGGCCGTCCCGCAAATTCCGATGATGTGTACGTGTTGCTGTTCCACAATTCAAGATTAACGGATTTGCGCTCTTTCGTGAGCGGGAAATTTATGTTCCGGCCTTCACTGTGGAAGATTCAAGGACCTTCAGACTCACGCTCGCGCCCTCCGCCTCCAGCTTCGCCCGCACGCCGATGGGCAGCGTAATATTGCCGCTGGTCACGTGTCCTGACTTGAGACCGTAAACAATCGGGACGTTGTAAGGCGCAAGCACCCGCGCAATGACCTGCTGTAGCGTGTAGGTCTCGCCTTTGGGCGGCGCGCAATCCAGCATTTCACCGAAGATAAAGCCGCGCACGCCGTCCAGTTTCCCGGCCAGCCGCAACTGCATCAGCATGCGGTCAATCCGGTACGGCTTCTCGGCGATGTCTTCAATAAAAAGGATCGTTCCTTCAGTCTGGATCTCAAACGGCGTCCCTAGCGAGGCCGCCAGCATGGAGAGACATCCTCCGTAAATGCGGCCCTCCGCTTTTCCGGCATGCAGGACCTCAACACCGGCGGTCGGCACGCTCCAATTTACCGCGCCTTGCAGAGCATTGTTCCAACTGGAGAGGTCCATGGTTCCATCGGCAATGTCTTTGGCGACCATTGGCCCGTGGAACGTAACCAACCCCGTGCGATCGCTGATCGCCGTCAGCAATGAAGTAATGTCGCTGCAGCCGGCAAGGATCTTCGGCCGGGCCGCAAGCCCGTCGTAGTCGAGTTGGTCGAGCAGGTAGTTGCTGCCGTAGCCGCCGCGCACGCAAATCAGCGCGGCAACGTCATCGCGCTGCCAGAAATTTTTAAACTCGTGCGTGCGCCGCTCCGCCGCTCCCGCAAAATAAAGGTCGCGCTCGAAAATGTCCTGCGCGTACACCGGATCGTAACCCATCTGGCGCAGGCGGTCGCAGCCGGCAAGAAACCCTTCGCGGCTGAAGCTGCTGGCCGGAGCGATCAGGCCGACTTTGTCGCCCGTCCGCAACGCCGGAGGCTTGATGAGTTTTGCGCTAGCCAAAAAACTCTCCCTGGCAGATCAGCTGCGCCGGCCCGCGCAGAAATACGCTGCCTCCTGCCCAACGTACCACCTGCGTACCACCCGGCGCATGCACCTTCACCGGCGAATTCACCCGGCCCGCGGCAATCGCAGCCACGGCGGATGCGCAGGACCCTGTGCCTGATGACTGTGTCTCACCTACGCCCCGCTCATAGAAGCGGACCTCAATGTCATTTTGGCCCTTCACACGGACAAACTCCACGTTGACTCCGTGCTTGAAACCGCGATGCCGGCCAATCTCGGCGCCTTCCGTCTGCCAGGCCGGAGAGAACTTCTCCACAAATACCACGTAATGGGGATTGCCCATCGAAACCGGGGTGCCTTGCACCTGACCAAACGCCGACTGGATGGACAAAACATCGCCCACCTGCGGTTCGCCCATTTCCATCTCAAACTCAAAGCAGTTGTCTTCTCGCGCCGCCAGTTCGCAATGCTTCACGCCGGCTCCGGTGCGGATGGCAAGCTTCCCCGCGTGCCCGTTGCTCACCATGTACGCGGCGACGCAACGTGTCCCGTTGCCGGAGATTTCCGCTTCGCTGCCGTCGGCGTTGATCAGGCGCGCACGCATGTCGGCGTCCGGCGCGGGAAAAAGCCACTCCACTCCGTCCGCCCCCACTCCGCTGTGGCGGTCGCAAATGCGCTTGCTGAATTCATGCAGGTCTGCAGGAGCATGCGCGCCGTCAATGATCAGGAAATCGTTCCCGCAGGCGGACGCTTTGGTGAAAGGGACCTTCATCTATTCGGTCTCAATGCCTTCAGAGGTTTCAAGGTTGCTCAGATCGTCCGACTGTCGCAGCCTGCTCGCAAGCTCCTCATGTTCGCTGCGCGTGCCATCCACGCTGAAGACAAGCCTCTCTTTTCCGTTGGTGCGGCTCAAACGCATGCCCTGCATCTCTTTGCCCTGGTCTTCCAGGATCGAATTCACCTCGGCAACAAGATCGTCCGCCGACTTTCCCGACACAATGGCGTAGTTCATCATCAGCGGCTTCAGGTTGAACCGGCGTTCCAGCAGGCCAAGCACATTCAGCGCGAGATAAATGAGCATGGTAGCGAAGATGGCCAGCAGAAGCTGCCCGCCGCCGCACGCCATGCCAATGGACGCAACCACAAAAATCGTGGCCGCCGTGGTGAGCCCGGTTACGCTGCCCTTGGCATGGAGAATGGAACCGGCGCCGATGAAGCCGATGCCGGGAATGATCTGCGCCGCGATGCGCGTGTGATCGCCAATGCCCCACTCGGAAGCCAGTTCATTGGAGAGGATGGTGAACATAGCCGAACCGAAACAGATAAACATGTTGGTGCGCAGACCGGCCGGCCGGCGCTTGATTGCGCGTTCCAGTCCGATGATGCCGCCGAGAACAGCAGCCAGCGTGAGCCGGACCATGGTCTTGGAAAGCAGGTCGGCCATCGATATGTGCGGCAGGATAAAGACAAGCGTTTTCATGGATGACAGGTTCGCAATAATATTCGATCTTATGCCAATTATCGGTGGGTTGCGCGATAGATCAAAGCCTTTGCCTGCCCGGGAGTGCCGATTGTGGCAACGGGCTCAGGGCGGTGGAGATTGGCCGAGAGGGTTTGCGCTCTCATCCAAAGTTAGCGGCTCCATCCGCTCGATGGAGGGCGCGAAGAAGTCGAGCATAGCAGTTCTCGTCGTACGGATCTCCCCGAAGATCAGCGTATAGTTTTCCAAGCGCCCACGAAGGCGCTGCCTCCGGCCAGTCACCCAATCGAAGAATGGGGATGTATTTCCGGTGTTTACCGAGCACGAATGCCTCTCCGGAAATTATGTGGCCTTCAAAACCAACTCCCCCCTCACGACTATCAGCTTTGCGTTTATAGCGTGGAGTGCAAATGAAAAGAACGAAATCACTGTTCCTAATTGAATCCTCCATGAATTGGGGCAGATTATCCCCCAACTCGGTTGACCAGGAATCCAAAATCACATCGATGCCGTCCTTGCTGAGACGCCGACACAATTCATGGACCCAATTGACGCTCTGCTCATCTTCCCACGCGTACGACACGAAAATCTTCGGTGCAGCACCTAGTCTCGCGCCGCTGATTTGAGGTGCACCTATGTATTTCCGGATGTCCTCTGGAATGAGAGTCAACTTTAGATCTGCCGAGAGACCTCGCGATCGAAGAAGCTTCAGTATTTTTGGCACTGTCGTCAGGGAGTATTCCCCTTGCATGCTGGCATATACTTCAACATTCGAATCAGCGGGAACCTCCTTTAACCTCTCACGAATCGTTTCATCAGTTGGATCTTCAATTATCCGATCCGGTAGAGCTTTGTTACACGCTTCGAATGACGCCCACTTGTCGATATAGAAGTTAGCGTTCTCGACAGTACGACATGCCTGCCCACCAACAGCTATCACAAACACCGCGCCCGATTTTGACCCAATATCTTTGAGTGTCAATGTGACCCCCCAAGGGGAACTTCCCAGCAACGACTCACGATTCAAGCTCGATTCTAATGCAGAGAGCGATAGATGAGGGCCCTAGAACGACCCGGAGCGCCAACTGCGGCGATAGGCCGCAGCCCTTCAGGAAAGCGCTGGACCGCGCGGTCCACGGCGTCACCAGGAAAAGCGATGATGTAGTCGGCCGATTGCGCGGGCCGCGTCAGCGCCGTCTCCCAGTAAGGGGGGTTGCTCTCACGCAGCACGCGGCGGAAAGGAATGCCCGCCATCTGGGCCGCACCGGGATGTGCGCCGCAATCCATCATCAAGGTAGCCGAGGGCGGCAGCGCCTTCAGCCAGGCAGCCAGTTCACGCTCCAGTGCCATGCGCTCGTTACCGTTGGCACGGGCTTCACGCAAGCAGATGGGAGCCTTGTTCCAGACGGAGAAATAGCTTGCGGCAATCAGCAGAGCTGCAGCTGCGGCAATGTAGCGCACGGAGAAGAATTTGCTGGCAAATTCGCATGCCAGAGCCGCAAAGACCACGATGGCCGGCAGCAACTGCAATCCATAGCGGACGTTGTAATAACTGAACGGCCACCATTCCGGATGATAGATAGGCACGCTGCCCCAGGCGATACACAAAACGTAAAACGGCACGGGCGTCCATAGGACGGCCCAAGAAAGGTAGCGGCGGGAAAAATAAAACGATGCCAGCAGCGCGATCAGCGCAACGGTAAACAGCAGATACTCCGGAAAGCCCTCCGCTACGTTGAGCCGTGAGACTTTCAGCAACTGCAGCGTCGCGCCGCGCGGAGAATTTTCTCCCGGATACGTGGGCATGGTCGGGGTCTTGCTCCGCTCCTGAATCGCTCGCGCCGAGTACGGCCCATTGGCGAACTCCAGCGCGTTGCCGTACGCAAGCTGGTTGAACAGCAGAAATCCGCCGCCGCTCAACCCGGTGAGAAGAACAAACGCGATCAGTCCCCGGCGGAGCGGCTGCGCGGATGGTCCCAACCGCCAGAGAAAGACAAGCGCCGCCGCGGCAATCACTGCCGCCAGGAACCAGGCATCGTAGCGCACCAGCATGCCCGCGGAAACCATGAGCCCGCACTTCTTGAGCGACTTGCCTGCTTTTTGCGGCTCATCGCGGGCCTCGCGCACAAACTCAGAAAAGTAGACTGCCGCCCAGACAAAGAGCGCCAGGTAGAGCGACTCGCCCATCGCGGTCGCTTGCATATAGATGAGGTTGGGGTTCAGCGCATAGATCAGCGCCGCAATCCAGGCCGCCATGCGCGAAGCGAGACCACTCACCAGGCGAAACATGCCCAGCATTCCCGCAACGTAGGCAATCATCGATGGAATCGACGCGCCCAGCCCGCTCTGCCACATGCGGTCATTCACGATGAACGGGATATCGAGCAGGTGCGGCAGCGGCAGCCATACCGTGCCCAGTTGCAACAGACCGGGCGTGCGCGAATCGAAGACGCGGCGCGCGATGTTGATGTGGGCCACCGCATCGCCATAAAGAAGAATGGCGCCCTGATGGTAATAGAAGATCAGGGCGCCAACAGAAATTGCGGCGGCAATGGCCGCGAGCAGCAGATAGTCGCGCTGCGCGGGGGCATTCATGCCCACGGCACTTACGCCTTTGCCTCCTGGCCTTTACCCAGGTATTTGTCCAACAGCAACGCCAGCTTCTGCCGCGTGGCCGCAGGGATCTTGTCCTTGTCAGTCTGGATGGCGTACTTCATCGCCGAGCCGCAGGCGCACTTGCGCTCCTTGGGCGTAATCGCGATGGCGCGCTTCACTACCTTGGCCGCGTTCTCGGCGTTGGCGTGCACCACTTTCAACACCTGGTCGACCGTCACGTCTTCGTGGCCTTCGCGCCAGCAGTCGTAGTCGGTGACCATGGCGCAGGTGGAGTAACAAATCTCGGCTTCGCGGCAAAGTTTGGCTTCCTGCAGGTTGGTCATGCCGATCACGTCGGCGCCCCAGCTGCGGTACAGATTGGATTCCGCGCGGGTGGAAAACTGCGGGCCTTCCATGCAGATATACGTCCCGCCCTGCTTGCCCACCACGCCAATGTCTTTGCACGACTGCGTGAACGCCGCGGCTGCTTCCGGGCAGATGGGATCGCCAAACGCCACGTGCGCCACAATACCGTGGCCAAAGAACGTGGAGATGCGATGGATGGTGCGGTCAATGAACTGGTCGGGGATCACAAAGTCGGTGGGCTTGTGCTCTTCCTTGAGCGAGCCGACGGCGGAGAGTGACAGGATTCGTTCCACGCCCAGATCCTTCATACCGTAAATGTTGGCGCGATAGTTGATCTCCGAGGGCAGGATGCGGTGTCCGCGGCCGTGGCGGGCCAGAAACGCCACCTTGCGCCCTTCCAGATTGCCGAGCACGTACGCGTCCGATGGTTCGCCAAACGGAGTTTGCACGGTGACCTCGCGGATCTCCGTGAGTCCAGGCATGGAATACAGACCGCTGCCGCCCATAATGCCGATTTCTGCTTGTTGCAAAGAGAATCTCCTTGAATCGAATTGCAAGCATTATACCGAATGCGTTTACCGCCTCATGCGGGACCATGCTGCGGCGAAGATTGCTACAAGATTGGTGTGTACCTGCCTCATGGGACATGAAAAGGTCTTGCTCCGATGATTCCGCAGACATATACTTTCGGCGATGAAGTCTTCAGGCACGCTCGCTACCATCATCTTTTGTGTGGTAGTTTCAGCGGCACTGGGAATCTATAGCTGGCAAGGCTATCTGCCCCCTTTTCCCGCCGCGGCGATAGCCACCTTGATTGTTCTCGCCATTATCATCATCGTCCCACGCCGTCTTGTCAGGAAAGGTGTCCCGGATATCGAAAAGAAGGGACCGCTCGAACTGGAGAACGATTACCGGCAGACCCTGGTGCAGATTGTGGGTGGGGTTGCAATCATTGTGACGGTGTACTCAGCGTTTCAGGGGTACGATCTTTCCCGGCGGGGCCAGATTGCAGACCGCACTTATAAGGCGCTCGAGATGCTTGCCAAATCCGGCTCGGAAGACGCGACGGCTGCTGCAAATACCAGCAAGGCGGAAAAGGCCCCGAAAGACAATACGGATTCCAAGGTGGCGGCTGTCTACGTGCTGGAGCAGATCGCCAATGAGGACAAAGCTTCGGAGTGGCCCATCCTGGAAATTTCCTTTAATTATGTGCGTGTGCACGCAAAGTGGTCCAAGTTGTCGCCTCCCGAGCCTCCCGAAGCTCTCTCGCCGGACATCGGCGCTATTCTCGATTTCATGCGCAGAAGGCCTTTCAGCTCAGAGTACCAGCAGCAATTTGACTATTCAAATTGCGAAACCAATCCCTGCGAGCGGACCGGCAGCAACGATCATAATTTCCGCATGATCAACTTTCCCGAGGTTGATCTGCGAGGCGCTTTCCTACAGGGCGCGATGATGAAAGCTGTTATTTTGCGGGATGCCCATTTGGAACAGGCCCAACTGAACAATGCCCACTTCGAAAAAAGTTGGGCTGAAGGGGCCCACTTCGAGGATGCCGACTTGACCGGTTCCTATTGGACCCTTGCCACTCTCAGGCGGACCCGCTTCGACCGCGTGCGGATGAGCGGGAGCCATTTATCCAATGCAGACCTTGGTGATGCAGACTTGAGCTGCGCCGATATGACCGGCGCAGCGCTGCAGTATGCGAATCTGGGAGGAACAAATCTCGCAGGAGCGAATCTGAACGGTGCCGATCTGACTGGCGCAAAATACCTCACTACGGAACAGCTCAGCAAGGCGGTGGGCGACGCGTCCACGAAGCTGCCGGCCGACGTTAAACCACCTCAGTGGAGCAGCGTGCAAGACAGCGGATGTCCTCTTGCGGTTGTTAGCGTGGTCACGGACCCGCCGGACGCCGAAATCCTTGTGGATGGCAACAGCGTGGCGCACACGCCCGCAAAGTTCTTCTTGAAAAGAAATGGCGACAAACCCCGGGATATCCTTATCTCGTTGAAAGGCTATCAATCGATCGACAAGCGGATCTGGCCTCCGGGCGGCCTCTTCAGAATGACACTCGTTCTTCAAAAAGCGGAGACCATTCCGAGCTATTAAGACAACCCACGCCTTGTGTGGCTAGCTACAGCAATCCCAGATGATCCGGATACTTGGCCTGCAGAGAGCTCACCAGGAGTTCAAACTGAGGAAGCCCGCGCAGGCTTCGGAGACAATGGTCTTTCTGGAAGAAAGGCCAGCACGCAAACCCGCTGCTGACGCTGCGCTCAAGCCACTCAAAAGCAGTTTCTCGCCGGTCTAACAACGCAAGAATGCAGGCGATCTGGTAATAGGTATGGTGCGCGTGCCCAAATGATTTTGGGCTGGCGCAAGCCTTGGCCATGCAGTCGAGTGCCTGTTCTTTTCTGCCTGTCAAGGCGCAGAGGACGCCCTGCAAGCTAACGATGAGCGGGTCTTCCGGCAAGAGCCGTACCGCTTCATTCATCAAAGCCTTCGCCTCTTTCCAGTCCTCAGTCATCATGGCGGCTTGCGGAGCAAAGTAGATTGCGTACTTGTTGCCGGGACTTTCCGCCCGCCACGCTTCGATCTCTTCGCGCGCCAGTTCGTATTCCCGGTTCCACACATAGACCTGGACGATGCTGTGACTGACGGCCTTTTGCGGATGGAACGGCCTCCCGCGTTCGTACATTTCACGCGCGTGATCGAGCAGCCCGATATGCGCCAGGATGGTGCCCAGACGGTTGTAAGCATGAGGCAGATTGCTCTGCAGGGCGAGAGCGCGCTTGAGGGCGGCAATCGCCTCCAGATGCTGGAAGTTTTTGGACGGTCCCCACAGCAGAAAAGCGCGGGCCACGTGTCCTTCCGGCAGATCGGGGTCTAGCTCAAGCGCGCGCCGGCAGTGGAATTCAGCCTTTTCCAGCCACACGCTGGCGGGGTCGTATTCGAAATGGCGAGTAGCACAGACAAGCGAAAGCGTGGCGTGGGCCAGGGCAAATTGAGGGTCACGCGTCACGGCGCTCGTCAGGTGTTGGGCGGCTTCTTCCATCGTGGCCGGATCACCGGAAGCGCTAAGCCGGTAGCCCCGCATGAATTCCGCATAAGCCAGCGGGTCCCTGCTATATCGGGGACGCTGCGGCAGCGCCGCCGGTCCCAGCGGCCGGTTCAATGCGCCGGCGATCTGCTTCGCAATGTCGCTCTCCAGGTCGGGCAGGCGGCCCATGTCGAGGTCGCACTTCCTGGTAAGGCAAGGACCTTGCAAATGTGTATCGAACATTTCAAGGGAGAGCCGCCCTTGCCCTTTTGAAAATTGAATAGCGCCATGGACGACAAAACGGATTCCCAGGCGCGAAGCAATGTCCGCAGGCGATGCGTCAGCAGGCAGGTCCAGCACAGCCGAAGTTGGCAGCACATCAACATCGCGAAGATTTCCCAGATGCGCAACCAGCGCATCGGCAAACCCCAGGCCCAGGCCATGGTCGTCCGCGGCCTTCCCCAGCAGCAACAACGGCAACACCGCAAGTGACGAGCGTTCGCTCCGCTCGCCCGCAATCTTCTGACTGGCTGTGCCGGAAAAAACTTGCCCAGGATCAGAACGGGGATGTTGCGCGTCGATCACTCGCACTGGACCGATGAACCGGTAACCCTTCCCCACGACAGTCTCTAGAAAACGCGGCTTGCCGGAGTTGTCACCCAGGGCCGTCCGGATTTTTCTTACGATGTTGTTGACGTTCCGTTCCGTATCGATAAACAGATTGGAGCGCCAGAGTTTCTTGACGATATCTTCGCGGGGCACCATCTGGTCGCGCCGCCCAACCAGGAAGATCAGCAGTTCCATGGGCTTTTTCTCAAGCTTCACCCGGCGCCCAAAGCGGCGCAATTCGTAGCGCCCCAGGTCGAGTTCGACTTCGCCCATTGCTGGTTTTGCAGCCCGCAAAAATCCCTTCCTTTAGACCATTATGCACTAAGATTCAGCACCTTAGAGCGATATATAAAAGATATATCAAGGTTATCCGCCCTTCATTGAATCGCACCCCCGCGCAATTGATGATCAACGCAGATGAAAACTGAACGACCTGGAGCAGAACAAATGAAACGAAGCATTTACCTCATGATCGCGCTGGCAGCATTGGTTTGCTGGGCAGGTCAGCACTTTACCGTGGCCGCCCATTCAGGGGCGCACGCGAATAACGCATTCACTCCTGACACGGTTGCATGGGGACCACCGCCGCCTTTCCTGCAACCCGGCGCACAGTTCGCCGTACTCGAAGGCGATCCGACCGCATCCAGCGGCGAATACACTGTGCGTTTGAAGATTCCTGATGGATACCGGATCGCGCCGCACTGGCATCCGTTGCGGGAAAACGTCACGGTCATCTCGGGAACGTTCAAAGTCGGCATGGGCGACAACTTTAATAAGGAAAAGATGGCCACCTTCCCGGCCGGCAGTTTTGCCTTTCTCGACCCCGACATGCACCACTACGCGATGGCCAGCGGCGAGGTCGTGGTACAGATTCACGGCAAAGCGCCAGTGCAGTTTAACTACATCAATCCCCAGGACGATCCGAGCAGGAAATAAGCAGTTCCAGAATTCGGTTGGTGACGCGCGGGCAGCGCAAAACAAACAGCCCGGGAGAGCGATGGCAACCGCTTCCTGGGCTTTCACCCGCAACGGACATCATTCGCAGGGCAGGAAGATGGTAAAAACGGTCCCGCTGTGGCCCGCTTTGATGCTGCTGCGCACGCGAAGCACTCCGTGGTGCTTCTGCACTGAGTTCTTGACGAGTGACAATCCCAGGCCGTTACCGGCAGGTCCTTTCGTCGTAAAGAAGGGATCCAGTATCCTGGGCAAGTCTTTCGCGGCGATCCCGGAACCGCTGTCGGCGAAGGTCAAACGCAACCCGCGCCTCTCTTGGTCCCGCCACTCATGGCCCTGGGATACTCTCGCGTACATCTTTCCCCCGTCAGGCATGGCGTCGGCGGCATTCAGCAAAAGGTTGGAAAACATTTGCCGCAACTGCCGGGGGTACGCAGGAAAATTTACGGCAGGACAGTAGCGCGTATCGATTGAAATGCCCTGCGAGGCGAAGCGCGATTGATAGAAGTCAAGCACGGACCGCACCAATTCCGGCACGTTTGTCTCTTCCGGCTTCCCCGTGTCCCGGAACTCCATGACCGCATGCAGGATTTGGGAGATTCGCTGTGTTTCTTCACGGGCATGGGCCAGATAGTGACGGCCCTTTTCGGTAAGCGCTACCTCTGATTCGATGAGGTAGAGCAGGTTGCGCAGTGCTTGGAGGGGATTATTAATCTCATGGGCAAGAGACGCCACAATTCCGTTCTCATTTTCCGGTGGCGGAGGGCGATTTTCCCCTGGCGGAGGACGGTTTTTTTGCCCCTGTCCATCCGCTGGCATGGGCGGCGAAGTCCGGATCGGGTTCCCCATCAAAGGTCGTTCCTTAGCTTAGTTCGATACCAGACATAAGCGCCTGGTTGCCATAGAAGGCGTATCATTAAGTCACATCTTCATTCGCACAGTTAAACCACTTTTTTCAGGCCCATCTTGTGCAAACGGCGCAGACCACCGCCTGCAACCGGCTGCACGACATCGCCGAACGCTTGGCACTGTGGCTGCTCATGGCCATGACCGTATGGAATCCGACACCTTCGTCATCACACATGAATTTCCGGGACACATGCTGGGTACGCCGCGTAGCACCGTCACCCTGGCAGCGGGGATTCTGCATGAGTCTGAACTCATCAGCTACTCACGAGGTCGGGTACACATCCGGGACCCGAAAGGGCTGGAAAAGTCAGCGTGCGAGTGCTACCAGACGATCCGCAATGAGTTTGACCGGCTGGGTATTTCTTCTGTCTGATATCGAACAGACAGAAAAGACCTGCCATACATAGGCTAAATGTGTATAGGGCTCAACAGGATACTCGCTGGAGAAAGTGAGAGACATGTCTTCCTCGACTATTCTTGCCGTAGGCCATGATCCATTGCTGCTGAAGACTCGCAGTCAGATCTTGCGCGAGGCCGGCTACACGGTAGTATCAGTCCCCTCTCCGAGCAGGGCAATCGCCTGTCTTCTGGAGGGAGAATTCGACCTGATCATGGTGTGCCACTCAATTCCCGTACAAATCAGGGAACGCCTGGCCGAACTGATGCGGGAACAAGCTGTCCGTACTCCCATCGTTACGATTGCGCCATCTCCCGCCCAGCAAGATGCATTCGCAGACGCAACCATCGAGGACGATCCCCAACGTCTGCTTGCTGACCTCAACGAAATTCTGCAGGAAAGAGAGAGGACTTCAGAGGACGGTACAGGTTTTCCCTGAGGGCGCGCAGGCTCCAAACCTGCCCGACCGCCGTTCGGGGACTTAGCTATCGGCTTGCCGCTTCCCCCGCCGACTTCAGCCCGGCCGCAATCAATTTCTTCGCCATGTCCTCGTCAAAGCTTTCCACCGCAACCACCACGTTCCCGGTCTGCTGGATGAAGATCGGCCCGTCTGAGCTCATGTATTGTTCACGGCCTGGCGTGGCGGCATCCACCGTCACGTGATGGAGAGATTCGTAGCGTTTGGGCAGAGCAGCGGCGTATGTCCTGGCAAATTCCTGTGCGGCAGCGTCGCTCGCCCACTTCGACACATAAAACAATCCGATGTGCGCCGAGGAGTTGCGGTCTGAAGGCTTCACGTTCCTGCGTCCGGCTGCATAATACGACCCGCCGCGCCACTCCGGGGTCAGCTTCCTGGCCAGCGTCTCATCGGCATAGATGCGGAGCAGGATGTTTACGTCCAGTTCGCCCACCGCGCCCGCGTCAAAAGGCTCGTAGTCTTTTTTCAGGAAGCTGAAGTCGGGCAGCAGCAGCGGCGGCACCCGGCGTCCGGCGAGATATTCTTTCGGCTCCATCACCTCGCGCGTGGTCTGCGGTATGCGGTCCAGCACTCCGGCATAGGCAAGGTCCTTCCCGCCCGCCACCAGCAGCTCTTTGATGAACTTCATTCCCTGGCGGTAAGGGAAAGCAAGCTCTTCCTGCAAGAGCAGCGGCGCGCTGTCA
This sequence comes from Terriglobia bacterium, assembly GCA_041488515.1. Lineage (GTDB taxonomy): Bacteria > Acidobacteriota > Terriglobia > Terriglobales > Acidobacteriaceae > Angelobacter. The sequence continues at coordinate 71,523 of JBGPPK010000005.1, read as the reverse complement.
AAGATGGGGCTGCCGCGGCTCTTGTCCATGGAAGCCTGCATCATGTCCACCACCTGCGGCATCTTGGCCACGCTCTGGTCGGAGGGCGCCAGCACGTAGTCCAGCAGCACGATCATCGCCTGGCCTTCCAGAACCGCGCTACGGCAGGTGGACTCCTCGTCGTTGCGGACCAGGGCGTCCAGGTCTTCCAGGCCGTGCTTCTCGATTTCTTCATCGTGCTTGCTCATCTTTTCCAGGTTGTAACTCTGGTCCTGGAGCGCGTGCGTGAGCTCATGGGCCATCACCGGACGCTGCATGTCCGGCTCATTCCAATCCAGCAGGTTCATGGTGCGGGTCTTCTCGTCGTAATAACCGGCCACCTGCTCGGTCAGCAGCTTGATGAGAAAGCCATGAAGATCGAATTGGCGCGGCAACAATCCAAATTTTTTCTGCACCAGCTCGGAGCGCTCAAAGCGAATGCGGTCCGCGTCATCCTTGAACTTTTCACCGATGTACTTCTCTACTTCTTCGCGGCTTACGATGGCCTTCTTGACCTTTTTCTTCACCGGAAGGCCCGTATCTTTGCTGGCAAAGTGCAGGATCTCATCCACCGACCGGAAGAGCTCTTTCGCCTCGATTGCGGTGATCTTGTGTTCTTTTTCTACAGGCTCGATTTCCAGGCGATGCGAGGGAGTTTTTGACGGCGTGGCCTCGCCATCCTGCGATCCGTCTTTCGTTGGCGGCGGCTGAGGCGGCTTCTGCGGAGAGAGCGCCGGCGGCGGCGATGGCGGCTGGGACGGCGGTTGAGTGTCCTGCGCAAAACCGAGCGATGCAAAGAAAAGCAGTGCTGCCAGGAATAAGGTGATTGAGGGCTTTCTCATGAGTAAGACAGCGGCTCCCTCGTCAATGGTAACAATAAAACCAATTCACTGCCGGTTCACCAAAGACACTCGCCGCTGATCACGCAGAGGAGCGCTGATCGGATTTCTGATCTGGGTTACATCTGCGCTGATCTGCGGCACCAAAAAAAGGGCGACCCTCGTTTCCGAAGATCGCCCACGGTGTATGTGAAGGATGGGCGCCGTAGCCGCAACCTTATTCCAGCGCAGGCTCGGCGGCGCGGATGTATTCGATGACCGAATCCGACCAGCCATCGATGTGCACCCACTTGCCATAGCCCACGCCGTTCTGGAAGCTGGCCACGTTGATCACGTAGCCACGCGCCTTGGGGTTCGGCACTGCGTCGTGCGACTGCTCGTCGGTGATAACGATCAAGCGGTCGTACTTCTCGTCGATCTCACCCAAGGCCTTGCCCAGGTACGTGCCGTTGTGCGGCTGGCTGGCGTTCAGGGCATCGCGCAAGGCAAAACCCTGCCGCGAAGGCACCCGCACCAGCTTGTCCGAGAAGGTATAGATGCTTACCTGCTCGGCGATCTCGCGCAGCAACACCGCCAGCCCATAGGCCGCGTCATTGCGGCGCATCTCAGCCCGGCGCGAGAGCGGCGCATCCATCGAGCCGGAGACGTCAACCAGCAGCACTGTCTTACCCGGCAGCCTGGCCTGACCCTCGAGCGAACGCAACATTGCCTTCTCAAGCTCCGGCTCCCACTGCGGCGCGTAACGCGCAGCAGCGATGAAACGGAACGGCAGCACACGCTCAGTCTTCATCCGACCCAGACCAGCGCGGACCATCTGCTCGTCCACCTTGGCCTCTGCCATGTTGCGCAGGTTGCGCAACATGGCCAGCGCGCCCAGCTTGTTCTCGCCGAGCAGACGCTCCCATGCCTCGCGCTTGTCAGCGCCGGCGGAGAGAGCCACCTCCCATGTATCGGGTGTGGCCAGCTCACCGGCGACGAGGCGCTTCCACAGCTCAGCCTGCGCGGCATCCACCGGCTTGGCGTGGCAGAGGAAGAGCACGTCACGCAGCTTGACCGGAGACGCGCGGTTGTACTTGGCCAGCGCGTACTCGTCAAACTTCGTGAATGCCCCAGCCAGGCCCTTCTTCACCTGCGCGGAAAGCGGCTGCTTGCCCTCGCTCCAGTAGAGCGCCACGAACTCAGAAAGTTCGTCAGCGCGCTGGATGACGCGGAACAGCGTTTCGGCGACCAACTGGCGGTGCGTGGACAGACGCGCCATCTCACGCACCAGCAACAGCGGCGCGTGACGCAGCTTCATCTTCTCGCGCGCCTCCACGGCCAGCGCAGCCACCTTCTCCGCAGCGACCTTGGGCACCAGCTCGCGGATGCGCCCGGCGATCGCCACGCCATCCTCGTAGAACTGGTCCTCCCACAGCATGCAGGCCAGGACGGACCGGCGCAGCTCCTGCTCCGCAGAGATGTGCTTCGCCGGAGCGCCCTCATGGGTGCGCTTGGCCTTCATCCAGGGTAGTCCGCTCAGATTGAGTACGTTCATGCGGGCCATGTTTTGCTCCTTTCTATCTTCAATATCTGCGGCGCTGCGCCGCTTCAGCACAAACGGTGCGGCAGGCGCAGCGGAAAGCCATCATTTGACGATGCATGCGACTGGAAGCTCTTCCGGCTGATCTTCTTCCTCGAATTCTTGCATTGCCGGATCTGCGTCTCCAGGGACAGTCACGAACCCGGCTCTGGCGCCGGCGCTCTTGCTGCGGATCTCCCAGGCAATCTTCTGCATCTGGCAGAAATCCGGCAGCCGTTTGTCTTCATACATGCTGCACTGGCGGACGTTGAACGGAATGCGCGTCGTCGGATACATGGCATCGCAGAAAACCAGACGTTCGCTCTCCGCATAGCCTTCAATGATGCGCGCATTCGCGCAAGTCACACAGCGTGACTCGTTGCCCACCGGCGTACCACCATACACCTTGCGTAAGCTCATAAGCTCTTTTCTAAGCAGCATCCGCTGCAGGGTTATACTTCAATGAACGATTCGCGATTCGTCATGGACCAGCGCACTTCGCGACGAGAAGGGCGGCCACTCAGTATCGGTCTTGCTACCAGTGCACTGTGCCGGTTGATGCAGAAACGCCGCAGACTGCGTCGTTGCGAACATATTTCTCGCCGGGGAACATAGCGATGACAGTGTCTTATTCCTGGCGTCCTTTCTTAGACGACGCCGGCTCAAGCCAGGCCTAAGCGCGGCGGCAGGGATCGATACCTGCATCTCCAGGGTGGCGAAGTAACTCTCATCTTCACCACCGGCGAAAATCAAAATCGAGCAGCCAACGCTGGAAGCAAATTCCATACGGGGAACAATCGACCCGGGTGTAGTGGTCCGTCGTTCTAAAGTTGAAACTACGGCACTCGAGATGCCGGCGGGGATGCAACGACCGCGCTGCTGCGCGATTCTTCTGCGCTGCCTGGCTGTCGTACCCGCACCTACGGACAGGCGATGTAACCCTGGTCTCCACCACCGATGAAACCTGTTCCAACGTCTACTGCTGCAAAGGAAGCAGGGTGTTAACAGATCCTGCTCTCCATCCTTTTTGTCGCTGCGCTCCAAACTTGAGGCGCTTAGCAGGCGTTCTGAGCCTGCTGCCGAAATCCTGACCCTGTGCTTGCCGAAGGGGAAGGACCTCGCTGAACAACGCCGGGGAACCAGCGACCAAAGTATTCCGCCGCTCTGCCAATTGAGCTACAGTCCTTGCGGACCGGCAGGACTCGAACCTGCAACCTGCGGCTTAACGAAGTAACCCTGGTCTTCACCACCGGCGATAGTTCCACACCGCAACGCCTCAGGCTGGAAGGAGCAGCCAACTTTTGCCTGAGGCGTCACGACTGGCGGGCTTCACTCCTGTCGACGCGCTCTACACCGCTTGCGTGCAAAGTGCGCGACAAAAGCTGGCCTGCAAGACCAGTCGGGGAACAAGCGACAGGAGCGTGCATGGGAACGCACTTTCCACGGCTGCCTGGTGTTTCGAGGCTTCGCCTCCGCCGCCGCGGGTATTCGTTGATCCCGCAGAACTCCCATTCTGCGCTGCACTCATCGTGGAGGAAGTATCTCCCGCCATCTACCACCGACTGAAAGTGGTCAGGGAACAAGCAACCACGGATAGCGGATTTGAACCGCTCGCTTTCGCGTTTACCAGAAGTAACCGTAGTCTTCGCCACTGACCGACTGTGCCGGCAGCTAAAGCGCTCAGGCCTTAACCGCCGGGTATCAAAGACACGAGTTCACTCGTGCCGCTAAAAAACAACAAGAAATGGTCTTGAAGCCATGAACGTCTGCGAAGAGTTCCTTCGCTACGCTCAGGATTTCGGCAGGCTGCTCGGGACGCAAGTCTGCTTCCCACCCCAACACGCGAAAACCGCGCGTGCTGGGGACCACGGCTTCCCACCAAAGGTACAATCAGCCTGGACGCCAGCCAATCTGTTGCTGGAATGAGGTTTGCGCCAACTATAAAGACAGCAAACGATCCAGGTTAAAGTAATTGTTCGATTTGCGTAGGACTGAAGCGCCTGAGGTTAGCTAAGGGAATAATCAAACGCCCACAGGCTATCGGAACCCGCGACGGGTTCTATCAGCCTCCGCATCGAATTGTAGTTGATGCATTTCATTGGGCGTTACTCCTACGCATAGTCAGCATAGCAAACTATAGGTTGCGGGTGAATACGAAAAGTACGGAATTGCAGAAAATAAACTGCGAAATGAAAAATTATAGCGGCGAAGCGCTGAAGATCAATTTGGTCAAAAGGAAAATCCCGGGCTGACAGAGATGTACGGCAGCATCATCCACGCTTATGCAATCACTTTTTCGCAATCCACGAGCGCCGGCGAGTAGCCGCAGGAGGCAAACCTCGCCGGACCCTCGTGGGGAAAGCGCAGAAGGATGCGCTCGTCTCACCAGGTGTAGTGCGCCGTGTACGTCACCACTTTTTCGCCGTCAGCCGGCACATGGACCCTAAACTCAACGGTTTTGCTGTCCAGTTTGCTGAACGGATCTGAATTCTTGACTATGTCCCAGTTGGTCCAGCGGTACAGGTGCTCCACCACCCGGATCTCCATGGGCTCTTTTTTATGGTTGCGCAGCTTGATCTCAAAGCTTTCGTCTACCCAGTGCGCATTGCGGTCAATCCTGTAGCTGCTGCGCTTGCGCTCGCCTACCGCGTCAAACACATTGCCGGTGTACAGCCGGATGGTCTCATCACTGGGCGTGTGGTCAATCAGGTTCTCACCGGTGAATTCAAGCTGACCGTCAGTATCGCGACGATAGAAACGCACGCGGCCTTTGGGCAAAGGCAGACCGAGATGGTTTTCCTTGCTGTTCTTGAATTCCACCATGGCCCATATCTTGGGATTCGACTGGATTCCGAAATTCTCCATATCGCGGATGTTTTCCATCGGGTAGTTGCGATAGTTCTGATCAAGTTTGACGCCGTCATAAACATACAGCCGCTGGGAGGGGACCCCCGCCGCACGCACGAACTCCACCTGCTTGGTCTCGCGGTCGTAAAGGGTGGTGGCGCGCTCCAGGGTATAGAGATGATATTCGTCGAAGCTGCGCTCGGTGACCGCAGGCGCGGAAACAGCATCCATCGCTGCCGACTTCATGGCATAACCCATTGCCTCAGATTGCGGGGTCAGCTTGTTCACATCACCCGCCATCAGCTTGATGCGAGCGTTGGGAAATGTCTTGCCGGTCTGGTTGTCCAGCGTCACCCAGCCGACAATCTCCAGCAGGTTGCCGCTGGCGGGCGCTACCACGTTGTAATCGGCATGCCAGCTCATGCCTCCGGTCACATAGCTGAACTCCGCGTTGGTATTTCCCGCGCGGTCGCTCTGTAACAGCCAGGAGAGCGTAGGTTTCAAAATCGTTTCATTGCTGAGCGCGGGAAAAACCGGCAGCCCGGGCAAGCCAAACTGCAATTTGCCATCGATTTCTATGATCGGCTCGCCGTTGCCGGCAGCCACATAGGCCTGCTGCGCCTGGTAATACTGCTGGTTGTAAGAGCTGTAGGCCTGGTAGTGCGGCGTGTATCCGCTGCGAACGATCTTTCCCGGCATGAGCCTGCGATTGCCATCTTTATCGGTCACTAGGAATTCAATGGTTTTGCCTTCGTAGAACGCCAGCAACCTTCCCTGCGAAGCCACGTCACTGCGGTAGTTCTGCTCCAGGATGCGCAGATCGCGTCCGCTCTTGAGGTCCCGCAGGATGACCGAATCCGGCTCCAGGTGCGAAGTGATCTCGGTGATCTCGACCTGGTTGGTCCCGCTTTTTAGATCCAGCGGCAGGGTTTGCCGCACCACGGCAAACGACTGGTTGTAAATGGTCAACGCCGCGGAGTCATCGCGGCTGAGGCCGGGTTTGTCGCCCGATTTATCCTGCGCCGGTGCTGACGCCGCGCCGGCAAACAGAAGCAGAGAAAGCAGGTATAACCGCATAAGTTACACGTCCTTTGTGAGTTGTGAGTGGCCGAATCAGGGGAGGGGAAAGAGGATTCTATGCCAAATGAAGGAACGCGACGGCGGGGTTTTCTTGCAGGGGAAAACTTATGTAATGGAAAGTTCCAAAGGAAGATCGTTTTGATTCGCACCCTGGGAAGCTGCGGCTACGGAAATTGGAAACCCCGGAAAGCATTGTTGCCATAGGGGATTTTCTTCCCTTCGCTTCGTTCAGGGCCGAGACATAGAATTGGCAATCCACTCCGCCGCTTCCTTCGTCCCCAGTGTTCCGCCGATATCCGCCGTGGTCTTTTTCTGCTGAACGGCCGCGAGCACGGCCTGGTTGATCCGTCCGGCTTCTTTCGCAAAGCCCAGATGCTCCAGCATCATTGCCGCCGTGGAGATCGCGCCGATCGGGTTGGCGATGTTCTTTCCCGCAAACGGAGGCGCCGAGCCGTGCACCGGCTCAAACATCGAGGTCTTGCCGGGATGGATGTTGCCGCTGGCGGCCATGCCCAGCCCGCCCTGCAGGGCGGCGGCCAGGTCGGTGATGATGTCGCCAAACATATTGTTGGTCACGATCACGTCAAACTGTTTGGGATCGCGCGCCATGTGCATGCAGAGCGCATCCACGTACATGTGTTGCGACTGAATGTCAGCGTACTCAGCCGAAACCAGCTTGAAGACCCGCTGCCACAGGCCGCCGGCAAAGGTCATGACGTTAGACTTGTCCGACATCAGCACTTTCTTCCGCCCCTGGCGGCGCGCCAGCTCAAACGCGTAGCGGATCACCCGTTCCACGCCCTTGCGGGTGTTGAAATCTTCCTGGGTGGCGATCTCATCGGCCGTTCCCTGCTTGAGCACGCCACCGGCGTCAACGTATGGGCCTTCAGTGTTTTCCCGTACCACTACAAAATCCACGTGCTCCGGCTTCACGCCTTTCAGAGGGCAGAGCGATTCATCCAGCAGCTTGACCGGGCGCACATTGGCGTAGAGGTCCATCTTGAAACGCATGCCCAGCAGGATTTCCTTGGCATGAATGTTGGTGGGAACGCGTGGGTCGCCCAGGGCGCCGACGAAGATTGCATCAAAGTCCCGCGCCAGCATGGTGAAGCCGTCGGGCGTAATGGTGGTGCCGTCTTTCAGGTAGCGGTCGGCCGACCAGTCAAAAGTGGTGAACTCAACCGCGGCGCCCGTGGCTTCAACAACCTTGAGGGCGGCGGGAATCACCTCTTTGCCGATGCCATCTCCAGGGACGACCGCAATGCGTTTCATTTTGTCGCTTCGCTCCAAACCGTTTGATCAAACCAAGGAAATATATCAGAACCCCTTCATGAAATTGTCTTCCTCGCAAACCCAGAGTGGCCGGGAGTCATCTCACTATGAGGGAGGCATGCTAATGGTCAAGATCAGTTGTGACGTCTGCGGCAAGGTGCGTCCGGCAATGGACAGACGGATTGCGGATGACACCTGGGTGCTGGGGTATGACATTGAGGTGGAAAACGCAAACGCGCTGCAACGATCACTGCGGTTCCTGGGCCGGTGGGACGATGCGCGCGTATTGGAGCTGGGCGCGATCCACCTCTGCTCGGAAAAGTGCAAGGATCAATACATCAAGGAAGCCCGGGCGGTGGCCTGAGGCGACAAAAGCGCGAGCTCGTCGTTCGTGGTAGTGTGCGGCTGTACGGCATGCGCAGGGCTGGAGTGGTACAGCAACAGCAACATTAACGAGGCAGCCAGCCACAAAAGGGCCACCATAAAAACAACCTTGTTCAGCCGCGCGCTGTCGCGCGAATTTCTATTTGCTCTTTGTAATTTCATGTCTTATTACGATAGATGCACGGGCGCCCGCAGAGGTTACTGCAGCGGGCCGGAAACAAAATAAACTTTTATCCACAATAGCACAGATATCCTGCATCCGCAGGCAACCCGGATAAGCGGCGATCCTGTGGCGACAGAATCTGGCCGGGAGAGCGCGCTAGGGTGTAACGGTCAGCGTGAGCGGCGCGGTGTGACTGACGGCAGAAGTAGCCATGACCGTGATGGTGCTGGTTCCAGGGGGCGTGCCGGTGACTGGGTTTGTAACGGATCCTCCACCTCCTCCGCCGCAACTGGTAATGAATAACATGAATGCCAGGCCGGCAAGGACGCGTCCGCGACGCCTTGCTTTTCCCATTGTCTGAAAATTGCCGGGCAGCAAAAGCCCTACCACGATGCCAAGCGACCATGCAAGGGTCCCGGGCCGCAGACGCGCTGCGGGAACCGTGGCGGACTGGGGCGCAGTGGTGTTGAGGGTGAGCGTGGTGGAAACAGGGCCTCCGTTGGGAGTAACGCTGGCGGGCGAGAAGGTGCAACTCGAGGCCGCCGGCAAGCCACTGCAGGAGAAGCTTACGCCTGAGCTCATGCCGTTCACCGGATTCACTGTGATCGTAAATATGGCCGACTGACCTGCCTTGACGGTTGCATTCGCTGGCGACGCAAAGACCATGAAATCTCCGCCGGCATTGCCCACAACGATGGTCACGCTGGCAGTGCCGGGCGCCCGAACCGCATCGCCCGGATATTCCGCGGAGATTGTGTAGGTACCCTGTGCGGTAGGGGTAAAGCCCGGCGGGAACGGCGGATTCTGCAGGGCAAAGGCGAGAAAGTCGCCGTTGATCCTATAAATGAACGAAGCGGGCGGATTGGCTGCGCCGACCACAGTGGCATGAAAGGTAACAAGCTGGTTTAGGGTGGGTGCGCTCGGTGTAAGAGTCAATTGAACTGAAGTGGCGCTGCGTGGCGCGTTGAACGCCCGTATATCTTCCACCAGGGTCGCGGACGTGGCCGGGGGAAACGTTGCATCGCCGCCATATACGGCCTGGATATTGTGAAGACCCGCTGTGGGAAAGACAACCCGTCCCAGACCGTCACTTGGCAGTATGGCCGTAGTGCCCTGCAGCGCTGTAACGCCCAGAACGTCTCCATCGGCTTTGAACACCACGTTTCCGCTGGGAGCACTTGCATTCGGAGCACTGGGCGTGACATTCGCAGTAAGAGTCACAGGATTCAGTTGTCGCGCCGGAGTCAGCGATGTAGCAAGTGTGATGTTTGGGACCGCGGCGGGAGGCGCGCCAGGGTTCACAAACACGGCCGCAGGTTTAATGGAAGAACTAGATGCGTAGAGAGTATTGGTGGATGGATCGAGTACACCATTGAAGGTGGCGTCGACATTGTGTAAGCCAGCCGCAAAAGTGAAGTCAAGGGCGGCGATCCCGTAAACATTCACCGGGGCGGTTCCCAGCGTCGTAGCGCCTTCTGTGAAAGTGACCGTTCCGGCGCCAGTGGGACTTCCAGCATTAAGGGAGCCGACGGTGGCAATCAAAGTGACCGGCGCGGTTGCACTGCCCGTGGAGGGTGCAGATGTGATTTGGGTGGTGCTTGAAGTTGCTACGCTGGGCGGAGTAGCAATATTGTTGATGAAGAATGAAACAGCATGGGTAAAAACGTCCTGCAGTACCAGGTCCGGGAAGCCATCGCCATTCAAATCTGCTATTGCGATGACGTCGTCTTGCGACGGCGACACGGTAATTGGGTCGCCGAATCCGCCATGGCCATTTCCGGGGTAGTAGACAAGTGCATTGTGAACGCGCGCCAGAACAAAATCGGTGGTGCCATTGTGGTCGAAATCGACAGGGATGCCGGTGGCAAGTCTAAAGTCGTTAATCCGGGGTTGGGTATAGAGGATCCCGCCCTGGCCATCTCCGAAATAAGTGGTGAACTCGCTAAGGAGGTCAGCATTGCCGTCACCGTTAAGATCTGGAGCTGCGCTGCATTGAGAAGCGCTAAATGCACCGGCGGGCGGAAATGCAGTGGAGGTGAATCCCCCATGGCCATCGCCGAGGGCCCAATAACATACGAATCTGGAGACGCCAACTTCACCATTCACTACGATGTCCGGTATCCCGTCATGATTCAAGTCGGCGAGAGATCCGGCCGCCAAGCGTGCGCCTTCAAGGCCAATGGCGTGGGGTTGGGGAGCGGAGAATCCACCGTGGCCATCACCCAACAGAATATTCACTCCGCCGCTGGTAAAGGCTATGTCCGGGATGCCGTCGCCATTGAAATCAGCGACAAAGGGAGCACCATCCACCGAGACTCCGCCGGTCGGTACAGGAACCGCGGCTGAAAAATTACCGGCGCCATCGCCCAACAGGATCTCAAGGCCAGGTTGTTCCCAGACCAGAATATCCAGATGGCCGTCCAGATTGAAGTCTGCCAACGCCACGCCCGTGACCGCATGGCTCACTGGGGGAAAATGCGTTGCGGTGAGAGTACCGTTGCCGTTGTTGATGAAAATGCTAACCGTGTTGAGGTTGCCGTTGCCCACCACAACATCAGGTTTGGCGTCACCATTCAGGTCCCCTACCACGGCACTCTGGCTCTGAGAAATGCCCGCCAACGAGAGCAGGAAAACGCAAAGAAACAAATATGATCGCATGGGAATCCATCTACTCTGGCCGGCTCAGATTCTATCCCAGCGATAGATTGGCTTCAACGCAGGCTAGGACTACGAGCAATCAAGTGATGGTGACGATAGTATCCAGCTGCGTTCGAGAACTGCCGAAAGAACTCCTTTTCCACACAATCCACAGCGCTGCACCATTCTCCGGCATTGACCCTTCACTCACGTGGCGCGTAGATTCAGGAGACACGAGCACGTTGCCGCTTGGTCCTGAATTTTCAACCAGCCCAAAATTCCATTTGCCGACCCCGCGGGCAGCGTGAGGCCAGCTTGTGGATAAACACCATAGGAGAATCAAGGAAGAAACCACCCTGTTTTCCGGCCAGTGCCGGTAAAAGACGGGAAACAAGATAGTTGGGTGATTTTGCGGCATCCGGGGCACTAAGGTACAATAGATTGTATAAGCCTCTTGACAGACACTATATACAGGCGTAACTTTCCAACACCAAGGTAGTCCTGGCCGGGCCCGAGGCGAGTCGAAAACGGGTCACCGACATCACAAGAGAAGCTCGGCGTCAGAGGTGGCGCCGGAAACAATCACCGCGGTGAAACTGAATGAGATGGCATTTGCGTCGCTGGCATTGACCGGCGCCGCTGGCCATGCTTTTTCGGGAGAGGGCCCCATGGAAATGAATTGGTCACGCTGGTTCCATTGCGAATCAAGTTTTGAACTTCTGCTGGTACCGAATCAGCCAGGCGTATTCGCCCTGGCGGAAGAAGTTGTGCAGCCTGCGGGGCCGCACTCCCGGCGCATGCTGGCGGTCTTTGAGGTGGACGAAGCGGACGACCTGGCGCGGGCCATGAGCCGGCTCTTTGCCGCGGGCAGTCCGTGGCGGGAGAAGCTTGCGCAAGCGCGTTGCTACGTGCGCTATGCCGTCGCTCCCAGCATTGCCGATCGCCGGACGGCGGCGGCCGCGCTCAAGAACTGGTTGGTTTCGCAGCAGGAAGCGGCCTCGCACATCTTTGAACACACTCCGGCGGCGCAGCGTAGCGGGGCCCATGAAGGGACGGAGTTGAAGACCATAGCGGAGCGCGCGGTCGACCGCGTGACCCAGGGCGTCACTCTGAGCAAGGCCTTTCCAGCGGGATTCTAAGAACATGCGGCACAAAGAAAGATTGCGCACGGGCAAACCCGTGCCTGGCACAAAATGAAGTCTAAGAGCGAATTGGAGAGAATGAAATGGCGGAGACGAACACAAAAGTTGTTATGAAGGAAGAGACTCGCACATCGACGCACCACCCGGCTGCCGGAGCGAATGCCGCGCCCGGACTGAAGTTTCCGCGCTATTTTACCCGCACCGGCGTCTCGGCCTACGACGAGGTGGAATGGGAGTTGCGCACCGCCAGCATCACTGACGCCAAGGGCAACACCATCTTCGAACAGCGCAACGTGGAATCGCCCAAGGACTGGTCGATGACCGCCGTCAACATCGTCGCCAGCAAATATCTTCATGGCACGTTGAACACTCCCGGACGCGAGACCGGCGTTCGCCAGCTCATCCAGCGTGTAGCGGAGACCATTCGCGACTGGGGCTGGCAGCAAGGTTACTTCTCCACCGCCGAAGACCGCGACACCTTCCATGACGAGCTGGTCCATATCCTGGTGCAGCAGAAAGCCGCGTTCAACTCTCCCGTGTGGTTCAACGTGGGCTGTGATCGCCTGGAACCCAATTCTGACGCGCAGAACTGGCACTGGAACATCGAGAAAGGCCAGGTGGAGTTTTCCACCACCGGCTATAAAGCGCCGCAGTGCTCGGCGTGCTTCATCAATTCGGTGAAGGACTCGCTCGATTCCATCCTGACCCTGGCCAAGACCGAAGGCATGCTGTTCAAGTGGGGCAGCGGCACCGGCACCAATCTTTCCGCGCTGCGCGGATCGAAGGAAGAGCTCTCCGGCGGCGGACAGGCTTCCGGCCCCTTGAGCTTCATGAAAGGCTTTGACGCCTTTGCCGGCGTGATCAAGTCGGGCGGCAAGACGCGCCGCGCGGCCAAGATGGTCATCCTCAACGTCGACCATCCGGACATTGAAGAATTCATTGAATGCAAGGCCAAAGAAGAAGCCAAGGCCTGGGCGCTGATCGAGATGGGCTATGACGGCTCCTCCCCCGACTCCGACGCTTACAGCTCCATCTTCTTCCAGAACGCCAACAACTCCGTGCGCGTGACCGACGAGTTCATGTCCGCCGCGGAGCGAGACGGCGATTTCTCCACCCGCGCCGTCAAAGGCAACCATGTGATGAAGACCTACAAGGCGCGCGAGCTGATGAACAAGATCGCGCAAGCTACGTGGCAGTGCGGCGATCCGGGCATGCAATACGACACCACCATCAACAAGTGGCATACGTCGAAGAACACGGACCGCATCAACGCCAGCAATCCGTGCAGCGAGTACATGTTCCTGGACGATTCGGCCTGCAACCTGGCATCGCTCAACCTGATGAAGTTCCTCAAGGCGAACGGCGAGTTTGACGTGGCTGCCTACCGCCACGCCGTCGACGTGATGATCACCGCGCAGGAAATCCTGGTGGATAACGCCGGCTATCCTACGGAAGCGATCTCGCGCAACTCGCATGACTATCGTCCTCTGGGCCTGGGCTACGCCAACCTGGGCGCGCTGCTCATGGCCAGCGGCCTGCCGTATGACTCCGACGCCGGCCGTGATTACGCCGCCTGCGTCACCGCCATCATGTGCGGCGAAGCCTATTTGCAGTCGGCGCGCATTGCCGGGCAATGCCCGCAGCTCGCTTCGGCAACCTCGCGCGTCTCGCCGCAGGATGTTACCGGCGGCGCCTGCCCCGGCTGGTACATCAATCGCGAGCCGTTCCTCGACGTGATCCGCATGCACCGGGCTTCAGTAAATAAGATCAACAAAGAAAACGTGCCCGCTGCGCTGCTCGAAGGCAGCCGCCAATCCTGGGACGAAGCTCTTGCCCTGGGCGAGCAGGTCGGCTATCGCAATTCGCAGGTAACGGTGCTGGCGCCCACCGGGACCATCGGCTTCATGATGGATTGCGACACCACCGGCGTCGAACCCGACCTGGCGCTGGTGAAGTACAAAAAGCTGGTCGGCGGCGGCATGATCAAGATCGTCAACCAGACCGTGCCTTCGGCGCTGTGGAAGCTGGGCTACACGCCGGAGCAGGTGAACTCCATCGTCGCCTACATCGATTCCACCGGCACCATTGAAGGCGCGCCCGGCATCCGCGACGAGCACCTGCCCGTGTTCGATTGCAGCTTCAAGCCGCAGAAAGGCACGCGCAGCATCCATTACATGGGCCACGTGATGATGATGGCCGCCACGCAGCCTTTCATCTCGGGCGCAATTTCCAAGACCGTGAACCTGCCGGAAAACGCCACCGTGGAAGAGATCACCGAGGCTTACATTCAATCGTGGAAGCTCGGCCTGAAGGCTGTGGCGATCTATCGCGACGGCTCGAAGAAAGCGCAGCCGCTCATGGCCGCCAGTTCGCGCGACGAGGCTGCCCGTCGCGGGACCAGATTCGAGAAAACCGCCGCAGGCGCCGGCGAACGCGATGCCCGGCCGCTGAGCGGCGCGGAGATGGAGTTCCAGAAGCTCTCGCCGGAGCAGCAAGCCATGGCGCTGGCCGCCGTGCGTCCGCTCACCATGCAGGAGCAGGAGTCGGCGCCGCCGCGCGCGGTGCGTCACCGCCTGCCGGGCGAGCGCGCCTCCATCACGCATAAATTCGCCATCGCCGGACATGAAGGCTACATCACCGTGGGCCTCTATAAAGACGGCACACCCGGCGAACTCTTCATCCGCATGGCCAAGGAAGGATCGACCATTTCCGGCCTGATGGACTCGTTCGCCACCGCGGTCTCGCTGGCCCTGCAGCATGGCGTGCCCATCAAGCTGGTGTGCGACAAGTTCCAGCACACCCGCTTTGATCCAGCGGGCTTCACCGGCAACCCGGAGATTCCCATCGCCAAATCAGTGATGGACTACATCTTCCGCTGGCTGGAGCTGCGCTTCGTCACCGGCCGCCAGTATCCGCTGTTCAAGGACATGATGTTGGCGCCGGCGCAACTGCCCTCGGCTGTGAGCGACCTTTCAGCCATCAACGACCGTGGAGCGCAGCCGCCCTCGGCTGCGAACTACGAGACAACGCCTCCGCAAGGTGGTTTGGCCAATAGCCAGGAGCCAACAGCCAAGGGTTCGCCTTCGCTCGTCGACCGCGGTCTCTACCACTCGGCCGACGCGCTGAAAGAGTTCGTCGACCTGGGCGACGCGCCCAGTTGCCATGTGTGCGGGGCGATCATGACCAGAAACGGGAGCTGTTACAGGTGCATGAGTTGTGGCTCAACAAGTGGTTGCAGCTAACCCAAAAACGTCATCCTGAGGCGGGCGAGCCGTTGGCCCGCCGAAGGTCTTGGCGGTCGTTTTTAATGTCGTCGATTTTGGCAATTTCCGGCGATCCCGTCCCCCTTGGCCCCAGATGTTAATCATTCCCAGAAATCATATCTAGCTTGGGACGGGATTAGTCGATTACGGTTCGAGCTTGTCCTGTAAGAGTGGGTACATACCTAGAGATATGCCATCTGCCATACAGCTTTATCGGATCTTTATCGCATCGCCTGGAGGGCTTGCCGATGAGCGGGAGGCTTTCAAAGAAACTATAATCGAATATAACGATTCCGACGCCATCGAAAGGAATGCGATATTTCTACCGATTGGTTGGGAGCTAACTCTTGCCGGAATTGGAAGACCGCAAGCCCTTATCAATAATGATCTAGCGAAATGCGATTACTGCATCCTCGTGTTGTGGGATCGCTGGGGCACCCCTCCTGATAACGCAGCGAAATTTACGTCTGGAACTGAAGAAGAGTTCAATATTGCGGTCCAGTGTTTTCAAGATCCGTCAAAGCCAATGCGGCAGATTGTTGTACTCTTCAAGTCTGTTGACCCACGTCAATTGAGCGATCCAGGACCGGAACTCCGAAAGGTGCTCGAATTCAAGAAGAAACTCGAATCTGAACGAGGTCTGCTATTTGACAGTTTTGACGAAATCAGCACTTTCAGGAAAAAACTGCGCCGACATCTTGCCTCATGGACTCGGGATCATGAATCTGGGGAACTTGGAAAGGCTACTGCCCCGAGAAGCATCGCGGTTGATCCTATAGAGTCTGCACAGACTGATGCTGGGAACACTACGCTCGAAGAACGAGTATCCGAGGATGAAACCGCGCTAGCTAAGCAGGTTGCAGTGGGGGATCTAAAAGCATTGCAGAGCTACGGCAAAATTTTGGCTCTAACGCAGAGAATCCCTAAAGCGCGAGAGGTGTTTGAAAAGCTTAGTGCCTTGCCGCAAACAGTCGAGACACTTTCAACGCGCGCTGCGAGCTTACGTGAACTCGCCAAGATTGCACAAGAACAGGGCAGCTTTGCTGAAGCTGAGGAGCTGTTCAAGCAGGCTCTTGCGACTGTCGAGCAAGCGTCGCCTAAAGAGCAAGAGAATAAAGCGTCATACGTCATTGACCTTGGCTACCTCTGTGTCGAAGCCGCTCGCTTCAAGGAGTCGACGACGCTCATGGAGAAAGCCCTGGATCTGAGGCTCGCCCAAGCGCCCCAAAATATCCCGGGCTTGGCATATGCCTATTTCTCAAACGCTTCAAATTTTCTTCAACAAACTCGCTATAAGGAAGCAGAGCCTCCATCCCGCGAATCTTTGCGGTTACGAACAGCGAAATTTGGTAGTGCCAGCCCAGTATTAATTCCCAGCTTGAATCAGTTGGCAGGAATTACGAGATCACTCGATTGCTATACCGAATCCGAGGGTTACCTGGAAGCAGCCGATAAGATTGCAAATGGAAGCAAAGTTTCACCCTCCCAGATCGCTGCCACGCAAATTGCATTGGGTTTACTTAGAAGATCCCAGGGTAGATTTGACGAAGCAGAGAATCTGCTTCGTCAAGCTCTTTCTACAAGGGAACAACAGTATGGTAGCGATCACCGTAATGTGGCCGCAGCAGCGTCTGAACTAGGTCGCGTGTTAGAAGAAAAGGGCAATTTTTCCGATGCGGAAAGTCTCTACCGTCGCGCCTTAACTTTTCGACTTAGGCGATATGGTAATGATAGTCCGATCACCGCCAGAAGCTACAATTCGTTGGGTCGGCTCTACATGAAACAGAGCGCCCCAAATGAAGCGTACCAGCTCTTCGAGATGGCCTTGACATCAGTCGAATCGAAACTGGGTGATGTCTCCCTGACTGCGGTGATCAAGCTCAATTTCGGCTCCCTCTTGCTGCATAGTGATCATGAACGTGGTAGAGCGATGTTGAACTCGGCACTGAAAATCTTCATGAGGCAATTGGGCGAGAAACATCATTACACTAAAGAGGCTCGTGAGCTGCTACACGAGTAGCTCGCCAGGGCTCTAGTCTCTGTCTTCTCCCATAGCAAGCGGGTGTTCCGTTCCCCTCGACTGCGCTCGGGGCAGGCTCTTTGCGAAGCAAACGGCGGGATTCGATAGGAGCGCTCACCCATCAGCAATCAGTCAAAAACCGTAGTGAGCACATACTATGCGATTACATATTGATAATCACGTTCGCGTATTCGGCGGAGATTTCGAAGCAGGTGCGGAAGCGGCAGCCGTCGGGGAGTTGAATGGCGGCGGCAACGCTCGGGTTGACCTGCATGAGCCGGATGAGCGCCTGATCCTCTTCCGGCACTTCAACGACGATAAAGAAAAACCTGCTCGCAGGGCCACACCCACCACGGAGGCACAGAGACACGGAGAACGGCGAATCAAGGGGCCTAACGCGCGACGCTGACGGCGCCTTAGCGGCCTGCCTCAGATACAGATTGGCGCGGTACAGATAGCGGCGGAGGTCCAGTTTCATCGTGCTTGCTTTCATGCCCATTCGCGCCAGCAGCAGCTCTGAATGGTTACGGTTAATAATCATATCCACTATATCGGAGGGCATCATACGGGTCAATGGCCGATGATCCCTGCGTGGCCGGCAAAGTCCCGAAAAAGTTGAAACGCGATTGTGACACGCCCGAGCGGGCTTTCGGCGCGATAATCACGGAGCTCCGGTTGAAGCAAGGCCTGAGTTCAGCGCATGTCGCGCACAAGGTTGGCTGCAATCCGGGATACATGATTGAAGTCGAGCACGGAAAGAGAAACCCCACCTTCAAACTGCTTAAGGCAACCGCCGATCTCCACAAGGTCAAGCTCTCGCTGATCATGGCCCGGGCCGAGCGCTTGCATGAGAGCTGCCATAAAAAGAAGAAATGAAAAGGCACTGGGGCTAAGCTAGTTGCGCCCTTGACCCTTCAGATGCTGCCCTCAGGATGCACGGTGCGCTGGTCATACTTCAAGACCACGGACTCTTCGGGTTTTCCTGGCCCATAACGCACGGCGACGGTGCTCCCGATGGGATGGGCCTGGGCATATCGCAGGGCCTGGCGTTCAAATACAAACTGGCGGAAAGTCTTGCCCGACCAGCGTTCGGTTTCAGCTGAGTAGGAATATGCCAATGTTACCCGCCACATGTGCCCGGTACTTTTCAATTGAATGCTCTCGACCGTTCCATTGGTGACATACCAGGCGTTGGTACCAATCCCGCGGAAGAAATCCTGCAGCGCGTGGTCTAGACCGGTAAACGGCGAGAGGAGCGGGCGAAGCAGTTGAGCGATCACAAAGGCAATGACGTGCATACGTTCCCGGCTTATACCAAGTTTAGCAGCTTCGGCCGGCCCCCAGCTCTTTACGGCACGACATGGCAACTTTCGTTCTGCATTTAGCTTTTGGCCATGGCCAAAAGCGCAACCTGCACGTCCAAGCGCGCGGGATGGATGGCGGATGGACGATAGGGATTACGAAAACGAACGGTGCGGCTGGAAAACCGAACGGCGCGGCTGGAAGTTGTTCAACGTCCTTCTTCACGCTTTGTTTCACCCAAGAAGTGCGCTAGGATGCGACATCGCCTGTTAATCAACTGGTAAAAATAGCTACAGACTGGAGGCAAGCACGCGCTGGGATGGTATCCCTGTGACGACCGGGATCAAACCTACGCCAAAATGGGATGCTATGGGATAAATGGGGAGGGGGTAGGGGAGGGTTTTATGTTTACTAGAACGTAACTTTGCGAGATTGCCAAGATTGCCAAAAGTGACGATTGCAAACCCGCTCAGGCGGGCACCAGGAAGATCTTTGACAAATCAGCAGTCAGCAATCAGCATTCAGCCAAGGCCGCGCCTGCAGTTATTTCAGAGACAAGCCCGTCAGATATGGCTGGTAAGAGAGCAGCCGGGGGGATGTGAGGCTTGCCGGGTGCGCCATCCTGCTCAAGAAAGAACGACTGGCTGGGGTGGGAAGGGTTGCAGCGCACGACAATGGTCTTGCCGGGGTTCCGCCGGACGCCTATAAAAAAAGCCTGAGCCGGGTAGCCGCTAAAAGAGGAGGCGCGGAGAGCGCCTCCCTTCATGTCATGCGGCCTTCTCGCCGATTTGAGTGTCGACTTTGATGTCGGTAATGCGTTTGGCTTCGTCCGTCACTTTCTGGGTAATCGTGTTTGTGGCGGAATGAATGCGGACGCCTTTCAGATCGTATCCCTTCCACAAGTAGGTTGTGGCGATGGGCGTAACAACCTCCGCGACAATCCCTGAAGGCGGTTTGGCGACGAAGACAAAGTCCCAGATGCCGTCAGGCGGGGCCTGGATGTACATAACCGGCTGCAGATGCGCCTGCGACCATCCCGTGGTTGTCACCCTCCCGAACGCGGTAATCAGGATGATCTTGATACCGTTGAGAGACAGAAAGGTAAGGTGGACATGGTCCACGCTGTAGACCGGCAGAAATTCCTGCTGGGCAAACTCAAGAGGAAACGGGCCGTCTTTCTCAAGCAGGGCAGCCAGGTCCTTATTCTTATTCTTAATGTCAATGGACGCCATATGTGAAATCTCCTTCTGAAATGTAAGTGCGATGGAGTGATGCACGAGAAAAGTAATCCTTCCCGGCGATGGCAGACGCAGACTTTTTGGTTATGTCCGTGCTGGAAGTGAAGCAGTTTAGGCCGGCATGGCCGGGCTGTCCGTAGACACTTTGCGATTCGCCGGACGCCGGAGGGGTTGCCCCATCATTGCCTTGCAAGCTCCCGCGTGGCATGATTCTTACCAATGAAGCTCTTCAGCGGATTGATTGTTGTGGCCGTGCGCAACCTGGAGGCGGCCTCCGCGTGGTACCAGGAAAAGTTCGACCTGCGCTACGAAAAGGTGAAACCAGACGTCGATGAATCGCCCAGCATCCTGCTGGTATCGCGCGAGGGCGAACCCCGGATCTCGCTGATGACCAAGGACGATGATGATGCAGGCGAGATAGACCGGCCGATCATGGACACGGCCAGCGCCGCCAAGGCCAGGGAGTGGCTGCTGGCGCGCGGCGTGGAAGTGGGTCCGGTGCAAACCGACCGCCAGGGCACGCACTTTGTCGAGATGCGCGACTTGGAAAACAACATGATCGAAATATGCGAGGAGCCGTGAAGGCGGTTGCGCGCAGGCCATTTCGGGACGCAAAGGTCGCTGCGGGAAATCGCTGCTGAAACGGTTCCCTGTGCAACCACCGGTGAATCGAGCGCTGCATGAGCAGGGTTGAGGTGGCCCATCTTTTGCGGTTTATTTACAATTACCTCTGCCGAAGGAATCCCCCATGCCGCTTTCCCTGAGCCGTCGCGCCGCGCGCACCGTGCAATCTGAGATTCGCGCCATGTCGATTGCCTGCGAGAAGGTGCAGGGCATCAACCTGGCCCAGGGCGTTTGCGATACCGAGGTCCCCGAGCCGGTGCGCGAAGGCGCCAAGCAGGCGATTGACCGCGGCATCAACAGTTACACGCGCGCGGAAGGGCTGGCGCCGATCCGGCAGGCCATCGCCGAGAAGATGCGGCGGTTCAACGGCATTGAATGCGATCCCGAGACCGAGGTCATCGTCAACTCCGGATCCACCGGTTCTTTTTACGCGGCGTGCCTGGCGCTGCTGAATCCGGGCGACGAGGTCATCCTCTTTGAACCTTATTATGGCTACCACCTGAATACTCTGATCGCCGTGGAGGCCGTGCCGCTCTATGTAACGCTGCGCGCGCCCGATTGGACGTTCAACCGCGCGGACCTGGAACGCACGGTCACGCTGCGCACGCGCGCCATCGTGCTGAATTCGCCCGCGAACCCCAGCGGAAAAGTTTTTAGCCGCGAGGAGATGGAGTGGATTGCCGGCTTCGCCAAGCGCCATGACCTGTTCGTCTTTACCGACGAAATTTACGAGTACTTCATCTTTGAAGGCCGGCACATCAGCATGGCCACTCTGCCCGGCATGCGCGAGCGGACGATTACCATGTCCGGCTATTCCAAGACTTTCAGCATCACCGGCTGGCGTGTGGGATATACGGTGTGCGACCGCCGCTGGGCGCAGGGCATTGCTTACTTCCATGACCTCGTCTATGTGTGCGCGCCGGCGCCGTTGCAGATCGGCGTGGCTGAAGGCATCCGGCAGCTGCCGGAAAGCTTTTATCAGGAGATCGGCCGGGAGTACGTGCAGAAACGCGATCTGCTGTGTGACACGCTGCGGGAAATCGGCCTGACGCCTTCGGTCCCGAAAGGCGCGTATTACGTGCTCTCCGATGCTTCGATTCTTCCGGGCAAGACCAGCCGGGAGAAAGCTCTGCACCTGCTCCGGGAGACAGGCGTGGCCTCAGTCGCGGGATCGGCTTTCTATCATGGCGGTGGCGGCGAGAACCTGATCCGGTTCTGTTTCGCCAAGACCGATGCCGAACTGGCGGAAGCCTGCCGGAGGTTGAAAGCCTTGCCTCCTGTTTTAGATCCCGAGCGTAGCGAGGGACCCCTATCGGTCCGAAATTCTTAGCTCTTCAAAGAGAAGCAGCGTGGCAATTTCTGAAAATTGTCGTTGCTATAGGGATCCCTCCCCTTCGGCAAGAGATCCTTCGCTACGCTCAGGATTTCGCTTGCGGGCTCACGCTGCGCTCGCGCCCGCATATCAGCTCAAGCTCAGGGTCGGGATTTCAGAAAAAATGCATATAATCTAGCTCAATGAACTTCTCTGAACTGTTGTGGGGTGTGGGAGTCTCACACAGCGGTGGCGATCCGGAGGTTTCCGGTCTGGACTACAACTCCCGTCGCGTGCAGCCCGGCTGGGTGTTTGTGGCCATGCGGGGCGATAGCGCCGACGGCAATCGTTATATTGACACCGCGTTAAAGCACGGCGCTGTTGCCGTTGTGACAGACTCAAAGCGGGAGCGCCGACGGCAGCACGTGCCCTGGGCCGTTGTCCCGCACGGGCGACGCGCGCTATCACGCATGAGCGCGAATTTTTATGGCCATCCGGCGGAGAAGTTGAAGACCATCGGCATCACCGGGACCAACGGCAAGACCACAACCAGCTTTCTTTGCGAATCCATCCTGCGCCACTGCGGCAAGTTATCCGCGCTGATCGGGACCATCGAGTACCACGTTCCAACAAAACCGGCGCAGCCAGGAGCATCCACCGCGTTCCGGGTTCTCCCCGCGCCGCACACCACGCCGGAGGCGCTGGAGCTGAACCAGATATTTGCCGAAGCGTTCGCCGCCGGCGCGACGCACGCCGTGATGGAAGTGTCGTCGCACGCGCTGGTGCAGGAGCGGGTATGGGGCATTCCCTACGAAGTTGCGGTCTTTACCAATCTCACCCGCGACCATCTGGATTATCACCAGGACATGGACAGCTACTTTGAGGCCAAGAGCATCCTGTTTCTTGGCTGCGGATCGCGGCCGCCGCGTGCCGCCGTAATCAACGCGGACGATGAATACGGACAGAGCCTGGCGCAAGTCAAGAAGAACGCCAGCGAGCAGGTGATCCTGTATGGAATCCAAAATGGCGATTTTCGCGCGACCAACATCGAACTGAAGCAGGACGGCACAACCTTTGACCTGGTTACGCCCGCCGGAGCCGCGAAAATTAAGACCGCGCTCATCGGCGGCATCAACGTCTATAACATTCTGGCTGCCGCGGCTGCTACGTTTGCCTGCGGATGCTCCCTCAAACAGATTGCCGAGTCCATCGACAGCTTCAAGCAGGTGCCGGGCCGGTTTGAGAAAGTAGATTGCGGCCAGCCCTTTACGGTGGTGGTGGACTACGCCCACACCGACGACGCGCTGCGTAACCTGACCGCCATTGCCCGTGACTTTGTCCGTCGCGGTCTGGGACTGGGCAGGGTGATCACTGTCTTTGGCTGCGGTGGCGACCGCGATCGCACCAAGCGCCCGCTGATGGCGGAGGCCGCCGGGCAGGGCAGCGACTTTGTGGTCCTTACCTCGGACAACCCGCGCAGCGAAGATCCTTTGGACATCATCGGTGACGCAATTCCCGGACTGCGCAAGACCAAGACGAGGTTTGAAGTGGAGCCGGACCGAAAGAAAGCCATACGCCTGGCGCTGATTGAAGCCATGCCCGGCGACATGGTGTTGATCGCGGGCAAGGGACATGAGAAAGTTCAAATCACGCGCGAAGGTACATACCCTTTCGATGATGTGCAGGCAGCCCGGGACGCGTTACAACAGATGAGCTACGCACGGTGCGGAGGAGCACAATGAAGTTGCCGTTATGGCGAATCGCCGAGTTTGTGGAAGCCAAAGGCGAGTGTGACCAGGAAGCGGTCGCCATGGGGTATTCCATTGATTCGCGCACGCTCAATCCTGGGGACCTGTTTATCGCCATCGCCGGTGAGCGTTTTGACGGCCACGATTATGTCGGGCCGGCGCTGGAAAAAGGCGCGGTCGGCGCCATTGTTCAGGAGGGAAGGAAGATTGCCGGCGATCCCCTGCGCTTGCTCAAGGTTGAAGATACGGTCAAGGCCCTGCAATCGCTCGGGGCGGCGGCTCGCCGTCTGTGGGGTAAGCCGCTGCTGGCCATTACCGGTTCGGCAGGCAAAACCACGACCAAGGAAATCCTGGCCCACATTCTGGCTACGCGATTCCGCGTAATGAAGAGCACTGGCAACCTGAACAACCACATCGGCCTGCCCTTGCAGTTGCTGAAGCTTGAGGCAGAGCACGATCTTGCCGTGGTGGAGATGGGAATGAACCATGCCGGCGAGATCCGCTCGTTGGGCCTTCTGGCGCACCACGACCTGGCGGTGGTAACCACGGTAGCGCCGGTGCACCTGGAATTTTTTGGTTCGCTGGCGGAGATCGCTCGCGCAAAATACGAGATCATTGAGACGCTGCATCCCGGCGGCGTGGCCGTGTTGAACGCCGACGATGACTATGTCTGCCAGTTCGGCCGCGACTTCAAAGGCAAGGTAGTGACCTTCGGCATCCGCCGCGCGGCTGACGTCAGCGCGCAGAAGGTAAAGCTGAATGGCGCGGAAGGCTCCTCATTTGAACTGGTCGCCGGCAGCGTGGGTGAGCCGGTCACTTTTCCCCTGGTGGGCGAGCACAATATCTATAACGCGCTGGCTGCGGCTGCGGCCGCCATGGAACGCGGGGTAACACCGTCACAGGCGGCGGCGGCGCTTTCCGGGATTCGTGCTCCGGAAAAGCGCGGGCAGGTCCTGAACATCGGCGGCGCAACCATCATTAATGACTGTTATAACTCCAACCCGCGTGCGCTGGAGGCGATGATCGACACGCTGGCCAGCATGAAGGCGGAGCGGCATATCCTGGTCGTGGGCGAGATGCTGGAACTTGGGGCCACGGCGGACGCCTTGCACCGTGAATCCGGCCGGCACGCCGCGGCAAAGAAGATCGATCTGGTGATTGGAGTGCGCGGCCTCGCCCGGTCGGTGGCGGAAGCTGCCTGCGGCGCGGGCGCTCAGGCGCAGTTTGTGGAAACACCGGAGCAGGCAGGTGAATGGCTGGCGCGCAATCTCCGCCCTGGAGACGCCGTCCTGCTCAAGGCTTCACGCGGTGTGAAACTGGAGCGCGCTCTGGAGATGTTGCGGGATAAGGTTCCCGCAAAATAGTTTTTTTCCGGCCTTGCCGCCAACACTGATTATTGTAGGTTGGAGCGATAGACTGCCCGATCACCCTGTAAACTGATGTACCGGAGGAAGATTGCTTTACTGGCTTCTCTATCAACGGCTGTTTGCTCACTTTCCTCCATTCCGCATTTTCAGATACGTCACCTTCAGAACCGCCTTCGCCAGCCTGACTGCGCTGTTCATGGGGTTGATCATCGGTCCGGCCATCATCCGCCAGCTGCGCGACTTCCAGATCGGCCAGTACATCCGCGAAGAAGGCCCTAAAGGCCATCAGAAAAAGGCAGGCACGCCCACCATGGGCGGCGTGCTGATCACAATTGCCATCATTGTGCCCACAGTGCTGTGGGCCGATCTTTCCAACACGTATATATGGCTGGCGATCTTTTCCACCATCGCTTTCGGGGCCATTGGGTTTGCCGATGACTACATTAAGGTGGTGCGCAAGCGCAATCTGGGGCTGACCGGTCGGACCAAGCTGGTGCTCCAGTTTCTGGCTGCCGGGTTTGTCGGAGTCGCCCTGGTGACTCTGACGGCCACGCGCCAGTATTCCACCCACTTGATGGTCCCATTCATCAAGCAGTTCCGGCCGGACCTGGTGATTGAAACCCTGCGCCATTATCCGCATCTGTGGTGGCTGGCCTTTACGCCTTTTGTGCTGTTTGTGATGCTGGTGCTGGTGGGCTCGAGCAACGCCGTCAACCTCACCGACGGGCTCGACGGCCTGGCCATCGGATGCACGGTGATTGCCGCCGGAGCCCTGACCGTTCTTACATATCTCAGCGGGCATGCCGTGTTTTCCGAGTATCTGGAGCTGCAGAAGATGCCGCAAGTGGCGGAGCTGACGGTTTTCTGCGGGGCCATGGTGGGCGCCAGTATCGGATTTCTCTGGTATAACGCGCATCCTGCCGAAATTTTCATGGGCGACGTGGGCTCTCTGGCGCTGGGTGGCGCGATTGGCACAGTCGCCGTCATCATCAAGCAGGAGCTGCTGCTGCCGTTTATCGGCGGGATTTTTGTGCTGGAGGCGCTTTCGGTGATTATCCAGGTGGCTTCCTACAAGCTGCGCAAGAAGCGCGTGTTCAAGATGGCGCCGCTGCATCATCACTTTGAACTGGTGGGCTGGTCGGAATCCAAGATCATTATTCGCTTCTGGATTCTGGCGCTGATCTTCGCTCTCTTCGCGCTTACGACGTTGAAGTTGCGGTAAAACTTTTTTACCATGCGAACAGCGCATGGCAGGGACCCCGGATAACAACAATCCTGCGAAAACCACGTGCGTGATGGTTCCGGAGCAAAGGAATCGTGGCACAATGGAGCATGGAAGCGGTCTGAACAAGCGATGGAGTTGAAGGGCAAAAGGGTTCTGGTGGTCGGGCTGGGGCGCTCCGGCGTTGCCTCGGCATTTTTTTTGCAGGAGCATGGCGCCAAGGTCATTGTTTCCGACTCCAAGAGCGAGGCCCAGCTGCAAAGCGAAGTCCCGGCGCTGCTCGATCGCGGCATCTCCATTGAGACCGGCCGCCACGGCGAACGCACCTTCCGCGACCAGGACCTGATCGTCGTAAGCCCCGGCGTTCCCTCTGACCAGCCGCAGTTGCAGCACGCGCGCACGCTGGGCATTCCCGTGATCGGCGAGGTTGAGCTGGCTTTCCGCTTTCTGCAAGGCAAAGTGCTGGCAATCACCGGCTCCAACGGCAAGACCACCACCACCACGCTGGTGGGAGAAATTCTTTCCAAGAGCGGGAAAAAGACCCTGGTGGGCGGCAATATCGGCACGCCGGTGATCTCGCTGGCGGGCAAGTCAACGCCGGACAGCCTGGTGGTCCTGGAGATATCGAGCTTCCAACTGGAGAGCATCGAGCAGTTCCGTCCGTGGATCGCCGCCATCCTGAACATTACGCCTGACCATCTTGACCGGCACCACACGTTTCAGGCCTATGTCGACGCCAAGGCCAGGATCTTTGAAAACCAGCAGGCTGGTGACTTCGCGGTGTTGAATGCCGACGACCCGACCTGTGTTGAGCTGAAAGACAAAGTAAAAGGCCCACTGCTCTGGTTCAGCCGCAAACAACTCGTGGAGAGCGGCGCGTTTTTGAACGGCGACCAGATCGTCTTCCGCCAGAACGGGCAGGATCAGCCTGTGCTCAGCCGCTCCGATATTCAGCTCAAGGGCGAACACAACCTGGAGAACGTGCTGGCCGCCGTCTGCATGGCCATGGTGGCCGGATGCGCGCCGCAGCAGGTGCGCCAGGCGGTGCAGGAATTTCGCGCGGTGGAGCACAGGCTCGAACTGGTATCCACCATCAACGGCGTAACCTTTTACAATGACTCCAAAGCTACCAACGTTGACGCCACGGTGAAAGCGCTGGAGTCCTTCCCCGGCAACATCCACATTATTCTTGGCGGAAAAGACAAGGGCAGCGACTACTCCGTGCTGAACCCGCTGCTGCGGGAGCGGGTGAAGCGCGTGTACCTGATCGGCGCGGCCTCGGACAAGATCGCCTCGCAGATACAGAATGCGACCGCGATGGTGCGCTCGGGCACGCTGGAACGCGCGGTGCGTCAGGCCTTCGACGCCGCCAAGCCCGGCGATGTGGTCCTGCTGGCGCCGGCCTGCGCCAGCTTTGACCAGTTTGAAAATTACGAGCACCGCGGCCGCGTCTTCAAGGAACTGGTCCAGGCTCTCGCTCCAGTCGCGACAGGAGACAGAACCTAGTGGCAAAACGGGTCGGCGTTGATAAATGGATGTTCGGCTCGACTTTGCTGCTGGTTGTGGTTGGCGTGCTGATGGTGTTCAGCGCTTCGGCGGTGATGGCCGGAGAGCGTTTCGGTTCGCCTTATCATTTTTTCTTTCGCCAGTTGGGCTGGGCCGTAGCCGGCCTTGCGGCCATGGCGGTGGCCATGAACGTGGACTACCGCCGCTGGAAAAAACCGGCCATCGTTTTTGCCCTGCTCGGCGTGACCGCCTTGCTGCTGGTCGCGGTCTTCTTTCTTGACCGCTCGCACAACACGCATCGCTGGATCAGGCTGGGCAGCTTCATGTCATTCCAGCCTTCCGAACTGGCCAAGCCCGCGTTGATCCTTTTTCTGGCGTTCTTTCTGGAGGCGCGCACCAAATCCATGGACGACTGGCGGCACACGCTCCTGCCCGCGGTGATACCTCTCTTCCTGTTTGCCGCGCTGATCGTCAGCCAGCCCGATCTGGGCACGGCGCTGGTTTGCCTGGGCGTGGCCGCCGCGATCCTTTTCACTGCCGGCATGAAGCTGCGATATTTTGCCTATGGCTTTGCGCCGATCGTACCTGTGCTTGCCTATTTGCTGCTCAAAGTGCCCTGGCGGCTGGCCCGCATCCTGGTGTTCTTCCATCCGGAACGCGATCCCCAGGGAATCGGCTTCCACATCAACCAGTCATTGATCGCCGTGGGCACCGGCGGCGTAACCGGCATGGGGCTGATGGAAGGCAAACAGAAACTCTTTTATCTGCCTGAACCGCATACCGACTTTATCTATGCCGTGACGGCGGAAGAACTGGGGCTGATTGGCGCGGTGCTGATCGCCGTGCTGTTTACTGTTTTCGCCTGGCGCGGGCTGCGCGCGGCGCTGCGCGCTCGTGACAACTTTGGCCGCTACATCGCCGTCGGCGTTACCACCATGATCGTGGTGCAGGCCTTCTTCAACATCAGCGTAGTCCTGGCCCTGCTGCCGACTAAAGGAATCCCGCTACCCTTCATCTCGTATGGCGGGTCTTCATTGTTCGTAATGCTGGCCAGCGTGGGCGTGCTGCTGAACATCAGCCAGCAGACGGAGTAGGCGCGCAGCCTACTGCGACTGAATGCCCTGTTTGCCTTGTCCGGCGATTCCCCGCTGCGTAACCATGTAGACGGCATAGCTTCCCAGCCAATGTCCGCCTTCATAGTGCTCGCCGGTCACGGCGGCCAGGCCTGCGCTGCGGTGAGCAGCGCCGCAATTTTCCAGCGCGGCCAGCCGCTTATCCGTTCGGGGAAGGCCGGAGGCGATCCCTTCCAGCATCCAGGCACGGCTGAGATTCAGTCCGTCAATGTGTGCGAGTTTGGGATCGGATGGGTCCGTAGACTTTTCCGGTTGCAGCCACGCAGCGGACCCGTTGCCCGGAATCTGCGGCAGGAATTGGCGCAGCCAGTCGGCAAAATCTCCGGGCGAAAGCACGCGCCGCATCACGTCCGCCTCGGCCAGGCAAGGCGAGAGAAAATCTTCGCCTGAAGGTTCGTAAGCCAGAGGACAATTCTTGTCTGCCGCGTAAAAGTCCCGCGCTTTCCCCAGCAAGAGATTCAGGAAGTCACGGTCGCCCACGTTGCGCGCGTAATCGATTGCCAGGCCCAGGGCAAATGCAGTCTGGCTGTGCTCGCCGGAGCGCACAGGATGCGAAAGCTTGGGCAGCCATGTTTTCAGGCGTTCGGCGGCAGCCTGCTCCAGCGGTCGCAGGTTGGCGGAAAGTTCGCGAACCAGCGGGTCCGGTCCCGTTTTTTCCCACTCGCGCAATTCCACGCTGAGTTCGAGGAGCCAGGCAAGCCCGTAAGGCCGCTCAAAACTGGCGCGGCCCTCGGCTTTCAAATAGGCGGCCTCCTGAACGATGTTTCCTTCGGTCAGGCTCTCCTGCAATGCCGCACGAGCTTCGGGCGCGAATGAGGCATTCGGAAAGCTGCGGGCCAAACGCGCCAGGAGCCAATGGCCGTGTACGGAAGAATGCCAGTCATAACAGCCGTAAAACGCTGGTGTGAGCTTGCGCGGCGGTGCCACGTCAGCATCGCTATTCAATGAATGGGCAAGCTTGTTGGGATACTCCTTGTGCACGCAGGCGAGCGCCAGCCTGGCGAAACGTTGCGACGCCTCTGCATCGAAGCTTTCTGCGTGCGGCGCCAAAGCCGGCCGGGCCGGCACGCGATGATCTTGCGCCTGGCCAAAACATGTACACACGGCCAGCGACGAAACGATGAAGCACAGGAGCTGCTTTTTCATGACTGCACAATGTAGCACGTGTCAGGAAAGAGCAGGGCCACATCGCGGGATGGAAGCAAACAGAACCGGAAAAAGGCGTGCTGCCATTGTTAAACCTGGCAGAGAATCAGAATTTCCATCCCAGCGAAGTAGTGACTCCCGTATCGTTCTTCGGGGCGACTACCGGGGGCCGGCTGTCAAAATTTTCATAAAGCTGGAAGTCCCAATAGAAATTGCGCACTAATTCAATTTCCAGATTCGATTGCAGCCCCAGGCGCACGCGCCCAGGATCGGAAAGGCTGGGAAAGACAAGGGTCTGCGAGTTGATATCAACCGTCTTGAAACGAAAGGTCGAGAATGTGAGGCCGATCAGGGCCTCAGCATTGCTCGCGGGCGCGGAGCCGGCCTGGGGGAAGTATCGCTCATGGCTATACACCGCGCCGCCCAGCAGCAGCAGCGAAGTCCGGTCCGTTTGGACCAGCCTGCGGCCGGCAACTCCGCCAAAACTCGAACGCAGGTCCAGGTCCTGCTGGTTGCTCTTCAGCAGGGCGGCAATTCCACCCGCAAGCCATTTCTCCGTGAGCTGATGTCCGTATCGCGCATCGAAAGTGAAACGGTTCGTGTTCGTGGTTTTCGACTGTGAATCAAATTGCGAAGTCGTGCCGAGATAGACAGAGTTCTTCGCTGTGTAATAAGCCACAGTTGCTCCCAGGGACGAGTTAATGGAACTGTTGTCGCTGCTGAAACTCAACCCGTAATTCACGGAACCGGTGAGCTGGTCCCAGAAGCTGGCTTCGCGCTGCTGGATGGCGATCACCTCCGGCGACTTAACGCGGACCGTCCCGTCATGCGCAAGGACCTGGAATTCTTCGCCCGCGGCGCCGCCGGGCACTCTGGCAATTCTTCCTGTGACACGGTCTCCGTTCTGGAACGTGACAATATAGGTGTCCTTGCTTTCCAGTTCTTTCACCCGTTTCCAATCCAGATGGACGGAATCGATCATGTAATCGGATTTGAAGAGGAGTTCGCCACGCTGAAGGCCCTTGATCTCGCCGGTGAATCGATCGCCATTCTGCATGACGACGATGTCGTTTTTACTCTTGGCGGATGAAGAGCAGGAGAGCAAGGTCAGGAGCGCAATCGCGGCAATGCGTCCGGGGGTGCAAACAGAAGCGAGCGGTAGCTTCATGGCCGTTTCGTCTTGTAACCGCAATGTTGCAAGCTGTCCAAAGCCGAATGGCCTCCCGGATACCAGTTTCTACCAGGAGGGAACTCAGGAAACTGGCAGAAATACCAGACCCGGCTGCCGGTAAAGTCAATCCAGGCCCCGCCAGCAACCCGCCAATGGCTCACCAGGCGGGTCCACTGCCATGACGCCGGGCCAACTCAGGCCACTTTCTTCACTTCTGCCGCCACGTTTTTGACCTGAGGCGGTTTCCAACTGCCGTCGAGGATTTCTTTCTTGGGCCAGTACAGCCGCATAAAGAGATTGAAGCTCTCCGCGGGGGTAGGCAGCCAGTTTGACTCTTTGTCCTTGCCGGGTGAGTCTTTCTGGAGATACAGGGTCAATGAACGATCGGCATCGAACGCCAGATGGTCGCGGTCGCCGATGGCATAGCGGTGGATGGGGTTCTTCACGAACGTTTGCCGGGAGTTGTACATGGAGATCGACCAGAAAGCGTCTACGGGCGGCAGTTGATCTTTGGCAAAACGAATCACGTACTGGTTCATCCCATGGAGCGGCCTTTGGTCGGAATCCACGGTCCGGCGCGGGTAGAGGGCGTCCTCGGGCAAGTTGGCCCCCAGGCCGACCAGGGCGACGACCGCACGCCAGAGATAGTCGGTTCCGTAACGTCCGACGTCGTTCATGAACTCCCATCCGTTCACGACCTTGCCGTGCGGCTGCTTGGCTTCGGCAAAGATCTTTGCCCGCCCGAGACTTACTCCTTGTTCAAGCCCCCGTGCCACTGCCGGATCGAGCTGGCTGAACTGGAACGGTTCCCCAGGCACAATGCCAATCGCGGCAAAGCGCTGCAAGGCCTCCGCATCGACGGGGGCCGGCGGGTTGTCTTGCATGAGCGCGCTGAGCCGGGTGAAAAACGTGGCGGCATCCAGCTTGACGGCCTGCTTGACTGGGGGCGTCTCCATGTCGACGCTTTTGTCCACCGGCACATTAGCGGGTGGTGTCCAGGGTTGGCTCCATGCGCTCAGAGGCGTGAGTTTGTACTGGTCCTGTATGGCGCGTACGGCCGGGTAATCTTTTTCGCCGTTGGTCTGGGTGCGGCCAATCACCCAAACCAGATTGGTGGGAGACCTCAGCTCCCTGACGCCCTCCGGCAGCTTTCCCTTCCAGCCCGGTCCCACCACTGCGAAATGGCCCTTGCCGTTCCCTGTGGTACGCGTGCCGGGAGAAGCAAACACATTTGTCCAGGCATCCAGCATCTGCATCAGGTAGTACCGGCCCATCTCCGGGACGCTGAGCACCACGGGTCCGTTTGAGAGATCGAGAAAAGCAAAGGAATAGAGCGTGTCCGCGTTGGGAGTAACGACGGCGGTGAAAGTATCGTCTGGAAACGATCTTTTGTGTCCCAACTGGTTGATCGGCGCGGCGTTTTCGCCCGGCTGCGGAACATTCGTGGTGACCCTCCTCGTGACGTCCATGAGCACCAGCGGGAAGCCATAGATATAAGCTTCAGCTCCGATGTCGGAAGCTGACTGCTCCGAGATCGGTGTTGTGGAGAATGGTTTCATCTGTCCTGGCATTGCTCTCTCATCCTTTCGCATTCTGAGACGCTCTGAGATATGGGGGAAGCACCATCCCAGCCGTCACGAAGCCTGGTGCTTCCCCTACGTGAGCGCGCATTCACAGAACACTAAGCCAGGAAAGATTGAATTGGCACCTGTCAACAATGTCAGGGTGGGCAAAGAGGGAACGGTCGACAAGTCTGATCCGATAACGGTCGTGAATCGCAATTTCAAGCGCCTGAAAGAGGCGCTCCTGAACGCGAAAAAGGAACTCGCGCGCGCGACAAGGCACGAGGGTCATCCATGCCGGAAGGCCGCAATTCAATTGCGGCTATTTCGGCCAGAGCCAGCCGAACGTGCCGGCGGTGAGCAGCGCATAGATCAGGCCGTCAATGGTGGACTTGATGGTGATGCTCCACGAGCGCTGGTACCAGATGGACATCTGCCAGAGCGCGACCGAATACGACAGGAACGCGGCGACACCCGCGAAGCGGAAAACATGCAGATAGTGAGAGCCGGGAGGCAACGCACGCCCGGCGACGTAAGCGGCAAACACCCCGACGACCACGATGTAGACGAACCACATGCCCAGGTTGCGGCCCATGGACATCGGCCCGGGCTGCATTACAGTGAGCATCATCACGGGGCCCTTCTTCATTTTTTCGGCAAACTCCGCGGAGCGCATATCCTCGCGGCTGGCGCACCGGGGGACCATGTAGTCTCCCGGCGGGATGGCCAACGGACGAACGGCGTCCGCGAATTTGTCTTCATTGGCCATCTTGGGAAAGTCGCCCTTATGCCACGGCAACACCATGTGGATGAGTGAGCTGGCTACGAACACGATAATCGCTGACAGCAGGATGGGCAGCCACAAAGCAATGAGTTCCGTCATGGCCGCAAAGCATCGCACAGTTGAAGCGGACGGTCAACCGGTTTTGTGGGGCGTGCGCTGTCGGCTGTTAAGCGCTAGCGCCGGAAAAAGGGCGCGGCTGGGCGGCCGATTCTATCGCAAAGACGCGCTGTATTAGTCCGTCATCTGCATCTGTACGGCCAGGGGATTGGCATCCGCCTGGTCTTTTTCCAGCATGACAGACTTGCGCGCATCGCCTGGGCAATAGCGAATTCGGGCTTTGCTGCCGGGCGGGCGCGAGCCTGCGTAGTAACGGGCGGAAGGCTCGTCGGCAAACGGGATCCAGCACGTGCCGGACCATGCGTCACCTTCGGCATGGTAGGAGTACCAGATTTCAACGCCAAATGTGCCATAGAGATATCCAACGTTGGCGGAGTAGACGTCCGCCTCGGCGGTCTGCCAGTCAGAAGAGTCAGGGACAACCGGCGGGTCTGGACGCAGGCTCCCCAGCAGGCTTTCCGCCAAGAGCCCGAGAAGGTTGCGCAGCAAAAGCACGCCAGCCATAAGGCAAACGATATCATCATGTTGCTATTACCGCGTCGTAATAATTCTTCTCATGGGCTGAAGCAGAAGTTAGCTTTGCTTTATTTCAAGGACAAGTTCGTCAAGTAGGGACCATATGAGATCAGCCACGGGATGTGGGGCTTGCCGGGGGCGCCATCCTGTTCAAGGAAGAATGACTGAGCTGGCTTCGACGGATTATAGCGGACAACAATTTGCTTTCCCACCCAGGCCCTCTCCGCTTCACTGGCACGGTCGCCGTCGGAATAGGTTTGCGGTAGGAAATAAGTTCCGGAGTAAGACTCTCCTTCAGCCTGATAGCAATATTGGATGGCTACCGACCAGCGTGGGTGATACTCGGCATCGCTATGTTCGTCACCCCAGCCATTGCGAGACAGCGCGCTCTGGTTCTCATCGATTTCGTAGCTGCCGCTTACGGCAGCGTCCGCCGCAGGCCAGCTCTCCGCCTGGCCTCCGATATACCAGCGCTTTAACCGCCGGAACATATACACCAGCAGGTAGAAGATCGCCGCCGGGACCATATAGATCAGCCTTACCAGAACGGCTAAAGGACCTAAGCGATCATAAGGATCCATGCGCAGATTATGGCCGGAGATGCCGGATAAAACAAGATGAAGGGCGCTAGGGCACCAGGTGGTTTCAATCAAACCATTCAATTTCCTTGATGTCGTGCGCGGGCAGCTGCGCCAGCAGGTTGCGGTAGGCGGCGTCAATCTCGGTCATCGGGGTTTTGCAATCTTTCGTGATGCGGATGTCTGATTCGTACCGCCATCCGTCCTCTGTCCGTCCGGGAAAGTCAACGATACGGATGCGGACGCCGGGAAACGGTCGGGCCGCGACGTAATCACCATACCAGTAGCTATCGCCAACCAACCATTGCCACGCAAGCTGGTTCAATCGCCCGCACAACATATCTGTGGACGAGTATTCACAGACAAACGAATAGGCTCCGGTCATAGCTTCATCGCGTCGAATCCCGGGCTGCGCACCGGGGGCGGCATCGCCCAACAATATACCTCTTCTTAACACGATTACCGAAGCTAAATGCAATGCGGAATGTAGCAGCAATACAACTTTCAAACCAAGGAGCGGGCCATGCAATGACCCTCTCTACCGCAGGACCAGATCGGCGTACTCCGGATGTTTTTCCAGATACGCGGCAACTGAGGGACAGATCACGTCAACTTTCAGGCCCTGTTCGCGCGCCCATTCCAATGCCGAGTGCGCCAGCTCAGAAGCCACGCCCTGACCGCGCATGGCTTCCGGCACTTCGCTATGGATCAGCTGCAAAACTTTGCCGGCGAGCGCGTATTCGAGATAGGCAAGATGGCCGTCGCGCCCGATTTCCAACCGGCCGTTGGTGACCTGCTGCGGGGAAGGTTTTGTCCGGCCAAACATGCTTCCATTTTCCCGGTCGCGGAGAAAATGCGCAACTGCGGCGGCCCCAGACTATGAACAGCGGTCCGCCCTTTCGTCCCACGCTGTTAAGATCGTTACATGATTGGCCGCCCCGAACCCAACGAAGCCACTCCGTATTATTTCGGATACATCAACCGCATCGCTGGCGACGATATCGTCAGCGCGCTGAAGGTCCAGTTGGACGAAACGCTTCCATTCCTGCGTGGCATCTCGGAGGATCGGTCCCTGCATCGGTATGCGCCGGACAAATGGAGCATCCGCCAGATGTGGAACCACGTGAATGACACTGAACGCGTTTTCGTGTTTCGCGCCCTGTGGTTTGCCCGCGGTCATGACAACGCCCTGCCCAGCTTCGAGCAGGACATCGCCGTCCAAGCCGGCAAGGCCGATGATTATCCCTGGACCCGCCATGTTGAAGAATTCCGCGAAGTGCGTCTGGCAACGCTATCGTTCTTCCGCAACCTGCCGCAAGAAGCCTGGATGAGCACCGGCGTTGCCAGCGGGAATCCTTTCACCGTAAGGGCCTGCGCTTACATTGTGGCCGGACACGTGGCCCATCACACGGCGGTGCTGCGGGAAAAATATTCCGGCTAGGCGAGTCGGAGATGGCGGATGCTTGGGCTGTGGACTGAAAATTGCCCGAGCTATTTCAGGGAAAGAAGGACGAGTCCATGCTGAGGTTTCACCTCCCACGCCAGCGCACCTGCGTTGTTATCGCTCGCCAGATAGCCTGATCGAGCAGTGTCGCCCGGGTTGTAACGCAGCTCGAAACTTTCCCCGACCAGACTGTCTGCCGACGCAGCTGCTTCGCACCTGCCTGTATACCACGATGCGATTTTCGCGCGCCCTGAATGGACCACGCCGTCCACGCAATAGGAATATTCCAGCACTGGGACCCATCCCGCCCCGTTCAGAAGCGTGTCAATGCGGCCGGTACGTTCCAGGTCAACCACCTCGATGGTAGCTTCGGTAGTCGCCCACCTGCTGAACTTTAGCATCCGCCGTTGCCGTGCACACCATTTTGTAAGTTCCCACAGTCCAACAAACGACTGGTAAACAACGAACATCAAAATGGGAACAACGATTTCCATGATGTCCAGAGTAGGAGAAATGTGGCCTG
The DNA here is from genome assembly GCA_041488515.1 of Terriglobia bacterium. Classification (GTDB taxonomy): domain Bacteria; phylum Acidobacteriota; class Terriglobia; order Terriglobales; family Acidobacteriaceae; genus Angelobacter. The sequence continues at coordinate 35,007 of JBGPPK010000005.1, read as the reverse complement.
AAGGCAAGCGGCGCCTTCAAGCGCTCAATACAGTACCTGCTAAAAACCAACGGCGCGGATTTCTGCCGCGCCGTTTAAGCTGTTACTCAAGCTGCAACCTCATTGTTTGGTAAATACAATCACGTCGTCGTAGTTGCCGGCTTTGGTTTTGTGGTGCTGCGTCACAGTAATGGTCTTGCCGTCCTTGGAGAGAACGCCTTCCTCATCGAAAGTTGAGCCGTCCACCACCGTGGCCTTGCCGGTGGAGTGATGGTCGGAATCGCGGTGATAGCTGATCTTTGCCACTTCCTGGCCGTTGCGCGTGAGTGGATACGGGGTGCCGTCGGGCTTGCCGTCGTAAGCTTCCGTGTATGGCGATCCGTCCGGAGCCGTGCCTTTCATGGAGTATTTGACCGCGGCATCGGTCGCGGAATCAATCGTCAATGTCTCTTCTTTGGGGCCGGGGTTATGAAACTTTGATTTGCTCGTGTCCAGTTTCCACGTGCCTGCCCAAGGGTCTGCCGCCGCCGCTTTCTTTCCCTGAGCCAACGCCAGTGAGCACCCTAGCAACAGAACTACCAGAGCCAGTCTTTTTGTCATGGTTCTCTCCCTCCAATGTGATTTCCAGTCCAGAGGACTTACACATTAGAGGGCTGCCCATAAGGTGTCAAGAACGCGGGCCGCAGAGTGTCGGCCCTGCCAGTTCCATCGCCTCAACGCTCCAGGTTGGCGGTCAGGCGCACTTCCGAGTCCGACGTCACCGTGATCTCGCGCGTCATGGCCTGATAGCCCTTGGCCGCGACCACGATGGTGTGCTTGCCCGAAGCCAGCTTCAGGCTGACCGGAGCATTGCCGACAAAATTGCCATCAACATTTACTTCGGCGTTTTCCGGCGATGCCGTAAGAATCACGGTGCCTGGTGTTGTCTTCGGTGGGGCCGTGAATGAAGGCTCCGGCGGAATGGCTTTGGGCGGCGCTACCTCTATGTTCGCCTGCTCCGGCTTGATGGATGATTTCTGAGTCACCTCTCCCGCAAGTTCTTCCTTGACCTGGTTGAAGAACTTGTCCGCCATGCGATCGCCCGCGCCAAAGGCCACTTCGCCGTCCCTGGTCTGGACATTGATGACCAGAACAGCCCGGTGATCGTCCTGGGGTTCAATCGAAGCGTTGGCGATGAAGCCCTTGCTGAAGACGGAATGGCCGGTTTGGAAGGTGAACATCAGCATCTGTTCGTTGATGTATGTCACTACATGGCGTTCGCGCGCCGTACGCAAGGCGGCGGCAAACAGGTCAGTAGCGTCGTTTGAATACAGCTTTTTCTTGGGTTTAGCCAGCGCAGGCAGACACACGGCAGCCAGCAGGAAGATAACAAGCACACGCTTGAGCATTTTGAGTTCGTCCTCGGACAGGAGATTAAGCAACTCATATGCCAGCGTCGAAGGCCCGGTAAATTCAGCCCTATCAAGCGGTTTCAGCGGCCGCGGGACGAACTGCTTTGATCGCTGGTGAATTTCAACCACGGGACGTGGCTGTTTTAAACCATGTGCCTTCTTCTGAAATATTTTAGAAAATGGCCGTGCTTCAAGGCCTTCATAGCCGTAAAGCTTCCGGGCAACTAGTCTCCGGCGGCTGCATTCGCCGCGATCACCACTGACGTGCAAAACGCGCAGCGCTTCGCGGCGATCGGGATCTCGCTCAGGCATTCCGGGCATTTCTTGCTGGTGGGATCGGCAGGCGTGGCATTGCGCGCGGCCCGGGCCTTCCACGCGTTCATCGGCGCCACCATAAAGAAGTACACGGCAGCGGCAATCAGCAGAAACCCGATGACCGCGTTCAGAAAGACGCCGTAAGAAATCACGGCGCTGTTAACGGTCACATTAAAAGCCGAAAAATCCGGTTTGCCCCCGATGGCCGCAATCAAAGGCGTGATGATGTTGGTCACCAGCGCGCTCACTACCGCTCCAAAAGCGCCGCCGATCACCACGGCAACCGCCAGATCGATTACATTCCCCCGCATCACAAACTGCCGGAAACCTTTCAGCATATGTCCCTCCTATGGCTTTCCGGCGATGATACAGGAGATTAGCGTTTCACAGAGCGCTTACGCTGCTGTCACTGCTGCGGTGCAGAAGGCGCAACGGCGCGCGCCAACCGGAATTTCGCTCAGGCATTCCGGACATTTCTTGCTCGTTGGATCTGCTGGAACGGCATTGCGCGCGGCACGGGCCTTCCATGCGTTCATCGGCGCGACCATGAAGAAATAAACAGCTGCGGCAACCAGCAGGAATGCAATCAGCGCGTTCAGAAAAACGCCGTAGGAAATCACGGCGCCGTTGATGGTTGCATTGAACGCCGAAAAGTCAGGCTTGCCGAAAATGGCAGCGATCAACGGCATGATAATGTTCGTAACAAACGACGTAACCACCGCGCCAAAGGCAGCGCCTATCACAACTGCCACCGCCAGGTCGAGCACGTTACCGCGCAGAATGAACTGCTTGAAACCTTTAAGCATCTTTCCTCCCCTTGCCGGTCTGAATCGACCGGCGATCAGCACACAATTGCCTATTGCTCAGATGCGGGCTGCCTTGGCCGTGACTGCCTCTTCCGTTCGTTTATAATCAGAGGTTTACACCCACGAGGTCAGACCACACAGTGTCCTTTGAAGAGAGCGTTTACCAATTGCGGCAGCAGAAGCTGCGCGAGATAGAAGCCCTGGGCCAGCAGGCTTATCCGCACAAGTTTGCCGCCACCCACAGCGTCCCGCAGATCCTGAGCGAGTTTGGCCACAACACGGCGGAGGATCTGGAGAAAGGCCGCGTCAACGTGAAAGTGGCCGGCCGCATCATCTCGCTCCGTCTGCAAGGCAAGGCCGGCTTCGCCCACCTGCAACAGGGCGGCCAGCGGCTGCAGATTTACGTGAAGCTGGACTTCGTCGGAGAAAAAGGTTTTGCCCTTTATAAGCTTCTCGACCTGGGTGACCACATCGGCGTGGGTGGCTATCTCTTTCGCACCCGCACCGGTGAATTGACGATTCACGTGGAAGAGATCACCTTCCTGGCCAAGGATTTCCTTCCCCTGCCGGAAAAATGGCATGGCCTGAGCGACGTGGAATTGCGCTATCGCCAGCGCTATGTTGACCTGGTGATGAACCAGGACGTGCGCGAGGTCTTCGTCAAACGCAGCAAAGTGGTGCAGGCCATCCGGCGGTTCCTCGACGCGCGCGGCTTCATTGAAGTTGAGACGCCGATGATGCAGCCCATCGCCGGCGGCGCCACTGCGCGCCCGTTCGTCACGCACCACAACACGCTCGATATTGATCTTTACCTGCGCATTGCGCCGGAACTCTATCTCAAGCGACTGGTAGTCGGCGGCCTGGAGCGCGTCTATGAAATCAATCGCAACTTCCGCAATGAGGGCATCTCTACCCAGCATAACCCTGAGTTCACGATGCTCGAGTTCTATCAGGCCTATGCCGACTACCACGACATGATGCAACTCACCGAAGACATGCTGGCCCAGGTGGCCCGCGACGTGAACGGCACCACCAAGGCGAGCTTCAATGGCCAGGAATTTGATTTTGCCGACTGGCAGCGGCTCTCCATGCGCGAAGCCATCATGAAGTACTGGCCTGAGGCCGCCGCGCCCAGGCCGGAAATTTCAGACTTTGCTACGCATGAATCTGTCGAGAAGCTGGTGAAGCGCCTGAACGCCCATCACACGCCGCATATGCCTTACGATCCCAAAGATCCGCCAGGCAAAACCATCGCGGCCATGTTTGAGGCCGTGGCGGAGCACCACCTGATCCAGCCAACCATCCTCTATGACTTCCCTGTCGCCATTTCGCCCTTGTCCAAGAACAAGCGTGACGAGCCCGACTGGGTGGAGCGCTTTGAGGTTTTCATTGGCGGGCTTGAAATCGGCAACGCCTTCAGCGAGCTCAACGATCCCGAAGAGCAGCGCCGGCGCTTTGAGCAGCAGTTGAAAGAAAAAGAGCGTGGTGACGAAGAGGCCCACGCCATGGATGAAGACTACATCCGCGCGCTTTCCTATGGCATGCCCCCCGCCGGGGGCGAGGGCATCGGCATTGACCGGCTGACCATGCTGCTGACCGACTCGCGCTCCATCCGCGACGTGATTCTGTTTCCGCTTCTGCGCAAACAGCAGGAAACGGCAGAAGAGGTGAGACCGGAAGAGCCAAAAGCCCCCTAGCATTGGCTCGATCCGCGTTGATCCGCGCAAATCCGCGGTATGGGTTTAGTTACAATAGAGATGATGCCGACCGGCTCTGAAATTCGCGAGAAATTCCTGCGCTTCTTTGAAAGCAAAGGGCACAAGCGCGTGCACTCGTCGTCGCTGGTGCCCGCCAACGATCCCACGCTGCTTTTCACCAACGCGGGCATGAACCAGTTCAAGGACGTCTTCCTGGGCATGGAGAAGCGCGACTACAACAAGGCCGCCACGTCGCAGAAGTGTGTTCGCGCCGGCGGCAAGCACAATGACCTGGAGAACGTCGGCTTTACCAAGCGCCACCACACGTTCTTTGAGATGCTGGGCAATTTCAGCTTCGGCAGCTACTTCAAGGCTGAGGCCATCGCTTACGCGTGGGAGCTAGTGACCGCGTCTGACTGGTTCGGCATATCGCGCGACAAGCTCTACGTAACCATCTTCATGGGCGAGCAGGGCATCCCGCGCGATGACGAAGCGGAAAAGTACTGGCTGGGCGTGGGCGTCCCCAAAGAACGCATCTTCGAACTGGGCATGAAGGACAACTTCTGGTCCATGGGCGATACCGGCCCCTGCGGCCCATGCAGCGAAATCTACTATGACATGGGTGCGGCGGCGTCCGACGAAGGCCACAAGGACTGCAAGTTCCCCTGCGATTGCGGCCGCTATGTGGAGATATGGAACCTGGTCTTTATGCAGTTTGACCGCGACAACACCGGCACGCTCAACCCGCTGCCCCGGCCTTCCATCGACACCGGCATGGGTCTGGATCGCACTACCGCGGTTCTGCAGGGCAAACTCTCGAATTACGACACCGATCTCTTCGTGCCCCTGCTTGAAGCAGCGGCCCGGCTGACCGGCGTGGACTTGAACAAAGAACTGGCGGCGGAGAAAAGCACGCGTTCGGCCGCATCATTGCGCGTGGTCGCCGACCACGCCCGCGCGGTTACGTTCCTGATCTCCGACGGCGTGCTGCCCGCCAACGAAGGCCGCGGCTATGTGCTGCGCAAGATCCTGCGCCGGGGCATCCGCCACGGACGCCTTCTGGGCGCCACCAAGCCATTCATGCATGAGATGGTAATGGCCGTCCGCGACCTGATGAAAGACGCCTACCCCGAGTTGGTGGAAAACGCCGAGCGCGTTTCCAGGATTGTCTTTGAAGAAGAACGGCGCTTCGCGCACACGCTGGACGCGGGCCTGGCCCGCCTGGAAGCCGATCTCACGGCACTGCGGAAGGAAAAGGCCGGGAGCCAGCGCATCGCCCTCGCGCGCGATCCTTTGGGCGAGCAAGGCCTGTCTCCCGCAGAGCTGGCGCAGCACCAGTACCAGAGCGCTCGGGAGCTGCGCTATCGCGGTGAAGATGCATTCAAGCTGTATGACACCTTCGGGCTGCCGTTTGATTTCATTATGGATACCTGCCGCGACGCCGGCATCAGCGTGGACGTGGAGGGCTTTGAGCGCGCCATGGAAGCCCAGCGCGAGCGGGCACGCGCGTCATGGAAGGGCGGAGCCAAGCAGACAGCGTCGCCTGTTTATCGCGACCTCAAAAAGACGGAGTTTGAAGGCTACAGCACCACCAGATCGAAAGGCAGCGAGATTCTTGCCGTCGTAAAAAACGGCCAGGGCGTCAAGATTCTTAACCCGGGCGAAGAAGGCGAGGTCGTGCTCGACCACACGCCTTTCTACGCGGATTCCGGCGGCCAGGTCGGCGACATCGGCATTCTGTATGACGATAAACACTCGGACATCGTTGCCGAAGTGAACGGCTGCTACATGCCGGTGCAGGGCGTGCGCGCGCACAAGGTCAAGGCGCGCCAGCCGGTCACCGTCGGCATGAAGGTGGATCCCGTGGTCCATTCCGAGGTGCGTGAGTCCACCAAGCGCAACCATACGGCAACGCATTTGCTGCATGCCGCGTTGCGCGAAACGCTGGGCGTGCACGTGAAACAGGCCGGCTCGCTGGTTGACCCCAGGCATCTCCGCTTCGATTTTTCGCACTTCGCCGCCGTAGCCGACGAAGAATTGCAGGACATCGAGGACCTGATCAACAAGCAGGTCCTGCGCAACACGCCCGTGGATACGATCGAGAATGTCCCTATTGATGTGGCGATCAACGAATACAAGGCGATCGCGCTGTTTGGCGAAAAATATGGAGAACGCGTGCGCGTGGTCAAGATCGGCGAATTTTCCACCGAGCTTTGCGGCGGAACGCACACCAGTGCCACCGGCGAGATCGGCCTGATCAAGATCCTGAATGAAGGCAGCGTGTCTTCCGGCGTGCGCCGCGTGGAGGCTGTGAGCGGCGAGGGGTCCGTCAAGCACTTCCGCATGGACCATAAGCTGGAAAACATTGTGTCGTCACTGATCCCGCAGACAAAATCTCATACGCCGGCCGAGGCTCTGCGGCACGAACTGGACAAGAAAGACGCCGAGATCAAAAAGCTGCAAAAAGAGCTGGAGCAGTTGCGGATGAAGTCCGCGGCTTCAAGCGTGGCGTCGATCGACGAGAAGGCCCGCGACATTCGCGGCGTAAAAGTCGTGACCCAGCGCGTGGACAACCTCGATCGCGGGCAGATGCGCACGCTGGTCGATAACATGCGCAACAAGCTTGGCTCCGGCGTGGTGGTGCTGGGTTCGGTGCAGGACGGAAAAGTCGCGCTCACGGTCGGCGTCACCGCCGATCTGACTTCGCGCGTGCAGGCGGGCAAGGTGATCAAACCGGTCGCTGAAAAAGTCGGCGGCTCCGGCGGCGGACGTCCCGACATGGCCGAAGCCGGTGGCAAAGACCCGGCGCAGCTCGACGCCGCACTCAATGAAGCTTACGCGGCGGTGGAAGGGCTGCTGAAGTAGCATCTTCTGGGATCTCGAGCGTAGCGAGAGATCTCAAGACACTTCAGGAACACGCATTTGCCATCCCACCACCGCGGTTCAGCCGATTTCGCCTAATTTAAAACGTTTCCACGCACCGGATGCGCGGCCGCCCTGGCAAACTTCTCTGACCAATTGATCCTGCCTGTCATTTGCATTACCACGAACAGGGTAGCGATCGACCCAATGGTAACCGCCAGCCCGGTGTATCCTTTGAAAAAGAACGCATACGAGAACAGCACCAGGTAAACAAATTGGGCCAGCCCGCATTCCAACAGAGCAAACCGCGCCCCCGCCACCAGGCGCATGTAACTGATCACCAGCCCCAGAGAAACAAGGGCTGCCATGAGGAAAGAGTAATGGATGGACATATGGTCCACCAGGTATGCCATGAGCAGATGAAACGCAAAAAAGGCCGCGGCCAGGAAAAAGTAGTTCATGGGATGAAGATCGGAGCCGCGGATGGTAGTGATGATGAATACCAGAAAAAAGAAGAAGAACAGTGACACGGGAGCAAACAGGCTGATGCGTCCGGCCAGCGGCCCGGGCTGGAGCTTCTCCGGCATGGTCATGCCGATCTGATAGCCGGAAACCAGGTTCTTGTAACTCCAATCCAGCCGCCAGCCGTCGGCGGTTTCTTGCTTGTCGCTTGGCGATAGCGTGTTATCGGGAAAATCGATGTCCTTGAAATTCGTCGTCATTTTCAGATGAAAATCGCGGACCTGCGCTATCTCATCGCTGAAGCGGTACCGCCACGAATCCATCCCCTGCGACGCGTAGCTCACCTTGAGAACAGCGGCCTTCCCCGCGCCGACCGGCACGACAGCGTGCGCGGCATTGCGTTCGTTCTTGAACTCTACCGGGACACCGTCAACGGCCAATACAACATCGTCATAGATGGCCTGTTCGGCCGGGAAAGGGAATTTAAACGTGATCTGTTGCTCCTGCCGGCTTGGATTGTGAAATGTGTATTCTCCGGCGAACAGCACTTTATATGTGCTGTACCACAGCAAGCCCTTCTGCCGGTGTGAGAGCTGCAGGGTGGCATCGGCGCTGGTTGCCATGGGCGAGAGATCGATTTGCTGCGTCGTCTCTACCCACTTATTCGTCTTCCGGCCATGGTCGTAACTTTCCTGCAAGGCCCGCGACACCTGCTGGTAGGACGCGCTCGGCGGCGACTGCACCTGCGCCGTGCCCCACGTGGAAGACACCCGGGACTTCAGCGTTTCGTCTTGCCCATAGGAACGTTGAAAAATGGTGGAGCCCAGGACCATCCAGGCGATTGTGGTAACGACAAAGATGCAGAGAATGGCGGTAATCCGCTTCATTGTGGACATAAGTTTTCAGGGATTTTCCGCCGGGAAAAATAAGCATGACGTACCGGGAGGGCGAGTGTCAATCACAAAGATTGTCAGCCTCCGCCGTTCACGTTCAAGCCCTGCTGCCCCTTTGTTTCAGTGCGCCACCCTGCCCCAGGCGTAAAACGCCGAGAGCAGGATCAGTTCCAGGGTCGCAAGCGCGTAGAACACCAGCCTTAGTCTCTTTGTCATAGCCATATCCGTTGAACGCCTGCCAGGGCCCGGCTTGCAGGATAATTACTTAAGTTTTGTAATGGATGGGGAGGCGGTTACTCGGATCAGCCGCCACTCCGGGTATTTCTAAGGGTTTTGCCGGTGTTTCCCGGCTGTTCACCCCCTAGATTCATCCAGTTTTAGCCGATTGCCGCTGGCTGGGAACCGTCATATAATCCGTATCCTCTGGCAGGTTCTCTAGTATCAGGTTGGATAAAAGGTGTTTGGCCTTCAGTGAGGTGGCGCAAGCCGCCGGAAACTGATATCTAGAGTGTAACCCGATGAAAAAGCACCTATTTACCATCCTGATCGGCGCCATGTCGATGGTAGCTGGCAGCCCAGCCCGTGCACAGAGCATCGTTGCCACACACGATGCCTACGGCCACACCGTCTGGGTCGCCGGTGACGAGGCCAAGCCTCAACCGAAGCCACAAGCCCAGCAGCCTGCTGTCGCAACCACGCAGCAGCCTGCATCCAATCAGGAAACCAGCTCTCGTTACAGCGGGCTGGTTTACTGGAGCAACAAGGAACACCGCTGGAAGGCCGTTCCATTGGCAACGTCCGCCACCATGAAAGCGGCCCGGCGAGCCGCACAGGAAGTGAATGACATGGTGACGGTGCCGATAGGTAAAAGCGAGAGCCGGGCATTGCGGCTTTCCCAGCCGGTAACCCTGGGATCGGACGACCTGACCCAGGTCCGCCCGGTTGACTCAGTGGCGGTGGACAAGGCAATTGAAGCCGCAGCGCAGCGCCATGGCGTGGACCCAAACCTGGTGCGCGCGGTGGTCAAGGTGGAATCGAACTACAATCCGCGGGCGGTTTCCCGCAAAGGCGCCATGGGACTGATGCAGCTCATGCCCTATACCGCCAAGTCGCTCAACGTGGATAACGCATTTGATCCGCACCAGAACATTGATGCCGGCGTGCGCCACCTCAAGAGCCTGTTGGAAAACTATAATGGGAACGTGGAACTCTCGCTGGCGGCGTACAACGCCGGCAGCGGCGCGGTCAGGAGAAACGGCGGCGTTCCTCCCTTCCGCGAAACGCGCGATTACGTGAAGAAAATCACGGAGCTCTACCATGGATCGGCCTTGCGGCCACGCCTGATTGAGACCCGTGACGCGGACGGTCACCGCGTGTTTTCCAACAACGATTAGCGCGGCTTCGGGTTTATTCTGTAGGTGCTTTGAAGAATGTGGTAATGAACATCGGACCCAGGTATTACTCGCGGAAAACTTTCACGCGAAAAACGCTTGCCTGCGCACTGGCCTGCCTTCTGCTGGCGCCGGCCAGCGCCCTTGCGCGTTCGGTGCAGCAAAAGAAACAGGCGGCGCGCATCCAGTTTGAGACCGCGGAACGCCTGCGTGAAGCCCTGGAGGGCAAGCCTGAAGCGCAGCGCACCCGCCATGAATTCCAGAAGGTCATTGAAGCCTATCGCAAGGTCTATTACACGGCGCCCACCTCAATCAAGGCCGATGAAAGCGTGCTAGCCGTGGCCGAACTGCTGGACGATCAGGGCCGCATCCTGAGCGATCCCAAGAGCTTCAAGGATGCGATTGGCCAGCTGGTTTTCCTGCGCCGCGAATATCCCGGAAGCAAGCACCGCGCCGAGGCCCTGTTCACCATCGCGGAAATTTATCGTGATGATCTGGATGATGGCAAGCAGGCCAAAGCCACATTTGAAGATTTCCTGAAGCATTATCCCGGCAACTCGCATGCGCCGGAAGCGCGTAAGGCGATCGCCGAGATCGACAACCCGTCAGCGGCCAGGAGCCCGTTCAAGGCCCGCGCGCCAAAGCGCGAGCGCGCCGCCAAACCGAGGATCCTGCGCGCTGCGGAAGATGACCCCAAAGCCCCGGCCGATGATGAGACTCCCGCCGCGCCGGCGCAAGTTCAGCAGCAGGAAGTTGCCGCCGCGAGCACTGACTCGCAGTCGCACCGTCTGCCCCGGCTCACCGGCATTCGCCACTGGTCCACCGGCGATTACACGCGCGTCGCCATCGATCTGGAGCAGGAAGTGAAGTATCAAGCCGGCCGCGTTCCCCGTCCTGATCGGATCTTCTTTGACCTTTACGGCACCAAGCTGGCCTCCGATCTGGTGGGCAAGAGCTTTGAGGTGGACGCCGGCTTCCTGCACAAGATTCGCGTGGCCCAGTACAAGATCAATATGGCGCGCGTGGTGCTCGATGTCGACGACGTCGCTGAGTACTCCGCGTTCCTGCTGCCCAATCCATACCGGCTGATTATCGATATTCACGGCAAACTCCCGCCCACAAAGGTTGCCGGCAACAAAGAGCCTAAGCCTGTTCCGCAGGAAACCAAAACGAGTACGCAGGGAACCAAGCCGCCGGCAGATGATGCCGACTCGGGGCAGGATGTGACCGTGACCAGCATCAAACCGTCTGGCAAGCAGCCACCGCCTGCCGGCAACGCTGCTGCCGCCATACAAAACGCGGAAGCAAGCAAATCCGGTCCTCTCAAGGGTCAGGGCAAGGATAAAGACAAGGACAAGGAGCGGGTCGTAAACGAGACTACGGCTGAGATCGCCAAGGTTGTGGCGCCAAAGATCGTTGTGGACGAGGGCAGCATGGAAGATCCTGGCCGCGCCTCCGGGCAGCCCACCAGCGGGCCTACCTTCGAATCCATCGCGCCCAAAGAGTCCAGCCGGAACAAGAAGAAGAACATTGAGCCAACCACGCGCGCCTCAATGGCCACTACGACCCACACGGCGGCGCCCACAGCTTCCGGCGAGCGTTCGCTCATCCGCGCGTTGGGCCTCAAGATCGGCAAAATCGTCGTCGATGCCGGCCATGGCGGGCATGACACCGGGACCATCGGGCCCAACGGTCTGGAAGAAAAGGACCTGGTGCTTGACGTGGCGCTGAAGCTGGGCAAGCTGCTGGAAGACAAGCTGGGCGCTGAAGTAGTTTACACACGCGACGACGACACTTTTATTCCTCTGGAGACGCGCACCGCCATCGCCAACAAGGAACAGGCCGACTTGTTCATTTCCATTCACGCCAACTCGTCGGACGATCCCACGGCGCGCGGCGTGGAGACCTATTACCTGAACTTCACCAGCCGGGCTGACGCGCTGGAAGTGGCGGCGCGTGAAAACGCGGTGTCGGAAAAGTCGATCCACGAACTTCAGGACCTGGTCAAGAAGATCGCGCTCAAGGAAAAGATCGGCGAGTCGCGCGAATTCGCCGCCGACGTGCAGCGGTCCCTCTATTCCGGCCTGAGCGCCAAGAGCCCGAACCTGCGCAACCGTGGCGTGAAGAAAGCGCCGTTCGTGGTGCTGATTGGCGCCAACATGCCGTCAATCCTTGCCGAAGTCTCTTTTGTCAGCAATCCTGATGATGCCAAAAAGCTAAAGACCAATGATTACCGCCAGCGCATCGCCGACTCGCTCTACAAGGGCGTGGCCAGATACGTGAACAGCCTGAGCGGGGTCAAAGTTGCCTCGAAGAACAACGGCTCCAATGCCGAAGGCAATCACACTACTTCTGTAGCGGCAAAGTAAGGGCAGGCCCACTCGCCAGCGTCGGTTTCTCGATCCTGACTAAGTATGGTACCGAACTAACGTTGCGGGTCAATGTAAGAACACGCCAAATCAGCCCGGAACCTAAATTCCTAATCCATCTCCTGTCAACAATGGTTTCAGTATCCCTGAACTAACCGTATCCTAACTCGTGGTGGTCAACAGAGCGTAAGCGGGTGTCCCTTCCTGCGCAGCGATGATAGTGCAGTGTTTCTTAGCGATAGGTTGCTGGAGGGGCTTCGTGTGGATGGTAAAGGAGCCACCCGTCGCGCCCGCCATGAGCGGAACGCTGGCAGGCACTGTGGCGACCGTGGGGTCGGTGCTGGAAACCGCGATACTGCCTCCTCCTGGCCCGACCGGCGCGGCCAGCGTAAAGTGGGCGAATGTTGGTGTTCCGCCAATCACCGTCGCCGGGTTGATGGTTAGGCTCTTCACAACAATATTGGGTGGCCCTCCGGCAACCACCTCGAAAATGAAAAACGCCGAGGACTCCGCGACGTTTGCGGTCAATTTCACTGGAGTATTCACGCCCACCGGCTTCACCCCAAGGTAAAACGGTGTAGATGGCGAGACTGCACCCGCGGGGATAGGAAGTTCGTCCGGCGTGGCCGGGACCAGCAACGGTTCGCTGGAAACGACGCTCGCGAACAAGCCACCCGCAGGAGCAGCCACGTTCAGCACCAGCGTCCCTTGGGGCGAGTTTGGCGGATACTGGTATCCTTTCCCGCCGTTGGGTGTGTAACCAAAGGTTGCGATTCTCGGCGGCAGCACCGTGAGGGAGTGCTGAATGCTTTGTGCCTTGAGTGTTGCTTTGACGTTCACTACAACAGTTTGCGGAACCCCCACGGTGGTGACGGCAATCGAAGCCGAAGAACCGCCGGGAGCAATTACAACCGAGGGTGGATTAAATTGCACCACGGGATGGTCCGCCGAGAGCGAGATGGCCACACCGCCGGCAGGAAGCGTCGGGACTGGATCGCTCAGGGAAATAATCCCGGACACTGGCTGGCCGCCGTATACGACGTCCGGCAGGGTCATTGCCAAAAGCTTCACCGGAGGACCAAAGACACAGTTCTGTTGAGATTGGGACCAGATTGCCTGGATGGAAAAGGTCTGCGTTGCGGAGGAGATGGTTCCGATCGGCAAATTGATGAGTTGCGGATAACCGAGGCCTTGGCAAATGTCCCCGATCTCATCCCTAGGATTCGTATTTACGTCGAGCCAGCCAGTGCCGAAAGGATCTGTTATCGCTTCAGCAATCTCATGACTGCAAATGACAGTGGTGTTGAAAAGAACCACGCCGACAGGCGTAGTTGGAACCGAACAGCAGTTAATTACCGCATAGACCACGTTTCCCACGTGCCAATGGTACGCGCCAAACGCTGCGCAGCTCTTACCCACGTTGCCTGGAATATCGTCTTGGAAGACAGTCACGCTTTGTGGCAAAAAGATGACATAAAGCGTATTGGCAGTGGGTGGCGGGAAGTTCGGCGTTTGTCCATTCTGATTGAGGATCCAACCTAGCAATGTGCTTTGGATTTGAGAATCCAGGAGTACTGCCGGAGGGTTGCCCGGCGCCGTGATCATCGCGTTGTTGGCCACTGAACCGGGACCGATTAAGGCGTTTGGTGTACTGTATTCTTGTAGCATCTTCATCATCGGGCTAGTCGAACCCACGAAGAGCTGGAGAAACGAAAGCAACTGGCCCGGCAGCGGGCTATTTTGGTTGTAGGGAAACCCATTACCCCAGATGATGGGGACGATCTGCGCGTTTTTGATGACTGCGCCGCCCTGGTTCTGCACGTTCGGTGTTGCCATAAGACATCTCCTTGCTTGTCTAACATGCAGAGCATTCTATACCGCTCGGAGAGCTTCGAGGTGATCCGGGTTGCGATAACTACGCGCATAAGGCATAAGAAAGGCTTTACTTACAATCTGAACCCTTGTTTGGTTCTTCCACCACCTTCGCTCCCGGAGAACTTAAGGCTTCTTTACTGAAGAACCGATAAATGAGATCTTTGTCGCTTAACTGATCCTGAATCTGCCGCACCGACTCGGAGAGGCACATACTGCGGTCCAGTCGCTTTTCCACCTGCTCCAGCCAGAACCGGGTCAGCGTCTCGTGATAGAGGCCGCCCACGCCGTGATGTGCCGCAAACCGCTTCAAGGTAGCGCGCATGCGGTCTGCCGCGGCTTCAAGATCAAGCGCGTATAGGTAAGCCACCGCCACCGTCAGGTGATCACGGTGGTGAAATTCTTCTTTTCCCAGCAGGCAGCGCTCAAGCCGGTCGACCAGGGTGAGGATCTCGGCATCGGTCATTTTTGGCTCCAAAGAAAAACGCCCGCCGGCAAATGTACCGACGGGCGTGATTTGTGTTCATTTCCAGAATAGCCGAGAATTCGGCGGAGATCAAGCCGTGAAGTGCCTGTCGCAATAAAAAGTCCTCTACAATTTCCCTGCTTCCCGCCATTGCCGCACTTCATCGTCGACGGAAAATGGCTGGCTGCCGTCCTTGCTGAACCGGTCCTCCAATAAATATGCGCTCTTCTCCAGCGGGATCTCTTCATAGCTGCCGCCCTGAATGAAGCCGTTGATGAAGCGGGAAGCAAACTCGCTGACGCCCATCTGCGCGTACTGCACCACGTGGACCAGTTCATGGAAGAGCATCGCGTCGGTAAATTCTTTCTGGGAAACAATTACGTCCACAAAGGTGATCGCCGTCATATCGGAGAAGTCGGGCAAATTGCGAATTCCCATCAATTTGGCCATGGAATACATGGACGGATTGGGTACATGTGTGCCATGCAGTACGCAGAGCCGCGCGTTTTGCAGTATTTCAGCCGGAAAGTAAGGCTGCATTGCGTTGCGCTGGGCTTCAGTGAGCGGCACGGCTTGCGACGCGAACCTGGTTCTGCTGCTGGTGATGTAGCCCTCAACTATGGTGGCCAGTTGAGAGATCATTGCGGGCGAGAGTTTGGAAAGATCCATGGAGGAATTTAGTAATTGAGTAATTTGGTAAATTTGAAAAACAAGTAAGGGACAATGCTAGACAGGTTCACACATTGCGGCAATTGAGCAACTTGGCGAGGTAACCATGCTGAGAACAAACCAGCCTTTCAATTACCCATTTACCAAATTACCCAATTACCAAATGCTTTACGCGACGCCCATCTCTGCGGCGATACGCTCGGTCACAAAGGCCTCAATCACGTCGCCCTTCTTTACGTCGTTAAAGTTCTGGAGGTTGATGCCGCACTCCATGCCGTTGCGGACTTCGCTGGCATCGTCTTTGAAGCGCTTAAGCGAACCGATTTTGCCTTTATAAACCTGCACGCCATCGCGCACCAGGCGGACATCGGAGTCGCGCTTGATCACGCCGTCCAGGACATAGCAGCCCGCGACCGTTCCTGCCTTGGGCACGCGGAATGTCTCGCGCACTTCGGCGCGGCCCAGGTAGGTTTCCTTGATGATCGGCTCCAGCAGTCCCAGCATGGCTTTCTTGATCTGGTCCTGCAACTCGTAAATGATCGAATGCAGGCGGATATCGATCTTCTCCATGTCCGCCAGCTCCTGCGCTTTGCGCTCCGGCCGCACGTTGAAGCCGATGATCACCGCATTCGAAGCGGAGGCCAGCAGCACGTCATTCTCATTGATGGCGCCCACCCCGGTATGCAGAATCTTGATCTTCACCTTCTCATTGGAAAGCTTGGTCAGCGTATCTGCCAGCACTTCCGCCGAACCCTGCACATCGGCCTTGAGAATGATGGGCAGTTCCTTCATGCCGGCGGTCTTGATCTGCTCCGCCAGTCCTTCCAGCGAGAGCTTGGAGCTCTTGGCCAGCGTGGCTTCGCGCGCGCGCTGTTCGCGGTACTCGGCAATCTGCCGCGCCTTCTCGCGGTCGGCGACCATCAGCACGTCACCCGATTGCGGCAGGCCTTCCAGTCCCAGCACCTCGACCGGAGTCGATGGCGGAGCTTCTTCCACGGCTTTGCTGCGATCGTCAAACATGGCGCGGACCTTGCCGAAGGTATTGCCGATAATGAAGTTGTCGCCCACGCGCAACGTGCCATTCTGCACCAGCACAGTGGCCACAACCCCGCGGCCGCGGTCCACCTTGGCCTCAACCACGGTGCCGGTTGCCGGACGCTCCGGATTGGCCTTGAGGTCTTGCAGATCGGCTACCAGGCAAATCATCTCCATCAGCAGGTTCAGGTTGGTGCGCTTCTTGGCGGAGACATCGACAAACACTGTGGTGCCGCCCCAGTCTTCCGGCATCAGGCCGCGATCCGCGAGTTGTTTCTTCACGCGGTCGGGAAGCGCTTCAGGCTTATCGATCTTGTTCACGGCCACGATGATCGGCACCTTGGCCGCCTTGGCATGGTCCATGGCTTCGAGCGTCTGCGGCATCACGCCGTCATCGGCGGCGACTACCAATACAACAATGTCCGTCACCTTGGCGCCGCGGGCGCGCATGCGCGTGAAAGCTTCATGGCCCGGCGTGTCCAAGAAGACGATCTGGCGCCCGAAGGCAGGCGAGTCTTCCTTGGTGATCTTCACTTTATAAGCGCCGATATGCTGCGTGATTCCACCGGCTTCGCCGCCGGCGACGTCGGTTTCACGAATCGCATCGAGCAGCGAAGTTTTGCCGTGGTCAACGTGCCCCATGATCGTCACCACAGGCGGACGGGTTACCGCTGCTGCGGCTGCGCTCTCTTCAGTGACGCCGGTCAGCGTCGCCATTTCCTGCGCCGCCTGATCTTCAAAGCTGATGGCTTCAGACTCAGCGCCAAAATGCCGTGCCAGGTCTTTGGCCAGTTCGAAATCCAGGCTCTGGTTCACCGTGGCCATCACGCCCTTCATCAGCAGGCGCGCGATGAGATCTTTAGCGCGCACACCCAGCTTTTCCGCCAGGTCTTTCACGCTGATGCCTTCACCGATGGTGATGGAGCGGGTGATGGGAAGCGGCTCGTTCGACAGCGCCAGACGCGGCGGTGGAACAAAGCCTTTCATCGTGCCTTCTTTTTCCCGCGGGATATAAGGCTGGCCGGGACGGCGTGTCGGGCCGCCCGGACGTGCCGGTCTGCCCGCCGGTGGCGGAGGTCCGCCCGGTCCTACACCGCCCATTCCCGGGCGAGGCGGATAGCCGCCTGGACGCGGTGAGCTAGTCGGATGTGGACCGCGACGCTGTTCGCCTGGTCTGCCTTGATACGGCGGGCGCGATCCCGGAGGCCCTCCGGGGCCGGATGGCCTTGGACGCTGAAAAATTGGCTGGCCGCGCACGACTCCCTGCGGGCGTTGTCCCGGACCACCCTGGCTCTGCATGGGCCTTGAGCCTGGGGCTCCCTGCATAGACCGCCCTTGTTGCGCGCTCGGCGCGGCAGCACGTGGCGGTGGCGCCGTATAAACCGGCCGGGGACCGGTCTGAGGCGTGATCATTCTTCTTTGCGGCACAATCGGCTGGCCTGGCACGGGCTTAACCGGAGGCGCAGCCGGTGTAGCTTGCGTGCTTGTTGCGGCAACTGGCGGTGCTGCTGGAGCTTTCGGCGGCGCCGCCGCGGCGGGTGGTGGCGCAACAACTGCTGCCGGAGGATGTACCGGCGGCGTGACCACCACCGCGGGCGGTGCGGCCGGCTTTTCAACTGGAGGAGGCGCAACCACGGCCGGCGCCGCCGGCTTGACCACGGGAGGTGTGACCACAACACTTCTTTCCGCTGCCGGTGCAGCCGGTTTGGGGGTGACTACGGTTGGCTTCTCCCCTGCTGCAGGCGCTGCGGGCGCCGGTGGAGCAGCGGGCTTGGCGGAAACGGCAGGCGGTCTGGCTGGAGGCGAGGGTGGTTGGTGTTGCTCCTGTTCTTTTTGTTTGAGCAGCCTCAGTACGTCGCCAGGCTTGGAGATCTTCGAAAGGTCGAGCTTCGGTTTGACCTCCGTGGCAGACGCCCTCTCCCGCGAAGAAGAGCTGGACTTGGCGGAAAAGTGCTTTCGCACCCGGACCGCTTCATCCTCTTCAATGGAGCTTGAGTGGGTCTTCTTCTCGGTCACGCCGACTTCTTCCAGCACGTCGAGAATCGCTTTGCTCTTCACTTCAAGCTCTCTGGCCAGATCATTGATTCGAATTTTCATCCGCTCTGTATTTCCTCCAAGTTGCCTGCTACGCGATCATAATGACCTCACGGTTTTGACCTTGAATCTCACTACGATGGTTCTTCTTCCGATTCTTCGCTTTCTTCCGCCGGCTGCTCCTCGCCATGGACGTGCACTTCAGCCGCATCGGCTGCGGGTGCGTTTTCCATGCCGGAGATAGCCGCTGCCTCGCTGGCCTGGCCCGTCTCTGCCACTTCAGTGGATTCGGACGCAAGAGCTTCGCCTGCCGTCACTTCAGCAGTTGACCCGCCAACTTCCGCGCCTTCCACAGTGGCTGTTTCGCCGGCCTCGGGAACTGCCGTACCGGCCGGTGCTTCCAGGCTGGAGAAATAATTATTCACCGCAATGCTGATTTTTTCCACTGTCTTCGGGCCCACGCCAGGCACTTCTTCCAATTGTTCCGGCGTCATGTCCGCCAGCGCCTCAACGGTGGAAATACCCGCTTCATTCAGTTTGCCAATCAGGGCCTCGCCCAGGTCAGTGACCTTCTCCAGCGGCGTCGCTTGCTGGCTGGTCAGCGATTCCATCTGCTGCTCCACTTCCTGGCGCTTCTCTTCTTCGCTCTTGATGTCGATCTTCCAGCCCAGCAGCTTGGCCGCCAGCCGCACGTTCTGCCCTTTCTTGCCGATGGCAAGCGAGAGCTGGCTGTCATCGACTACAACTTCCAGATGCTTGTCGGACTGGTCCACGATCGTCACGCGGCTTACCTTGGCCGGCTGCAATGCCTTCTCCGCAAAGACCACGGGGTCTTCATGGTATTCGATAATGTCGATCTTCTCGCCGCGCAGCTCGCGGATGATCGATTGCACGCGCATGCCCTTCATGCCGACGCACGCTCCTACAGCGTCCACGTCCTTGTCGCGCGACATCACGGCAATCTTGGTGCGCTCACCGGCTTCGCGGGCAATGGCCCTGATCTGCACCGTGCCGTCATAGATTTCCGGGACCTCGGTCTGGAACAGGTTCTGCACCAGCTCCGGCGCGGCGCGGGACACAACCACAGCCGGCCCTTTGGAATTCTTGTCCACGCGGACCAGCACGGCGCGCACGCGCTCGCCCACGGAGAACGACTCCAGCCGCGATTGCTCTTTCTTTGACATGCGGGCTTCAGCCCGGCCGATGTCAAAGATCACGTCCGGCCCTTCAATGCGCTTGACCGTCGCGTTCAGCACTTCGCCCACGCGGCCGATGTACTCGTTGTAAACCGTGTCACGCTCGGCCTCGCGGACTTTCTGAAAAATGATCTGCTTGGCAATCTGCGCGGAGATACGGCCCAGGCCCTCAGTGGATTTGAGGAAGCGCACTTCCCCGCCGACCTCGGCGTTGGGATCGATCCCCTTGGCCTCTTCGAGCGAGATCTCCAGTTGCGGATCTTCAATGTCATCTTCCGAGGGAAGAATGCTCTTCACCGCGTACACGCGGATCATGCCGGATTCTTTGTCCAGTTCGCCCTTCAGATTTTCCTGGCTCTTTTCTTTCTTGCGGGTGGCCGCAACAATGGCGTCTTCCACCGCGCTCACCACGATCTGCGGATCAATGCCCTTTTCCCGGCTTAACGCGTCAATGACGTTGTAAATCTCACTTGCCATACGAAACGGTCCTTATGATTGCCTTACTCAATTTCTGTTGCTTACGAAACTTGGTCCTGCTAAATCCCGTTCTACTAAATCCGGTCCACTAAATTTCGGGCACCAGGTTGGCCTTTTCCACGTTGGCCAGATCAATCTCAATTCTTTGCCCCGGCACTGCATGTCCCGGTTTCGGCTTTCCCTTGGGAATCGTTTCCAGCGTTAGCTTGCCATCCTGAAAACTCTGCAAGCGCCCTTCAAAATGCTTGTTGCCGTTCACCGGCTCGCGCGTCATCAGCTTCACCCGGCTTCCCGTAAAGCGCCGGTAATCTTCCGGCTTCAACAGCTTCCGGTCCAACCCTGGTGACGATACTTCCAGCGTGTAAGCTGCTCCCGGAATCGCATCTTCCACATCCAGGATGGTCGAAACCTCCCGGCTGACCTGGGCACAGTCTTCATGCGTAACGCCTTCTGCTTTGTCGATGGTGATTCTCAAGGTGCGCGCTTTGCCGCCGCCCCGCATCTCCACATCCACAACTTCAATCCCATGTGCCGTGGCCACGCGGCCAGCAATCTCGCGAATTGTATTGAGGTCTGCCGCCATCTACTTTCGTTGCTGACCGGTTCGGGGGCTCAGCGGTTTGGAGCACAGCGACAGCTTACTTTGACATCCGTAAGCAACTCGGCCATTCCCGCCGAGGTTGCGTCGCTCCAAGCGCTTGAGAATCCCTGCAAAAGGACGCCTCTCTAGCGGTTTGTCGCGCAGCGACCCAAAATAACGAAGCCCAAAATAAAAGTGGGCCTTCCGCCCACTGGTACGTTCGCCGAATTGGGGACTTCTAACCCACTCAGGCCCGGGGTCCCCGACAGGCACGCCTTTCGCCTGTTGGGTGGAGCCCCACCTTTCGGCCTGAGCCGAAACCAGTTACAACTACTCAATAATACGCCCTCCGGGAACAAAAAACAACGCTTCCAAGCTCCAGCTGAGGCGGCCATTGGGCGTGGTTGCAGGCCTGAAAAGCCTTTCTTTACTTAGAGTTTGCCGCTCATCCCAAGGGAGCAACCCGGCTCTCACTGGCAGGCTGCTTAATCTTTTTTCCCCATCAAACCTATACGGTCAGCGCCCGCGCGATGCGTAATATCCACCGCCTCCGCCACGTACTCAAACTCCACATCCGGGTCGCCTTTGACGAACGCCACCCGGTCCTCCCGCGACTTGTAGACGGCCTTCAGCCTGGCTTCCAGGCCATCCCAGGTAACCGCCTCGTGGTTGATCTCCAGACCTGGCTGCTTGCTCCCGCCCACGTCTCTTAATTGGATGACGATTGGCGCCTCAGGATTCTTCTCCAGATTCTCAACGTTAGGCTGTGGGATCAAAGTCTTCTCGCCCATTTTGTGTTCCGGCAGGATGACCATAAAAATGATCAAAAGGACTAAAAGCACGTCGATCAGCGGCGTGACGTTGATTTCACACGAACGTGTGCTGCGCGCTCCAACCAGCATGGACATGGTCTGGCTCCTTTGGCGTTGGGCCGCTCTCGCGACCACCTGGTTTTCGACCTAATGGTTTTGCGCGCTTCACTAATTGACACTTGGCAAGCGACAGATGTTCCCGCAAAGTGCCGGCTTCGCTTCGTCCTCGCGATATTTGCGAAACCGCCGGTTTCCTGTACTCTCTTCGGCATGAAAATGTTTCTGCGCCTGTGCATCTGTTTCTCTGCCTTACTGGCTTCCGCCCAGCACCTGGTCAAACAAGAGGTCTTTGACGCCATTGCCACGGAATATTCCGGCGAAGCGGCGCAGGAGAATACGCGCCGGATCGTGGAGTATCACCGCATCCAGGGCAGCCCCATGATGGCTTCCGTCGCCCATGAAGTTGTCGATGCGCAATTGAAGATCTACGGCGTTGTAGCTTTCCTTGAGCAATTCCCTTCTGACGGTAAGACGAAGTACGGCACCTACATTTCTCCCATGGGCTGGGACATGCGGTCCGGAGAACTATGGGTTGAGAGCATGGGTGATGTGAAGGATTTCAAGCCCATTCTACTGTGCCGCTATTCGGAAGTACCCATGTGCGTTTCCACGTATTCCAAAAGCGGCGATTGGACGGGTGAACTCGTGGACGTGGGCAGCGGCACCAACGATGCGAATTACCAGGGCATCGACCTTCGCGGCAAAGTTGCGCTGGCTTCAGGTTACGCAGCGAATGTTGTTCGTCAGGCAGTGCTCAAGCACGGCGCCGTCGGCGTCGTGATCTATCCCGATGCAGCCGACCGGCCCGATCACCCGGACATGGTCCGCTACAACGGCATCTGGCCCCGGGCGGAAGAGCGGGACAAAACCAGCGGCGGCTTTCAGGTCTCTCGAAACCAGTATGAACGGCTCAAGTCACTCATGCAGCACGGCCCGGTTCGCGTGCACGGAAGAATTCTCGCCACGCTTGGCCCCGGTAAACTCACACTCGTTCATGCCTACATCCGCGGCACGGAAGATCCGGAACGTGAAATCCTGATCACGGGACATCTCGACCATCCCAAGTGGAGCGCCAATGACAACGCCTCCGGCTCCGGCGCCATGATGGAAGCTGCGCGCACGTTGCAGAAGCTCATTTGGGAAAAGAAGCTTGCTCCCCCCAAAATCACGATTCACTTCATGTGGGTGCCGGAATACTTCGGCACACTGGCTTATGTCAGCAATCATCCGGAAGCGCGCCGCTGCGACTCGCCGTGGGACGATCCCCGTAAGCAGCCAACGTATGCGGTTCATCCCGGCAAGTCATGCGTCATTGCCAACATCAACATGGACATGGTTGGCGAGGACACGGTGAAGACCAATTCTCGTTTTTATTTCACGCGTACTCCGGATTCCGTTCCGTCCTTTCTCGACGCGCTCATGTCTGATGTCCTCGAGCAAACCCGTGAAGCCAATCTCTACGCCCCTACCGGCACTCGCAATTACTGGATGCCTGAAGCTATCCCTTATGCCCAAGGCAGCGACCACGACGTATTTCTCGGGCTGGGCATTCCCGCCACTATGCTGGGCCATGATCCTGATTGGACTCACCACACGAGCGAAGACAAACTCGACAAAACCGATGCCAGCGAATTCCGGCGCGTAGGTTCCCTGGCCACAGCAGCCGCCTATTTCATCGCAACGGCTGACGCCCAGGCTCAACAGTCTCTACGGAAGCGACAGTTCGCCATCCAGGCTGCCGAATTCGGACATCGGCTAGGTGCCGATACAGAGACGCCGGACGGGAGCGGGCATTCGCGCGCCACGCAGAATCAATGCCGGTTTGAAAGCGTGGCCGAAGCGTTGAGGACAGGCAAGGAGCCTGGGACACCGGGCGGGCCGCTCTGCTTTGTGAACGCGTACGTCGAGGTCGCATCCGGGCAAGGCCCGCACAGAACCACCTTGCTACCGCTCGACGCCTCGGTCTGGGACAATCTGAGCGCCGAGGACGCCAAGTGGGTTGCTGCGCAGGAAGCCCGCTTCGCCAGCGACTCTGAGGGGCTTGCCACCAAGCCGAACTTTGCATTGATCAGCTTTGAGGCCGTGAACTTCATGAACGGCAAGCGCAGCACCGGAGAGATCGCCGATCTGCTCTCCGCCGAATACCTGGTGGACATCGATCAAACCTGGGTGGACCGGTTGGTGAGTATCCTGGAAAAGCAGAAATTGGTGGCGAAGTAGCAATTAGCAATTGGTAATTGCTTTTTCCGAAGTCTCGGCCCTGAGCGAAGCGAACGGGAGAGAGCTTATAGCCTCTTGGATTTTGAGGTTGACAAGAGAGATTTGCGATTATTGAAAGCGCCACAGAAAGAAATTAATTGTCGCTTAACTTTAAGATTTGACGTTGGAAGCAGGGATCCCTCGCTTTGCGAGGGATTTACAGAAAGAGCTAATGTCCCGATCCGCGTTCATCCGCGCAAATCTGCGGCTAACCGGGTTCGGCTGACTGCTGATTGCTGAGCGCTAATTGCTACTTAAACCGTTTCTGCCCTTCCACAATGATCTGCCGTGCCGCGGCGGCGTCTGCCCAGCCGGCCATCTCCGTCTTCTTGCCTTCAAGATTTTTATAGATGGCAAAGAAGTGCTCAATGCCCCGCACTGTATGTACAAATACCTGCGAGTAATCGTTCACTTCCCGATATAGCGGATCGCTCTCCGCCACCGCCAGAATCTTTTCGTCTTTCTTGCCCTGGTCCACCATCTGTAAAACGCCGATGGGCCGCACTTCCATCAGGCATCCGGGAAAACTGGGAGCCTCCACGAGCACCAGCACATCCAGAGGATCGCCGTCCTGCCCCAGCGTGCACGGGATAAAGCCATAATCGCCGGGATAGTGGACGGGCGAAAACAGGGTGCGGTCAAGCTTAAAAACGTGCAACTGCTTGTCATACTCGTATTTGTTGACCGAGTCTTTGGGGATTTCAATCACCGCATTGACGCGCTGCGGGGCCTTCTCGCCAATCGGGAGCCTTGTGTAATCGGTCATTCTCTCTTCACACTTTCCTATTGTTCAAATGGGATCAATGGCTGGCCCATCATGGTGCCAACCTTTTTGCCTCCAGGCAACGTCCATTCTTAGGTTATCTTAGTAAACTGCGAGGTGGGCCCTATGAACCAGAAAATTTGGCTCTTGCTTGTCCTTGCTTTTACCCCTTGTGCCGCCCGGGCGCAGGGATGCACCGCCACCGTGCTGGCGTCCTTCTACGACCAACTCACCACCGCCGAACTTGAAACTCTCAAAACCGAGGATTTTGTGGTGAAGGTCGGCGAAAAGGCCCTGCCGGTGCTTAGTTCCAGCCGGGATTTCAATAACCGGCTGCTGATCCTTCTGGAAACTGAAGGCGCGGGAAAGAGCGACAAGATAGAAGAAATTGTGGACATGGTCACAAAGCAGGCGAGACAGGCGCCGGAAGGCAAGCCGGTAGCGTTTGGCATCTTCTCGAAAAAAGCGGTATTCACCAAGGCGTTCGTCGCCGACCCGGAAAAACGCGCTGCTGCGGTCAATGAAGTCATTGAGGAAGCGGGTTCGCTGGGCAAGGAAGTTGCCTTATGGGATGCGCTGCATCAGGCGCTCGCACTGTTTGGCCCGCACCAGCCGGGCGATACCATCCTTCTTGTCGGCGATCCTTATGACGATGCCAGCCACCACACCGCCGGCGACGTCGAGAAAGAATTTGTCGCCCGCGGGACGCGGCTGTTCATGATGCGGCGCATGAACGGGAGCCACGTGGAACGGGACTTCCTGTGGAAGTCGCACGACCTGGAGAAAGCCGCGCTGGATCGCATGACCCAGGAGACCGGTGGTCTGCTCAGCATGTATGTCGCTCCGCTCATTCGCTTCGCCTGGGCGGGGTACATGCTGGAAATCAAGCTGCCGCCGGAGATGAACAAACCTCATAAATGGAAGGTGCAGTTCCAGGGCCCTGCGGCGAAAATACACAAGAAGACCAACTTCTACTATCCGGCGGTTTTGCCGCCTTGCGGCAACACCCAATCGGCGTCACGATAAAAAGCAAACGCGCCGCAAGGGCGCGTTTGCGATGACTTGCTGATGGCCTTCTACTTCTTTTCTTCCTCGCCGCCACCCTGTTCGGCGGCTGCCGCGGCCTGTTCTTCTTCCATCTGCTTGCGGACCTGTTCCTGGCGCTTGGAGCGAATTTCCGCCCGCTTGGAGCGCTTGGCCTCAATCACTTTTTCGCTGCCCAGCAGTTCGATAAAGCAGGTTTCCGCGCCGTCGCCCACCCGCCACCCCTTATGGATGATGCGCAGGTAACCGCCGCTGCGGTCGCCGAAGCGCGGGGCCACGGTCTCAAACAAGCGGCTGACGGACTCGCGCGTCAGCAGGTAGCTGCCGGCCAGGCGGCGCGCCGCCAGATCCCCGCGCTTGCCCAGCGTGATCATTTTTTCCACGTGCGGACGCATGGCCTTGGCCTTGGCCGGAGTGGTCTCTAACCGCTCTTCCATGATGAGCGAGGTCACCAGGTTGCGCAGCAACGCGCGGCGATGGCTGGTGTTACGTCCGAGTTTTTTGGTATGTCTCTGGTGACGCATGGTCAGTTCCTTCAGATTTGGTAATTGAGTAATTTTGTAACTTGGTAATTGGGGCGGGAATTGAGTTGTGTAAATGACTCAATCACCCATTGACCCAATTACCAATTTGTTCTCAGAATTCCTGCCCGTCGCCGTCGCCACCGTCACCCATACCGCCGCCCATGGGCACTGCCGAAGGCATCTGGCTGGTGGGTCCGGGAACGGCGTTGCCGTGCTCATCGATCTTCATGCCCAGCGAGAGCCCCATGGAAGCAAGGATTTCCTTGATCTCATTGAGCGACTTCCGGCCGAAGTTCTTGGTCTTGAGCATCTCCGCTTCCGTCTTCTGCACCAGTTCGCCGATCGACTGGATGTTCGCGTTCTTCAGGCAGTTGTAGCTGCGGACGGAAAGCTCCAGCTCCTCTACCGAGCGGTTCAGGTTCTCATTCTTGATCAGCGGCTTCTCTTCGCCACGCGACTCGGTCTCCAGCTCCTCTTCAAAGTTGATGAAGATGGTCATGTGGTCCTTGAGCAGCTTGGCGGCCAGGCCGAGCGCGTCCGCCGGAGCAATGGAGCCGTTGGTCCAGATCTCGATGTCGAGCTTGTCATAGTCGGTGATCTGTCCCAGACGCGCCGCTTCCACGGTGTAATTGCACTTGCGCACCGGCGAGTGGACGGAGTCGATGGGAATGAAGCCGAGACCCAGGTCTTCGTCGAAGTTCTTGTCGGCCGCCACGTAACCGCGGCCGCGCTTCAGGCGCATTTCCATGTCCAGCTTGCCGCCCTCGGAAACCGTGGCGATGTACACATTCTTGTCCAGGATCTCCACGTCGCCGTCGGCCTCGATCATGCCGGAGGTGATCACGCCCGGCTGCTCGGCTTTCAGGTAGATCGCTTTCGGACCGTCGCCATTCAGCTTGAAGGGGACCTGTTTCAGGTTGAGGATAATGTCGGTTGCATCTTCCACCACGCCGGGAATGGACTGAAACTCGTGCAGCACGCCTTCAATCTTCACGGCCGTGACGGCAGCGCCTTCAATGGAAGACAGCAGCACGCGCCGCAGCGCGTTGCCGATGGTGGTGCCGAATCCACGCTCAAAGGGCTGGGCGTAAAAGCGGCCATATTTGTCGGTGAGCGTCTCAGTATCGGTGGCGAGACGCTTGGGCTTTTGGAAACCTCTCCAGAGAACCATTTCTTTTGTCCTTTCAACTCCGCTCCGTTTGGCGCATGCGGCTCAAGCGGCCACAAGGCTGTTCTGGTGCGGGCAATTGCGGGACCGGCGGCGATCACCGGCCCCTGGCTAAACGTAATTTGAGTGGATGAATCATTGGATGCTTTGATCCCACCCTCTGATTCATCGTGCTCCGGGAGCTTTTGACGCCCACGAGAGCAAGCTTTACTTCGAATATAGTTCCACGATCAACTGGGCTTCTTTTCAAGGGCTCCGCAATCTTCCGTTGCTTCGCCCTCGCGCTTTGCTCGTGAATGCCAGCGCTCGCTCCGCGCTCACCCATTATTTACTGTACAGTTCCACGATCAGCTGTTCGTTCACCGGCGCGTTGATGTCTTCGCGCTTCGGCAGGGCCAGAACTCGGCCCTTCAGGTTGTCGCGGTCCACTTCCAGCCAGCCGACGACCGGCTGGTGGCTGGAGTAGTCGCGCGCGCCCTCAATCACAGTGAACTTCTTGGCCTTGTCGCGCACCTGGATCTCGTCTCCGGCGCTCACCTGGAAGGACGGAATGTTTACGCGCCGTCCGTTCACGTCAATATGGCCATGGCGGACGACCTGCCGCGCCTGGCGCCTTGAGGTAGCGAAGCCCAGCCGGTAAACCACGTTGTCCAGGCGGCGCTCCAATTGCTGCAAGAGCAATTCGCCGGTAACACCCGGCTTGCGCGCGGCCTTTTCAAAGTAATTCCGGAACTGGTTTTCCAGGGTGAAGTACATGCGCTTGGTCTTCTGCTTTTCCCGGAGTTGCAGGCCGTAACCCACAACCTTGGCCTTGCGGTCCTTGCCGTGCTGGCCGGGAGCGAAGTTGCGTTTTTCCACGGGGCACTTGTCGGTAAAACACTTGGCCCCTTTCAAGAACAATTTCATGCCTTCGCGACGGCAAAGGCGGCAGACTGCACCTTTATATCGTGCCATGTTTCTCCTCTACTACGAGTGTCGATGGGTTTACAGGGTGGTGTTCCCCTTCCATCCCCATCCTTACGATTTGAAATTTCAAATTTGAAATTTCAAACTAAAAATCAAACACGCCGGCGTTTCGGCGGCCGGCATCCGTTATGCGGAATGGGCGTGACGTCTTTAATCGTCTTCACGTCCAGTCCGGCGGCGGCCAGAGCGCGGATCGCCGACTCGCGGCCGGAGCCCGGTCCATTGACCCGTACCTCGATGGTGCGCATGCCGTGGTCGCGCGCCTGGTTGGCGGCGTTCATTGCGGCCTGCTGGGCGGCAAACGGCGTGCCCTTGCGCGAACCGCGGAAGCCGAGCGACCCCGAGCTCTTCCACGCCAGCGTGCGGCCTTCGCTGTCCGTGATGGTGACGATGGTATTGTTGAAAGAAGCTTGAATGAACGCCACGCCGTGCGGGACGTTCTTCCGCTCCTTTTTTTTGAAAACCTTTTTTTTGCCTTTGGTTCCGGTGGCTGCGCCGCCGGCTGGTGCTGCTGCTTTCGCCATAGTGTTCTCTGCTTTTCCTTAGACGGCAAAACCGTTGCCGCTCATCAATCCGCAAGCTAAGAGCTAACGGCCAGTGGCCAATAGCTGCACTTGAGCCTAGGTCTTTGACGCTGCTTTCTTCTTGTTGGCCACCGTACCTTTACGCGGGCCTTTCCGCGTGCGCGCGTTGGTATGCGTGCGTTGTCCCCGCACCGGCAAATTGCGGCGATGGCGGTATCCACGGTACGAGCCGATTTCGATCAGCCGCTTGATGTGCATGGAGATGTCTTTGCGCAGATCACCTTCCACGTCGCCTTCGGCTTCAATGGCCTGGCGGATGCGGTTGACCTCGTCCTCATTCAGGTCCTGGACTTTCTTCATGGGCTCGACTTTCGCCGTGGCCAGAAGCCGTGCCGAACGCGAGTTGCCGATGCCGTAGATATACGTGAGCGCGATGTTCACATGCTTGTTGCGCGGAAGATCGACGCCTGAAATGCGTGCCATAGACTACCCCTGCCTTTGCTTGTGCTTCGAGTTTTCGCAGATCACCCGCACCACGCCCTTGCGATGCACGATCTTGCACTTGTCACAAATCTTCTTTACCGATGCTCTAACCTTCATGATTTCCTGATTCCCATGTGGCCCAGGCACTTCTGCCTGTGCTCCTTATTTGTACCGATACACAATCCGCCCGCGCGTCAGGTCATAGGGCGAAAGTTCCACCGCGACCTTGTCCCCGGGAAGAATGCGGATAAAATTCTTGCGCATTCTGCCGGAAACGTGCGCCAGCACCTGATGCTTGTTTTCCAGTTCCACCCGGAACATGGCATTGGGCAGCGGCTCAATCACCGTTGCCATCACCTCAATCGCGTCTTCTTTGCTCACCTAGCTCCTAGAGGGTCTCGCTATGAGAGCCCCTCGCTTTGTTTCTATTCGGTCAGCACCAGCGGCCCGTTGCGGGTAACCGCCACAGTGTGCTCGAAGTGCGCGCTATAGCTGCCATCTTCGGTGACCGCGGTCCACTTATCGTCCAGTACGCGCGCGCCCGGCTTGCCGATATTGACCATGGGTTCAATCGCCAGCACCATGCCTTCGCGCAACCGGGTGCCGTGGCCGCGCGTGCCGAAATTCGGCACCTGCGGGTCTTCATGCAGCCGCGTGCCGATTCCATGGCCCACAAACTCACGCACCACGCTGAAGCCATTGGCTTCAACGTATTCCTGCACCGCCGCGCCCACGTCTCCAACCGTCTTGCCCAGCCGGACCTCTTCAATCGCTTTCCTTAATGAAGTCTCGGTAACGTCGAGCAGTTTTTGCAACTCCGGCGCCAGCGACTTGCCCACAGGAACGGTGATGGCAGAATCGCCGTAGTAGCCGTCCATGACCACGCCGCAATCGATCGAAACGATGTCGCCTTCCTTGAGCACCCGCTTCTCCGAAGGGATGCCGTGGATGATCTCATTGTTCACCGACGTGCACAGCACGCAGGGGTAATCGTGATACCCCTTGAATGCGGGCTTGGCGCCAAGTTCGCGGATCTTCTCTTCCGCCGCGTGCTCCAGGTCCATGGTGGAAACGCCGGGCACAACCAGCATCTTTACTGCATCCAGCACCTGGCGGACGATATGCCCGCTGCGCCGCATCTTATCCAGTTCGGCTTGTGACTTGCAGTTAATCATTCGTTGCCGTTGCGGCGCCGCCTTCAATCGCGCGAAAAATCTCCGCCATCACCTGCGCAACAGGAAATTCACCGTTGACCCTGCGCAAGCGTCCCTGCCTCCGGTAATAATCCTCCAGCGGCAGGGTCTGGCGTTCATAGCTCTTCAAACGCTCAGAAATAACTTCTTCCGTGTCGTCGACGCGCTGGAACAATTGCGTACCGCAGACGTCGCAGACGCCTTCTTCTTTGGGCGGCTGGAAATGGATGTTGTAAATCTTGCCGTCGACAGGACAAGTACGGCGGCCCGTAAGCCGTTGCAGTAATTGATTATAACTTACCTCAATGTCCACGACAACCGGCGGCTTCCTGTTGCCCGCTCTCGCCGCCAATTCACGATCCAGCCATTCCGCCTGGGCCACTGTCCGCGGAAACCCATCTAAAATAAATCCCCGGTCACAATCCGGCTGCTTGATCCGCTCCGCCACCATGCCGTTCACCAGCTCATCGGACACCAGTTCGCCCCGTTCCATGACCGCTTTTGCTTTCTTCCCCAATTCCGTATTCCGAGCCACATTGTCGCGCAGAATGTCCCCGGTGGAAATGTGAGGAATTCCGTAGTGCCCGGCAATGAACTTCGCCTGTGTGCCTTTGCCCGCTCCGGGAGCTCCCATCAAGACAATGGGCCCCACGGCAATGTCCTTTGCGCTCATAGCGTCAGGTGCGGTGCTGGCCGGCATCGGCTTAACCCCAGAGCCTCCTCCCACGAATGCGTCCGCTACGCGAGGTAAATCCTTCATAGTGGCGCATGACCAGTTGCGACTCGATCTGGTTCACCGTATCCATGGCCACGCCCACCACAATCAGCAGTGACGTTCCGCCGAAGTAGAAGTTCACGTTCAGACCGTGCAGGATCCATGTGGGGAAATTGCCGAACACCCGCGGCCCCAGCCAGGGAATGTGGTCGAGATGAATGCCGGCGATCATCCACTCCGGAATCAGCGAGATCAGGATCAGGTATAAACCGCCGACCAGGGTGACCCGCGTCAGCACGTCATTGATGTAGTCGCGCGTGCGATGTCCCGGGCGTATGCCGGGAATAAACCCGCCGTATTTCCGCATGTTGTCCGCCACGTCCGACGGGTTGAACACGATGGAAACATAAAAGTAGGCGAAGAAGATGATCCCCACCGCGTAGAGCAGGGTATAGAGCGGCTCGCCCCACTTGAGTTGGTCCATAATGCCGCCAAAATACCGGTTGAGCGCGCCCCCCGGCTTGAACGCATTGGAGAGCGTGAGCATCTGCGGAATGCTGAGCAGCGACGAAGCGAAAATCACCGGCATTACGCCGCCGGAATTCACGCGCAAAGGCAGGTGCGTGGCCTGCCCGCCCATAATGCGCCGCCCCACGACGCGCTTGGCGTATTGCACCGGAATGCGCCGTTCCGACCTCTCCATGAACACGATGAACGCCACCACCAGGATCATGATGGCAATCAGCACCAGCAACGCGGGAATAGTGAAACTACCCCATGCCGCCGACCGCGCTTTGCCCGCCAGGTCCACCACGGCCTTCGGCAGTCCCACCACGATCCCGGAAAAGATGAGCAAGGACATGCCGTTGCCCACGCCGCGTTCGGTGATCTGCTCGCCCAGCCACATGATGAAGATGCTGCCCGTGGTCAGGGTGATGATCGTCATCAGGGTGAAGGCCGTGCCGGAGTTCACCACGTAACCCGATTTCTGCAGCGTCACGGCGATGCCCAGGCTCTGCAGGATGGAGAGCACCAGGGTCAGATAGCGCGTCCACTGCGTGATCTTCTTGCGCCCCAGGTCGCCCTCTTTTTGCAGGCGCGCCAGCGGCTCCCACACCACCGTGAGCAACTGCAGAATGATGGATGCGGTAATGTAGGGCATGATGCCCAGGGCAAAGATGGTCAGCCGGCGCAGGTTGCCGCCGCTGAACAGGTCATAAAATCCCAGCAGCCCGCCGCTCTGCTGCTCGAAGGCCTTCTGCAGCGCGTCCGTGTTGATGCCCGGCGTGGGAATGTGCGATCCCAGGCGGTAAACGGCCAGCATGGCCAGCGTGAACAGCACGCGCTTGCGGAGGTCCGGTACTCGAAAGATATTCGCCAGTTTCTCGAACATTTAGCTCACTTCTTCTTTGGTTTCGGTTGTTCCTGGTTCGCCTTGGCTTTCGGCGCTTCCTTCGCCGCGGGTTCCGCCGCCGCTCCGCCGATCACTTCCGCTTTCCCGCCGGCCTTTTCGATCTTTTCCTGCGCGCTCTTGGAAAACTTGTGCGCCAGCACCGTCAGCGCCGACTTGAGTTCGCCATCGCCCAGGATCTTGATGAGATCGTTCTTGCCCGCCAGCCCGTTCTTGACCAGCAGCTCCGGCGTAATGTTCTTTTCGCCGAGTTCCGCCAGCCGCTCCAGGTTCACCACCTGGTATTCAACACGGAAGATATTGGTGAAGCCGCGTTTGGGCAGGCGGCGATGCAACGGCATCTGCCCGCCTTCAAACCCGCGCATCATGCGCGAGCCCGAACGGGAACGCTGGCCCTTATGGCCGCGCGTGGAGGTCTTGCCCATACCGCTTCCCATGCCCCGGCCCACGCGTTTCTTGTTTGCCGTGGCGCCTTTGGGAGGCCGTAAGTTGGATAAGTTCGTTGGCACTTTGAATTTCCTTTTTTTCGCAGCCACCGTCTATGCTGACGCGGTAACTACTCGGTTGCCCTGTTTTTGATTTGGCAATTACCCAATTACCAAATTACCCATTTACCAAATCTACTTTTCGAGTATCTGCACCAGATGCGGGACCTTGGCCACCATGCCGCGGATCGACGGCGTGTCTTCCCGTTCCACCACCTGATTCAACCGGGTAAAGCCCAGGCCTTTAATCACCAGCTTGTGCTTGATCGGCGTGCAGATTTTCGAGCGTACATATTGCAGGCGAATTTTCTTTTTCTGTGCCGTCATGGTTTCTTAGAGCTCCTGCAGCGTCTTGCCGCGCAGAGTCGCCACGTCCTGGCGGTCGCGAAGCTTGTTCAGCGCATCGAACGTTGCCTTGATCACGTTGTGCGGATTGGCCGTGCCGATCGATTTCGTCAGGACGTTCAGCACACCCACGGAGGTCATCACCGCACGCACCGCGCCGCCCGCGATCACGCCGGTGCCTTCCGGCGCCGGCTTCAGCAGCACCCGGCCGGAGCCGAACGTGCCCAGCACGGCATGCGGGATCGAGGTCTTGCTCAGGTTGACCCGCATCAGGTTTTTCTTGGCCGACTCAATTCCCTTGCGGATGGCCTGCGGCACTTCCTTGGCCTTGCCGGACCCATAGCCGACCACGCCCGCACTGGGGTCGCCGACCACGACCAGAGCCGCGAATGACATGTTCTTGCCGCCCTTGACCACTTTGGTCACGCGGTTGATGGCCACCACCTGGTCTTTCAACTGGTAGTTGCCGGCATCGAGCTTTTTCTTTGTTGCGATTGCCATTGGTTTAGAACTCCAGACCTGCTTCGCGCGCCGCATCGGCCAGCGCTTTGATGCGTCCGTGGTAGAGATATCCGCCACGGTCAAATACCACCTTCTTGATTCCTTTTTCCTGCGCCCGCTGGGCGATCGCCTTGCCAATCTCCTTGGCGCTGGCCACGTTTCCGCCGGTCGTCTTGCTGCCCTTTTTACCCTTGGCGGTTGAAGCCGAAGCTAGCGTGGTGCCGGAAGTATCGTCAATCACCTGCGCATAAATGTGGTTCAGCGAACGGTATACGTTCAGCCGCGGCCGCTCCGGAGAGCCGGAGAGCCGGTTGCGCAGACGCTGATGAATCCGCCGGCGAACTTTATTTTTCGAACTATCTGGAATCATGTCTTTACCCTTTGCTTCGTAGAGCTATTGAGCGCCACGATCAAAAATGTTCTTCGTTATGCCGGCAATTGAGTAATTTGGTGATTTGAAATTTGGTAATTGAAAACCGTTCGCTTCGTGGTGCTTTCAACTCAAATTACCCAATTACCAAATTTCCCGATTACCCAATCTATTTCGCTCCCGTCTTGCCAACCTTCTTCTTCAATCTCTCGCCTGCATAGCGGATGCCCTTCTGCTTGTACGGGTCCGGCGGACGCAGGCTGCGCATATCCGCCGCCACCTGTCCCACCTTCTGGCGATCGATGCCGCTGACCGTCAGCTTGGTCTGCTTGGGATCGATCGCAACCGTGACCCCGGTAGGCAACGGAAATTCGATGGGGTGGGAAAAACCCAACGTAAATACTACGGTGTTCTTGCCTTTAAGTTCCGCGCGATAGCCGATTCCCACGATCTCCAGGTCGCGGTTCCAGCCTTTGGTCACGCCTTCCACGGCGTTGTTTACCAGGGCGCGCGCCAGACCATGCACGGCGGCATGGTGATCGCTCTGGCGAGCCACCTGGATGTGGCCGTCCGCCTGCTTCAACTGGACGCCGGCCGGCAGATGCGTCTGCACCTGGCCCTTGGGGCCCTGGACCACCACGGTATTTCCCTTCACTTCAAACTTCACTCCCTGGGGGAGCGGGATCGGTTTCTTTCCGATGCGAGACATTGATCTCAACCCTTCTCTTAAAGCGAGTCCTTCAAGCCGCCTGCCGGCTGAATTCCACGCTGATTCTTCGTTGACTCCTGGCCTTTGGCCGCCAGCCAGAACCTTCCTGATTCTTCCTCTTTCCAGAGGCTTTCAGCGAAAAGCCAATGGCCGAGGGTAGTTCGCGCCTTCGGCGCGAACT